>CBFDBY010000023.1:0-56095 GCA_965603165.1 uncultured Phycisphaerae bacterium
GGTCACCCGCCGCGTGCGGGTGTGGATTGAAACACTACCGAGCCGGAGACGGCGGAGGCGTACGTCGGTCACCCGCCGCGTGCGGGTGTGGATTGAAACCTGTCTGTCTTATCCATCACGCAGAACTGCATAAGTCACCCGCCGCGTGCGGGTGTGGATTGAAACCAGATGGCGTCGGCCAGAATGGCGTCGCTGGAGCCGTCACCCGCCGCGTGCGGGTGTGGATTGAAACTCCAGGGGATTGACAATTCGATGTGGTTGGGTAGGTCACCCGCCGCGTGCGGGTGTGGATTGAAACAAGATGTTGTACGTTCGCGCTCATTGTGGGCTCCTGTCACCCGCCGCGTGCGGGTGTGGATTGAAACGTCGCTGCCCGGCCCCAACTCCTGCATCCGGTGAGTCACCCGCCGCGTGCGGGTGTGGATTGAAACAGATTTTTAACCCAGTCCAGTCTCATCACTGCGGTCACCCGCCGCGTGCGGGTGTGGATTGAAACAAAGAAATCTATGAGGCAGAAGAGGAAACACTCGTGTCACCCGCCGCGTGCGGGTGTGGATTGAAACACCGTACCCATAACACACGCCGTCGCAATCTCTAGTCACCCGCCGCGTGCGGGTGTGGATTGAAACTTTCCCCTGCAGACTACGCGAGCAGATGTGGGGCGTCACCCGCCGCGTGCGGGTGTGGATTGAAACGAGGGTTTGGACGCGGGAACGTATGGCCGATATGGTCACCCGCCGCGTGCGGGTGTGGATTGAAACAAAGAAATCTATGAGGCAGAAGAGGAAACACTCGTGTCACCCGCCGCGTGCGGGTGTGGATTGAAACTGGATATGCGCTTTCGCGGCATGAATTACGAGTCGTCACCCGCCGCGTGCGGGTGTGGATTGAAACCCCAGGGGGGCCGTATCCCTGTGGTCATAATCCATGTCACCCGCCGCGTGCGGGTGTGGATTGAAACACAATTCGTATGCGCCTGTTATCCGTCCTCTTATGTCACCCGCCGCGTGCGGGTGTGGATTGAAACGCAAGCTCCGGCATCCGGATTATGGTTCCCCAGGGTCACCCGCCGCGTGCGGGTGTGGATTGAAACGTGAGTTTATCAACCGTCTACGCCCTGCAGATTTTCGTCACCCGCCGCGTGCGGGTGTGGATTGAAACCACGCGTTTGGTGATGCGACACCCGTTTTTCGGCGTCACCCGCCGCGTGCGGGTGTGGATTGAAACACAGAAGCGAACCGTTGTATCATCGACTCGCAGGTGTCACCCGCCGCGTGCGGGTGTGGATTGAAACTCGTCGCCGCAGCCGAGGTCCAGGCCCTGGCCGCGCGTCACCCGCCGCGTGCGGGTGTGGATTGAAACTCGATCAACAACTGGCCCGCCGCTGTCACTTTGACGTCACCCGCCGCGTGCGGGTGTGGATTGAAACCTTGACCTTGACCAGCTCGTCGCGCGGGGTGACTGGTCACCCGCCGCGTGCGGGTGTGGATTGAAACCATCGCATCACCGACGCCTTTGTATTGAATCAGGCGTCACCCGCCGCGTGCGGGTGTGGATTGAAACGTAGAATTCGCCCGCGATGTCCTGGTTCAGTATGGTCACCCGCCGCGTGCGGGTGTGGATTGAAACGATGAAGACGACCTTGCCCCCCCGATTCGTCACGTCACCCGCCGCGTGCGGGTGTGGATTGAAACACCGGGCGCTGCGTGACGACATGGCGGCGACCATGTCACCCGCCGCGTGCGGGTGTGGATTGAAACGCGCCGGTGGTGCCGACTCTCGGGTAGTAGTTCGCGTCACCCGCCGCGTGCGGGTGTGGATTGAAACTGCGCTTGCCTGCCCGTATGGCCCGCCTGTGGTGGTCACCCGCCGCGTGCGGGTGTGGATTGAAACGCGACATGAATTGGGAGTCGATCTACAACGTGTTGTCACCCGCCGCGTGCGGGTGTGGATTGAAACTATGGTTACTCAATCAAGTACCGAGGGGCGCACGCGTCACCCGCCGCGTGCGGGTGTGGATTGAAACGCCCTACTCGTCCGCGACCTCATCAACGGGGAGGACGTCACCCGCCGCGTGCGGGTGTGGATTGAAACACGTGAGCGTGCCAAGGAGTCGCAGAAACCCAAAGTCACCCGCCGCGTGCGGGTGTGGATTGAAACTGTGTGCCCAGTGCCGGTCGCGATACGAACGGGAGGTCACCCGCCGCGTGCGGGTGTGGATTGAAACGCGTCGATCCAGGCGCCGGTGCTCGTATCGCTCTGTCACCCGCCGCGTGCGGGTGTGGATTGAAACATGGACTTTTACGGGAGCAAGGGCTGGCTGATCGGTCACCCGCCGCGTGCGGGTGTGGATTGAAACTCCTTAATCGGTAGCTTTGCAGTATCCGCAGCTTGTCACCCGCCGCGTGCGGGTGTGGATTGAAACCACGCGACCCGAACTGCTTGAGGCCATAGTAATACGTCACCCGCCGCGTGCGGGTGTGGATTGAAACTTCAGTTGGTTCCGCAATTGCCGCAGGTGGTACAGGTGTCACCCGCCGCGTGCGGGTGTGGATTGAAACTCGGTGTGCATCCAGACCTTGGGGACGAACAGTTGTCACCCGCCGCGTGCGGGTGTGGATTGAAACGTCTTGCCGCCGGGCATGCCCTGGAGGAACTCCGGTCACCCGCCGCGTGCGGGTGTGGATTGAAACGCGCCCTCGATCGCGTCCCAGGAACCGTCGAGATGTCACCCGCCGCGTGCGGGTGTGGATTGAAACGACGAGACGGACGATCCCGAACTCGAAGCGATCCTGTCACCCGCCGCGTGCGGGTGTGGATTGAAACGAGGTCGGCCTGGGCCTCGCGAATCTGCTGATCCGTCACCCGCCGCGTGCGGGTGTGGATTGAAACCCCTCCCGCGCCGGGTACTCTGCGAATTGCTCGAGTCACCCGCCGCGTGCGGGTGTGGATTGAAACAGTTCCACGCGCTTGCCCTTGCGGAGATAATCGCGTCACCCGCCGCGTGCGGGTGTGGATTGAAACGGCGCACTCGACGGCGCGCGCCCCACAGTGCCTATGTCACCCGCCGCGTGCGGGTGTGGATTGAAACCACCACGTCTTGACGGCTGTATTGCCGCCGTAGCGTCACCCGCCGCGTGCGGGTGTGGATTGAAACTAAGGTTTTCCGCACCTTGCTCTGCCGCTGTGCGCGTCACCCGCCGCGTGCGGGTGTGGATTGAAACGGCTCTACCCTCGCAGATGCGGCCGTGCGCGTACGTCACCCGCCGCGTGCGGGTGTGGATTGAAACGCCACGTAGACGCTCGCTGCCTGCGGCTCTGCGCCGTCACCCGCCGCGTGCGGGTGTGGATTGAAACACTGTATTCATCTCCACTTCGGGAGTGGACGTGGTGTCACCCGCCGCGTGCGGGTGTGGATTGAAACATCATGCGCTTGTCCGCATCGCGTTGCCGCCGCGTCACCCGCCGCGTGCGGGTGTGGATTGAAACATCATGTGGTCTCCAAACGGAAGTCGGGTGGAACGTCACCCGCCGCGTGCGGGTGTGGATTGAAACGGGTGCGCGCGCCGGAACGACTCCAGGTAGTCAAGTCACCCGCCGCGTGCGGGTGTGGATTGAAACGCGCTCGAACTCGATCTCGACGACCCGGCCGTCGTGTCACCCGCCGCGTGCGGGTGTGGATTGAAACACGCATTCCTGTCAAGCACAACCAACGCGAGAGGTCACCCGCCGCGTGCGGGTGTGGATTGAAACGGATCAAGTTGGCGGACAAGCGGGCGGCCTTGGTGTCACCCGCCGCGTGCGGGTGTGGATTGAAACGGTGAAGGTGCAGTCGGTAATCTCAGCAATGGGCTGTCACCCGCCGCGTGCGGGTGTGGATTGAAACTCTCCCTCTCCTTTGCTTGAGTGCGTCCTTGCGGTGTCACCCGCCGCGTGCGGGTGTGGATTGAAACGTCCGTCCTCTCCGGTTTCGCTGGGTTCATTGGGGGTCACCCGCCGCGTGCGGGTGTGGATTGAAACTTGGTATCCCGCTGTACCCGTGATTCGTACTCCGGTCACCCGCCGCGTGCGGGTGTGGATTGAAACACCGGAAACGAGTTGGTTGAGCCAACCATCATGGTCACCCGCCGCGTGCGGGTGTGGATTGAAACGTCGATTCCGCCGAGCAGGCGGTCGAGCTGCTGCAGTCACCCGCCGCGTGCGGGTGTGGATTGAAACATGCCAAATCCTCCGGCAACCTGCCCGTACTCGTGGTCACCCGCCGCGTGCGGGTGTGGATTGAAACCCAACCAGCCCCGAGGATGGTACAAGCGCCGAAGGTCACCCGCCGCGTGCGGGTGTGGATTGAAACTGTCCGCTGCGATGTTTGATACGCCGATCTCGCTCGTCACCCGCCGCGTGCGGGTGTGGATTGAAACACTACGTTTGTCCGCGATAGGGGCATGACAAGCGGTCACCCGCCGCGTGCGGGTGTGGATTGAAACGAGAAGACGTATGAGGGAGTGAAGTGAGTGAGATGTCACCCGCCGCGTGCGGGTGTGGATTGAAACGTAGAATTCGCCCGCGATGTCCTGGTTCAGTATGGTCACCCGCCGCGTGCGGGTGTGGATTGAAACGCAGATCGCACACGCGCACGAGCACACCGTGAAACGTCACCCGCCGCGTGCGGGTGTGGATTGAAACGATCAGATCGTGGGGTACTGGCTGACACACTCGCGTCACCCGCCGCGTGCGGGTGTGGATTGAAACACATTCGGTGACAGCGATGAGACGGTGTACCTGTGTCACCCGCCGCGTGCGGGTGTGGATTGAAACTCAAACGACGATATACTGATATTGTACTCCCGGAGTCACCCGCCGCGTGCGGGTGTGGATTGAAACAGCATCTCTCGCCGCAAATGCTTATAGGCCCCCCGTCACCCGCCGCGTGCGGGTGTGGATTGAAACTTCTGGCCTCTGGGCGCCTTCTTGCCGACGGCGTCGTCACCCGCCGCGTGCGGGTGTGGATTGAAACAGCATCCCGGCGGTCTTCATCATCAAGTGCAGGGCGTCACCCGCCGCGTGCGGGTGTGGATTGAAACCACGGTGAAATCCGTTTTGAGGTTGGAGTAAGTGTCACCCGCCGCGTGCGGGTGTGGATTGAAACGTGAAGCAGGGCCCGCGGCGGGACACACCGAAAGGGTCACCCGCCGCGTGCGGGTGTGGATTGAAACGTCGGATCGAATTGAGCTTGCCAGGCACCATACAGTCACCCGCCGCGTGCGGGTGTGGATTGAAACGTCTCGTGGTACAGGGCCGTCGCCGCCTGGATCCGGTCACCCGCCGCGTGCGGGTGTGGATTGAAACGTCTTGTCGCCGGGCCAGTCGAGATTGTCCTTGAGTCACCCGCCGCGTGCGGGTGTGGATTGAAACGAGGCGCGATCGAACGGGTTCGTGACGAGCAGCCGTGTCACCCGCCGCGTGCGGGTGTGGATTGAAACTCCCGCCAAGGCACAAGCCCAGTCCGTCTCTGACGTCACCCGCCGCGTGCGGGTGTGGATTGAAACCTGGCCATGCCCGAGGAGCTGCGGCTATTATCGGTCACCCGCCGCGTGCGGGTGTGGATTGAAACCGACGGTGCAGCACCGTGCCGAGGTTCCCGGTGGGTCACCCGCCGCGTGCGGGTGTGGATTGAAACAACTTCGGCAGATCGGCCAGCCACTTCGGACGCTGTCACCCGCCGCGTGCGGGTGTGGATTGAAACTCACTCCACGTTTTCGATCCATAATCCGTGTCTCCGTCACCCGCCGCGTGCGGGTGTGGATTGAAACAGGAAGATCCCCTCGCCCTCCGGCAGCTTGCGGTGTGGATTGAACGACCATCTGTCACGAAGATGTCCCAATCCAAGCCAAAAATCGCCCATCACCACCAATCCGGCCTAACCCTTGAAGGCGGTTCCCAAGCCCCCAATGTTGATACAAGAATCCGCCCGCAACCGAGATTTCCCAGGGTGGCCGCAATCATCAGGGATTCCTCCAGGATCATCCCCAGCGACAAGCTCATTGACTGAGGAGTTCCTCGAAGCGGAAGCCGTCTCCGCATTGCAGCGACCGAACCTTCGTCCGCAGCCATTCTTCGCCGCTCGCATCGTTCAGGATCGTGCCCCTAAGCTGCTTCAGCGAGTCAGGGCTCGGCTTGAGCCTTTCAACGTCGATCGCTGGCAGCATCCTCAAGACCTTTTCCAGCCGAGTCTCGCCCGACTCCCACGGCTTTCGCTCCGCCTTGAGTTCCGCCAGTCGGATGTTGTAGAGGGCGATGAACGCGCCAAGCCTCCTGTGTGGACTGGCGAGTACGCCGTCATCGTCCGACACGTCCAACTCGACGGCATCGGCCGCCGCGTCGAGGACCGCCTTGATGGCCAGGAAGAGGCGGACATTCTGCCCGGCTGTATCCAATCGGTCCCTCAGCTCCGATCCGACTTGCTCTACGGACTTCTTTGGCTTGTCATCGTGACTGACCAGCCCGAGGATCAGTTCCGCGCTCCGGGTGATCCATTCGCTGGGCCTGGACGGGCCTTTGTAGTCACCCGTCTCATCGAGCCAGATCTCCGGGGCATCCTCCAGCACGGCGTAGACGTGCCGGAATCGCTCGTCGTCGTCGAACCAGTGTCGCTGATACCGGTCCACGAAATCCTTCCACTCGGGAAGCTGGGCACAGTCGTAGAGCTGCTGGCCCGTGACATAGAGTATATCCACCAGCTTCATGGTGTCCTGTGGCGAGAGCTTGCCCCTCTTCCATTTGGTCAAGAGGGGCTTGGCCTTCTTTGCATCCTCCTTGTGATAGACCGCCGGCAGCTTGCCGCTGGTGTGGAGCTTGTGGATCTCATCGATGGCCTGATCGCGGAGATCCGCGTACTGCTCCGGTACGGCGGGTACGAAGTCCTCGAAGGTCTCTATGTCCACCCCGGCCTCGTCTATCGCCTTCTTGGCCTCTGGCGGCGCGATCGCGCAGAACCGCTCCTCGATCACGTAGCCGAGGCTGTACTCGTACTCCAGTTTCTTCTGCCGCTGGGCGGCGACGATCTCGTCGTACTGCCTCCGTGTGACGACGTGGGGACCGATCGACTCGAACAGTTCCACCGTACGGCGCTTGTCGGCATCCTGCAGGAGGTGATCCAGAGAGCTGATCTCCAGGCAGGCGTCCTTGCAGACCCATCCCGCCAGCATGTACCCCTCACGAAAGCCCTGGCACAATGCGATGAACTTGTTGTAGTCCCGCGTGTCGGCTGTCTCCATCGGGGCATTCCGCATGGCCGCTATGTCGGCTTCCGTGAGCACGGAGCCCTTGGCGCGATAGGCGTAGATCATGTCCTGCAGGACGAGCTTACCGGCCTCCCAGCCGCTCAGACCCTTCACCAAGAGCCCCTTCACCGCCTTTGCGGTCACCGTCCGTGTCATCGCTCAATTCCTTGACTGTATTACCGCTTCCAGGCGTTCCAGCTTAGCCGCGAGTTCCGTCTGCTCGATGGCCTTGAGCATGGACTGGAGCACCGCCTGCTCCAGCTTGGCCTGCGATTCGCCGATCTCGCCGGCCCGATAGCGGCTCAGCACGCTCTGAAGCTGCCCGCAGATATCGCTGCTGTTCAATTTTGGACCAATTCTGGTCCTCTGGCCCACCTCGACGTACTCGCCCTTGAGTTCCTCGAAGTACCGAAGTTGCAGATCCAGCAGCTTTTCCATCTTGACCTGAGAGAGGTCCCGGCCGCCGATCTCGGCCTGAATGGCCTTGAGTTGCTCTCCGATGAGGCGTATGCGTCCTTCTTTGAGCAGGAAAAACTCGTCCTGTAGTGCCTCCAGCTCGACGGCCCGGGCCTGAGCGATCTGAGCCTCCAATTCAGCATTCCAATTGACCAGCGTACCCTTGGAGACGCCCAGTTCCCCGGCGATCCGGGCGTAGCTATGCCCCTTCGCCCTCAGTTCCACGAACCTGGTCTTCTGTTCTTCCTTACCCATGCAAGGCCCTTCTGATGTGCCTGGCACCATTGTATGGTCATACGACCATCTTGTCAATTATCGCAGATTCCAACCATCGAAGCCCTCTTGCTTTACGAGGCATAAGAAAGGAGAGAGTCCGCGAACCTTCCATTCGATGAGTGCGCCAATAAGACAGGCACACTGGGTTGTGATAGGGCCTTCGGATGCCATGTCCGTTGCGAAGGAGGGCAGAAATACCCGGCTCGGAGAATCTCGAAGGAAGTCCAAGGCGTTCTCTCTGGGGAATCGAAGAAGGGCCGACACTCGCCGAGAGGAAAGATCGTCACCAACCATTGTGACACTCACAGGTTTCTTGGTGTTCTGGGAGCCTTTTGGGAGAATGGCACCCACCTCCGGCCGATGAGAAACGCCTTACTATCGTACGGCGTAGGACGGGGCGTTCTGTTGACGTGGATTTCTGGAAAAAACTTGTGAACATCCGATTTTCGGGCTTGACAGGTCTTGCGGGGCGCGGTATTCGACGCAATTGGATGTGCGGATTTGGACAGCCCAGTGGGAGATATCTATGAGTGAGTGGGCTTGGCCCGGCGCGAGAAAGGCCGACAGAGTGAAGCGGTAAGGACCAGGCAAAGAGACTAGAGAGAGACTCATCTCGCTGAGTGCGATCGCAGCGGTCGTGGATGGAGCCGGCCGGTCAGCGGTTGGCCGGATGATGATAGTCCCGCAGATTCAAGAAGACATAGATCCAGGAACCGCGCATAGACAAGGAGGTGAAACGGTTTTCCACACGCTTACGATGAACAAGTCGATGGTTTGTGCGTGCGAGAAGGATTGAGAACGCCGTACGCTTGAAAAAGCGATGAGCCAGCAAGTTAGCTTTGGAGAGCATTTGCTGGCCCACCGGGTCGCGCCAGAGGGGCATTTGCGCGCCTCCGGCCGATGACCTACCATAGGCACACCGGCTACGGTTCGTCAAGCCTTTTCTCCGTCTGCCCACAAGAATCGATGTCCGTTTTGGCATCGGTGCGCGGATTGTACGGCCACACCAACAGGCCATCGACCGAGGATAAGCCTCGCGCGTCACGCCCGAGGACAGGAGCAGTCTCTTCGTACAGGAGGTCCGTACCATGAAGAAGATCCGTGTCGTCCACTGGATGGTGCTTTCGGCGCCTGTGCTGCTGGCGGCCCAACTCGCGTTTTCGGACACTGCCGCCGACCTGAAACAGGCGGAAGAGCTCCACAAAGCCGGCCAGTACACCCTGGCCGAACAGGTCTATCTGAAGGTAGCCAGCGAGGCCGACCCGAACAACCCGGCCGCGATGGAGGCCGCGTTCAACGCCCGCCGCAAGCTGCCACTGATCTACCTCGCGACGGAGCGTCAGCCCCAGGCAAAAGAAGCAGTACAACAGTTGCTGAGTAAGTATGCACAGCATCAGTCCTTGCCCCATGCTCTCCATGAGATCGTCGAGCAGGCCAAGGCTCTGAACAAGACGATACAAGCCGGCCAGCTCTATGAGAACATCCTCGCTACGCAGCCCCAGCACCCGCAGGCCATCTGGCTGAAGATGAGTATCGCCATTGCCAGCGTCCACCTTGGCGATGATAAGGCGGCGGAGGCCATGCTCCAGAACCTCACCGCACGGCACGCGGCCGACCGGTGGGCAGCGGAGGCCCTCAATCACGTCGCCTGGGCCTACCGCAAGCTCGAAGACTACGAGAAGGCCCGCACGATCTACCGGTACGTTCTGGACAACTGGCCCGCGAAGGCCCGCACGGCCTTCGCCCAGCACGGCCTCATCATCTGCGATCTCGGGCTCAACGACCGGCAGGCGGCCGATGCAGCCCTGGATGTACTGCTTCAGAAGTATAGCGATGATCCGAACCTTCCCAACCTGGTCTTATGGGCGGCGTACGAGTACTCCCACGCCGGTGAATTCGAGGCGGCTCGCGAGCTTCACGAGTTCCTCATAGAGAACTACCCATCGGAGGCGGTCAATGCCCAGGTCGGACTGGCGCTAACCGGTGTGGAGGCGAAGGATGGGGACCAGATCGAGGCGGCCGTCCAGAGCCTGCTGACACAGTTTCCGCCCAGCGAGGCCAAGGCGACAGGCCTGTATAACGTGGCCAACGCGCTCGCCTGGAAAGAGGTCGCGTACGTAAGGCCTCGGGACCAGGAACCTCCGGAGCCTTCTCCCTACAGCCAATCTCTGCTCGCCATCGCCAACAATCTGCGGACGACCTATCCCGGGACCGACGGAGCGATGTGGGCCGAGCGGGACCTGGCGACTGTGGCGCTCCAGAACGGCGATGACGCCGCCGCCGAAGCGGCGGTTGGCCGACTGATGGCGGACTATGCCAATCACCAGGATATGCCGGCCGCCTTGCAGTTCGTGGGCAACCACTACATCCGCCTCAAGAGGGATGACAAGGCCGGGGCCATCTATCAGCATCTCGTAGACAAGCACCCAAACCATGAGGTTATGCCCCTGGCGAAGGCCGGACTCGCCCGAATCAAGATCCGCCAGGGGGATGATGCGGCGGCCGAGACGATCTTCCAGAAGGTCGCCACCGACTGCGCCAACAGCCCCCGCCTGGCAGAGGCAGTGGACATGATAGCCGAAGGCTACCTGCTCCGCGCCGCCGGCCAAAGCCGGGCGGAGAAACTTTCCGCCCCCGGAACGCTGCAAGAGGGACTCTCGACTCAGGTGAAGACCGATTACCTCAGAGCCATCGAAAAGTGGGAGTCCATTCTCAGCCGGCCGGCCCCCGATCCATACGTGGCCGGAGTGGCCTGTTACAGCGCCGCCGCTGCCTATCTCCGCCTCGGCGAATATGACAGCGCCATCGGCAAATGCACGCAACTGCTCGAACGCTGGCCGGAGCATGACGATGCCTGGAGAGCCCAGTTTCTGATGGCCAAGGTCTACAAACGGCAGATGCGGGAGGCGACGGCAGACACCTCTGAGACGCAACTGGCCATGCGACAGGCGTTGGAGCAATTGGTTCAGAGGTATCCCGCGTGTCCAGCTGCGCCGGGTGTTCTCCGCGCGCTACAAGCAAGCAGCAACAGCGGTGAAGGAGGCCAGAAATGAACAGGCGGACCATAATCATAGTGATGGCAATAGGCGGTATGTGCTCATTGGCCGCTCCCAGCTATGCGTGTACGTACCCTCCGGATGTGTATATCTGGGACTGGCTTCACTACGTAGGGCTCGGCGACAGTGTCACTATCGAGGCCGATGAGTCCTCTGGCACCTATATCTGGAGTTGGTACTGGTGGTCGTCTCCCTCCACCGGCCTCACCAACCACGGCGGGACCGACTGGTACGGCTCTTGTCCCAGTTCCAGCCGCACCTTCTCGTTCTCCAGTGCCGGGGAGTACCAGATCTGGGCCGAGGCGGAGAATGACGACTACCTCACAGATTCCGACTACGCGAGGGTCTACGCCGTCGAAGTCGCCTCCGTCAAGGAGTATCTCAGCGATTCAGACGCAATATATGTGCCCGTAGGAGGCACCGCATATTTGCAGGCCCAGCCGAACCCGAGCGTCTCGTGGCCCAGCGGCCAACCCACCTGGACCGCGAGTGGCGGCGGCAGCATCCAGTCGTGCAGCGATGGGGCCGCCGTCCTCACCGGCCTCGATGACTGGGGAGCCTACTTTCCCTTTGCCAAGTGCGGGCCCAGCGATACTGGAAAGTCCCTGATCGTACTGGCCTTCCAAGTGGACATTACGACCCCATCGGGCGGCTCCGGATCGACCACGGTCGGCAGTCCTCTATCGCTGAACTGCGACCCGCTGCCTGACATCTCAGGCGATTATGCTTGGTCTGTGACCCCGTCCACGGGCGCCAGTGTCTCGCCGGCCACGGTGAAGAACCCGACCTTCACCGCGAGCCAATCCGGAACCTACACGGTGCGCGTTGAATACAGCAAGGATTATGGTGGCCTGATGACGGCTATCGCCAATGACGAAGCCACGATCACCGTTGCGGACCCCTCCGTGGAGATCACGAGTCCTTTGACTTTTCCACAATACACCGCTGTGGGCAGCCCCCTGTCTTTCACCTGCCAGACGACAGGTGCAGGTGGCGGCACGATCACTTGGACAGCCAGACTTCTGCCGAGCGGTAGTTATACGTCCAGTGGCTTCTCCGATCCCGCCGGGACCACGACCAGCTTCACGCCCAGCCAATTCGGTGACTATGACGTGATGGTCGAGTACACCGAAGGGGGCACTACAGCTTACGATACAGGCTCCGTCACGGCGGTGGCCGTAGATATTACGAACCCCTCGACCTTCCCGGCGTATGTCGCCCCGGGCGATCCTGTTCAACTGAACTGTACCCCCTCAGCTGCTGGCGGTACTTATGGCTGGTCCCTGGAATATGCATCCGGTCCAGCCAGTTTCTCTGATCCACATGCGCAGAACCCAATCTTTACAGCCACCGAGTCGGGGGTGTACGTGGTGAGCATCACATACACGGTGGGCGGCGTCACCGTCAGCGACATGGACGGCCCGATTGCCGTGGTGGATGTGAATATTGCGACGCCAGCAGTGTTCCCCGCATATATCGCGGTAGGGAGCCCTCTACAGTTGGATTGTGTTCCCGGCATCCTCGGTGGCACGTATAGCTGGTCCCTGGAGTATGCACCCGGGTTAGCTAGTTTCTCTGATCCATACGCACAAAATCCTACCCTGACGGCCATGGACGCCGGGGCGTACGTCGTGAAAGTGGACTATACAGTCGGCGGCGTTACCGTTAGCGACACAGCAGGTCCGATTGGTGTGGTGGATGTGAACATTACGACCCCAGCAACCTTCCCGGCGTACGTCGGTACGGGGGATCCGTTGCAGTTGAATTCTTTTGCCTCCGTCCTGGGCGGCGCGTACCAATGGTCCCAGGCCGCCGGACCCAACAGTGTTACCTTCTCCGACCCCAATGTGAAGAATCCCACTTTCACGGCCAGCCAGTTTGGCACCTACGCCGTGAAGGTGAGTTATACCGTCGGCAGTGCTACCGTAGAAGACACATCGGGCGCAATTGCTGTCGTCGAAGTAGATCTCTCATGGAACCCCCTTTATGCCCGTGGCGATGGGTGGCGTCAAGTGATTGTCACGGCCAAACATCCTCCAATAGCGGATGGCGCGTGGACGATCAAGGCTATCAGTGGTTATGACCCGGCCAAAATAGAGATTGGTTATGATTATACCGGCTACTACTGCAGGTTGTCACTTGTTCAGGTGGGTGAGGAATTCGCGTATACATGGCCTACCGGCGCAGCGCCACCAGCGTGTCTATACATACGATTCGGGCCGGGTGCGCAGATTCTGGAGGATCTTGTTCTACGTCTGTCATACAGCGTGGACGGGATTACAGAAGTTGTCGCCTCCGAGGCTCGAGTGCCGCGACCTGTGACCATATGTAGCATCGCGAACCCTGAAGAAACGCCGCTACTGGTGAAGTTTGAGGAGGTCTACTATACCAGCTACGAGGAGCTTGATCGATCACTTTGTTATCGTGGATTCCGTCTGGACTATGACGCCGCATCGTCCAAGTGGATTGGGACAGGGACAAATGGGAATACAATTGAGGCATCATGCACATCTGCTGGCAGCATTTTCGTTCGAGCCATGGGTGCAGATGGCGGCGTTTTTGACTCCGGAGAAGACCAGGCATGTAGAGAGTTGCCCCAAGAAGTGGAAAACGAAAACGGCACGTCTGACATGGGTGGGGCGTGCATTGTTGCACTGTGGGAGGTCCGCCAATGGGACCCGCTGGCGCACTATCGACCGGGTGACACAGTCGAAGGTTCCTCGTGCGATGGGTACACCGAGCTCTATACCTGCATGGTTGAGCATGACGCGGTTGCCCCGACGGACTTGAGCACAAATTCGAACTGGTATCTCGGGTACCCTGCGGTGGAATACTTCAGCGATCAATGGGACGTGAGCCTTGACGTGGGCGGACCCCCAACCCGTTGCGCCATCCGCGGATACATTCTTGCCAATCCTTCCTGCATCTATCACGAGGACTACTTCGGCAACGATCTTGAGACTCGGCCGCAGGGGACCCTCCGCATGACGGTCCTCCAAGGAGCAGACAGTGTACGCCTCTGGAGAGGTGAAGTGGGGACCGGAGAGCTTCTCGTTGGCGCAGGAGCCCCACAGAGCCGAGAGTGGTCCTTGCCAGACTTGTTTGCCGACGTTGAGCTGCCCGAGGAGGACCCCTATTGGTGGGACATGGCTGACACAGATCTTGGATCTGAGTCTGACACTGGCCTCGGGAAGCTGTATCTGGAGGCTGTTGCTCCCGGTCCCGCTAGCATCTGTGTGGAAATGGAACACGGGGGTGTGCGGCGCAAGTTCTTTGACATAAATGCCGGCCTGCAATTCGAGGTACACGGACCAGACGAAATCTCAGCGGACGACCGTTCCGTTGTGCTGGTAGCTGGGGCATTTTTTGAAGACGGCTCACCTGTCGAGGACGGTTCGGTTGTGGAATGGTTCGTTAGTGGAGACGATGGCGTGCTGTCAGCGAGCCATACTCTGACACGGGATGGCTGTGCAGCTGTCACCCTGTCAATGGGCACGACGGCTGGCGAAAGCTGTGTGATGGTGGCATGCCTCACGTCCATTGTGACTGGCGGAGTACGTCGTGCCTGTTCATATTATCCAGTGTCGTGCGGCATACACATAGTCCCTGGCGAGCCGGTTAGTGCCAACTCTGAGATTGTGAAGAATAAAGGTGGATACGCCGCTGACGAGAAGAATCAGGCCATCGTGACGGCGACCTTCAGGGATCAATTTAACAATCCCGTGGCCGAAGGTATGCCGGTGGCATGGCGACTATCAGGTTCTGGCACGATCCTGGATCAGAGCACCCAAACGGACTATCGCGGGATCGCCACCGCTACCGTCCAGCCCGGGTTCCTGCCCCAGAATCAAACGGTCATTGCACAGGCAGGCAACGCAGAGCTGTCCGTGATTGTGAACGTCTATCCGATCAATAGCATATTGACTTCGACCAAGACAAGCCTGGATGTAGCCGTTGGCGAGACGGCCACCCTGACTGCGACCTTCACGGATTCGTCGGGCCATCCGGTGACTTGGGCCACATCCGTGACGTGGTATGCCTCGAATGGTTACATCAATGGGCAGACTACGTACATAGACTACACGGCCAATGGCATCTCCAGCGTTACCCTGTCGTCTGCCGGTGCCCGCGTGGAGAATATATGGGTGTCTGCCGCAGCGGCCGGCAGCCCCGGCCAGTACATGGAGATCCCCGTGACATGCAGCGCTCCGACGTACCTTGTTGTCGAGCACGATGTCATTGTGGGTGATGAAACCACCGATGGCACTTTCGCTGTGGAGACCCTGGATGGATCGGCGGCCATTCCATACTATGCCAGTACGAAGGTCGATATTTATGGTTCACCGGGCGCTGTTGCCACCTGCGGCATCTCCGGGGCCTTCCAGCCTGTGGCCTCCTACCCTATGGATGCCATTGAGGGAGGGACTTTCAGGGACTCGGTCGGATCCAACCACGCCACGATCCATAACGTCGTACTGGATACGACTCACTACGCGGAAGGGTCGGCCTCCGCCCACTTTGACGGCTCCGACGATTGGCTGGAACTTTCCGATGATGACACGCTACATATCAGTGACGGGCTCCGCATCCAGTTGTGGATACGTCCGGAGGTCTTAGGTTCTGCCACACTAATCGGCAAATCCGGAGAATATCAAATCGGCCTGGATGACACGGGACACCTGACTTTCACCGTAGACGCAGCTGGCGCTCTCTACACAGTCACCTCAGCAGGGATCGTTCAAGCCGGCCAATGGCATTGGGTCCACGCCGTGATGAGCGATGGTGTTCTGTCGCTCAGCGTTGATGCAAGTGAGAGCACCGTCCCGTATTCGGGCGAGATCACGCCAGGCACCGCGCCAATCCTGGTCGGAAGCTCCTTCCAAGGCAACATAGATCACCTGGTTATCTCCCGCTTCCAGACCGGTTCCAGCAGTCTGGTCACGCTCTCGGGAGTAGATGCGGACAACAAGGTAGTGTTGGACGCCAATGGTCGTGCGGTGGTGTGGCTGAACTCGACAGGATCTTTCGATCCAGGGCTCTATGGTGAAGAGACTGAGGTGTACGTTTCGGCCAGCCCCAGCCATACGCAGAAGATCACCATTCTATGCAAAAAGTACTTTGCACACCAGAAGAATGTGGTTGCCGGCTTCGTGTGGGGCGGAGGTTCGGGGCCCAGTGCATTCGCCGGCGACGTTGCTGCCGGCGTGCTTATTTGGGGTGACGTGCGGGATCTCACCATCCAGGGCGTTCGCGCCGCTTGGCCTTGGGCTGAGGCCGATAAGGCAACCTTGGCCTTTGCCACGATAGGTCTCGGCCTGGAGCTTGCGCCAATTGCAGGAGAACCCGCTGATGCGTCAGTCGGTGCGGCCAAGACGCTCGTCAAACGGCTTGGCTCCGGCGCATTCCGGCAGGGTTTTGTCGAAGTGATCCTCAAGACCTGGAAAAGCGAGGGTGCGTCGGCAGCAATGAAGCTGATTTGGGATAACGGCGATTTCATCATTCACGTGGCAGGTGCGTCCGACAATGTGGTCGATGGCCTTAAGGTCGCCTGCAAGAACGGCCCCGAGTTTACACAGCAAGCCTTCAGAATCCACAAGACTCTTGGTAGCCAAGCCACCGATCTCGTGGCCGATATTGCCCGCCGGGCGGACCTCGGAGACGAGGTTGCCAGCAAGGTTGCCAAGGTATTGGGTGAATCCAGCGACGAAGTCCTGGCCGCTCTCAAACAGGGAGACGAACTCTGCACGGAGGCCGTCGAAGGTCTGGCCAAAGTGTTGAACCACGGAATTGACCCGGAATTGACCAAGAAGATCTTGGCCAACCAGAACCTGCTTTCCGATGCGTACAAGCAAGCCGACCTCTTGAAGGACATGGGAACAGTAGCTGATATCCCTGGGTTCCACAAGCTTACGAAAATGATGCAGAGTAGCAATAGTGCAGTCCATGGTTTCCGCTATGAGCTTGAGATCGCTGCACACCACAGACGCGCCGGGGCATCGATCACCTTCATATCCAACCATATCGACACGATTGTAGGTAAGACAGATGTTGACCTGATCATCGAGGGCGTATACTATCAAGCCAAATCAACCAGCGGAGCATTCAGAAGTCTGGATACAACAAAGGCTTGGGTAGCGAAGGCTATGGCTGATATGGGAGGTTCAGCGAGTTACAGTAGGATAAAATACGTGGTCCCATCCGCAGCGGACGTCCCCGATAATATTTTGCTTTGGTTCCGTGGGGTCGGGATAGACATCATACCTATCCCTCACCTGTGATGGAGTTGATGAGTATGTCAGTTACGTTTGACTTCTGTTCGGAACGATTGCTCTCACTCGACGAAATACAGGTTGCTTTGTCCAATGCCAAGCGGCACTACGAGTATTCGGACAAGGCGTCTGGGGAGCGACACGTCTTTGTCACGCTAAACCCGGCGACCATTGCCTCCTCTGGAGATGTGGGAAGCTACGCCGCGTTCAAATCGCTGTCGGTGCAGGGGTGGTTATCGCTTGCGCAAACTCCCTTCTCAGCTTTTGAGCGAATACTGAATGACTCCCGAAATGACTTGGCACGCTTCGCGTCCGTCTTCGTGGATATCGGCTATGAGGAGAAGGAAAGCAAGCAGACAAAACGAGACTATGACAGGATGGGTATTGCTCTTCAGAAGGATGAGCTCCTATTCAGCTACTTGCCGCATGGCTCGCGAGTAGTCAAAGACTACGCTTATCGACGTACGTTCCTCGCGAGGCTCATAGAGATCGCGGCTCTGCCATTGATTATCGAGGATAAGGGCCCTCAGTACAGATTGGTCCATGCGCAAGGAGGATATTTGTGGATCAGCGGGTATTCCCCTCCGGATCTCAGTCCGTCGATTTTCAAGTGCGAACTGCCGGGCGACTCGATTACGACTGCACTGGCGCGCCTGCAACGAGCCCTCGCTGCCCTCGCAAGCAGTAAACGATTCGAACACAGTTGGTCGGCCTATCTTTTGGAGGAACATGAACTGAGCACCGGTGCTCATTCATGTGCTGAGCAAATGTATGGGATCCTTATGAACAAAGGCTTTCCCGCCGAGAGTTACACCGTGGGTCTCCATCTCACGATCACGCATGTGGAAGCGGTCGAACATCTGAGGGCACTCTGTGGACCGAAAGATGAAATCCTTGTCCCCCTGTGTGGCTTTCAGCTTCCTCACGAGGATGAACATTACTTCAATCTAGAACTGAAGACAACGCATCGCGGGCATCGGCTGCTAGTCGAAGCATCCGTTCCAATCGACGTAAACGAGCTCAGTACCCGTCTTGGCGTAGAGTTGGTGGAGCGCGGGCACGGTTGATTTAGACACGTCAGATCCGAGTTCGCAAACCAGGGCTTCTTGTAGGGGATAGGAAATGGACGAACAAATAGCCACACAACTTGGCACGGGTGTGCTGTGCATCGTTGTCGGCCTGTCTGGATGGCTTGTGCCGTATCGATGGAACATCCTTCGACTCCGGCGTCTTTTTCGCGATGCGCTGCCAGAGAGCCAGAACCGTATGGTTCCGAAGGTTATTGGCACAATCCTGATAATTGTTGGTGCGATCGTCCTGATCGCCACCGCTGTGATAGGCAGACTCGAGTAGGCTAGTTTGCGTAGGAAGGGAAGCAGGCTGCTCCGATCACACCCACCGTTCGGCCGGGAATATAGAAAATTCGCGACAGAGAAAAGCCGGAAGCTGGAAGGAGCGTATGGCGACCACATGGTGAGATTCCTGTACTTGATAGGCATCTGTGCGCTTCTGGCTGCCTCCGGCCTCTTCAGCCTGAGCATCTGGCAATGGTCCAGGGACGATCCTTCGTGCGACAGTGTGTTGTGTTCTCCGAGCGCGGTGCAGATGTACCAACAGGGCGTCCGCGAGCATGAGCGGGATGCGGAGGAAATGACTTCGCCGTTGGTAGTGCAGGCAGAGACGCTCGCTGCTCATCTCGCCCCCGCCCCACCGACCCGGAAGGACAAGGAAGAGGCCCCGGTGGTGGCCGCTGCGCGGCAGGAGTCTTCAACGCCTGGGCCTGCGGCCTCGTCGGTGAAGTTCAGGCTGCATGGGACGAGCTACTATCCGAACCAGCCGGGCAGGTCGATGGCTCTGATTGGCGAGCTTGGCGCCCCGGAAGGCAGCGAACGATGGGTGAAGGAAGGGGCCCAGTTGGGTCATTTCGTCGTTCACGAGATCCGGCGGGGCGCTATCGTCTACCGCGACGGCGAGGACCTGCGCGAGATGGCGGTCGAACGCAGTGCGAGCCCGCCCAGCCTGGTCCGGGACCTCCGCCCCGGCTCCCTTAAGGTCAGTGCCGCTATGGACGGCGGGGGCCCGATTCTGCCGGCCCCGGCCGGCCCCAACGGCGTCGAGACCGCCGGCGGGGATTGAACAAAGACAACAGATGATGGAGTGAAACTGCTGAGAACGCGAGGGAACGCAGAGTAGGCAAGACGGGTGGTCAAAGAGCCGGAGGCGTCGTAGGTCTCCCAGGTTTGGACTCGTCCTCCCTTTCCTCTGTATCCTCAGCGACCTCTGCGGTTAGCAAGCGGTCAATAAGGCAGGGAGGCTGTCATGGAGCGAGTACGATACTGCCACGGGAAGTGGTCGAGTTGGGCCGCGTCGCTCATTGTGCCGATGGTTGCGCTGTGCGGCTGTAGCCACGGGCCGGCCGCTGTGACCAGTCAGGCCGGGCCGAGCAAGCAGAAGGTTTTCGAACTCAAGGAGATTGCGCCTCCGCAGGCGATGGGTCTGCTGTCGGAATTGGACCCGGGAACGGCCGCCATCCTTCCCGGCCGTAACGCGCTGGCCGTGACCGGCTCTTCGAGCGATCTGTACCGGGCGAGCCTGCTACTGGAGTTGGTGGATACGAGGGAGGAGTTCGTCATCGAAACCCTCGCTCCCATGTCGGACGCCAGAGCCGTCCCCGCGAACAGGGAGATCGCCGAAGCGCTCGGGGGCATTGCTCTCGGCACCTTCGCCAACCCGCCGCCAGCGGGTGAGCACACGCGGGCCCTCATCGACATCCACGGCGAGTCCGTGATCGCCGTTATCCCCACCCGCCTGCACCGTGAACTGGTGGCCTTCATCAAGCTCGGCCCTGACGGCCTGAGGCGAATCCAGGGCGAGCCCGTGACGAAGGGGAGCCACGAGGTCCCAAGGCGTGAGGCGCCCGCCATGCCGGAGGAACGGGCGGACCTGCCGTCGCCGGCGGACCGCGAAGCCGCCCAGGACGTGGCCTCCGCCGCAGTGCCGCCGGAAGCGGCTGAACCGAATGTGGGCGGGACCGCGCAGGAGGTGGCTGCGAAGATCCTCCCACAATCCGCCACGGCCATGGCTGACACGCCTTGTGAAAGCGTCGAAGTCGCCGGCGACAGGAGCTTGCCTTCCGAGCCAGTTGTCGCGTCTGTGGGGCAGCAGCAGGAGAGTTCAGACAGCGCTGTGGAGGCGCTGGACGCCCGGCCGGCCGGGGTTGCCGCCGCATACGAGTCGCCGGCCCTGGAGAACGGGAACGACGTTCTGGAACTGGATCTGCCCGATAGGCTGGAGATGATCCAACTGTTGGACCTCGTGGCCGAGTATCTGAACCTCGATTACATGTTCGAGCCGGAGAAGATCAGAGGCCAGTCGGTCTCACTGCGGCTGCACGGCAAGATGCGCGGCGAGATCCGGGTCAAGGACCTGTATCCGTTGCTGGAGTCCGTGCTGAAGTTCAAGGGCTTTGCCATGACGTGTCACAAGGGCAATCTGGTGACGATTGTGCCGGTGACGGACGCGTTGACGGCGGACCCGGCCTTGATCGACTCGACCGGCGGCAGCATGGAGGCGGGGGATATGGTCGTGACGCGGGTGTTCGCCTTGCAGTACGTCAATACCGCCAGCGCCATGAACCTGTTGGAGAATATGAAGTTGAGTGTGGCGGCCGCGCCGGTCGAGGAGACCGGCAGCCTTATCGTGACCTGCTACGCCCACCGGATGGACCGGATCGAGCGGTTGCTGAGCATGGTGGATCGGCCGGGCAAGCCCAAGGAGTTCCGCTACCGGCAACTGAAGTACACGATGGCCAATACGCTCACCAAGAAGGTCGAGGCGCTCGTGGCCGAGCTGCAGACCATGCCCATCAGGGTCGCGCCGATGGAGCAGAAGCCGTCTGCGCCGGTACTGACGGTCAGTGCCCCCGCGCCGGCCTCTTCTTCTCTGCGGAAACCGAGCGAGGCCACCGCTTCGGAATCGGCCGAGCGGTACACGGTCTACCTCGACGCCGACGAGCGGACGAACCGCATCCTGATGATCGGTCATGCCGAGCAGTTGGCGATTGTGGAGGAGGTCGTCGATGCCCTGGATGTGGCCCAGCACGATCCTCGGATGCTGAAGGTGTACGATATCGTGCATCTCAACGCCGCCGAGGCGCGAAAGAAGCTGGAGGAGCTGGAGGTGATCGGCAAGGCCAAGAAGGCCGAGAGTACGGCCCCATCGGTGTTTGTCTCCAAGGCGGCCTCGTCCGACCGGATTACCGGGACGGGCTCCGTGGAGACAGCGGTGACGGCGGAAATGCAGGTGACCGTGCTCGATTCTACGAACTCGCTGCTGGTCAACGCGACGGATGAGCAGCACGCCCGCATCGCGGATGTACTGGAGTACGTGGATGTCGTGGAGCAGGACCTGCGGAGTTTGAAGGTTTACGACATGAAGTACGTCGATGCCGAAGAGGTCAAGAAGCAGCTCGCGGAATTCGAGCTGATCGGCAAGAAAGGCAAAAGCGCCGAGCCCTCCACGGCCGAGCCGGAGACCCCGACTGCCGCAGCGGCCGGCGGCAGTCCGGAGCCAGCGGCGACGATGCACGAGCCGCAGGTGTCGGTTCTGGAATCGACCAACGCGCTACTGATCAACGCCACGGAGTTTCAGCACGCCCGGATGTCCAAGGTGATCGACCACGTTGATACGGCCGCCCGCGAGGAGGCCATTCCCTACGAGATCTACTTCCTGGAGAACCAGGAGCCGGAGCATCTGGCGGAGGTCTTGCAGAAGATCCTTCAGGAGACGGTTCAGGACAAGGAGGCCAAGGTCGAGAAGGTGGTCCGTCGCAGCGAGGAAGAGATCGTGATCGTGCCGGATCAAAACACATTCTCCCTCATCGTCTACGCCAGCAAGAAGAACCAGGAGTGGATCAGCAAGCTCATCAAGACGCTCGACAAACGCCGGCCGCAAGTACTCATCGACGCCACGCTCGTGGAAATCACCAAGGCCGACGCCTTCACGTACGATCTGAATCTGCTGGGGACCTCTGATGTGGCCGGCACCTCCGGCATGACCGGCGCCGATCCCAACATCATGGGCAAGTTCTTTCAGTCAAGCAGTGGGCTCTTTACCGCCTTCTATGGGGACCAGCATATCCAGGCCCTTCTGGAGGCCATGGAATCGAAGAACTATGGCCGCGTGCTGGCCAAGCCGAAGATCCTGGTAAACGACAACGAGCCCGGAATGATCAAGACCACGGATGTCACATACGTCGAGACAACCTCTTCGATCCCCGTCACGTCGGGCACCGCCGGTCCGCAGACGAACTTTGTCGAAACGGCCGTCCGGTTCGAGCCGTATGAGGCCGGCATTACGCTGGACATCACACCCCATATCAGCGAGGGCGACCTGTTGCGCCTGGACATCGCCCTTACAAGATCTGACTTCCTGGAGACTGAAAACCCGAAGAAGCCGCCGAACACGCGGTCGAACGAGGTCACTACCAAGGTGACGGTGCCCGACGGCAGCACCATTATCCTGGGCGGCCTGCTGAAATTGAATCAGAACAAAGGCAGCCGTAAGGTGCCGCTCCTGGGCGATATCCCTTTGATCGGCGGACTGTTTCGAGGCATCAGCAACAAGGACACGCAGAACAAGCTGTACGTCTTCGTCAAGGCCGAGATCATTCGTCCCGTCGAGGATATAGGTGAGGGCATCGACGAGCTGACGGCCCTCTCCGAGCGGGACCGACAAGCGTTCGAGCGGCACGAACTGGAGTTCCAGGACTATGAGAGCTGGCCCGGCATCAAACCTGAGCCCGTCGCCCCTGCGAAAGTCCTTGACGTTCGGTGACAAGCCCCTCGCGGAGGCCAAGGGCAGGCCCTCGAACGCGATATCTCCCCCCGCGCCCGGTTGGCCGCTGCACAGGCCCCATATTCCGGCGCAGTGTCGCAGTCGCAATGCATTCAGGCAATCACGCTCAGGCCAGCGTTCTGCGGATTTCCCAAGCCTTCCGCAGAACACGTCGTCCCGCTGGCCCGTTGGAGGGGGGGCTGGGAGCATTTGTACGGGTGACTTCCGACAACCCTCATTAGTCCGGCTGTTCATACGTTCGCACCAAAGCCATGATTGCGGCCTTGATATGCTCCGGTAATTGGCCCCAGACTGCCACGATGTCCGCCAGGTCCGGCAGTCGTGAGGTGGCGATGTCACCCGATCTTGGCCCTTGAGGTGTCCACTGGGGTGTCAACGCGCCTTGTGGACTGTCGTAACTGCTTGCTGTGACTGGCCTTGCTGTTTCACTGCACTGGTTTTGTAAACCAGGGGTTGTCGGTTCGAATCCGACCGTTGGCTTTGGAAACCGCGTTTTCGGGGGCATCAAGCGTGGTCTGCTGTCCGTGCACGTCCAGGGAAATCAGCGGCTTTCCGCCCAGAAGCGCCAGGCTGGGCGCCAAGTGGAAATCCGCCGGGAGGGGTGTTCATGGCAACTGCGAGGGCGGCAGCCAACAAAAGGCTACGGCTGAGCTGTCGCAACAAAGAGTATGCAGGCAAGGCTTTCATTGAGCTGAGTAGGAGTCGCTCATAACGGCGTACTCGAGAATGCGAACAGGGACATCGACAACCATCCAAGCACTGGATTTGTCCCGCCGAACCACAAGGAATGACTGGCTCGCTTCAAGATAGTCTCGTTCCCTGGGACAGTTGAGACGCACGCGCCCCCGGGCTGCGAATTGACATTGGCACTCACACAGTTTGAGTTCTCTTACCTCTCGCCCCTCCTTGATGCGGGTATTCTCGCTATCGAACTTCTCCACGGCTGCTTCGGGACTGTTGGATCGTCCACTACATCCCACGGCAAATAACGAACACGACACGAACATAATGACGTACGTACTCTTCAATAAGGTCCCTCGTGGTTGACCTGCCCCCCATTTCTGGCCCAATCGTGATGAGACTTTTTCGGATCATATGGCCTCGTGGTATTCCGGAGGTCGTGTCCGACGGGAGGCGCGGACTGACTGTGCAAAACAAAGCCAAGTTTCGCTGTTAATGGCCTGCAAATAAGGGTCGAGCGGAACGACAAAGCCAATTTGCCGGGTACTCTGAGATGGGCCGGGCCGTCCAGCATCCTCGGAGAACGGGGGGGGGCGGGACCTGGCGATTGGGCTGTTGGGCCGCCCTTGCGGGCTGGCAGAAGCGCCCTCCATCGTCTATAATGCCCGCTCGATAGTCCTTGAGGAGATCCGACATGGTTGATGTTGCCTATCAGAAGTGTATCAACCCCGATTGTGGGGTCGAGTTCGATTGCGGGCAGTCGATTTTCAAGTGCCCCAAGTGCGGGGACCTGCTCGATATCCGGTACAATTGGGAGCAGATTGCCGTGCCGGACAAGCTCGGCGCGTTCGCCATGCGCTGGGCGAACCGGGACAGGCCGCTGGATCTCTCCGGGGTGTGGCGGTTTCGCGAGTTGCTGAGCTTCTGCCCGGACGAGAACAAAGTCACGATCGGCGAGGGGCAGACGATCCTTCAGCCGAACTGCGCGATCGCCGAGCATTTGGGGATGAAGCCGGACTGCCTGTTCCTCGAGTACGAAGGGCTGAACCCCTCCGGGTCGTTCAAGGACAACGGCATGGCGGCCGCTTTCAGCCACGCCATGATGGTGGGGGCCAAATCCTGCGCCTGTGCCTCGACGGGCAATACATCGGCGGCCGTGGCGCTGTACGCCCATAGTTGCGGGCTGAAGTGCACGGTCTTCATCGGCTCCGGCCGGATCGCCTTCGGAAAGCTCAGCCAGGCCATGGACTACGGCGCCCAGACCATCCAGATCCAGGGCGATTTCGACGATTGCATGAGACAGGTTCAGGCCGTCTGCGTCGAGCTGGGCCTGTACCTGCTCAACTCGCTCAATCCCTTCCGGCTCGAAGGCCAGAAGACGATCATGTACCGCATCATCGAGGGGCTCGGCTGGGACGTGCCCGATTGGATCGTCGTCCCCGGCGGCAACCTCGGCAATTCCAGCGCGTTCGGCAAGGCGTTCGCCGAGCTCAAGCAACTCGGCCTGATCGACCGCATCCCGCGCATGGCCATCATCAATGCGACCGGCGCCGACACGCTCACCGACCTGGTCAACAACAAGAAGCTCGCCTGGAACGGCGGCCACGTCGAGCAGAAGATCATCGATGACTACTATGCGGACCTGACGGCCCGGGGGTTCTCGCCACACACATGCGCCTCGGCGATCGAAATCTCGCGTCCGGTCAATCTGAAGAAGTGCCTGCGGGCGATCGACGTCTGTGACGGCGTCGTTCGGGCCGTCAGCGATGAGGAAATCTGCGACGCCAAAGCGCTCATCGGCAAGTACGGCCTGGGCTGCGAGCCCGCCTCGGCGGCGACCATCGCCGGACTGAAGCACCTGTTGGCCGAGGGGATCGTCGGCAAAGACCAGCGCGTCGCCTGCGTGCTCACCGGCCATCCCCTCAAAGACCCGAACGTCACGGTCAACTACCACAAGGACAAACAGGGTCCGTTGAGCAATCCGCCCATCGAGGCGTCGAACGACTTCGATGAGATCGTGAAGCTCATCCAGTGACCGGCGTGACTGATGGGGTAGGGACATGATGATGGCATCTCGAATTTGCGGCATTGTTCTGACGGTCGGATACTTGTGCATGATCTCGTCGTCTCAGGCGAGCGACGCATCCGGGCCGGCCACGTTCTTCGTATCGCGCGAGGGTAACGACGCATGGTCCGGCCGAACGGCCGAGCCTGACGCAAACCGGACGGACGGCCCGTTCGCAACGCTGCACGCCGCCTGCCGGGCCGCTCGTGCGTTGGGGAAAGGGAAGGCGCGCACGATCGTGGTGCAAGCGGGTGAATACTATCTCGACGAACCGCTCGTGCTTACCGCTGAGGATAGCGGCCTGACCATCGAAGCGGCGCGCGGGGCAGAGGTCCGGCTGTACGGCGGCAGGCGAGTGTCCGGCTGGAAGAGGGACGGCGAGACGTTCTACGCCGCGGAGTTGCCCGGCGTTGCAGAAGGCACGTGGGACTTCCGCGCTTTGATTGTCAACGGGCGTTACTGCCCGCGGGCCCGACTCCCGCGCGAGGCCGTCTTTGAACACGAGAGCGTCTTCGACGTCCCCTGGATGACCACGACCGGCGGCGGCTGGAAACGCAAACCCACGGACGCCGAACTCACCACGATGCGATACAAGGCCGGCGATCTCGGCGCGTGGCTGGATGTCGGGAACGCGGAGGTCACGGTCTATCACATGTGGGATGAGTCGCTTGTGGGCGTTTCGGCGAACGACGCCGACTCGCGTACACTCACCTTCTCGAGCCCGTCGGGCCATCCGCCGGGGGCGTTCGGCGTGAAGAAGTATGTCGTCTGGAACGTGCGGGAAGGAATGACACAGCCGGGGCAGTGGTACCTCGATCGCACGGCAGGCAAGGTCGTTTACTGGCCCCTGCCCGGCGAGGATATGAGCCGAGCCGCAGTCATCGCGCCCGTTGTCGAATCGATCATCGTACTCAAGGGAACGAAAGAAAAGCCGGTCAAGGATGTCACGATCCGCGGCCTGACGCTCTCGGCCACGACGACCCCGCTCAAGGCAGGCGGTTTCGGCGCGGGCCGATTCAACGGGGCGATCGACGCTGTGTTCGCTGAGGACTGCACGTTCGCGGACCTCGAAGTGGTCAACGCCGGCGGCCAGGCCATCAAGGTCTCGGGCTCGAACTTGCGAATTCAAAAGTGTCACACGCATCACGTCGGGGCCTGCGGCATCCGGTTCCAGGGCGACGGCTTGCAGATTACGGACAACCACGTTCACGACGTCGGTCTGACGTATCCCAGCGCGATCGCCCTGACCGGCGGCGGTAAAGGCTGCGAGATCGGCCACAACCACGTCCACCACACGCCGTATTCCGCCGTCACCTGCGGCGGCCAGGACAATCGCATCGAGTCCAACCGCATCCACCACGCCATGCAGGAGCTGCACGACGGCGCCGGCATCTACTGCTTTGCCGGCAAGAACCTCGTTCTACGCGGCAACTTCATCTACGACATCGTCGATACCGGCGGCTACGGCGCCTCGGCCTACTATCTCGACGAGCGGTCCGAAGGCTGCCTCGTGGAAGAGAACGTCTCCATCAACGTCGTTCGGCCCTCGCACAACCACATGGCCGAGGGCAACACCATTCGCAACAACGTCTTCATCAGCGACGGCGATATGCAACTGACGTTCCCTCGCTCCTCAGGATACACCTTTGAGAGGAACGTTCTGTTTGCCAAGGGCCGGATTACGTTCGACAATTACGAAGGGATCGTAACCGCCGCGAACAACATCTTCTACAGTGAAGCAGGCAAGGTGGAATGTCACAAGCTCGACCGATACAGCCGGACCGAAAGCTATGCCGTCGAATCTGATGACTCCAACCTTCAGGCCGACCCGCTGCTGACGGCTTACCAGCAGGGCAAAGTCGAGTTCGCTCCCGGCTCGCCCGCGCGCAGGCTGGGTATCGAGCCGATCGACGTGAGCGGCGCCGGCCCGCGGCCGTAGCGGTCTTGACCCCATGGCCGCTCTGGGCTAAAACGTAGCCGGCCACGGGATGCACGGAGAAAGAGACCCCGGGCCGTGGCCGCACAGTCGGATAATCGATTTGTGGAAGGGAGTCGGATCATGACGAACACGAACGAATCGCCTGGCGCATCGCAGAACTCGACACCCCATGACGCCGGGCCGCAAGACCCCATGAATCCGTCGTACGCCGTCAACTCGGCCGGCCCGTTTGATAAGGAAACCAACAAGGATGCCCGCTTGTGGGCGATGATCTGCCACCTGGCGAGCTTCGCCGGAGTGTCCATTCTGCCGGGATTCGGGTATGTCATCGGTCCGTTGGTGGTCTGGCTGATCAAGAAGAACGAGTTTCCCTTTGTCGACGAGCAGGGGAAGGAGGCCGTCAACTTTCAGATCACGATGTTCATCTATAGCATTGTGGCCGGGCTGCTCATCTTCGCCTGTATTGGGATCGTCCTGCTGCCGGCGGTGACCGTGGTGGATATTGTGTTCATCATAATCGCGGCCATCAAGGCCAACGAGGGTCAGCACTATCGCTACCCGTATCCGTTGATTATCCGCTTCATCAAGTAGGTTGCGCGCTCTTGCGGCCTTTTGTCGCGGCGGGCGCCGGCTCGCCCAGTCACCGCCCTGAAAGGAGAGGTGATCGATGAAATCACAATGCATGACGAGGCGCGAGCTGCTGAAAGTTGCGGGTGTCTGCGCGGCCCCGTTCGCCTGGCGTTCGACCTCGGCTCTCGCCCAGTCCGCCGGCTCGAAGGGACGACCCAACATTGTTCTCATCATGGCCGACGATCTGGGCTACGAATGTCTGGGCTGCTATGGCAGTACATCGTACCAGACGCCGGTCCTCGACGAGCTGGCGCGGACGGGCATTCGATTCGACCACTGCTATTCACAGCCGCTGTGCACGCCGTCGCGCGTGCAGATCATGACGGGCCAGTACAACTTCCGCAACTACAAGGCGTTCGGCATCATCGACCCGAGCCAGACCTCGTTCGCGCACCTTCTCAGGAACGCCAGCTATGCGACGTGTGTCGTGGGCAAATGGCAGCTTTACGGCAGCAGCATCGAAAAGCAGGCGGCCCGGGGCAAGGGCTCCTATCCTGGGCAGATGGGATTCGACGAGCACTGCCTCTGGCAGGTCGAGCGGCGCGATTCCCGCTACCGCGACCCCCTCATCGTCGCCAACGGCAAGTACCGCGACGACCTCATGGGACGGTACGGACCCGACGTCTTCTGCGACTACGCCGTCGATTTTCTGGAGCGAAAGAAGGACCGGCCTTTCCTGCTGTACTTCCCGATGGCGTTGACCCACGGGCCGTTCGTGCCGACGCCCGACAGCGCGGATTGGGACAGCGGCACGGACAAGTCGAATCCGAAATACTTCGCCGATATGGTCGCGTATATGGACAAGATCGTCGGGCGGATCGTGAAGAAGCTGAATGAGCTGGGGCTGCGCGAGCGCACGCTGATTCTGTTCACGGGCGACAACGGCACGGCCGGGGGGATTCGGTCGAGGCTCGGCGACCGCATCGTCAGGGGCGGCAAGGGCCGGACGACGGACGCCGGTACGCACGTGCCTCTGATCGCGAACTGGAAAGGCACCGCGCCAAGCGGCAGAGTTTGTGACGACCTGGTCGACTTCACCGATTTCCTCCCAACGCTGGCGCAGGCGATTGGCGCGACCGTGCCCGCAAATCTCACGGTTGACGGCCGCAGCTTCCTGCCCCAGCTTCGCGGCGCGAAGGGAAATCCGAGAGAGTGGGTCTTCTGCCATTACTTCCGCAACCCCGGCGACCGGGTCCAGCGCTTCGCCAGAGACAAGCGGTGGAAGCTCTATCAGAGCGGCGAGCTCTTTGACCTCGATGCCGATCCGCTCGAAGAAAGGCCGCTCGGCGCAGGACAAGCGGACGCGACCCGCGAGCGTCTTCAGAGCGTCCTTGATGAACTGATGTAGCAGCCGCATAATCGTATCGTCAGAAGTAGAAGGATTGAGTATGGGCCGCAGATATGCACGTCGTGACTTTCTCAGGGTAGCGGGCTGCACCGCCGCGACTTTTGCGTTGACGGGCTGCAAGAGCTTGACGGACGCATCACCGGCGGGACGGAAGGATCCCAACATTGTCGTGATCCTCGCGGACGATCTCGGGTACGGCGATCCGGCCTGCTACAGCAGGCAATCGAAAATCCCGACGCCGGCGATGGATCGGCTTGCCGAAGAGGGAATTCGATTCACCGATGCCCACACACCATCGGCGGTCTGCACGCCCACGCGTTACGGCCTGCTGACCGGGCGATACTCCTGGCGCTCGAGGCTCAAGAAAGGCGTCCTTGGTGGGTACAGCGAGCCGCTCATTGAGACCGCCCGCCCGACGATCGCCTCGATGCTCAAGCGACGCGGCTATCGAACGGGCTGCGTCGGCAAGTGGCACCTAGGCTTGGGCTGGGTGACAAAGGGCCCCGACCAGAAGGCGAAAGCTGACACCGTCGATTGGGCCCGGCCGGTGACGCACGGGCCGCAGTCGCTGGGCTTCGACTACAGCTACATCATCCCGGCCTCGCTCGATATGGACCCCTACTGCTGGCTGGAGAACGGGCGGGCGGTGGAAGCGCCCACGGCGCATACGCCCGGCAGCAAGCGACGATGGGACGACGGCGGCGGCTTCTGGCGAGCCGGGCCCATGGCCCCCTCCTTCGATTTCTATCAGGTCCTCCCGACGATTACGACCAAGTCCATCGAGTTTCTCAAACGCCAGAGTCGCAGGAATCCGTTCTTCCTCTATGTCCCCCTCACCGCGCCGCATACGCCCTGGATGCCTACGAGCGAGTTTCGGGGCAGAACTGAGGTGGACTGGTACGGCGATTTCGTCGCGCAGGTGGACTGGTCGATCGGGCGGATCATCCAGGCGGTGGACAAAGCCGGCTTCAAGGACGATACGTTGGTCATCGTCACGTCGGACAACGGCTCGCACTGGCCGGCCAAGCAGGTCAAGGAGTTTGAGTATCGCGCCAACGGTCCCTGGCGCGGGCAGAAGGCCGATATCCACGAGGCCGGCCACCGCGTCCCGTTTATCTGCCGTTGGCCGGGAAAGATCTCCCCCGGCACGCAGAGCGATCAAACGATTTGCCTGACTGACTTACTCGCCACGTGTGCGGCCGTCGCCCGCGAATCGCTGCCTGCCGACGCGGGCCAGGATAGCTATAACATTCTGCCGGCGATGCTGAACCCGGCCCTGCAATCGCCCATCCGCGAGGCGACCGTCCATCATTCCATGTCGGGCATGTTCGCGATTCGTCAGGGCTCGTGGAAGCTGATCCTGGGCCTCGGCTCCGGCGGCTTCACGTCGCCGCGCACCATCAAGCCGAAGCCCGGGGGGCCCCAAGGCCAGCTCTACAATCTGCACGACGATCCGGGCGAAACAGAGAATCTCTGGTCTGAGCGTCCCGAGGTGGTCAAGCGTCTCGCGGCTCTGCTCGAACGTTACCGGCAGCAGGGCTACAGCCGACCCATGTGACAACAGGAAGGAGATAAGCCGATATGTCTGAGCCAAACTGGACGCGCCGAGATTTCCTGAAGGCCCTGGGCCTGGGAGCGCTCGCCGCCAATGTTCCTGCCGTCGGTGCTCTCGCGGACGGTTCCAAGCGCCCGAACATCGTCCTGATCATGTCGGACGACATGGGCTTCTCCGACCTCGGCTGCTACGGCGGCGAGATCAGCACGCCCAACCTGAACCGCCTCGCCGCGAACGGCCTGCGCTTCACGCAGTTCTACAACACCGCCCGCTGCTGCCCGACGCGGGCCTCGCTCATGACGGGTCTCTACCAGCATCAGGCGGGCATCGGACACATGATGGCGGACCGGGGCTTTCCCGCCTACCGGGGCGATCTGAACGATCGCTGCGTGACCATCGCTCAGGTGCTCAAGCCGGCAGGCTACCGAACGTATATGACAGGGAAGTGGCATGTGACGCACTATGCGGGTAAGGATGGGCCCAAGCATAACTGGCCGTTGCAGCGCGGCTACGAGAAATTCTACGGCACGATCACCGGCGCCGGCAGCTTCTACGACCCGACGACGCTCTGCCGCAATAACACATACGTCACGCCGGAGAACGACCCGGAGTACAAGCCCGAGACCTTCTACTACACCGACGCGATCAGCGACAACGCGGTCAAGTACATCAAAGATCACTGCGATGAATCGCCGGGCAAGCCGTTCTTCATGTACGTCGCCTACACTGCCGCTCACTGGCCCATGCACGCGCTGGAGAAGGACGTCGCCAGGTACAAGGGCAAATACGACAGAGGCTATGGGTACTATCGCCAGCAGCGCTTCGAGCGACTGAAGAAGATGGGCCTGATCCGCAAGGATTGGGACATGAGCCCGCAGGCCGGCGACTGGGAGCAGTTCGAGCACAAGGACTGGGAGGCCCGCTGCATGGAGGTCTACGCCGCGATGATCGATGCCATGGACCGGGGCATCGGGCGGATCGTCGCGGAGCTGAAGAAGCAGGGGACCTTCGAGAACACGCTCATCTTCTTCCTCCAGGACAACGGCGGCTGCGCGGAGAACATGGGCCGGGGTCGGAAGGTCAACGAAAGATGGGTCAGCGGCGTCAAGGACCGCCGGCCGATGGGCCCGGATGAGCTGCAGCCGCACATCTGGCCGCCGATGAAGACGCGCGACGGCCGACCGGTCCGCGGCGGTCCCGACGTGATGCCGGGTCCGGCCGACACGTACATCGCCTACGGCCGCAACTGGGCCAACGTCTCCAATACGCCGTTCCGCGAGTACAAGCACTGGGTCCACGAGGGCGGTATCTCCACCCCGCTCATTTGCCACTGGCCCAACGGCGTCAAGGCGCGCGGAAAACTCTGTCACGACCCGGGGCACTTGATCGACATCATGGCCACGTGCGTTGATGTCTCCAGCGCGACGTATCCAAGGCAGCTCGCGGGACATGACATCCAGCCCATGGAGGGCGTGAGCCTGGCACCGACGTTCCGGGGCGCACCGCTCGACGAACGGGCTATCTTTTGGGAACACGAAGGCAACCGGGCCGTTCGCAAGGGCAAGTGGAAACTCGTCTCGAAGCGTCCGGGCGGCTGGGAGCTTTACGATATCGACGCCGACCGCACGGAGATGCACGATCTGGCAGAGAAGCACCCCGAGAAACTGACGGAGCTGAAAGCCTTCTATGAAGCATGGGCCGCCCGCTGCGGCGTCCAGCCCTGGCCATTGAAGCAGCCGGAAGGGAGGTGACATGTGTGTGACTACGCTTTGTGGCATGACCGGCCTTTCTTTGTCGCCCCGAGTGCCCCGCTTATCATCCCAGCGCCCCTCTTGTCACCCCGAGCGCAGTCGAGGGGTCTGCCTGGGAGCCGAAGGCGTCTTGTGATCGCAACCAGATGTCTCGGCTGCGCTTCGCTCCGCTCGACATGACAAGAGGAAAGGATGCTCCACCTGGTATAACGAGAGAAAAGGGAACAGTGCTTGACAGGGCCACTGATTGGAGACCCGCCACGATATTCGATCACACACAATGATATCGTCAATGAACGATTTGAAGATGGCCCGGTGCCATGTCCACGCTTGCGTGGACATGCTGTTTCCGACGGGTGGAACATGCTTACGTCAGCGTAAGCATGGCACCCGTGTCTGGAGGTGGCACAACAAATCAGATGACTTGCGCCGATGATTGGAGAGTTGCGGAATGTATGCAAGACTGAACCGACGGAAATTCCTCAAGACGATCGGATTGGCGACCGCCGCCGTGACGGCGTCGGGATGTACGAAGGCTCTCACGGCTGTCGCCAACGACCGCAAGGAGCGACCGCCCAACTTCGTGATCGTCTTCATCGACGATATGGGCTACGCCGACGTCGGCTGCTTCGGGGCCGAGGGGTATGAGACGCCGAATATCGACCGGTTAGCGGCCGACGGCGTGCGGTTTACCGACTTCTACGCGGCCGCGTCCTCGTGCACGCCCTCGCGGGCGGCGCTCATGACGGGCTGTTACCCGCAGCGCGTCGGCCTGCCGCACGTGCTTGGGCCCGGTGCGAGGATCGGTATCAGCGATGACGAGGTGACAATCGCCCAGATGCTCAAGCCGCTCGGGTATGCAACCGCCTGCTATGGCAAGTGGCATCTCGGCCACCATCGGCAGTTCCTGCCGACGCGCCACGGCTTCGACGAATACTTCGGCCTGCCCTACTCGAACGACATGTGGCCGAAGCATCCGGAGAACCCGAAGGCCTATCCCGATCTGCCGCTGGTCGAGGGCGAGCGGGTCGTCGCCTACGACCCCGACCAGACGCAACTGACGACGTGGTACACCGAGCGGGCCGTGCGCTTCATCGAGAAGAACAAAGACCGGCCGTTCTTCCTTTACCTGCCGCACTCGATGTGCCACGTGCCGCTGTTCGTCTCGGACAAGTTCAAAGGCAAGTCGAAACGCGGCCTGTTCGGCGACGTCATCATGGAGCTCGACTGGTCCGTCGGCCAGGTGCGCTCCACGCTGGAGCGACTGGGCCTCGACAGGAACACGATGATTCTCTTCTGCTCCGACAACGGCCCCTGGCTCAGTTACGGCGATCACGCCGGCTCGGCCAGGCCGCTGCGCGAGGGCAAAGGCACATCGTTCGACGGCGGACAGCGCGAGCCGACCGTCATGTACTGGCCCGGCCGCATCCCCGGCGGTCGCGTCTGCCGCGAGCCCGCCTCGACGATGGACATTCTCCCGACCATCGCCCACCTCACCGGCGCGAAGCTGCCGGCGCACAAGATCGACGGCAAGGACATCTGGCCCGTCATATCGGGCGAAGCGAAGAGCCCGCACGAGGCGTTCTTCTACTACCGCGGCTGGAACCTCGAGGCGGTCCGCAGCGGCAGATGGAAGCTGCACTTCCCGCACGGCTACCGCACGCTCGCCGGCCGCCCCGGCGGCACCGGCGGCATCCCCGCCAAGTACGAGCAGGCCAGGACTGACCTGGCTCTGTACGATCTGGAGAACGATATCGGCGAGCAGAACAACGTAGCGGCTGATCATCCGGACGTCGTGGAGAAGTTGCAGCAACTCGCCGACGCCATGCGGGAAGACCTGGGCGACGCGGCGAAGAAGATGAATGGCAAGGGCAGACGACCGCCGGGGAAGATATCATAAGACGGTGTGCACGGCACACCCTACGCGCTCCCGCAACGAAATCAGGAGGACAAATATGGATGGGCAAGTGACACGACGTGAAATGATGCGATGGATCGGCATGGGGGCCGCGAGTCTGGCGCTCTCGAAGAGCACGCGACTCCTCGCAGCGGAACGCGCTGGCAAGAAGCCTAACTTCGTGATCCTCTTCTGCGACGATCTTGGCTATGGCGACCTGAGCTGCTACGGGCATCCGACGATTCGCACGCCCAACCTCGACCGCATGGCCGCCGAGGGACAAAGGTGGACGAACTTCTACGTGGGGGCATCGGTGTGCACGCCCAGCCGGGCCGCCCTGCTGACCGGCCGACTACCCATCCGCAGCGGCATGTGCAGCGACCAGCGCCGCGTCCTGTTCCCCGACTCGGCCGGCGGGCTGCCGCAAGGCGAAATCACCATCGCCGAGGCCCTCAAGCCGCAGGGCTATACCTCCGCGTGCATCGGCAAGTGGCACCTCGGCCATCTGCCGCAGTACCTGCCCACCAACAACGGCTTCGACTCCTACTTCGGCATCCCGTACAGCAACGACATGGATCGCGTCGGCGGGCCCAAGGGACGCGAGGCCTTCTGGGACCCGAAGTCGGAGTATTGGAACGTCCCGCTGATGCGGAATGAGGAGATCATCGAGCGCCCCGCCGACCAGAACACGATCACGAAGCGCTATACCGAAGAGGCCGTGCGCTTTATCCGGCAGAACAAGGCCAAGCCGTTCTTCCTGTACCTCGCCCACAATCTGCCGCACGTGCCGCTGTTCTGCTCGGACGATTTCCGAAAGACGAGCGCCCGCGGCCTGTACGGCGACGTCGTAGAGGAGATCGACGCCGGCATCGGCAAGATTCTCGCGACACTGAAACGCGAGGGACTCGTGGAAAACACGTTCGTCGTCTTCACGTCGGACAATGGCCCGTGGCTGACCTTCGACACGCACGGCGGCTCGGCCGGCCTGCTGCGCGAGGGCAAAGGCTGCACCTTCGAAGGCGGCATGCGCGAGCCGGCCATCATGTGGTGGCCGGGCACGATCGAGCCCGCCGTGATTCACGACATGGGTGCGACGATGGACCTGCTGCCCACCTTCGTGAAGCTGGCCGGCGGCCAGCTCCCCTCCGACCGCGTTCTCGATGGCTTCGACCTGCGTCCGGTCCTGTTCGGCAAAGGCCCGAGCCCGCGCGACGTGGTGTTCTATTATCGGGGCGTGCAACTCTACGCCGTCCGCAAAGGGCCCTACAAGGCGCACTTCATCACCCAGCCAGCCTACCGCCCGGGCAAAAAGGTCCGGCACGACCCGCCCGAACTCTACCACCTCGGCCACGACCCCTCGGAGAAGCACAACATCGCCAAGGACCACCCCGAGATCATCGCCGCGATCAACAAGGAGGTCGAGCGTCACCGCCACACGCTGAAACCCGCCGAAGACCAGCTCGCCAAACGCATCAAGAAGGAGTGATCGAAACCGCAGATGAACCGAGGCTGAAACTCGAACCACTCAACGACAGACTCGAAAACCTATGTCCCAGTAGTTGGCGTGCGGGATGCCGTCGGCCCTGATCGAGACATCGCAGTCGGCGTCAATGCTGCCCATACTGCCGCCGCGGAAAATACGATTGCCGTCCAGGCTACTGCTCGTCCACTCCCATACATTGCCCGCCATATCACTCATGCCGTAGCCATACAGGCCATAGCTGCCCACAGGGACAGTGCCATCGGGATGCTCTGAATTGCGATAGTTGGCAATGCCTGGATCGATGGTCTCACCGCAGCCGTAGATATACGTGCCGTCATAGTCGGCAACCGCCTGCCACTGCTCTTCCGTGGGAAGGCAATAGCCATAGTAGTCGGCAAAGGCCACAGCCCCATACCAGCTCACGTAGGTCACGGGATGGTTGCCGAAGCCTTCATCAACGCTGAACGCGCCTTCGCTGTAGTGGATCCGAGCGGCCCCGCCGTTGGTTGCTCCATAGCCGGTATAGCCCGAACCATCGCTACGATAATACCGCTGTCCGACATAATCTACCCCGCCATTTGAACCGCCGGCGCCTTCGACATCAGCGCCGTTCAACGTGATGTCGCCGGAGGCCAGGGCTGCGTTCAGGAAATCGCAGTACTGAGTGTTGGTGACCTCGTACCTGCTCATTTGGCCGCGAAAGCCCGGGTCATTGATGTCCACAAACACCAGCGGCGTGTTCGGCCCAGGCTCGCATGTAAGACGAGGGTAGTCGTATCTATCCCACATCTTCCAGACGTCGTTGGGACCATTCGCCGTCTCGCCCACGAAGTCCCAAGCGGCATCGATGAAAGTGTTGGCGCGTTGCATTTCGACGGTTGTCAGGCCCGTGCCGCCATCACTCTTGGTTTGGCCCGACGTTTGAATGTCCCAGAAGCTCAAAGTGATGGCGCCGTGCTGCCGGTTCATGCCCACGAGGCCGCCGACATAACTACTTCCACTGACCGTGCCGGTGCTATAGCAGTTGGTGATGCCGCCGGTGTTCCCGCCCACGAGACCACCGACATACCATTTTCCACTGACCGTGCTCGTGCTGTAGCACTGGCTGATATTCGCACACCACAGGTAGGGGAGATCCGCGTTCCACCCCACCAGGCCGCCGACAAATAGCGAACCTCCCGCTACTGAACCGGTACTGTAGCACTGGCTGACGGTGCCACGGTAAACCTCTCCAACCAGCCCACCAATGCTGCTACCTGTTCCGATGATGTTGACATCTGCCACCCCAACGTCTCGGATGTCACCTCCGTGCAGCGAACCGACAAGTCCCAGGAAGTTGTGCCCCTCTATCGTCAGATTCGAAATCCTATGACCATCGCCGTCAAGGCGCCCCCTATACGGAAGTTCGCTATTTCCTATCGGATAGAAACAGACACCTGCGAGATCCACGTCATTGGCAAGCCGAAAGTGACACGCCATGAGTCTGGGATTGTGGCCAATGCGGTTGAGCTCCTCGCCGGAAGAAATCAAATAAGGATCGCCAGGCTGCCCCGTGCCCCCAGAAAACGAGAGCTCCGGCAATGGCGATTGCTGCCACCAGAGAATCGGGTAGCCGCCGCCTGTGGGCTCGGCCCAGATATCATGCGGACCGTCCGGCTGACCCACGAAGTCCCAACCTTCGGCCATGAATGTGGTTGGGTCCTGCATCTCGGATGTGGCCTTGCCTGTGACGCCATTTGGATTGGGGCCCCCGTCACCGGTGCCGTTCACCTTGCCCGATGCCTTGGTGTCCCAGAAGTTGGCCTCAAGCGATCCTTTGTTCGAACCCACTAGTCCTCCGATGCTAGTATTGCCTTCAACAGAGCCGCTGCTGTAGCACTGGGTCAAGGCGCCAAAGTCGAGGTTTCCCCCCACCGACCCCCCAACATGACGATAGCCCATGACCGAGGCGGTGCTGTAGCAGAAGCGAACAACATGCCTGTTCCTACCCACCAGCCCGCCAACGTAGTCACGGCCTTCAACGGAGCCGTTGCTGTAGCACTCGCTCACACTGCCGCCGTAATTGTTTAGCCCCACCAGCCCGCCAACGTAGTCACGACCCCGGACGGAGTTGTAACCTTCCTCGGAAGTGGTGCTGTAGCATCGGGCTATGGCCCCGCTGGTTTCATTGAAGGCAGTGGGCCACCACCCGGTGCTCCCTACCAGCGCACCAACGACTTGAGACCCAGAGATATTGGCATCCACCAGACCTACATCCACTATCTCGGCCGGAGCTTGCAGGATACCAAACAATCCCACACAAGAACCACCGGATATCATCAGATTTGAAATCGTATGGCCGTTTCCGTCAAACGTGCCTCCAAACGCCTCTTGGCTGGGCCAAATCTCAAAACTGAGACCGGCAACGACCCCACCTGGAGCAATGACAGCCGTCTGGAAGTGCTTTCGGCCAGGGAGGTTCGGGTCCAGATCGATGTCGGCCGTCATGATGAAGTGCTTGCCGTAGTCGGCGACTGTCTCGCCCAGGGTGATAAGATCAGCAGGCGTGGCGATCTGGTACGGATCGTCCGGAGTGCCGCTACCGCCGGAGTACTGGGCGGGAGCCGAAACGGTGAGAAGGCAGACAACCATCAGCACAGGGATCATTCGAGCGGTTCGGGCCGGTCTCATACCATCTTCCTCCTGTCCCCCAGGTTCCGTCAGGGCCGCGCAAGGGCGGCTCTGCTCGTTGCGGCGCTCCAGAGGGGTCGAACCTGAAGGGTCCTTCCTCCGTTTGCCTAAAACAGAGTATAGCAGATGGGAGAAGTCTTGGTCAATGACCTGGCGGGAAAAAAGAGGCAGAGAGCATCCTGCTGTTGGTGACTCGCTATGGGGCCGGCTCAGGCGTAGCTTGCGGAACAGTCCGGAGGCGGCTATGATGGCGACGATGGCGAAGAAAGATGACAAGAACAAGCAGGCGCCGATGGCCAAGAATAGGAAGGCGTACCGCGACTTCGAGCTCGTGGAGAAGTTCGAGGCCGGTCTGGCGTTGTGCGGCAGTGAGGTGAAATCGCTGCGCGGCTCGGCGGCGGACCTGTCGGGCTCGTACGCCCGGATTCAGGACGGCGAATGCTGGCTGGTCGGGGCGAAGATCGCCCCGTACGCGATGGCCCGGGACGGCGGCCACGACCCGACGCGCAAGCGCAAGTGCCTGCTGCACAAGGCTGAGCTGCACCGGATCTGGACCAAGCTGGAACAGCGGGGCTTTACGCTCGTGCCTTTGCGACTATACTTCAGTGCACGGGGTCTGGCCAAGGTCGAGTTGGCGCTGGCGCAGGGCAAGAGGCAGTACGACAAGCGGCAGACCATTACGGAACGCACCCAGAAACGGGATCTCGACCGGAGTATGAAGAAGTACAGGGGCAGGTAACCGGAGGTGGGCTCAGCGCCCATCCGGATAAATGTGGACATGAGTGGTGGGCATAGCCCACCCTACCAGACAAGGGGTGGTTCACAATGGCGGAAGAAGAAAAGCAGGAAAAGAAAATCATCGTCGACGAAGACTGGAAGAAAGAGGCGCAGCGGGAGAAAGAGGTCGTAGCCGCCCGGGAGGCGGAGGAAAAGAAGGAGAAGACCACCGAGAGCCAAAGGCCCGGAGGGCCGTTGCCCGAAGGGAGTCTGGCCGCGTTGATCAGCATGTTGGCGACGCAGGCCATGTTTTCTATGGGCCTGCTGCAGATCAGGGGCGAAGAGGAGAGAAAGCCGGACCTGGATCTGGCCCGCTACAACATCGATATGCTCCAAACGCTGCAAGAGAAGACCAAGGGGAACCTGACCCCGGAGGAGCAGCAGATTCTCACGAATACGCTCAGCGAGCTGCGCATGGGATACGTCCACGTGGCCAAGACGCTGGCATCGCAGTGACGGTCGCGAAGCCGGCATGAACGTGCGATGTGGGGGCAGAAGAATCGTTGCATGCAGGACCACAAACCGTGGCAAATATCCTCGACAACATCATCGCCGATAAGCGACAGGAGATCGCCCGGCGGAAGGCCCGGATTGCTCTGGAGCAGCTCCGCGAGCAGATCGCCGATCTGCCGAGATGTCGTAACTTCTACAAGGCGGTGACGAAGCCCAATCCGCGCGGCCTCAACGTCATCGCGGAAGTGAAGAAGGCGTCGCCCTCAGCGGGCCTGATTCGCGAGGATTTCGATCCGGTCGCGATCGCGCGGATCTACGAGAGATGCGGCGCCGATGCGATCAGCGTCCTGACCGATGAGAAGTACTTCCAGGGCCGGCTCGACTATGTGCAACAGGTCAAGCGGGCGGTTTCTCTGCCGGTCCTGCGGAAGGACTTCATCGTCGATCTGTGGCAGGTGTACGAGTCGCGTGCGGCCGGGGCCGATGCGATCCTGCTGATCGGCGACGCGCTCAAGCCGGGGGAATTGATGGACCTGATGATCGCCGCCGGCGAGCTGGGCCTGACGGTACTGTTGGAGGTGCACGAAGCGGACACTCTGCTGGCCGTGCGCAGCATGATCGGATTTCCGAAGAAAGGCTACAGCATCCTCGGCATCAACAATCGCGATCTGACCACGATGAAAGTGGATCTGGGCACGACGGCCCGGCTGGCCGGCTTTCTGGAGGAAGAGGGCGAGCTCGTTTCCGAAAGCGGCATCAAGACGCCCGAAGATGTCCGGCGGCTGATATCCTTCGGCGTTCGGGCTGTGCTCATCGGCCAGACCCTGTGCGAACATCCCGACATCGAAGAGAAATTCACCGAGCTGTTTGGCGGAAACGTCTGACCGTCCGAAATGGGTGTAATGCCATGAACGCAACCGTCTATATCGCTTCCTTCCTGCTCTTGGGTCTCCTCGCGGGGATTCTCAGCGGCCTGCTCGGCCTCGGCGGCGGGATCCTCCTCGTGCCGGCGCTGGTCCTGATCTTCGGGCTGACCCAACATGGCGCGCAGGGCACAACGCTTGCGCTGATGGTTCCGCCCATCGGATTGCTCGCCGCCTGGACGTACTACAAGCAGGGCTATGTCGACGTGAAGATCGCGGCCCTGATTTGCGTGGGCTTCTTCTTCGGCGGCCTGCTCGGCGCCAAGTTCGCCACCGCGATCAACGCCACACTGCTCAAGAAACTCTTCGGCGTGGCCCTTCTGATCACCGCGGTGAAGATGATTCTGTCCCGATAGCCGCGACGACGGCCAATGGAGCCTGCCGGCGCAATCAGGCACTCCATGCCGCGAGAGCGAACAAGAAAGTTCCGTGGCTCGCGAGGCGGGGAAAGAGTAGAATTGTGCCTGCGTGAATTGGACGGTTTCTTTTCGGTTTGCAGACATATGGCCAGGGCAATCCTGAGGATTATCGCAGCGGGCCTGATCGTTGGCATGTTCTGTGTGTCGATGGCATGCGGCGTGTTTGCCTATCGCCTGTGGGACCGCTCGGCGGTGAAGGTGCATCGCGGCCTTGCCACCGCCCAAACCAAACGCACGCCGTTGAGCACCGAAGACGAAGACACGATTTACCTGCTCGCTACCTGCACCATTCTGAGCAGCTTGGGAGCTGTGGGCCTGATGGTGATGCTCTTCGCCGGACCTGGCCGTCGGAGCGGGCGAAACCCTTCCGGGGCTCTCCGTAGTCCGCATGGCCGACGGTCGCCCGGGCATCGCTTGTGACCAGTTGCGCGTCTTCGCTGTCGGCTCAGCGAACAAAGTGATCGTCCTGTTCAGAACAGTCCCGCAGGGATGCAAGCACGTGCAGAATCAGTTCGAGCCGATTGGACACGCCGAACTCGCGATACAGCCGACTCATTTCTTCACCGACGACATGCGGCTGAATCGCGAGCTTGCGGGCAATCTCCTCATGCGGGTCTCCGTAAAAGAGCCCCTTCACGATTTCGCTTTGTCGAAGGGACAATCCGAGATGCTGCCTCAAGGCAATCCAGTCTTCCTGGGAGAGAATGTCGTGGCGTACGGTCACGGTCATCGCCTCCGATGAGATTGAAAGGAAGCCGGCCCTGGAACTTGTCTTCAGAATGGCTCGTGTTCTCAGGGCTCTCCTGAATTTGCTGCAGGGAAGTATACGATTTCGGGCAGATGGTTCAATGGTGTTCGGTGTGGTCAATTTCCATGAACCGGCAACTTTAAGCCACTCCGACGCATCCGAACGCGAAGTAGAAGAAGTAGCTGTTGCCGAATTCGAGGATCAGACGCTTGAGCACGGTCTGGCGGTTCTGAGGCTGCACGCTGTTTCGGAGCTGTACGAATCTCTGGTAGCGCTCCACGGTTTGGCGTCTGACCTTGAGTTTGCTCAAGTCGATCTTCTGTTCGGGAGAATTCGCGTAGATGAGGATGGCCTCTTCGTACAGGACCGGAATCGCCTCGTAGCCAAGCTCGCCCAGCCGTGCGACGTTCGCCGCGATCATGTCCACTCGACCCGTCAGCAGGTAGCAGGCCATCAGATACTCGAACGCCATCTTGTTATGGGGATTCTCGTCGAGCAATCCCGTCAACAACTTCTCGATCGAGTCTTTGCCCGTCCCGGGATACCCCTCGTGGTGCATGCAGGAGCGGATCCTGTCGATGGCGGCCGTCTCGTCGGGCGTGAAGCCCCTGTCCAGTGCGCCGAGCAGCGATTGGGCCGTCCGATGATAGACGAGGTCTTTCTTCAGGGCGTTGAGGTAAATCCGGGCGGTGTCGTGCTGTCCCTTGATGATGTTGATCCAGGCCAGTTTCTCGGTGGCCATCGCGGAATGGTTTCGGGTAGCCAGGATTTCCGACGCCAACTTCTCCGCCAGGTTGACCTGCCCGAGTTCCAGGAAGGTATCGCACAATTTCAATTGAGTCAGATACGACACCTTCTTCTCGTGCGTGAGCAAAAGGCCGTGAGGCGTCTGCGGGAAGTCGAACATGTCGTAAGGCAGCCGGCCGGTATGATACAGCGCCCGAATGACGTCATGATTGAAGTAAGGGTTGGTCGTGCCCTTGGGCAAGCTGCGACTGAATTCGAGAATATCGTCCCATTGCTTCCGAAGGGAATAGTCGTGCGCGAGGACATACGGCTTGCCCATGGGGTCATGGCTGAAGTAGAGTCCGACCGCCAGCATGGCGACGGGAAGGGCTGTCACTGCCGATTTCCTCAGAAAGGCCGGAGACCACTGTTTTTTCGCAGCCGCAGCCCGCGCCTTCTTGCGCTTGGCCGGCTTGGATCGTGTCTTAGGCTGCCCGAACCTATGAAACACCTTGCGGCTGAGGAACAGGAGCAATACGCTCGAAGGCACAAAGACATACAGAACGCCAATCATGACCTTTGAAAAGACCTTCACGCCTCCGGTCACTGCCGAAGAAAAGGGAGTCAGAGCGAAGAAGGCCTGTTGCTGCGGAATGAGGAACACGTACCGGGCGGAACCCCAGACGATCGCAAGCCCGGCCGCGACGGCCAGGACCGGCAATCGCCAGTCTCTGCGGACGAGGGCTCCATAGATGATCGTCATGAGGGCAAAGACGAACAGTCCTCCCGCCCCCGCCAGCCAGAAGAGGGCGGCGGCCATGACGCAATGGACGGCCGCACGGATCGCCAGACTTTGCCACGGTAATCGTTCGAAGGCAAGAGAGCACAGCAATCCCGCTGAGATGGCCAGACAGGCCGGCAGCGGATGCTGATACCGACTGTAGATCAGAAAGACCGCGACCGCCGGTAGAGAGCTCCAGATGGTGGCTCGGGCGCTGCCGGCGGCTACAAAGTGGCGTCTGGCAAGCTCGCACAGGAATAGCGTGCACAGCACGATGATCGCGGTTCCCAGCCATGAATAATAGAAGCCCTGCGACAGGAATCCGGCTACGTACATCACGAATCCGCCGGGCAGGCCCAGTGCATTTCTTAGAAACGGCCATCCGGTGACAAACGTGGGGGCGTCCGGCAGAATCGTGCCGAAGCACTGGTAGATCAGGTGCGGCTCAACGACCAGCCAGAGATATGCCGCGGCTACCAGAAACAATATCAGATTGTGCGGGACCTTCTTGATTCTGTACAGCACGCCTTTTCGTCTCCTGTCCCCGGATGGATATCTCCGACGACGGTCCGTTACTCCCGTTCCAGCCACGGCTCGGATGGGCCGGCCTGCGGCGTCGCCCCGGTAATGGGAATGTCCACCATCACGGAAGGCTCGGAACGAGAAACCCGGGCCAGCACAGATCGGTTTACCCTGACAGGGGCCTTGACCAGTTCGGGAACACTATACGTCTCCAAGAGCGAATCATAGTACGCCGGGTCCTTCTGCGGCAAAACGAAGGGCTTGTGCACCCGGCCGGTCTCGTCCACATAGCTGAAATACGTTCGGGTCAACGAGCCTCCCTGACGCTTGCTGCTGAATGCGATCCACCGACTGTTGCCGGACCAACTGTGCCACGATTCGGAATACGCGCTGTTGGTGGCCAGCTTGCGATAGTCTCCGGTGGCAAGGTCCATGAGGTAAAGGTCGCTGCTGGGCTGGTAGACTGGGAAGCAGCCGTAGCGACACATGCAGAACAGAAGAAATCGACCGTCCGGCGAGATTCTTGGCAACAGGATGCTCAATCCCGTTTCCTCCGCGGCCAGGACCGTCTCGGCCTCGCCCCATCGATCCGTCTCGATATCATAGGCCACGCGCCGAAGATCGTACTTGAGCTTGTCGTAGTTCTCGGGCGGAACGGCGCTGCGATCCTGCCACAGAATGGGAGCGCTGCAGTAATAGAGAAACCGCCCGTCCGGCGACCAGGTCGGATAGGTTTCAAGCCAGTCCTTGTCTGCCAGCTCCGCCGGGCAGAGGGCCTTATTGCTCTCAACGTGATAGCAGACCAGGGCGGAATCGAGATCGACCACGTCTCGGACCTCCAGGCCGCCGGTATGAAAGAGCTGGCATACCTTGTTGATGGAATAGACGGCCAATCGGCCGCTCGGATGCCAGGCCGTGTAGCCCCATTTGGCCCCGATCTTCCGGACTGTGCCGTTCCGAGCCAGGAGTGTGTGGCTGCCGTAGGCCGCGCTGCGCAAGCCGATCGTCATGGTGTCCGGCGCATTGCCGACAAAACTGTGACAGTTCAGGCACCCCTCGCCGAAGGAGCGGCCATGCAGGACCTGTGACACCTTGAAATCGGTCAGACGACGCTGATAGACTCCTATGTCTTTCCACGCGTTGTAGATAGGCTTCATGAACCGGTACACGAGCGTCCCGTCAATATCTTCTTCGGCGATCGTGTTGGCGATGGGCTGAAAGTGCAGCCATCCGTTGTCCGCACTCTTGACGAAGACGTCCACGAAGATCTGCTCGCCTCCGTTGGCATCCAGCAGGGCGTGCCACGCTCGGGAGGGGATGTGGATGGAGCCCGTTCGGCTGACGAGATCTATCGGCGCCCCTCGTTGCGAACGGATCCTCACGCGATAGGCTTGCCCCCTCTCGAGGATCCTGAAATTCAGCGGGGCGATGTTGGGCGGGATGACGACGCCGGAGTAGTCGGGAGCAATGTTCGGCTCGTAGGCGACTTCGGTGCAATTGGCCGGGACCCCGGTTGAGCCCAGCGCGTGCCACAGTCCCAGGAAGATGAGAACGCCGCAACAGACGCCTATGACAAGCAATCGCCTTTTCATGAATCTCCGCAAAGGCTACCTACGTGATGTATCCCCCGGATCTTCGACACATGGTCAGGCCATCCTAAACCAGCAATCACTCCCCTCTGATGAGCTCAACCACCTCTTGAGGATTGTCCGCACCGATCAAGGCCCGGCAGAAAGCCTTCGAGCGCGCCAGCTTCGCCACCTCCGCAAGGGCTTCCACATGAGGACCGGACTGCTCGGGTGAAGCCACCAGAAGGAAGAAGAGTTGCGTCGGTTTGCCGTCTAATGAGCTGAAATCGATTCCCTGCGGGGCGATGCCGAGGGCAATCTGTAATCGCGAGACGGCGGCGGTCTTGCCATGGGGGACGGCGATCCCTTCCTCCAAGCCGGTGCTCTGCAGGTCCTCCCGCTGTTGCACGGCTTGGAGAACCGCGTCAAAATCATCGATCCTGCCTGCATCTTTCAGGACTTGGACAAGCTCTCGCAGAACGTCGGGCTTGTCCTTCGATACGAGCGGCGTCTTCACCACTTCCGGCACAATCAAGTCAATCAATGCCATGACCAAAATTCTCCTCGTATTTCACGCACGAAGGCGATTCTCAACTATGTACGGCTCCTGTCTACCCCAGGGATTCGTACAACTCCCAGACCTTGTCTTCATCTTTGACGATCAGGACCGAGCAAGGCACGGTGCGCATGGCCCGTTCGGCCTCATCGTAGAACTCATCTCTTCGGCTTCGGATCCGAGACAGTTCCCCGATCACCAGAAGGTCCACATCATACTCACGGACGGCGTCCAGAATCTCCTTGTGGACGTTTCCTCTGCTGCGTTTCTTGACGAGGGCCACGCCTTTCTTTTGCGCCAGCCCGTCCACGTAATCCAGATATCGATCGGCGTTCGCCTCCATATCGTGCTCGTATTCGACCCGCTCATCCTTGAGAAAGATCCGGGCCTTCAGGAGATCCTCCACGGCCCTCGTGTTGACCACGTAGTGGGCGACCAGTTCGGCTCCCGAAAACGATGCGAGGCATATGGCGTACTGCGCCGCCGTGACAGACTGCTCCGTGCCGTCGATATAAACCATGATCTTCTTGAGGGGCTTACCCACGATCGGCCTCCCGGGTTCTCAGTCGTTCCCTGTCCAATCTCTCCTTGACCATTTTCATCAGGACGAACATGTCTCGCTCGCTCTCTTCGAGCCGGCCTTCAATGAATCGGACAGTCTCCTTCAGGTCGGGAACCGCGATCTTCTCCAGAGCATTGACCTTTCGGATGGTTCGCTTGACCTCATTGGCCAGTCTCAATACGGAGATCTTCAGCTCGGCCAGCTTGCCCAGCGATTCGAGCGCCTCTTTGAAAGCGCCCAGGGCGCTGTCGATCCAGAAACTGGTGCCCATTGGACTGTTGTAGGGCGGATGCTCCCGGAAGCCCGTCTCGACCACGGGCAGGTTCACGCCCATGACCCTTCTGGAGCGAATGGTGATATCGGTCGCCATGTTGACCGCCCCCGTCAGATACTGAACCTTGAGCTTGCCCATATCAAAAACGGCTTCTTCCAGGGCTTTATAGGCTTTTGCGAGCGCCGTTTCAACCCGATTCTGGTAATCCACGGTCTGATCGACGAGCGACAACAGCTCGACGATCAGGATGTTTCGCTTCTGGTCCAGAAGCTCGTATCCCTGCTGCGCGAACATCAGATCGTTCCGCAGTCTGAGCAGATTCGTCTTCGTCGGTGCGTAGTTGTACTGCGCCATAATGCGTACCGGCTATGCCCCGTAGTACTTTTCGATTTCCTCTTCCGTGATTCGGTGCAGCTCGCTGGCGGGCAGGAGCCTCAACACCTCCCACCCCAGGTCCAGCGTCTGTTCGATCGTTCGCTCTTCGTCCTTGCGCTGAGAGATGAACTTCTGCTCGAACGCCCCGCCGAATTCCAGGTAGTCATGGTCCAGGGGCGTCAGTTCCTCCTCTCCGATCACTGAGGCCAGATTGCGCACGTCCTTGACGTGGCTGTACGCCGCGAAGAGCTGGCTCGCCAGATGCGGATGGTCCTCCCGGGTCATCCCCTCGCCGATCCCGTCCTTCATCAAACGCGAAAGCGAAGGCAAGCCGGCAATCGGCGGATAGATCCCTCTGCCGTCCATTTCCCGCTCGAATACGATCTGCCCCTCGGTGATATATCCCGACAAGTCGGGAATGGGGTGCGAGATGTCGTCGTTGGGCATCGTGAGAATCGGCAAGGCCGTAATGGACCCTTCATGGTCCTTGAGCATCCCGGAGCGCTCGTAGAGTTCGGCCAGATCGGAATAGAGGTATCCGGGATATCCCTTCCGCGAGGGGATCTCGCCGCGGATCGTGGAGATCTCGCGCAGGGACTCGCAGTAGTTGGTCATGTCCGTCATGATGACGAGCACGTGCATGTTCTCATGGAAAGCCAGGTGTTCGGCGAGAGTCAGTGCGGTCCGGGGGGTGATCAGCCGTTCGATGGAAGGATCGTCGGCGAGCGAGAGAAACAGGGCGACCTTGTCCAGCACGCCGCTGGCTTCAAAGGAGCGCGTGAAGAATCGGGCCACGTCGTGCTTGACCCCCATCGCGGCGAAGACGACGGCAAACTCGGTGCCGGACCCACGGATCTTCGCCTGCCGTGCGATCTGGGCGGCAAGCTGGTTGTGAGGCAGCCCGTTCCCGGAAAAGATCGGGAGCTTCTGCCCGCGGATGAGCGTGTTCATGCCGTCGATGGCGGAGATGCCCGTCTGGATGAAATCCCGGGGGTACTGGCGTGCGGTCGGATTGATCGCCATGCCGTTGACGTCCAGCTCGAGATCGCCTCGTGGGGGCGGGCCGCCGTCGATGGGAAGGCCCAGGCCGTTGAACACTCGGCCCAGCATCTCCTTCGAGACGGAAATCGTGAGGGGCTCGCCGCTGAATCGGATCCGCGTATCGGGAAGCGTCAGACCGCTGGTCCCCTCGAATATCTGTGCAACGACCACGTTGGTGGCGGATTCCAGAACGATGCCCCGTCGGACGTGGCCGTCCCTGTCGACGCACTCGATGAGCTCCCTGTATCCGACGGGATGGGTCTTGCTGACAAACACCAGCGGCCCGTCGATCTTGTCCACACCGATATACTCGCGGCCGGACAGAAGACGTCTGTCTCTCGTCTCAGGCATGCAGCGCCTCCAGTTGATCCATCGAACGCTCCAAGCGGGCCTCGATCTTGTCGAAAAGAGAAAGATCGTCGTTCGGGATGGAGAACTTCATTCTCACGATGTCCTGGTACACTTTCATCTTCCTCAGCGCGACGAGCGTCGCCCCGTTCTTAATGGCGGCAGATCCTCGCCTCCAGTACGCGACGATCACGTGCAGCATCTTCGCCTGCTTCCGGACCACGCTGAAGGCATCGATCTTGTCGTAGGCGTTCTGCTGCAGAAAGGCGTTCTTGAACAGCGTGCACACTTCCAGGATGAACCGCTGCGTGTCGGGCAGCGCGTCGGGCCCCACCAATTTGACGACCTGCTGAAGACGGACTTCCTTGTGCAGCAGCTCCATGATTTCCGTTCGGTCGGTGCGCCATTCCGCATCGACCTGTCGTTCCCACCAGGGAGCAATATCGCTGAGGTACTCGCTGTAGCTGTCGAGCCAGGAGATGGCCGGATAGTGCCTGGCATTGGCGAGGTTCCGGTCCAGGGCCCAGAAACAGCGGATGAACCGCTTCGTGTGCTGGGTAACCGGCTCCGAGAAATCGCCGCCGGGCGGCGAAACCGCCCCGATGATGGTGACCGAACCCTGGTCTCCAGCGAGCGTCTCGGTGTAGCCGGCGCGTTCGTAGAACTCGGCGATCCTCGTCGGCAGGTAGGCGGGGAATCCCTCTTCGGCGGGCATCTCTTCCATCCGGCCGGACAACTCGCGCAGCGCCTCGGCCCACCGTGAGGTGGAATCCGCCATCACGGCCACATGGTAGCCCTGGTCGCGGAAATATTCCGCCATCGTGATTCCCGTGTAGATGCTCGCCTCGCGTGCCGAGACCGGCATGTTGGATGTGTTGGCGATTAGGATGGTTCGCTCCATGAGCGACCGGCCGGTCCTCGGGTCCACCAACTTGGGGAACTCCGTCAGGACGTCGGTGATCTCATTACCTCGTTCACCGCAGCCGATATACACGATCAGATCGGCGTCGCACCACTTGGCGACCGCCTGCTGCGTCATGGTCTTGCCCGTGCCGAACCCGCCCGGAATGGCGACCGTCCCGCCCTTGGCCGTGGGAAAGAACGTGTCGATTACCCTCTGGCCCGTGATGAGGGGGACATCCAAAGGCAGGCGGCTCCGCGTGGGCCGCTGAACGCGGATCGGCCACCGGTGCATCAAGTACAGGGGTCGTGTGTCTCCGCGGTCGGTCTTCAGGACCGCAATGACCTCTTCCACGGTGTAGTCCCCTTCCGGCTCGATCGACGCGAGGGCGTCCTCGTTGCCGGGGGGAACCAGGATTCGGTGCTGGACCTTCTCCGTTTCCTGGACCGTGCCGAGGACCATGCCACCGGAAATGCGATCTCCCGCCTTGGCCAGCGGGACGAAATGCCACTTCTTCTCCCTGTCTAATGAGGGAATGGTGATTCCGCGCTTGATGTAGATGTTCGACGTTGCGCGGATGGCTTCGAGGGGGCGCTGGATCCCGTCGTAGATCGTGCCGACCATGCCCGGGCCCAGCTCCACGGACAACTGCATTGCCGCGCCGTACACGGGGTCGTGCGGGGCGATGCCCGTTGTGTCCTCGTAGACCTGAATCACGGCGCTGTCGGTCTCGAGCGTGATTAGCTCGCCGACCAGCCTCTCCTCGCCGACTCTGACCAGCTCGAACATCTCGGCGTCGGTAATCCCCATCACCTCGATGACGGGGCCGTTTACCCTCTTGACGCGTCCTATGATCCTATCGTTCGTACTCATGCTCTTTCACGGTCCGTGAACAAGATGTCATAGATCAACTTCCGAATCTCTCGCTGGTGGCGCAGCATTCTGGTGGGCACCTGATTGTTGAATGCGGTGCGTCCGTCGGCCGCCGTCAAGACCACCCCCTGAGACGGCAACGGCTGGGCAGCAGACAGGGTCAGCTCCACCTCGCTGCCGGTCCGCGCATGGACCTTCTCGCGAACCTCCGAGAGCATCCGGTCATCGATCAACGGACGCTCTGTCTGTGAAGCGTTAACTTCAGCCGATTCCGCACCAAGGCCGACGGCTGCCTCCGTCATCCAGCCAATCAGGACGGCCCTATAATCGGCATCGCCGATCAGGGAGGATAGTCTCTTCTCCACGCGATCCATGATCTGTCGCATGACCAGGTCGCGGGCGCGCATGGACCGGCGTTTCACCTCGAGTTCCGCCGCGGACAGTACCGTCCTCTTGACGGCCTGGGCCTGGTCTTGTGCCTGGTTCCGGGCATCATTGAGTATCGACTCGATTTGCCTCTGGCCCTGCTCTCTTTTCTGGGTCGCCCGGTCTTGCGCTTCTTTCAGGATCGCCTCCGCTTCCAGACGCGCGTCTGCCTCAATATCGGAAATCAAGGCGGCCTTTTCTTTTTCCACAGATTCCATGAAGCGTCACACCTTCTTCAAGCGTTTACTCTTTCCAACGTAGGAGGCTCCGGAAGACGCTTGCCCGTCATAGCTTGATTCCGATGGCGGCGTTCACCATCTCCCGAATTCCAGGCCTGCCCGGCGGTCGGCCTCTTCGATCCGGAATTTCCACAATGAGCGGAAAGCTCACCGTGAACAGGTACTTTTCCACGATCGGCCGTATCATATCGGCCACCGGCTCCGTGATGATAATGATACCGATTTCCTTGTCCTCAAGCATGGTCTCGAAGGCGCGTCGTGCTTCCTCTGCTGTTTGCACGACCTGCCCCGACAGGCCCACCAGCTCGAAGCCCAGTACCGTATCTTCATCCCCTATGATTGAGTACTTCATGAGCCGGCTACACCTTGCCAAGGATCATCAGGGCCGTAATGAAGCCAAATACCACGAGTCCCTCGGCCAGCGCGACAAAGATCAAGGCCTGTCCCGCAATCTGCGGCTTCTCCGCAATGGCCCCCATCGCGGCCGCCCCGACGTGCGAAATCGCGATTCCGGCACCGATCGCACCCAGGCCGAAAGCTGCGGCCGCAGCGATCAGGCCGTACTTGACGTTGTCCGCCGACTTCTCTTCCGACTGAACGGTCTCAGCGTCGGGAGAAGTCTGCCCGAAAGAACGACTGCAAAACACGGTCGCCGTGATGGCCATCACCGTGCAAAGCATGACCAAGCTCTGCATGATGTGCTGTTTTAGCGTCTTCTGCGCTTCGTTCATAATGTCCGATCCTTTCCAGTTCCATTGTCTTCAGCCAAACCGGTCAATAACGAGAATCGCTCTCCCACCCCGGCTATACCCTACTGGTCAGCGAGATGGGCGTGTACAGCTTGCCCGTCCCATGAAAAAACTTCGTGAAGAACTCGTAGTAACTCAACCTCAGGGCCTGGATTCCCGCCGAGAGACCTTCCAGTGCAATCACCAGGATGTTCCCAAGCACGAGAATCAGAAACGCCCAGATCCCCGACGTCATCTCGGCGAGGGCAAAGAAGGAGATCATCAGGCACACATGAGCGATACCCAGCCCGGCGACTCGCAGGAAGGACAGCGTATTCGAAAGATAGCCGCTGAAGATCTCCAGCAGCTCGACCATCCACTCCATGAGGAAAGTGAGGATTGCAAAGACGGGGTTCGCCCCCTGATCGGCCTGCCTCGCGCCATGCCGGAAATGGTGATATGGCTCCTTGACGAATAGTAAGAGAGCGGGCACGCCGACCAACAGGAACAACGTCATCCCCGGCGGGAATTCCTTGTAGCCGTGGGAGATCACGTAGGAGGCGATGTAGATCCCCCCCGCATAGATCCACCCGCCAAGGATGCCGCCTTTGTCGAAGATCAGCTCCATCCATTTCCGGGCGCGAATGATGTTCACCCAGTTGAACAGCAGGCCCAGAGCGATGACGCCGATCCCGAAGTAGGCGGCCACCGACAGAATGTCAAACACGTCCCGGTGGCCCGGTCCGTCCGCCTGGTGGCCTGATACGGCCCCGTGAAAGTCGAACCACAGCGGAGTGAAGAGGACCACGCCGAAAAAGGCCCCAAAGAGGAGGCCGAAGAAGATGGAGGACAGGCCGCACCAGACGATCAGCCACGAAAGCCGGTAAAAGCCTTGTTTGGCATCGTTCCCCCTCAAGTGAAATGTCCCCAGCCCGCCCAACAGAACCAGGACCAGCCCTTGCCCGATATCCGCGAACATGAGCCCGAACATGGCGAGATACAGCGGCATGACGAAGGGTGTCGGATCGATCGTCCCGTATCGCGGAATCCCGAAATTGCTCACCAGCATCTGGAAAGGCTCCAGCAGTTTCGGGTTGTTGAAGCGCACCGGGATTTCCTCCCCGACGACGTCCGTGGCGGCTGCCTCGTTCCATTCCAGGTAGCACCGCCCCTCGCTGGCTTTTTCGATCGCCTTCGTCAGCCTCTCTTTGGCCGACGAGGGCAGCCAGCCCGTGAAGATGACCGTCCGGGAGGATGCGGAAAAATGGCTCTGGACCTTGTAGAGAAGCTCGCTGACCCGCAGGTGGACCCAGACCTCCTGGAGATGATCTGCTCGGTCTTTCACGATGCGCCCCGCCTCTGTCTCGAGTTTCCTCTGCTCGGCGGTCATTGCCTCAAGTTTGGCCGAGAGTTCCTTGAACGCATCGGCCTTGACGGATTTGAGCTCTGCCGGCAATTCGATCTCGCTCCATCCGGCACTCGCCAGGATCTTGCGCACCTGTTCGCCGTCCCTTTTCATGGAGATGAGGAAGTAATGGAGGCTGCCGTCCTCTCGCCCCAGCTCCATACACAGAGAAGGAAGAGCCTCCAGCCCGTCTTCGAGCTGCCCCTTGTTGGACACAGGGATCCTGCCGGTTTGCATGACCAGAAAGGAATGTTTGGCCGACAAGGTGGTCTCGGGCAGGCCTATGCCATAAAGCCCCACTTGCCGTCTGATATCCTCGATCTTTAGAATCTCCTGCTGAATCGCCCTCTGCCGCTCTCTGATGCCGGCACGTCTTGCCTCGACCGTATCGAGGTGTTTCTTCTCCTGATTGACATCGACCATCACGCGTGCGTTCAGGTCGTCCTCGCCGGGCGCCGCGGGGATCATGCCGACCGCGTGCAGAAGCCCTTCGATTCGCTGCCGCAACTCGGAGAGGTCCGCAAAGGAGGCTTCCGACTTGACAGCAGACAAATTCTCCGCTCCGACTTCCGAAGTCCTGATGAACTGCATGACCCCTTCGCGGAGGAGGGCTTCCGTCACGCGTTCGCAGTCCTTTCGAAGGACCACGGCGAAGAGCTGTACCATGCGAGTCGTGAACATCATATCATGCTCTCAATCCGTTCCGGCTCTATCCCATACTGCTTTGCGTTCAGGATGATTCTCACTCTGTTGAGCTCGCTGCTCTTGAGGACGAAGTACGCCAAAAGGATGCCTACCGTGAAAGGGTACCCCGTCAAGATGCGCTGGACCTCATGTTTCCTGATTTCTTCCATGATTCTGCGGATGAGCAGAAGTCGCGACGTGCTGTCCGGCGTCTGGGCGGCAATCAGAGGAGACAGCCCCGGGTATTTATTCTTGACGAACCCTTGCAGCGCCGAGGCAACATTCTGCACCCGATACAGTTCGCCGATGACAGCCTCGTTCAAATTGTAGCCCCCCGGCACGATCGCCGCCATGACCGCCTCCAGCGGAAGGTCGTAGAAGTGCTTGAAGCGGATGATCCAGTTGATGTTCTGCAGATCGATTTGCACGCCGGCAAAGCGCAGGGCGATGCCTCGATCCTGTGAGCCCAATTTCGCAATGGCGGACAGAAGATTCTGGTAGTAGAGGTGGTCCAGGGCGATTTCCATGCGGAAGAGCGAGCCTTCCGATTCGACCGTGTGGCTGTATTTTCTGATAACCGGACCGTACGGCGTCCCTTCACACACACCGGCGATCTCCTCAAAGCTCTCCGCATGGACGATGATGTCGATCGGGAGATCATGGAGGATACGATCGTACAGGATGTAGTGCGTGCCGACGTTGCCTGGACGCTGGCGGAGTTTGGCGTCGAAGAACACCCGTATCGCGTTCTTCAGGTTGTCAATCTCGAACTGGGATAAGAGCGCGTCGACCAACGCCAGCGAGTCGCGGTGGACGTACTGCTTGACATTCGTGTAAAGCTCGATTTCATCCTTCAGCAATTGCAGCTCCGCCTGTTTGAGATCTCCCGTCGCCGAGTACATCTCCTCCAGGCGAGCGAACGGGGTGTCCCGCAGCAGCGCGAGGGCCGCATCGAGAGAAGGGGCCTTGGCCAACTGATCGAACATCTGATCGGAAAGGATCTTGCTGATCCGAGCACGCAGCTTGGCGTTGATGAACGAATATTTCGACAGTGGGCTGGCCATCACCGGATGTCCACCTCGTGCTCTGCGGCCAGTACGATCTTGCAGATCCGGCCAACCAGATCGTCTATGACGTCCGCGTGGTCGTGGAACATCGCCTCCTGTTGCTGATCCGTTTGCTTCAGTTTCTCGGCCCGGATTCGCTTCGCTTCCTTTTCCGCCTCCTCGACGGCAGTCTGTATGATTTCCCGCGCTTGCTCTTTGGCATCGCTCAGCTTCTCGGCTACCTCCCGTTCCGCCGAGCCTATTGTCTCAGAAGCCCTCTCACGAGCTTGGCTGAGCGCCACATCGACCCTCTCCTCAGCTTTGAGAACTTCCTTGATGATCTGCTTCATAAGACCACATCCCGAGCGTAAGAAACCGCACGAATTATTCTATGACAACGATTGGGTAGCCAAAAGTCCGTTATTGTAAGGATGAACCCGGCCGTGGGTCAAGGGGCGCAAAATAATTGCGTGGGCCCCGATGGCCATCGGGCTGGGCCGCATTCCTA
>CBFDBY010000024.1:0-55969 GCA_965603165.1 uncultured Phycisphaerae bacterium
GAGGAGGTGCTCAAGCTGCGGGCGCAGGCGCTGTACGATCTGGACCGAGCCAAGACGATCCGTCGAAGCCACGATAACCCGGATGTGCAGAGGCTCTATCGGGAGTTCCTCGGTCGGCCGCTCAGTGACAAATCGCATGAGTTGCTCCATACGCATTACGAGGCGAAGATGCCGCGGGGCATCGTTTCGCCGGAACTGAAAGTCGTCTAAGGGGGTGGTATTGATGACGACAATGACGAAGAATAGCAGGCCCGCCGGCTCGGTCGGATGGGCCGGGCAAAGGATCAAGCCGGAGCAGATCGAGAAGTACCTCGACGACGGTCGAGACTTTGTCGACGAGGCCGCCATTGAGCAGGCGCTGGCTGCGAACAGGACCTGCGATGCAAAGCGAGTCAGGGACATTCTGCAGAAGTCCCTGGCGGTCGAGACGTTGACGCCGGAGGAGACCGCCTGCCTGCTCCATGTCACGGACCCCGAGTTGTTGGATGAGATGCGCCAGGCCGCCGCTACGGTCAAGACGAAGGTCTACGATAATCGGATCGTGACCTTTGCGCCGCTATACATGAGCAACCTGTGTGTCAACGACTGCCTGTATTGCGGCTTTCGATGCAGCAACAAGGAGGCGAGCCGGCGCATCCTGTCGCTCGACGAGGTTCGTCGTGAGGTCGAGGTGCTGGCCGGCACGATCGGGCACAAGCGTCTGATCGTCGTTTACGGCGAACATCCGAAGTCCGGCATCGACTACATCGCTTCGACGTTGCGGGCCATCGCCGACGTGAAGGTCAGAACGCGGCGGGGCTGGGGCCAGATCCGCCGCTGCAACGTCAACGCCGCACCGATGTCCATCGAGGAGCTTCGCGTGCTCAAAGACGCCGGCATCGGCACGTTCCAGGTTTTTCAGGAGACCTATCACCGCCGCACGTATGAGCGGCTGCATCCGAGCCGCACGATCAAGGGCAACTACCGGTGGCGGCTCTACTGCATGCACCGCGCGATGGAAGCCGGCATTGACGACGTCGGTCTGGGCGTGCTGTTCGGGCTGCACGACTGGAAGTTCGAGGTCATGGGACTGCTCCATCACGCGATTGAGCTGGAGAAGAAGTTCGGCATCGGGCCGCACACGATCTCGTTCCCCCGACTCGAGCCGGCTCACAACACGCCGTTTACACAGAACCTTCAGTACAAAGTAGATGACGACGCCTTCAAGCATCTCGTCACGGTGATTCGGCTGGCCGTGCCGTACGCGGGCATGATTCTGACCGCCCGCGAGAACGCCCGGCTGCGACGCGCGGTGCTGCCTCTCGGTTGCACGCAGACCGACGCCTCGACGCGGATCGGAATCGGCGGCTACGCGGAGCTGCTCGACGAGAACCAGCACGGCGAGCGACAGCAGTTTCTGCTCGGCGACACTCGCTCGCTGGACGACGTCGTGCGTGAGCTGGCCGAAGCCGGGTATATCACGTCGTTCTGCACGGCGGGGTATCGCTGCGGGCGAACCGGACAGAAGATCATGGGCCTGCTGCGCACCGGCCGGGAAGGCCAGTTCTGCAAGCTGAACGCCGTTATCACGTTTCGCGAATGGCTCGATGACTTCGCCAGCCCGGAGACGATTGCAGCCGGCGAGAAGGTCATCGCCGAGGAGATCGAGCAGATTCGGGATCGGATGCCGGGCGTGTTCGAGCAATTCATGAGTTACTACGACAAGACCCGGACGGGCCAGAGAGACCTGTACTTTTAGAGATTCACAAGGACCTGACACATGGTAAAGACTCAGACACCGGAGAAACCGGCCCCTGCGACCGACGAGGAAAGGCTCGCCGAGCTGCGCGAGTTCATCGACGGGATCAAGACAAGAGAACAGCCAAAATCGCATTTGATTGCGGTCCTGCACAAGACGCAGGAGTTGTACAAATACCTTCCGACGCAGGTGATGGACGAGATCGCGCTGTCTATGCAGATTCCGACCGCGCATATCTGGGGCGTGGCGACGTTCTATCACTATTTCAAGCTGACGCCTCCGGGGCGGTACGAGATTGCGGTCTGTCTGGGGACGGCGTGCTACGTCAAGGGAGCGGCGCAGATCCTGCAGACCATCAGGGACGAGCTGAAGATCGATTTGGGCGGGGTGACGGCCGATGGGGTGTTCTCCCTGGCGCCGGCTCGCTGCCTCGGCGCCTGCGGCCTGGCGCCCGTGGTCATGATCGGTGACAAGATTCACGGCGATCTGACGCCCAAGAAAATGACGCAGATCATCAAGGAGTATCGAAAGCAGGCGGCGAAAGAGCAGCGGTGATGGGCACGGGCGTGCAGACAATTCTGGAGAGAATCTATTCGGCCAGCATGCCGGACCAAGCGGATATTGAGGCCGTTCTGCACGCCACGACCCCGCCCGATCTGGACGTGCTGTTCGATTTTGCGGATCGCGTCCGCCGTCGATTCGTCGGCGACGGCGTGCTGCTCCGCGGGATCATCGAATTCTCCAACGTCTGCCGCAATTCCTGCGAATACTGCGGGCTCAACAGGCAGAATGCTCGACTCGAACGCTACCACCTCACCCACGACGAGGTTCTGGCCGCCGCCCGGGGTGTTGCTGCCGAGGGCATCAGAACCATTGTCTTGCAGAGCGGTGAAGACGATCATCTCGACGCCGATTGGCTGCGACGTGTTATCGAAGAGATCAAGACACAGCTCGATGTGGCCGTGACGCTCTGCGTCGGCGAGCGGAGCCGCCGCGAGTATCAACTCTGGAGACAGGCGGGCGCCGACCGGTATCTACTCAAGATCGAGACCTCCGACCCGGATCTCTACGCCAGCCTCCACCCCGGGATGAGCTTCGAGAACCGGCTGCGGTGCCTGCGGGACTTAGCCGAGCTGGGTTACCAGACCGGCTCGGGAACCCTCGTTGGCCTCAAGGGCCAGAGTATCGAAAGTCTGGCCGGCGACATCCAGTTTTTCAAGACGGGCGATTTCGACATGATCAGCCCGAGTCCCTTTATCCCGCACCCGCAGACGCCGTTAGCCGGCGAGCCGGCGGGAGATCTGACGATGACGCTGAAGATGATCGCTTTGACGCGGATTGTCAGCAGAAACGCGCACATCCCCGCGAGCACAGCCATCGGCTCGCTGCATGGCCGGGACGAACGGCCCAGGGCCCTGGCCGTCGGAGCGAATGTGCTGATGCCGAACTTCACGCCGGCGCCGTATCGCCGGCGGTATGAGATTTACCCGAACAAGCGATGTGTGAACGAGGAGCCCGGCGCTTGCCCGGGTTGTATGGAGCAAATGGCCGCCTCGATGGGCCGGTGGATCGACTGGTCCCGGGGAGACTCGCTGAAGACGGAGTCACCTGCGAATCTGGTCAGGGCAAACGACAATTGATGGTACCTACGCGAAATGAAGGAGTTGCACACAATGGCGCAGAAAGTGCTGATGATCGATGATGATCCGGAATTCGTCGAGGCAATCTCGAACCTGCTCGACGCCAAGGGATACGACGTCCACACAGCCTCGGACGGCAAGGAGGGCGTCGAGAAGGTCCGGGCCGAGAACCCCGATCTGATCCTGCTCGACGTCATGATGACGACGAAGAGCGAGGGCTTCGACGTTGCCCGTCTACTAAACGAAGACGAGAAGCTGAAGGACATCCCGATCATCATCATGACCGGCATTCGGCGTGAGATGAATCTACCGTTTGGCTTCGAGCCGGATGAGACCTGGCTGCCCGTCAAGAAGGTGCTCGAGAAGCCCGTCAAGCCGGAGGTCCTCCTGGCGGCGGTATCTGAGAACATCCGAAAGAGTTGAACCGCCGGGCGGATTGCGACTGCACCGTCGCGTACATACAGCTTTTCCGCGCCTCCATGGGCTCTTGATTTTGCCGACATGGTGGAAGTGTTGCCGCGCCCCGGATCGCCATTCGTATGGTGTCCCGGGAATGACCTCACCCGGCCGAGGCGTTCAAATGACCGGTTTATGCAAGCACATCTTGTTTTGAGCGACCGCTGAAGTGGCGGGAATCTTCTCGCCCAAATCGCTTCCCGCCCGGACGTTCAGCCCGTCACCAACCTGGATGACGGTGACGCCGCCGCCTGTGGAGGCAGCGACAAGTTCGTCGCCGGCGGCAATGGGAGACCCCGTGTACTGCGCCGATGCCCAGACTCGTTCCGCCCAGACGTTACGGCCGCATCCAGCAGCTTCGAGCGGCAGGGAAGTGGACCTATTCCGACTCTCGCCCGAAGGTCATCAACAACTTGCTGCCCCAGTTCAATGCAATCCGCAAACGGGCAGGCATCCCCGATAGAAGCTTCCGCGAGCTCAGGAGCACAGCCCTGACGAACTGGTTTGCCATGGGCCTCAAGGAGTACGAGGTCATGCGGCGGACGATCTGGTGGACCGGGCGCGGCAGGCCAGCGACGCTGTCCTGGGTCAGGTTTTGGCGCGTGCTTGGCGCGCGCCCCTGGATCCGCCGGGAAAAGAACAAGGCTGCCAAACACAAGTGCTTGACAGCCTTTGACTTACAGAACGAGGCCGAAGGGGCTCGAACCCTCAACCTTCGGATCGACAGTCCGATGCTCTATCCAATTGAGCTACGGCCCCGAATTCTGCAAAACGAGCAGTATAGCCGCCAAGACTCTCGTGTCAACCGTTTTCGCAACAATTTCAGTGCGGTCTTTGGCCGATTCGCAATCGGTGTTTCCCCTATATTCGGCTGCCGCCCCCGATGAGAGGCCGTGCTGCGTTCCTTCCAGTTCGGATGTGCTTGGAAGCGAACGCAACGCCGCTCCTGTGCCAAGGTGCATCATCTCCCGTGATAGCGGACAGGCTCGCGAGCGAAAAAACGTGGTTGTAATAACTGGCTGCCAAGAAAGGACTTACGCGAATTCAGTACGAATTTGGCCAGGCGCATGAGCAAACCACTATTGACTTTTCAAACAAACGTTTAAAATGTTCGTATGAAACGCTTGTTTGGAGGTGTGGCATGGCAGCGTCCAACGAGGAAATGCCCCGTGATATGAGTGAAAAGACGGTTCAGGACAGGCTGATCGAGGCGGCTGAGGGGCTGTTTTGCGGACACGGCTACAATGAGACGAGCGTTCGGGATATTGCCGCCGCGGCCGATTGCAATGTCGCCTCGGTGAACTACTACTTTGGCGGTAAGGAGAACCTCTACCTGGAGATCTGGCGTCGCCGGCTGGCCCACATGCGGACGACCCGGCTTGCCAGCATCGAGAAAGTCATGTCGTCGGGAGACCAGCCGCAATTGGAGGATCTGCTGAGGTCCTACGCCAACTCCTTCCTTGAGCCACTGGTCGGTGGCAATGCACACTGCCGGTTCATCAACCTCATGGCCCGGGAGATGATCGACCCGCATCTGCCGCGGGACATGTTTCTCACCGAGATGGTGGTGCCGGTGATGACCGCCCTGAGCGAAGCCTTGCTCAAGATTTGCCCATGGCTGAACGAGACCAACGTTCGCCTCGTGATCGTGTCGATCGTGGGCCAACTGATCCAAACGGTGTGCGTTCGAGGCATGTTCGAAGAGAGCCATTATCCCGGGTTGCCCGGGTCCGATCTGGACAGTCTGGTGGACCATATTGTCGAGTTCTCCGCGGCGGGAATCCGCGGCTACGGGGGCCGAGCGGGCGCGTGAGCGGCAACGAGAGGGGACCTGCTACAGATGTGCCGCACAGATGGTGGATAGAGCACGAATGAATGGAGACACTTCACAGGTGCGGCAAACACGCAACGGTCGCGGGCGGCGGCCTTTGCAGGCCCTGCTTGTGGCAGTTGCTGTGGTCATGGTGATTGCCTCCGTGGTGTTGCTCATGAGGTTCCGAGAGCCACCGCAACGTGCCGCAGCGGAGGTTTCCATCGGCCCCATTTCGGCGCGCAAGCCGGACGTTCCGGATATTCCCACAGAGATTCACACACGCGGCCACGTCTCGCCCGCTACGGAAGTGGAAGTCACGCCCGAGGTGGCCGGCAGGGTGATTTTCACGCACTCTGAACTGAAAGACGGCGGTGTGATTCGCGCGGGCGAGAAGATCATGCAGATCGACCCTCGCGATTACGAGCTGGCCGTTCGGAAGGCTCGGGCGATGGTGGCCGAGGCCCAGGCCCGTGTGGATATTGAGGCTTCCGGAGCCGACATACGGCGTCGGGACTGGCGTCAATTGCATCCGGGCGCCGAGCCGGACTCGCCGCTGGTTTTCGGTGAGCCGCTGGTGCGACAGGCCAGGGCTTCGCTCGATCTGGCGAAAGCGCAGTTGGAGAAGGCAGAGCTGCAATTGCAGCGTACGGCCATTGCGATGCCGTTTGACGTGCTCATCGTGGCCAAAAACATCGACCTCGGCCAGTACGTCACCGTCGGGCAGCCTCTCGCCACGGCGTACGGCGTCGATACATTTGAGGTCACCATATTGCTCAACGACGAGGAACTCGGTCGGCTCGATGGAATCGAGGCCTTTCTTCCGTCGAGCAGTGAACCGGCCCGGAAGGCTCGCATACCCGTCGAAGTAAAGGCGACCTTGGGTGGCAGGGAACAGACTTGGCAAGGGTTTATTGCAGGGACAACCGGCCGAGTGGACGGTGCTTCCGGGGCGATTGCGGTTATCGTGGAGGTGCCGGAGCCACTCGACACGTCCGGGGCAAGGCGGCCCTTGTTGCCGGGAGCATCTGTGGACGTATTCATCGCCTGCCCGACGCCGGAAGAGGCCGCTGCGGCGCCGGGGGACAGGGTCACAATCGAGTAATCTTGGCAGGTAGAGTATGGAGCCCATGGGGAAGATGCGGAACCGATTTGGATTGATGGATGGTATGAAAGCACTGAGAGCGACAACTTGTCTTTTGCTTGCGGCCGCTGGGCTGATGGCCCTTGGCGGGTGCAAGAGTCGGGGACAGTTATACGAGGACGTGAGGCTTTCCAGGACGGCGGCCTACCGCCAGTGGGAGAATCGCAAGACGCGGGAGGCCGGCCAGCAAGTACAGATCAGCGGCAAGCTGGGCATCGAGGACTGCATCAAGCTGACGCTGGTCCACAACAAGATGCTGCAGCGGACGCTGGAGGAGAAGAACGTTGCCCGCGGCCAACTGGTGAGCTCTCAGTCGGCTTACCTGCCGAACGTTGATGCGTCAGCCCTGTATCGGCGGGTGGAAGAGGTTCCGTCGTTTGAGATTCCGGACCCGATCACCGGGCAGCCGCAGAAGGTCAGTATCGGCGAGGTGGAGAACTATTCCGCTGTCCTGACGGTCACACAGCCGATCTATGCGGGTGGGGCCATACCGGCCCGGGTGCGGGCGGCCAAGCTGTTTTCGCTGCTCACCGATCAGACGGTCCGCGCCGCCACGCAGGATGTCGTTTACTCTGTTGAGACGGCGTACTATAACCTGCTGCTCAGTCAGCACCTGGTGGATATCAGCACGGAGGCCGTTCGTGCCTCGAAGGTCCATCTGGACGACGTAGAGAAGAAACGGGCGGGCGGCGTTGCCTCCGACTTCGATGTCTTACGGGCGCAGGTGGAACTGTCCAACTTCGAGGCCGAGCAGATTAGGAGCAAGAACGCTATCAATATCGCCCGGGCCAATCTGATCAAGGTCATGGGTGTCTCGCAGGACAGCGACTTCGTGCTGTCCGACGAGTTTGCATACGCGCCGATCGAGGTGTCGATGGAACAGGCCGTGGAAGCGGCCTTCACCAACCGTCCGGACCTGTACAGTCGGGAATATCAGATACGGCAGCAGAGGGAGCAGCTCCAGATCGCGCGGAGCCGGTATTTGCCGAACATCAGCGGCTACTTCACCAACACGTGGTCCAAGCCGAGCCCGGAGAGTTTTGCGAGCGCGACGGCCGAATGGGGCCGGCTCTGGGAGGCGGGCTTTCAGGGGATGTGGCCGATCTTCGACGGGTTCCAGAGGGAAGGCGCGATCATTGAGCAGAAGGCCCGGCTGCGGCAGGCTCAGATCGACCTCGTAGATACCGAGGAGACGGCGTTGTACGAGTTGACGCAGGCGCTGCTGAGCATGAAGGATGCGGAGGAATTCGTGCAGTCGCAGCGGCTGAACCAGGTCCGCGCGACGGAGGGACTGCGGCTGGCGCATGTCGGGTACGAGCAGGGCGTCAGCACGCAGGTGGAGGTGATCGATGCCCAGTCGGCCTTGACCACCGCGCGGGTGAATTACTACCAGGCGATCTATTCCCACGTCGTCTCCAAGCTTGCGGTGCAGCGGGCCATGGGAACCATCACGAGCGCGGGGACGGCGGGTCCGTCGGAGGCGAAAACGACGGATGGGAGCAAACCGGATGAGAACGGTTAGGCGATTACTGTACTGGATGACGGCCTTTGTCGTTGTGTGCGTCACCTTCTGGTTCGGGTACGCGCACAAGACCGACGAGGCGGTCGTCGAGGAGCGGCCGGTGCCCGTGGAGATTGAGCCCGTCGGGGTCGGGTCCATCGAGCAGACGGTTGAGCTCACGGGGTATATCCTGGCGAACAAGCGTGTGGAGGTCGCCTCGAAGGTTGCCGGCCGGATCGAGTCACTGGCCGTGACGATGCCGGATGGGGGGCGACGGCCCGTGGAGGTCGGCTTGTGTGTCAGACAAGGCCAGGAGTTGGCCGTCATAGACCATGAGATGCACTTGGCCCACGTGGCCGCCGCCGAGGCCGAGGTAAAGGTCCAGGCAGTGCGGCTTGACGAAGCGGAACGGGAGAAGAAGCGACTGGTCGGGCTGTTTGAGAAGGGCTCGGCCACGGAACAGGCAAAGGACCAGGCTGTTACGGCGGCCGAGCTGGCGACGGCTACTTTTAACCTGGCCCAGGCCAACCTCGAACTGGCCCGGATCAATCTGCGCGAGTCCGCGATCGTATCGGCCATCGACGGCGTGGTCACGGCCAGGCATGTCGATGAGGGCAACCTCGTCGCACAGGGGCAGCGCATCGTCAGCCTGGCGGAGATCGAGACGGTGAAGGTGCTGGTGGCTGTGCCGGAGCGGTATGGGGCGCAGATCAGGCAGGGCATGCTGGCCCGGATCGCTGTCGATGCATTCAGGGATCGCACGTTCGAGGCCGAAGTGTATTCGGTTTACCCCGCCCTCGACGAACAGACGCATACGATTCGGGTGGAGATCCGGCTGGCGAATGACGAGTCGCTGCTTCGGCCCGGCATGTTTGCCCGCGTCGCTCTCGTCCTTGATCGCAAGGACAACACTGTCGTCGTCCCGCGAGATGTGATCATGGGCGGCAATATCGATTCGCCGTACGTCTATGTGGTGGCCCAAGGCGTGGCGAGCAAGCGGATCGTGGAGATCGGACTAAAGGAGGGGGCCCGCTATGAGGTCACGAGTGGGCTGCAGCCCGGCGAAGACCTCGTGGTCAACGGCATGCACTACCTGGCGGACGGCATCGCAGTCGAAGTCGTCCGGCTTGAGGATGTCCAATGAAGCTGGCGGAACTCTCGGTCAACCGGCCCGTCACCACGTTGATGATCTTCGTGGCGATGATCGTGCTGGGCTTGGCGTCCCTGACGATGCTGGGCATCGATCTGATGCCGGACCTGGAAATCCCGGCGATCTCCGTTATGACCGCCTACGACGGCGCCGGCCCGGCAGAGGTCGAGACCCTCATCACGGAGCCCATTGAGGACATCCTCAGCACGATCTCAGGGGTCGATGAAGTGCTCTCGCTCTCCAGGGAAGGACTGTCGGCCGTGACGCTGAAATTCGACTGGGGCGAGGACATTGCCGGCGCGGTCGATGACGTGCGCGAGAAACTCGACCTGGTCAAGGAGTATCTGCCGGAGGAGGCGGACACGCCGGTCGTTTTCAAGTTCGACATCGACATGTACCCCATCATGATCCTCGCCGTGACGGCCGGGGATCACTATCCGAACCTCCAGGATATCGTGGACGAGCAGGTTGCCGATCCACTCAAGCGTGTCAAGGGCGTGGCCTCGGCGGGCACGCACGGCGGGCTCGTGCGACAGATCCGTGTGGACGTGGATCATGACAAGCTGGTGGCGATGAATTTGTCGGTGCCGCAGATCAAGGCGGCGCTGGCCCTCCAGAACCTCAGCACGCCTGGCGGCAACATCCGAAGTGGATTCAAGGATTTCCTGTTGCGAACGCCGGAGGAGTTCTCGAGTCGGGACGAGGTGGCCGAGGTTGTGATTGCACGCCGCGACGGTGTGCCGATCCGCTTGCAGGACGTGGCCGAAGTCCGCGATTATTTCGATGAGCTGACCTACGATGTCCGGCTCAACGGCCGCCGCGCCATGGCCGTATTCGTCCAGAAGCAGAGCGGCGGCAATACGGTCGAGGTGGCTCGCGCCGTCCGGGCGAAGCTGAGCGACATCGCACGGGACCTCCCGCCGGACGTCGGAGTGCAGATTGTCATCGACAACTCGGAGTTCATCCTCGCCTCCGTGGCGAACCTGCGCGACACGGTCTTCTGGGCGGTGTTCTTTGTCTTTCTCGTGCTGTTGTTCTTCCTGCGCGATTTCCGTGCCGCGCTGATTGTGGCGGCCGCCATTCCCACCTCGCTCATCATCACCTTCCTGTTGATGCACTTAGCGGGTTATACGATCAACGACATTTCGCTGTCGAGCCTCGCCGTGGCGGTTGGCTTGGTTGTCGATAACGCGATTGTCGTGGTGGACAACATCAATCGGCATCGCCATCTCGGTCGTCGGATGAAGGAGGGGGCGATCTTCGGCGCCAACGAGGTCGGCATGGCCGTGGTGGCCTCGACGCTGACGACGGTGGCGATCTTCGCCCCGATCATGTTCGTCGGCGGGATTACCGCGATCGTCTTCGGCCAGTTCGCCGCGATTATCACGATGGCCCTCGTCGCTTCGCTCCTGACGGCGCTCATGCTCGTGCCCATGCTGTCCTCCAGATGGCTGAAGGTCCGCGACGCAAGCGTTTCGCGATCGCCTCTCGATCTGTTCTACAACGCGGGCGAGTGGGTCCTGATGAAGCTGGAGGGGTTCTACGTTCGATTCCTGAGTTGGTCGCTGCAGAACCGCAAGACCGTCTTCGCGTCGTGCGTCCTGCTGTTCGTCTGGAGTATCGGCCTGATCCGCTTTATCGGCACCGAGTTCTTTCCGCAGCAGGACCAGAATCAGTTGGTCGCGGAGTTTGAGCTGCCCGTCGGCACGCGCTATGAGCGAACGGGCCGGGTCGGGCACCAGATCCAGAAGATCGTCGAGGAACGCGTCCCTGAGGCGCGCGATATCTACGTTCGCTGGGGCGTGCTGGATACGGCGCTGATCAGCGAGTCCGAAAGCTACAACGGCTTTCTCTTCCTGAGCCTGACTCGCAAGAAGAACCGGGACGCCTCGCCCACCGACATCATTCAGCGGCTTCGTAAGATCACGGACCGGATTCCGGGCGCCGTGATTCGGTACAGCGCCCGGGACCCCTTCGAAGAGCTCATCTTCGGCACTGCCGGCAAGCTGTCGGTGGAGTTGTATGGCCACAATATGGGGGAGGCGCGTCGGTATGCGGAATCCGTCAAGGCCGCGATCGCGACGATTCGGGGGGTCGAAGACGTTCGGCTCAGCCGCAAGGAGGAAAAGCCCGAAGCCACCGTCATCGTGGATCGCGAGAAGGCTTCGAAGCTTGGGCTGGACGTTCAGACCGTTGGCAAGACGATTGAGATGCTCTTTGCCGGAACGACGGCCACGCGCTACCGCGAGGGCGGGGATGAATACGACGTTGAGATTCGCCTGCGCGCCGAGGACCGGGAGAGAATCCAGGATCTTCGCGATGTGTATATCGGCACGCCGATGGGCGGGCAGGTCTGCTTGGCCAACTTCGCCCAGGTCGAGCAGGGCGTTGGGCCGACGCGCATCGAGCGGAAGGACCAAGCCCGTTACATCGCCGTATCGGCTGAAGTCCGCGGCAGGGACCTGGGCTCGGCGGTGAAGGACGTGCGCAAGGCCATCGAGCGAGTGCCCGCGCCGCCGGGGTTCAGCTACAAATTCGCCGGGGCCGAGGAGCAGCGGCAGGAGGCCTTCCGACTGCTCGTGCTCGCTATCGGGCTGGGCATGGTTCTGGTGTACATGGTGATGGCCTCGCAATTTGAGTCGTTCCGGGACCCGTTCATCATCTTTCTCGCCATTCCCTTCGGGATGGTGGGTGTCATCCTTGCCCTGACGGTTACCGGGCAGGCCCTCAGCATCGTCAGCTTCATCGGCGTCATTCTGCTGGTCGGCGTTGCGGTCAACGATGGAATCGTCCTGATCAGCTACATCGGCATCCTTCGGCGACGGGGCCTCGACGTGCGGACGGCGATTGTTGAAGGCGGCCGTTGCCGCCTGCGTCCGGTGTTGAGCACGACTGTAACCACGGTGCTGGCCATGATTCCGCTCGGTCTGGCCGGGGGCGAAGGCTCTGAAGTGTGGCTTCCATTCGCCGCCACGGTGATCGGCGGTCTGTCGGTGGCCACGGTCATTACCTTGATCCTGATGCCGACCCTGTACAGCGTCTTCGAGGACTGGCGGGGCGGCCGGCCAACGGGGGAATTCCACGCCTCATGAAAGCGGTGCTTATCATCCATGGCGCAGCGATAGACGCCGAGGTGCATGAGGCCCTGGCGGCGATCGGTGTCGAATGCTACAGCAAGTTCACCAACGTGTTGGGCAAGGGTCATGGCAGCGAGCCGCACCTGAACACGGAGGTCTGGCCGGGAGTGAACTACGGCACGCTCGCCGTCGTGGAGCCTGCGAAGGCACAGCAGGTCATGCAGGCGGTCAGAAAATTGCGAGAAACTCTCAGTTCCGAAGGGATCAAGGCCTTCCTGTGGGAAATCGAGGACGCAACGTAAAAGCCACCTGCTGCCTGCCCCAGGCTGGCCATTCGCTCTTTTTCAGGGCCCGTTGCTCGCTCCACAAAGACTGAGAATTCGTAGATTTTCGGATGCTGCACGGATTTTGTTGGTATTTTCCGAATGGCGCGGGATAATGGCGGCTGTCATGGCTTATGAATGAAAGCGGCGGGCTATGGTTCTGCAACCGACTGCTGTCTCGCACCTCGCGGTGATTCGGCAGGGGGGATCAACAGGGCAGCATGTCTATCTGAATCAACGTCAACGGATTGTGCATGGAGAAGTATCTTCTCCGGTCTATTTGAGGCGGTGAGATCATGGAGATGACCGCGAAATACAGGCCAAACGTTGAAATTGCGTCGAACCCGGAAAGCCTTGCGCATCGAACCGTCCAGGTGTTTGTTTCGGCGGCCCGAGAGGCCGTTGAATCCCAGGGCATGTTTCATACGGCGATCTCCGGGGGCCAGACGCCTGCGCGTTTTTTTCAATTGCTTGCGGCTACGCCGGAAGCCAGAGCTCTGCCCTGGGACAGGGTGCACGTGTTCTGGGTGGATGAGCGATATGTTCCACCGGACTCAGAGGCGAGTAATTACAGGCTGGCGGTCGATACGTTCCTGGACCGGGTTGACATCCCGCCGGCCAATGTCCATCGGATTCCGACCGAGTACGATGACATCAATGATGCCGCCCGCTTCTACGAGCAGGCAATTCGTGACGTCTTCCGCCTCGGGGATGATGAGATCCCCCGGTTCGATCTCATCGTGCTCGGTATGGGCGGCGACGGGCACACGGGCTCGCTCTTCCCCAATTCTTATGCCACGTATGATATCGATGACTTGGCGTGTGTTGTATATGTCCTGAATGATTCTCTGAACCGAGTGACCCTGACGCGTTCGGTTCTACTGGCAGCGAAACGCTTGGTCGTGTTGGTCTCCGGCGAGGAGAAAGCGCGGACCCTGAAAGGGGTGCTCACGGGCGAGCCGGATGAGGTGAAATATCCCATTCACGTGCTCTGGCCCGCCCTCGACAAGGTCACGTGGCTTGTCGATCGCGATGCCGCCAGAGACATCTCGTGAAACGCGATGCGTGAAGCTGCAAACGGGAGAAGACTCTTATCTGGCGGCCAGATCCTTCGGCTTTGGCCTCAGGATGACGGGCGTAGGGCGTGCACCGCACAGGACCTCTCTACTCGGGGATAATCAGCTTCGTTCCCGGCGCAATCTTGTTGGCATCCTTGATGGTTTTCTGGTTCGCGGCAAGGATCTTGCGCCATTGATTGGACGACCCATAGTACTGCCGGGCAATGATGGAAAGACTCTCACCTCGTCGGACGATGTGGAACCGAGTCGTCTTGATTGGCTCATCCTTCTCGTAGATGGTTAGATCGGGCAGCCCCGGCTCTGGAGAGGGTTGCGGCGGCTCGGTTGGAGCGACTGTCGGCGCCGGCTTGGAAGTGGCTGTCTCGGACGGTGCGACCGGCGGCTCATCGCGGGGGACGTTCGTCTCGGACGGCGAGCTGACGACTGCCCAGGGCAAGACGCTCTCCGAGGGCGGGCTGCTTTGAGAACGGCCCTCCGATCTCTGGAGCACACGGGCCTGCGGGCTCAGACTCGGTCTGGTCGCCACCCAGACGAGGCCGAGCACGGCCACGACCAAGCCCACAATCAGCCCCGCTCTGAAATCCTTGCCCACTGTCGGCCCCGTTTCGTGAAACACACACTGTGCGGCGCAGCCCCGTGGCTGCCCCAGGCGGTCGGGCGGGCCCCAAAGGCCTGCGATCGCTTCACGGTTCTATACCTTTAGTTTCGGCTTGGCCCGGGCAGATTCTTTACCTCCGGTGGCTTTCATTTTCTCCTGGCCGCTTTTTCTGCCGATCAGCAGCAGCGGCGCGGCAATCGCAACCGAGGAGTACGTACCGATGATGATGCCGAACCCGATAGCGAAGGTGAACCCTCGCAGGCCCGGACCGCCGAAGATGTACATGATCAGCACGACGACGAAGGTCGTCACCGATGTCATGATGGTCCGGGAGATCGTCTGGTTGATGCTGTTCGTGATCGTCTGCTGCGTCAACTGCGCCTTGCGTCGGTTCTCACGGATCCGGTCGAAGACCACGATGGTATCGTTCAATGAATAGCCAATCAGCGTGAGGAACGCCGCGATCATCGCGAGGTTGATCTTGAAGTCCTGAATCAGCAAGGCATCCCCGATCACCGTGCCCGCGATGTAGGTGCAGGCCACTACGGCGCCGCCTGTGATGGCGACGTCGTGCACGAGGGCGGCAATGGCCGCCAGCCCGTACCGAACGCTGCCGAATCGCAGCCAGACGTACCCGACGATGGCCGACAGCGACAGCACGATCGCGACCAGCGCCCGCGTCTTCTGCTCGGACCCAATGAAGGGATCGATCTGGGTCACGCGCGGAAGCGAGGTCTCCATCTCGGCGGCCGCCAGCACCCTCGCCTCCTCGTTGGCAACGTAGCGCTTCCATTCCTCGTCTTCTTCGCTCAGTTGACGCAAGCCCGCTTCAGGGGCGACACTGACGTAATCGAAAGCGCTCACCGGTGTATTGGGATCGATCTGCTTCAGGTCCGACGGGAAGACCTCGTAGGTATACCACGTCAGGTTCTGCATATCCGGTTTGAATTGCAGGTCCTTCAGCCGACGGTCGATGGCTGTGAGTGAGGCGGGATTCTCTATCGCTACCTGAACCCGGACGCCACCGAGGTACTCGGCGAGTTCGGGATAGGTCTCGACGACCTCATCGGTGATTCTGTCCATGGCGGCGATTTTGGGCTTGAGGTCCTGCTGCACCTCCAGGAGTCCTTCAAATGCGTCCCGGATGGCGCTGGTGACGACCTCGTCCACTTCCGGCCTCGCGATTTCGGCGTCCGGGAAGGCTTCCTTCAAGACGTTCGTGACCAGAGTCGGATTGATGCGGCTCGTGGAAACGACGAACGATCTGTCGCCGTTCGGGGCAACCTTCAGGTCGCCGAGCTCGCGGTGGAGCTTGGCCTGCGCCTTGCGAATAGCAGCCGCTACGGCGTCGATCGTCTGCGGACCGTTCTGGTCGAACGTGACCGCGGCGCTGGTTCTGTTCGTGGCGGTCGTGGTGATCTCGTACTGCAGGCCGGACTTGCCGATACTGTAGACGTTGGCCGCCTGAAGGGCAGGATTGTCCGTCGTCCGGCCTATGTCTACGATGCGGTCCTCAACGTCCTGCCGGGACAGCGCGACATCCTCTTTGAGGTTGATCTGCACGCTGGTGCCGCCGGTAAACTCAATGTCATACTTGTTGTTGGCCGCGTCATTCCGGGTGAAGAAGATCGTGAGCCCGGCCACAATCAGGACGCCCGAGACGGCGAAAAAGGCCTTTCTCGCCCCCATCCAGTTGACGTTGGGCTCGTGGATGAGGCGGAGCATCACCAGGCGGTCCCTCACGAGGCCTCTGGAAACGAGGAAGTCCAGAATCATGCGGGTGACGAACAGCGCCGTGAACATACTCGATGCGATACCGATCATCAGGACGATCGCAAAGCCCTTGACGTCTTCCGAGGCCCTCCAGTACAGGATCGCCGCCGTGATAAACGTCGTCAGATTGGAGTCAAAGATAGCCCGGAACGCGCGCTGGTAGCCGTTGCGGATCGCCGTGGCCAAGCCGGCGCCTTTCTGCTGCTCTTCGCGAATTCTCTCGTAGATGAGCACGTTCGCATCGACACTCATGCCGATCGTTAGAATCATGCCTGCGATGCCGGGCAGCGTGAACGTGGCCCGGATGCCCGCCATGATCGCCAGGATGAACAACAGGTTCAGCAGCAGTGCCACGTCGGCGATGGCGCCGACCAGCAGGTAGTAGCCCAGCATGATGATCATCACGACGATCAAGCCGATGATCCCAGCCACGATCCCTTTGTCGCGGTTGTCGGCGCCGATGGACGGTCCGATGATCTTTTCCGAGATCGGCTGCTCGATCAGTCGGGCGGGCAGCGAGCCGGCGTTCAGCTTGTTCACCATGTCCGTGACCTCGGTCTGGGTGAAGCTGCCGGTGATAACGCCGCGCTCTCGGATGGGCCGCTCGGGATTGATCTCCGGGGCCGATATGGCGATCTTGTCCAGCAGGATGGCCAGCGGTTCGCCGCCGTGTCGGCTGGTTATGTTATAGAAGAGGTTGCCTCCGCGAATGTCGAGCGTGAAGCCAATGGCCCGACGCCCCATTTCATCGGTGGTCGGGTAAGCGTTTTCGAGTTTCCACTCACGGCCGCCCGGCCCATGCAGCATCGCGTCGTTGGGTTGATTGCTCGCCAGGACGTAGAACGTCTCGCCGAACTGTCCGACAATCGACGCGCGGACGTTCCAGTCCTCAATGCTCTCGATCTGAACCCAGACGTAGCGGTTGTCCGAGGCGGCTTTGGGGCCCTTTTCCGCCAGCGTTTCCTGGTACCGCTCGATCTCCGCGGCGCTCAGTCCGGGTGAGTCCGCGGTGGGCAGGATGCGGAATTCGAGGATGCCGGCACCCTTGAGCATTCTCCGCAGGTCCTGGGGATCGTCGAGTCTGCCGCGATGCGGCCGGTATCCATCGTAGGCCTCCAACACCTGCAGGATGTCCTGCTCGCGGTCCGGGAACCTCTCTCTAAGTTCCTCGATCCGCTCGGCTCGCTGAACGGATTTCGGCGACAACTCCAGCACGTAGTTGATCTGTTCCCGGGTGAGGTTGAGGCGGTCCAACCGTCGCTTGACCTCTTCGTATCGCTCGTTGAGCCCGGATTCGGCTGTGAGCCGGTCCAACGCCTCGGTCAGTTCCGCATAGGCTTTGACATAGCGCCTCAGCGGTTCGAGCTGCTCGGCGGAGCCGAGGAAGTCGGTCAGTTCCTTTCCAAGGGCTTCGTCGTCGAGCTTGCTCCAATCCCCTCGATTCGCCTCAACGCGGTCGAGATCGACACCCGCCGTCGAAAGCTCCTCCTTGAGGGTGCCGAGTTCCTGGTACAGCGCGTCGCGTTTCTCCTGGAGGGGCTTGCGCTCATCGTGGACGGAGGCCAGATCCTGCAGAATCTCCAGGCGGTTCGGATCGCCCTGGGCGAACTCGGCGAAGGCCTTTGCCCGCTCGTCCTTTTCCAGAAGCAGGGCGCGCATGATCGTGGCGGGGTTGACGTTCTTGTCCAGCAGGGCATTCAGTGCCGCTTCGTACTCCTCTCTCCTCTGGCGTGTTTCCTGGCTGGCCAGCGGCATCTGGATCTCGAAGCGCGTATTGCCCTGCGGGCGCCAGACCAGATTCTGAATGTTGGCCGGGTCGATACGCCGTCGCAGCACGGTAATCATTTTCTGGGCCAGGTCCTTCTCCTCTTCGGGCCCCAAACCCTCCGTGTCGATGGCGTAGATCAGGCTCGTTCCACCGGCCAGATCGATACCCGGTTTCAGCGTCTTGCTGGGCGGAAACAGGGTCAGACCGGCCGCCACGACCAGAACGAGAACCAGAATGAATTTCGGCACCAAATTCCTGTTCATAATATGTTCTTACTCCTTGCCTTCGTGCGAGAGATTCTTTCCAACGGCCGTGGTGCTGATTCGGATCTTCGTGTTGTTCGACTCATCCACTTTGAGAACGATCTCGTCATCCTTGACATCGACGACGGTCCCGAAGATCCCTCCGATCGTGCGGACACGGTCGTTCTTCTTCAGGGTCTGCACCATCTGCTTGTGTTTCTGCTGCTGCTTCCGCGGTCCTCGCATGAGCAGAAAGTACATGACCACAAAGATCAGGATCAGCGGCAACATGCTTTGCCAGAGCGGGGCCCTGGCCGGAGCGTCCTGAGCCTCCGGCGGGGGAGCGTCCGGTACGAGGGTTGTGGCTTCGCCGTCGGACTGGACCGGCTCCGAACCGATCCGGGACGGGGCCTGCTCGGAATTCATCTGTGCCAGTATCCAAACGTTTTCCATGATGGGTACCTTTCCAAGGATGACAGCGTAAACGGGATAAGCTATAGGAAGCGAGCCACAATGTCAAATTCAAATGGGCCCGGCCTCGATGAATTGATGATTGGACAAGATCCATGAGAGGCTTGGCGGCTGTCGAGAGTAGGCGTATGTGGGCGCCGGCACATATTTTGACGGCAGCGGGGCATGGCGGGCCGGCCGTTGTGTACGTTTCCTGTTAACGTCGGCTGGCTATTTATCGGTCCTTGTGGCCTTCTCGATCTCCTGGGTGGCCCACGCGGCGAAATCGCCTCGCTCGATACGCGCTCGAATGGCGGACATCAGCCTCTGATAGAATCTCAGGTTGTGGATGGACAGCAGCATGGGGCCGAGCATCTCGCCGGCGTTGAAGAAGTGCCGAATGGCCCCCCGTGTGAAATGCCGGCAGCAGGTGCAATCGCAGCCCGGCTCCACCGGCTCGGCGGCGTCGATATGGGCGTTGTTGCGGAGTCGTAGCGAACCGTCCGCGGTGAAGGCAAATGCATTGCGTCCGTTTCTCGTCGGCAGGACGCAGTCGAACATGTCCACGCCGGCCATGACCGCGGCCAGAATGTCCGCCGGCATCCCGACGCCCATGAGGTAGCGAGGGTGGTCGGTCGGCAGGAACGGGACAGTGTGCCGGACGGTCCGGATCATCGGTTCATGGCCCTCGCCGACGCTCAGGCCGCCGATGGCGTAGCCGTCAAACCCGATATCGACAATCCGCTCGGCGCAGTGCCGCCGCAGATTGAGATCGATCCCGCCCTGTACGATGCCAAAGAGCTGCGGGCGTGCTCGTCTGACGGATCCCGTTCCATCTGTAGAACCTGCGTCTGTCGCGGGATCTTTGTTGCGTTTGACGGACGCGGCGTGGGCGGCCTTGCATCGCTTCGCCCATTCAATGGTCCTCACGACCGCCCGTTCGAGCTTCGTCTTCTCGACGGGGAACGGCGTGCACTCGTCGAAGCACATGATGATATCGGCGCCGAGCCGGATCTGGATGTCCGTGGCGATCTCAGCATTGAGATGGATGCGGGCACCGTCGATATGACTGGCGAATTCGACGCCCTCATCGTCGATTTTGGTCAGGGCGCTCAGCGAGAAGACCTGATAGCCGCCGCTGTCGGTCAGAATCGGCCGGTCCCAGGCCATGAACCGGTGCAGTCCCCCCAGACGCTCGACCACGTCAACGCCGGGCCGGAGCAGCAGGTGGTACGTGTTGGCCAGGACGATCTCGGCGTCCGTTGCCTGGAGTTGTTCAGGCAGGATCCCCTTGACGGTCCCGGCCGTGCCCACCGGCATAAAGGCCGGCGTCTGAACCACTCCGTGAGACGTGGTCAAAGTGCCTCGCCTCGCGGCGCAGTGCGAATCGGTTCTCTGGACGTCAAAACAGGGCATCTCAAACGAGCGATTGGCTCTCCGAATCGGGTCAGTAAACACTCACGATCTCACACCCGGGATAGTAGTACTGCAGGATCGCCTCGGCACTGCTGCCTCGTCTTGCCATGCCCTCGGCGCCGCATTGGCACATGCCGACGCCGTGCCCCCAGCCTCTCCCTGACAGGAAGGCCCAGCCATTACCCCACGGGGCGATCAGGCAGATCGTGCTCTTGATCCGTCGGCCGGTCGGGTCGATGGCAAGGCGCAGGTCCTCGCCGCGAAGCGTATCCGTCCGGCCCGTCTCGCCGACGAGCTTGATCCCGGTCAGGCGGGCGAATTTCCCGTAGTTGCTTTTCTCCGTGACGACAATGTCCTTGATCTTGCCAAGCGGCTTTAGGGAGGGGTACCTTGCCAGCAGTTGGTTGGTGACGGTCTCGCGGTCGAACTGGACCATCGGCCAGAAGAACAGCCCCAGCTTGGCGACATCTTTGCAGTAGGGGCAGGGAACTCCTCTGAGGGTGCCAAAGGAATCGCCGAAGGTCTTCTCGCTGTCGGCCGTATGCCCGCCGCAGACGGAGCTATAGTAAGCCGGGAAGAGCCCGCGATCCAGCGGATTCAGGCTGACACGCGATCCCGAGCGGGACTGGTCCGTGACCAGGATCTTGCCGTACGTGTTGTTCACCGCATTCCAAACCTGGGCGGACTCGGCGCGGATTCCATTGTAGACCTGGCTGGCCTGGGTGCGGCTGACGTCATAGCTGCGATTGACGCCGAAACGGTTCTTGATATACAGGCAGTAGGTCCTCGCGGCGATCGCCTGGGCCTGCAGGGCCTGTGGCTCCCAGTAGTCCGGCATCTCCGCGCCAACAACCCCCGCCAGATAGGGCTCGAGCGGAACGAGGTTGATGACGTCGAATGTCTGCCCGCCGCGATCCACGATCAGTTTCAGTTTGCCACGGTACCCGTGGCCGTTGAGCCGGAAGATGTGGGGGCGTTCGGGACCGATCACGACTTCGCTGTCTGCGAGGGGGGTCGTGCCAAGCAGCAGACGGCCATCGACCATGCGTGCCGTCGCGACGGTGGCCGGGGATTGCATCAACGACTGTTCGACGTGCCTCCCGCCTCCTGTCTCCGGTCGCACCACCCGAAACGCCGACGGAATCTCCAGGTCGCACTCGGAAACGTCCGCCAGCAGCCGCACGCGCACCCAGAACTGCGATTCGACGTCCATTTGCGGCGTTGGGCGGACAATCTCCCGACGCTCGCATCCGTGGAAGAGAAAGGCCAATCCCATGAGACACAGGCAGGCAGCGGCACTGTACCACGATCTGAAGACCGTCGGGCTCTGGATGGACGGCCCCGTGCCCTGGCGCAAGAGCGGCCTATTGCGAGTCGGCAAAACCATTCAATTCGATGTGATTCCCCGGCCTAATCGAGACTCCGCAGAGACAAACCGAAATTGGCCAGTGCCTTCTTGATTTCGTTTAGACTGGTCACTCCGAAGTTCTTGCACCCGAGAAGCTCGGCCTCCGTCGTGCGGACCACCTCGCCCACGGCATGAAGGTTGAGCTTCTGCAGGCACTTACGGGCACGCACCGACAACTGGAGCTCGTCGACGGACTTGTTCATCAGCCCTCGATCCTCTGCGGCCTCCTGCTCCACCGCCTCCTCCGCCGGCAGTTGTTTGCCCTCAAGTTCCATACCGAGGTGCAGGCTCTTCTGCTCGAGGATGGCCTTGATCTCCCGCAACGAGGTCTCGCCGAAATTCTTATAGGAGAGCAGCTCCACCTCCGTGATGTTGAGCAGGTCGCCCAGCGTGCGGATGTTCATTTTTCGCAGGCAGTTTCGGCTGCGGACCGAAAGCTCGAAATCGGAGATCGGCGTCTCCAGGATCTGATTCTTACGGCTCCTCTTCTTCTCCTTCTCCTCGTCGAAGAACATGGTCTTGGAGCTTTCCACATCCTTGTGGAACAGGACCGCCCGCGCATGATTGGGATGGCTTTCCAGGACCTTGGCCACACAAGCGCTGGCCTTCTCGAATTCGCTGCGGTCCTCGTACAGCACCGCCAGATTGAGCAGGGCGCTCACGTAGGCCGGCGAGTTCGCGATGACCTGCTTATAGTGGTCGATCGCCGCCTCCTCATTCCCGGACAGATCGTACCGGTAGGCCAGGTGAAAGCGGGCCCTCTGGTGCGTGGGAGCGAGTTCCAGGGCCGTCTTGTAATCCTCCACGGCCTGGTCGTACTCGCCCTGCGCTTCCCGCAGACGCGCGAGCTGATAGTGATACTCCGCGTTGACGTTCTCAAATTTCTGGCGTGCCCGAAGCTCCTTGGCCGCTGCCTCAAGGTTGCCGGCACGCCGGTACGTGGCCGCCTTCTCGAAGCTCACGCCTAGCGCCTCGGCACCATTATCCTGGGCCTGCTGGAGGCTCGCGATGGCCTCATCGTACCGCCGCATGCGGCGCAGCGCGAATGCCAGGTAGGCGAACCTCTCCGGGCAGTCCTTGCCCTTTTGCAGCTTCTCCACCGCTTCGCGGTATCGACCGAGGATGAACAGACCGATCCCCACCTCGATGCGTCCCATCCCCGAAGTGCTGTTCAGGTTCTGCTCCACCTGTTCGGCAAATCTGTCGCGATGGGCCTCGCAGGAGTGTACGTACTGGGAGATGGCTTTGATTTCTTCCATCGAGGGCAGTTGTTCCCGAAACAGGTTCATCTGCAGCTCGGCAGTCTGGTCCATGGATATTGTCTCCAAAGGAGGTATACCATTGATTCCCCGGGGACCCGGGATTCCGACGATCCGCCATTATAGGCCCGGCGGAGCATTATGCAACAGGTTTTTTTGCAGCCCCGGCGTGGGCAGCCCACTTCCGCGTGGCTCGGGTCTCCGCCTCTGACTATGAGGGGACCATACGCCATGCCCACTCCTACCTATGAGTCAGGGCTTGACGCGTTCGACCAGGGCGACCCAGTCCTTGTCGGTGTGGCGGGGCGGCTGGCCGATGTTGAACCGGCCCGGCCCGCTGATCGAGGCCAGGCTCCCCATTTGCATCGGGCCGCCTTCCCTCGGATCGAACCATCGGATCCGGAACGTCTCCGTCGTGTTGCCGAGGTCCAGATCGGTCGTTCCGCCCGATGGCAGGTACACCGCATACAACTGCCCGGGCCGTGCGAAGCAGTAGTCATTCTCCGCCGAGGTCAGTTCATCGTGATGTTCCATCTTCGTAAACGGCAGATTCCGGAAGAACTCCAGGGCATAGCGCGTCATGTCCCACATGTGGTCCCGGCTGTGCCAGCTCTCGCAGTTCAGGTCGTTGTGGGCGTATTTGTAGCCGAAGTACCATTCGACGCCCGCACCGCCGGCCATCAGGTTGCCCCACAGGTGCCTGGTCCGCACCTCATCGTGCCAGTAGTCGTCTTTATCGGGCTTGACGCCGGTATGGGCGGGGCCGATCTCGTCGAGGCAGACGAACCACTGCCGTCCGGACCCGGCGGAGCGGTCGAGCCATTTGACCGTCTGTGCGTGCGTATCGTTCGTCTGCAGCGAGGGGCCCTCGAAGTACTCGTATCCGAGCAGCGGCTCGTAGGCCTTGTCGTATTGGCCGGGGAACGTATGGCAGACGATGGGATGGTCGTAGGGGTCCACATCGTGAATGTACTTGCTGAACGCCTTACGCTGCTCCGTCGTGTTCGTGTTCTCCTCGCCGAGATTCCAGACCAGGGCGGGATGATGGGCAAACCGGGCGATCAGCTCGCGGTAGTAGAGCTTCCGCCGGCGGCCCAGTTCGCCGCCGTCGAGGCCCTGGTCGTTTTCCTGCTCCTGCGTGATGACGTGGAGCATCAGGCCGAGACGGTCCATGTGTGAGAAGACGATCTCCCACTGGGCCAGCTTGCTGCAGTCGAACCGGAGCCGCTCGTTGGGGTCGGTCCACATCCAGACGTCCTTGCCGTCGCCGCCGTCGAGGTTGTAGGTGATGAAGTACACGCTGTTCATGCCCTTGGAGGCGAGGTAGTTCAGGGCGCCGATCATGCCCTTACCCTTGCCGTCCTTCCAGATTGGGTCGCCGGGCCGCCAATCTTCAATGTGCGGCTCGTAGCGATGAATGAACTCGCCGCCGGCGGCTTCGCCCTCGCGAGTCAGTTCGGCCGTGTCGTAGGTCCCGTCGAAGTCGGCGTAGGCCAGGAAGTTCTCCGGACTGTCGGCGCCGCCCTTGAGGAAGTAGGTTCCCGTGTGAGCGAAACGCAGGTATCGCTGGCCAATGTACTGTAGCAACCCCTGGGCGCGGAAGTCCCGGCCCATTTTGTCCGTCCGCTCGATCTTGAGGGTCCCGGCAGCCCCGTCGAAGGCTGCCGGCTCCCCGCCGGCGCCGGCATCAATGGCGATGTCCGTTCCGGTGCGGAAGGACGCCGTGTATGTCCAGGTCCCCGGCTCGGGCGGCAGGAAGTGGACCCGCCACCGGCTGCCGCCGGTCGCGCTGGTCTCGGCGGCATTGCCGTCCGCCGCATAGTAGCCCGGAACGACGTACTGCTTGCCGCCCTTCGTGAACGTGACGTCCAGGCGGTAATCGAGGAAAGGATTCGGCTCGGCCGTCTCGCTCGATTCCGGCCCGTAGAACGTCAGCGTGACGTCATGCCACTGTCTCAACTCGCCGGAAACCACGGTCGGGTTGACGCTGCGGACCTTCGTCGCACAGCCCGCTGCCAGAGCCAGCAGGCCGACGAGCGATAACGTCAATCGATGCGACTTCATCTCCAAGCTCCTTAGTCAATGCTCATGCAAATCCGGCCGCTCAAGGAGACGTATCCGCCAGGGCCCTCTTCAGGCTCCGAAAGAGGTCCCCCGAGTGAGCGGCGGTCTGGTAGAATCGTTCGAACCAGTTGCCGAAGGGATGGTCGCTGACCAGATACGTCCAGGTGGACGATGGCCCTTTCAGCCCTTCTTTCTCCATGTCAATCCCGTCGGCCGTAATCTCTGCGGATAGGAACGTCTCCACCACACGGTCATCAATCGCATCCAGCAGGTGACGGAAGGTCCTGCCGACCGTCACGTGGTACTCGTCCAACGGCCTGCGCCCGCCGGCAGTGATCAGGTGAATGCCTTCACGAACGTGAGCCACGTGGTCGAGATGTTCCGCCCAGCACCGGTCGATGTGGAACAGAGTAACCTGCCTCTCGACCCGGGCGAGGGTCTCCGGCCCGATCTCTGATAGCAGTTGCCGGTAGCGATCCGGAGCCCGCTGCTGCAACAGGGAATCGGGCGCCTCGCCGGTCAGCAGGTCCTGCCGTCGGGCGTGCACGATCCTGCGCTGCTGCTCGACGACGTACGAATACTGCCAGAGCGTTCTGCGAATCTCCAGATTTTGACCTTCCATGACGCGCTGCACGTGGGCAATCTCACGACTGACCGCAGGATCGTCGACGGGCCCATCCTGCGAGCGCCAATCATATTCGTCGGTGTCAAATCCGTCAACGGCGAAGCGCTGGAACAGGTCGTCCTCGAGGCTGATGAAGAAACGCGACGACCCGGGGTCGCTCTGGCGTGCGGCCCGACCGCGCAACTGGTCGTCGATGCGACGGCTCTCGTGCCGATTCGTTCCGATGACGTACAGGCCGCCCAGACCGGCGACCTGGTCGTGGAATCGCTCCGCCTTGCCTCCCAGCCGAATGTCCGTGCCTCGTCCGGCCATGTTCGTGGAGATCGTCACGGCGCGGGGTGCCCCGGCCTCGGCGACGATCCCGGCTTCGAGCTCGTCGTTCTTCGCGTTGAGGACCTGGCATGTCACGCCCTTGCGCCGCAGGGCCTCGGCCAGTTCATCCGATTCGGCCACGCTGCTCGTGCCCACAAGGATAGGACGGCCCGTGGCGTGGACGGTGACGATCTCTTCGATGAGCGCCCGGCGTTTCGCGTCTTTCGTGGCGAAGATTAAGTCCGGGTCGTCCACGCGGATGCACGGGCGGTGGGGGCCCAGGACGACGACGGTCAGGCGATAGAACTCGGTAAACTCCTCGGCGGCCGCCTGCGCCGTGGCCGTCATGCCGCAGAGCTTCGGATACAACTGCGCGAAATGGATCAGCGTGATGGAGCCGCGAATCAGCCCCTCCGCTTGGATGCCCAGACCCTCCTTGGCCTCAACGGCGGCCTGAAGGCCGTGGGGCCAGTGCCGGTCCTCCACGACCCGACCGGTGAATTCATCGATGAGCTCGACTTTGCCGTCTCGTACGATGTAGTCCACGTCTCGCGCGAGCAGCGCCCGAGCGTGCAGGGCCTGATAGAGCTGGCTCAGCAGCGACATGTTCTCCGTTAGATTGTCACAGCGCAAGGCCTTTTCGGCCCGGTCGAGGCCGGAATCCGTGAGATAGACGTTCCGGGCGTTTTCATCCGTGTCGTAATCCACACCGGGCGCGAGCGTGCTCACCAGGTCGGCCAGTTCGTACGGATTGGATACCACTTCGTCCGTGCTGCCCGCAATCACCAGCGGGATCCGCGCTTCGTCGATGAGGATCGAGTCCGCCTCGTCCACGATGGCGAAGTGGAAGGGCCGGTGAACGAGGTCATCGGCGCTCAGGCAGAGGTGGTCGCGCAGGTAGTCGAATCCCGCTTCCTTGGCCGTCGCATACGTGACGTCGCAGTGGTAGGCGCGTTGCCGGTCCCGGGGCGGCATTCCCTCCTGGATGAAGCCGACTGTCAGACCGAGGAACTCATAAATGGGCCCCATCCAGACAGCGTCCCGGCGGGCCAGGTAATCGTTGAAGGTCAGGACGTGCACGCCGCGACCCGTCAGGGCATTGAGATAGGCCGGCAGGACCGCTACCAGCGTCTTACCTTCGCCCGTCTGCATCTCGATCAGCTTGCCCTGGTGCAAGGCGATCCCGCCGAGCATCTGGACGTCGAAATGACGCATCCCGAGGGCACGGTGAGAGACCTCGCGCACCAGAGAGAAGGCCTCGACGAGCAACTCGTCCGGAGGAACGCCGGCCCGCGCCCGAGCCATCAACTGCGTGGAGAGTTCCTTAAGCTGTCCGTCTGATTGTCCGCGGAGTGCCTTTTCTCGTGTCTCCATTTGGGCGAGGAGCTTCTCGTACGGCGTCAGATCGAACTCAATGAGCCGACCCCGAAAGCGATGGAAGATCTGCCGCAGTCTGCCGGCGATCATGGCTGCTCCAGACATTCGCACGTACACACTCTGTCGGCCCGCCGTTACGGATACGCCGGCAGGCGCGGCCTCATTGTACAGGCTTGGCTCGCCTGGAGGAACCTCCGTTTTGCGAGTGCGACCCCGCGCATGGAAAGGGCCAGGCGCGTCTGGCCTGGCCCCTTTGCACGCCACGAACCGGTTGTGACAATTCGCTATATCCCGCCGTCGAGCTGGAATCGTCCTGCGGGGTTGTCTTTTCGCAAGGCGAGGTTGTGCTCCTTGACATGCCCGGACTTGAGTCTGATCTTGTACGGGATGAACCAGCCCTGGCTGACGTAGCCCGAGGACTGGAAGGGCTCGCCGATCTCGATGATTTCCAGTCCGCCCAGGTAGTCTTTGAACCTCTGGGCGACCTCTGTTTGTCCCAGGAACTTGAGGACTTCGTCCCAGTCCTCCGTGGCGCAGGCCGTGAAGAACGCTGTGGCCGCTTCCTTCGGCGTCATGGCCTCGTACGTCTCATTATCCGGAAGGATTTCCAGTGCTTTGAGCCGGATGACGTCCGGTGGCAGTTCGAGGCTGAACAGGCCCGGATCCAGATCGATGTTGTACTCGGCCTGGACGAGCCGGAACACCAGCACCTCCTCGCTGTCGGTATGGACGTAGATCTGGAGGTCCTCCAGCATCTTCGTCTCCGCATCGAACCGGTATATCTTCAGATGATCGGAGTCGTCGATGTACTTGTTCCGCAGATAATCCGTCTCCGGGACTCTCGCCTGGGCTTCCACAGCAATCACGACCTTTTCCCGGCCGTCCTCTCCTTGTTCCCGATAGGAAGAGAAGTCCGCCGGATGCTCCGTCGCTTTCTTCGCCTCCCGTGTCATCACGCTGCCGAGCTCCACCAGGGATTCCCTCCAATAGCGTTCGGGGCTTCGGTCCACCGACTCCACGACGTGGCTCGGCTTGATCAACATCGTGGAGCCCCGGCCGTCCATCACGACCACGCGCCCGGGCTCTTCGAGCCGCCACTGGCCCCACTCGTCATCCGTGAACTGCTTCCAGAAATCAATTGGAACGAAGTCGTAGTCCAGGCCGATGGTGGCGAAGTTGTCGCCCGGCGGCGTGCGCATCTCCACGCGGATGTGGAAGGACGTCAGCTTGTTCACAGCTTGCGCCGCTTGATAGAAGATCTCGGCCGCCGAAGCGGTCGGTGTCGACTTCGTGAAGAGGGGCACCGACAACACCACCGCGAGGGCCACCAGCGCCGCCGCGGCCAGTTTTGTGATTGGACTTCTCATGACGAATCTCCTTAGCGTCGGCTGCTGGCCGACCGGTGATTGTTTCTTGTGTTGTCTCAGTGTGCTGAGCAGGTTGCCCAGAATCCTGTCGTGCGTCTCGGCATCCGCCGGATGACGCAGGTCTCTGACCAATTCTTCAATGTCTCGTTCCGGTTTCATGTTTCCGCCTGACCATTCAATAGTGACCGCAGTCTATCCAATCCATACCGGTACCGGCTCCACGCCGTCTTACCCGAGACTCCCTGCATGTGGGCGATATCGCGGAACTTCAAGCCCATCTGAAGGTGCAATAGGACGGCTTCCCGCTGTTCGTCGGGCAGCTCGACCAGGGCGGTCCTGAGCCGCTGCTGCTGCTCGCCGGCGATCGCCTCCTGGAGAGGGCTCGAATGCCGTGTCTCCACGGCCTGCGCCGTCTCAAGCGGCTCGGCCCTGTGACCCCTGGCCCTGCGGAGATAATCGCGCGCCCGATTCACGACGCACGTGGCCAAGTAGCCTTTCAGGCTGCCCTTCAGCTCGAAGCTGTCGATCGACTCGATGAACTTGAGGAACACGTCCTGCAGAACGTCCTGTGCCTGATCCGTCCGGCCGAGCAGGTGCGTTGCGAGCGTGAGCAGATCGGTCTCATACTGGTTGTAGATCCGGCACAGGGCCCGCTCGCTGCCCCGCTTGAGTTGCCACACAAGATATCGATCTTCGAGCATCGTCATCTGCGTCCGGACGTCAGAAACACACGTCTTCACCATATTAACGCACGAGGTGTCCGGTTTCCTCTAACGACAAGGAAAATCTGCCTGGCGACGAAGGATATTCTCTTGGCTACAGAAGAAGGGCCGACGATGCGCCGGCCCTTTGGGTACGATGCTTATACGGCGGGATCGGGATCAGTTCGCGTCAAGTTCGGCCCCGTCCTCGCCGGGCAACTCCCACCACAGGCGCGGGTAGTCCTGACCTTCGAGGATCCACCAGATGTCCTCCGTGCCGTTGGTCGTCTCGTTTACGAAGTCCCACCCGGCATCAAGGAACGTAGTCGCCGTCTGCATCTCGATCGTGTTCATGCCTATAGCGTCACCAGTACTGATCATTTGGCCTGAAGTCTCAATATCCCGGAAGCTCGAACTTATGCTGTCATTCCCTGAGATGTAGTTGTATCCTGCAAAACCACCAACTCCATCTCCATCTCCACTAACCTTACCAGTACTGTAGCATTGCGTAATGGTGCTCCCATTGCTCCCGGTTAGCCCGCCAACCGGATATCCTCCGTTGACTGAGGCTTGGCTGTAGCTTGTACAGATCATTCCCCATCGATTATAGCCTATAAGGCCACCGACATAACCAAGGCCGATGGCTTCGCCTTCGCTATAGCATTGGTTCACAACGCCATCGTTGACACCCACGAGTCCGCCAACCAGACCACTGCCGCTAACGGTACCCGCGACAAAGCACTGGGTCATAGTGCCCTGCCGCCCTTGAACTTCCAAATCAGGAGCCGGTCTTCCATCGTCGAACGCATCGAACCGCAGAAAGATCTTTCCTCACCTATAGCACACCAAGCTCCTCGATTTTCGCATCACGAGAAGCGGAATTCTCGTTATTGTAAGCCCCGTGGCCCGGTGCGCAAAAGAAAAGGCCGGGCTGAAAGCTCGACCTTTGTGAAGTCCGTGAGGTCGCCTGTCGCGACTATCGGCATGGTTTCTCGGGCTGCCCGTTCTTTCCGGCAGGTTACTCTGATGGTGCGGGTTTGATCGGTGCAGACTTGGGGGCGCCCGCCTCATAGATATTGGCTGGGCCGGTGGCCGGATACTCGAACCGGGCCTCGGCCCGGACCTGGGTAGTGCCGTTGGAGCCCTCCATCACGTCCAGGATGCCGACCGGGAGCTTCGTTTGCACATCGACGTACATCGTCACGGCGCACGAGTTACCGGGTTTGTCTTTCTTCGGTCCACTGGCAGCCCACACCTCGACCTTTTTGCCCTCGTAGGTCCCGAGTTCCTTCGTTACGTTCCAACCCTCCTGTTCGAGGGAATCGAACATCCTGTCGACCCCCTCGGTGATCCGGCTGATACCGCCGGCGAACTGTCGGGTCTCTTCGATCGGAGATTCGTAGATGGCGTCGCTGCTCGGATTCCAGACCTGCCGTTTGCCCGCGTTGAAATCGAAAAAGACGATCTTCCCTTCCCCATCGACCAGGGCCTGGATTCTCGAGCCGAAAGAACACCAGGCGACTTCCTTGCCCGTTTTGTTCGTCATGTGCACCCAATCGATGTCGTGCATGGCCTGCCGGACCTGGGCTATTGTAATGGATGTTCCACCGGCCGAGCCGGTCAGGACATACATTCCCACCATGACGGCGACGATGATTGCCGCGGCGGTGGCGAGTCTTATCACTGAATTCTTCATGATCAATCTCCTTGCGATTGTCGGTGTTGTCGCCGACGTGTTTGTCCGTGATGGTTCGTGCGCGTCGAGAACGATGTTCCACATGCGGTCATACGTTTCGTGGCCGGCCCGGACGTCCAAATCTTCCTTCACGATGTCTTCGAATCTATCTTGTGGTTTCATGGTCAGATCTCACCATTCAAAAGGGCCCGGAGTTTTTCCATGCCGTAGCGGTACCGGCCGTGAACCGTGCTGATCGAGACGCCCTGGAGTCGGGCGATCTCTCTGAGGGTCATCTCTTGCTTGACCTTCAGTACGACGACCTCACGCTGCTCGTACGGCAGTTCGGCCAAGGCCCAACTCAGTCGCCGGCATCGCTCGCTGTAGACGAGCGGTTGCTCCGGGCCGTCGGCCTCGGCGACGGCCGTCACGTGGCGATCCATCCGGCATTGTCGGCTCCGCTCCCGGCGTACCCTGTCTCGCACGCGGTTCACGACACTCGTGGCGAGATACGCTTTGAGACTGCCTCGCAGCCCAAAGCCCGCCGGGTTTCGGGCGAAAGAGACGAACACATCCTGCACCACATCCTCCGCTTCATGCGGGTCGTTCAGCAGTCCCATGGCCACACTCAGCAGCAGGTGTACGTACTTCTCGTAGATGCGGGCTAAGGCCTCGCGGCTACCCCGCTTGAATCGCCACTTCAGCACTTCATCTTCGATCATCATCAACTCACCGACCCGGGCCCAGAACGCTCTTGCCTCATATCACGGTTGTGAGCCCCCATTTTACACAATCCGCGCAAAAGAAAAGCCGGGCAACAGGTGCAGCCCGGCTTGGAGGGCTTCTTGTGGCTTGGTTTAGTCGTTCTTGGGGACGCCCATCGACCAGGCGACTTCGGTTCCATCGCTGAGGACGAACTGGATCTTATCGAACGAGAAAGTACGTCCCTGCACGACCCGTTCGTAGGCGGGGATCTCCTCTCCTTCGGCCGTAATGAAGCGTTGGTGCCCGTCCGACGTCGATACGCCTGCGGAACCTTCCAAGACCTTGTACCAGAGCGACCGTGCTTCGTCCAGCCGTTCCCCGACCAACGTTCGCGGCCCGGCATTGGGGTCATACTCACCCTGGGTGGTCGTTTGGCCATCGCGTGTGTACCTGTATGCGAGCCACCGGCTGTCCAGTTGGCCGTTCACCTCAATCTCACGAACACCCACCCATTCCTTCTGGCCCTGTTGGAGCACGCGGTCCAGTTCTTGCGCCTTCTCTATCGCTTTGTCCGGAGTACTCGCCGTTTTCTCAGAGAATACCCACCCCCTTCGACCATCCTCACTGACCACGAACTGGCGGCCTCTTTCATCTTCCTTGAGGAAATGGTACTTGTACTTTACGCCTATCGCCGCGGCGGCCACAACTCCCGTGCCTATCAGGGCCGCTGCGGCTATCTTTGCCATCGAAATTCTCATGATCCGTCTCCTTATGTTCTCGCGGTCCGGGACCAAACCCATCGGCTGACACAGGTTGCCTGCCCGGACAATACCGGCCCGGAGACGCTCGTCCATTTCGGGACTGGCTTTGAACGATATGTGCTTGACCAAGCGCTCTATCTTCTCTGCGGGTTTCATGTCAGAGTCTCCCATTCAAGATGGACCGCAGTCTGTCGATTCCATGTCGATATCTGCCGCGTACGGTGGTGAGCGGGACGTGCTGAAGCCGCGCGATTTCCCGGAGCCTCAGTTGGCCGTTCAGGTGCAGGGCGATGACCTCGCGCTGCTCGTCCGGCAGCCGGGCTAGGGCCCGGGCGACCAGTCTCGACGGCTCGTCGGATAGGATGCGTCTGTCCGGCGGAGCCAGATTCGACTCCAGGGGCATCTCCGCATCCAGCCTTGTGCCCTGATGCTTGCGGGCCCGCATGCGGTCGCGAACGCGGTTGACCACGCAGGTGGCCAGGTAGGCCCGCAGGCTGCCGTGCAGGCGGAACCGGATGGCCGACTGGGCGAATGAGACGAACACGTCGTGCACGACGTCCTCGGCGGTGGCGGCGTCGTTCAATAACGCCATCGCCAGCGTCAGCAGAGTGTCGCGGTACTTCTCGTAGATGCGCTGCAGCGCGTCTCTGCTGCCGGCCTTGAATCGGAGTTTGAGCAGCTCGTCCTCGATCATCCGCACACGCCATCATTCCTGTCACAACGATCGTTGTTCACCATTATCACGGCTGAGCTGTGGGGCGGGCACAAGAAATGTGCGGTTTTTCTGAGTTTCCAGAAGGTGGTGTTGCGGCGTCGCGCCGGGCGAGGAATAGGAGGTTCAACTCCAGTGCCGGCCTGTTGTGCGGTTACTGCGCGCTGTGAGGGTGTCGTCTTGGAGTCTCAAGGGGTGGGTGTTATGCCGTATTCCTGCGCCTGCGCCGGCGTCCAGAACTCGGCGTGGCCGTCGCGGAATACCGCATACGTGCCCTTGCCGGTGGCGAGCAGGGTCTTGTCGTAGGCGATGAGAGTCGACTCCGGGTCCTCTGCCGTTCTGCCGGCCCCGACGTATGCGACGTTATCGAGAATCCACTGGAAGTTTTGTCCGGATGGCGCCGCATACTCTTCCAACTCCTCGATGGTGTCGGGATAGCGCCAGTCGTGCTCTTCCGTGTATTTCCATGCCATCAGGCCGAAGCGCATCAGCCTCTCAACGGACACGGCAAGTCTTTGCGATTCCGGGTCTTCCTCACCTGTAGATTCGTTGGGGCTCATGGGCTCTTCCTCGACCATTCGATAGCGAAACTCCACGGTCTGCTTGGCCGCGTCGACCGCCAGCATCTGCAGCATGCCGATCCCGCCTTCGCGGGTCTTGAAAGGAAAGACGGGCTGGTACTGACCTTCCCGGTACAATAGGGGCCTTCGCGGTTGAAACGAGGAGGAGGCCATCTCTTCACACAGGTCCACGGCGCCGGTGTCGGCCCAGTTGCCCGGCGACCATGTCCAGAAGACCAGGCCGACGCCGACCAAGCCATGGCCTTCGTCCGTCTTCTTGGCGATCGCATCGATGCCGTTTTGCTCCAGCCAGTCGAGCATCTCGGCGGCTGGCATAGTCAGCACGTCGGCGGGAATGCTCACGACCCGGCCCGTGTCGAGATCGATCGCGCCGTCCTCCGCTGCGGCGCCCTGCGGATCGACGAATCGTAGCGTCAAAGTCTGAATCGGGCCGTACCCGGGACTGACAGCATTTTCGACGCGCCATGACAGCCAGGCATGCGTCTCCTTCCGGCCGCCAACTTTGATCACAGCCAGGTTGCCTGCGCTGGTCAGCACGGCAACGAACGGCTCACTCTTGGTCGGCACGACGCGGGTGGCCGTGCTCGCCTTGAGCGCGGCCAGAGTGGAGTAGCTCCACGAAACGGCGGCATCCCATTGAGGATCGATGTACGGACAGGCCAGGATGCGCAACGACGAGCCGGGCAGGATCTGGAGCGAGCCGCCGTCTTCGCTGCTCCAGGTCACGTCGAAATCTCCGGGTTGGGCATCCCTTAGCGGCAGGGCGGCCTCCGGATCCAGGTCGAGCGCCATGTTCGCGTGTATCTGGGCGCTGAACGCCTGTGTCTTGTTCGGTTTGCTGCGCGTCATTCTCTCGACGCCCACCGCCAGAGCGGCCACGACGACTAATCCTGCGATGGCGAACTTTGCGATCTTCCTGTTCACGAGAATCCTCCACACGTGGGCGTTGCCGCGCTTCTGTGCGGCCTCTGGTGACGAGCGTAGTGTCTCGGCCACGTTCCGCCACAGACGGCGACGCATCGCCTCGGACGCTTGGCAGTCTGCTTTCTGGACCAAATCCTCTATGTCATCTGCCGGTCGCATCTTCAGAGTCTCCCATTCAGGATTGACCGCAGCCTGTCAATGCCGCGTCGATACCGGGCCTGCACCGCGGCCAACGAAGCGCCCTGCACCTTGGCAATTTCGTTGAACCTCATTCCTGCCTTGACGCGAAGTGCGATCACCTCACGTTGCTCGGACGGGACCTGGGACAGTGCCTCGTATATCCGGTACGCCTGCTCGGCACAGATGAGGCTGTCCTCGGGTGATCCAGCCTCTGCCGGCGGCGCCTCGCCATCCAGCAATCGGCTCGCATGACGCTTGTCGGCGCGGAGCCTGTCGCGGGCCCGGTTGGCCACGCACGTCGCCAGATAATGCTTCAGGTTGCCACGAAGCCGGAATCTGGCCGGAGACTGGGCCAGCGAAACGAAGACATCGTGCACCATGTCCTCGGATGCACACGCGTCGTTGAGAAAGGCCATCGCCACGCCGAGCATGTAGTTCAGGTACTTCTCGTAAATGCGGCGAAGGGCATCTTCGCTGCCGAGCTTGAACCGCAGCTTCAGTAGTTCGTCTTCGATCATCGGCCGTTTCGTGATCTCTCGGAACGATCGTTCTTTACCATTATCACGAATACGCCGGCCGTTTCCATACAAGAAAGATGGAGTTTTCTTTCGGTGGACCGCGACCGTGTTGGGAGTGTCTTTGCGCCTTTCGAGAGTCGGGTCCGTGGGGTCCACCCTGGTAGGGGTGCGACGACCTGGGTCAGTCCTGGATGGGCTTGCCGGTGGACCAGATGAATTCGGTGCCGTCGCTGAGGATGTATCGCTGTCGCTTGAAGGAGAACATGCGGCCCAGCACTTCCTTCTCCTCCGTGCCGAGATCCTCGCCCTCTTCCGCATCCCGAAGGCTGCGAAACTCCTCCCAATCGGCTTCGGTCAAGCGGGCCTTGAAGCCCTTGGGCTCGCCGACGGCGTGGGTCACTACGGTCCCGTCGGCGAGGGTCAGGACGTACGTCTCAAAGGTGAACGTCCGGCCTTGCACGTCTCGGTTGCTGTATCCCAGGTAATCTCCCTGCTTGAGCCGGCGCAGACGCCAGATCTCCTCGATCTTGTCCGTGCCCAGCGGATAGGCGGGCGGCGGCAGCTCGGGGTCGCTCTCGCCCACGCTCATCGTGCGCCCGTCGGCGAGCACGTATTCGTACGAGCAGGTTCTGTAAAGGTCCCCTTCGATTTGTGTGTCCGTGACCCTCACAAGTTCTCTCTTACCTTGCTCGCGCAGTTGTGCGATCTCTTCGTGATCTTTCTCGATTTGCTCCGGCGTCCTTCGTGCCAGGCTGTCGGGTTCACCTTCGCCCATGGTCATCGTCCGGCCGTCGGAGAGAGTGTACTTGAACCGGCACGTTCGGTGGAAGTGACCGTTCACCTCGGTTTCGACCACGCCCACCAGCTCTCTGACGTCCTGTTGGCGCAAGACGGCTATCTCTTCGAGATCCTTTCTGGTCTGCTCCACATCAAAGTTCGGATCATCCGAAGTGATGCTGACTCCGGATTTCTGGACCATCGAAAGACCGCTCTTGGGTGATTCGTAGAGCGTCTCCCGCTGTCCGCTGAAGTGGTAGGCGCCGTCGGCCCCTCTTCCTTCGAAGTGGTACCGGTAAACCTTCACGCCCACCGCCGCGGCGATCGCCCCGCCGCCTATCAGGGCGGCAACCGCCAGGGTCGCTTTCCACGGTTTGCCTTTGAGAGACATAGTCTGTTTCCTTTCGAGTTTCGTGAGAATCCGGCGGCGCAACCGCTGTCGATGCTGATCCGAGTCATGTTCCGGCACATCGACAGCCTTGAGATACCGCTCGATTCGTTCCACATTTCTATTCATGGTTCTCCTTCCGACTATTCCGGCAATACACCCCAGCTCGCGAGGTGGTCCTGCAACTGGGCCAGGCCGCGGTGCAGTTGACACCGGATCGTCCCTTCTTTTCTGCCGGTAATCTTGGAGATCTCCGCAATCGTCTTGTCCTCGAAGTATCGCAGGATGATCACCGTTCGATACTTCAATCGTAATTGGAGCAGCGCCTCATGGAGCAGGTGATAGTCCTCTTGGGCCGCCGAGCGTTCATCAGCGGGCCGCGCCGCATCTGCAAGGTCGCCATGCCCGGGCTGCAGACGGGGTGTCTTGGTGCGTTTCCGCCTGCGGTAGTACGTCCGCACTTCGTTCGTGGCGATGCGATAAAGCCAGGCCCGGAAGGGGATCTGTCTCCACCGGAACCGCTCAAGGTGCCGGAAGGCAGCGAGAAAGACGTTCGACGTCAGATCCTCTGTGGCCGCGCGGTCCAGGGTGCAATGGTAAATGTAGCCGAGGATCTCGCGGTAGTACTTGTCGTAGAGTCTGCCGGCGGCTTCCGTGTCGGTTTGGGCCGCACAAACCAGTATCTCGTCCGAATCGCGGATCTCGGTTCGAGAGCCCAGGCCGCACTCTATCGCGTCATTCGCCATTCACTGCTCCGGAGCCAGTCTTCTCCTATCATAACGCCGCAACGCTGGAAACGTTGCACAGTGCACAGGAAAAACTGGTGGAGGATGAGCCCGTGACGGTCTCGACGGCGAGTAGCCGAGGCGCGCTGGAACGACCGGAGGCCGTGGTTTATTCCTGGTTCATCGTCTCGATGAAGTCATTGGCCTCCGCGATGGAGGTCTCCATCGCCTTGACCAGGGCGGTCACGTCGGTGCGTACGGAAGCCAGTTCATTTTCAAGAGAAGCCACGGCCTGGGCGTTCAGATTATGCTTCAGGAACAGCACCTGATCGCGAAAGGAAACCAGGACCGGCTCGATCTTGCCTTCGACCCGATGCATTGCAGCGATGAGCTGCGCGTAGCGCTCCTGCGTCTGTTCCAGCTTACGCTTGCTGATTCGCTTGAGCTTCTCGTTCGTGTAGTCGTCGAGTTCGGATTCCCACTCGCGAAAGAGGGCCTGGGCCACGTCTTCCACGTCCTTGATTCTCGCGTGGACCGCGCGGGCCTTGTTTTCGCTCCTCGATAGATCGGCCTTCAGGCGGTCATAGGTTTCCTCCAGCTCGCCACCTTCGAAGCCCACCACGGCGGTGAATCGTTCGAGTACGGACTCGAACTGCTCTTTCGCCTCCTCTTGGGCGTCACGGGCGTCCTGGACGCGGTCCACGAGGATGTCCCGCTTGTGGTAGCCGAATTTCTCCATGGTCCCGTAGTAGACGCTCGAACAGCCGGCAAGAATCACGACGGCGCCCAGGATCGCCAGGATTGTGAACTGTCTCATCATTGTTGTCCTTAAAAGCGTTCACCGTTCCGTCAGCATGGGATTCTACCGTCGATGGTCGGGAGTTCAAGAACAAAGGTGTGCGTCTGAGCCGACACCCGTCAGTGTTAGGTGTCGTCCGGCCGAACGCGGTCGGCCGGGCGGGGGGCCCGTTGATTCCCTATAAAAATACCAAACCCCGCTCGGGCGAGCGGGGCTCGGTACTTGGTGGAGGCAGGTGATAGAGAGCTGCTATCATCAAGGAAATGATAGCGGTGTTGGTGTGGGTTGCGGTTTTGCACCTGACCTGGGCATTGTACGGGTTAAGTAGGAGGCTATGTGCATTTGGTTTGACGCAATCAAGGCCCTGGGGGCGGTCCGTGACCTCCCGTTTCCGGCCCAGCCCGGACGGCTGCAGCTTCGTGTCGAAGCGGGGACGGCAGCGTCCGTCGAGCCATCTGCCGGAAAGGTTGTCATATGTTTCGTGCCAGGGACCATCGTTACCACCACCTTTTCTTATGAGTTTGTCAATGTTTTCACCCTTAAGTGCCGCTATGGCGGGCAAACGTAACGCGATTTCTCGCAATCGCGGCGGTTTTTTTCGGACCGACCGTAAACCCTTTATTTCATCGGCACTTACGTCAAGAGAAAAACTTATCTTCCGGCGGGACAGATGGACGGAACGACGAGGGAATGCTCCGATTTTGAGGCCGTTCTTCCGCTCTGGAAGCGGCCCCGGATCCAGGGTCCTGCCAGGGTTGGGCCACCTTTTCCGCGTCCGGGGCGATTGAGAGTTGACGCCGAGAGTGCCCGGGATTACACTTGGAGCGACGTTGCGCCTGTAGCTCAATTGGATAGAGCGTCGGTCTACGGAACCGAAGGTTAGGGGTTCGAGTCCCTTCAGGCGTAGTGAGGAAGTGCTGGACGGTCACTCGCTCGTGGACTCAACCCGGATATCTTTCGTTCGCAAAGAGCAAACGTCTGCTTGCGATTTGTTTCTTTGCCGGCGGGTTTGAAGGGGAGGGACGCCCGGTTTCGGTTACGGCTCTGCAATGACGTCCAGTTCCACGGGGATCCGCCGGGGGTGATCTGGATGGGTGTCGTCGGACACGACCAGGGCCGCGGTGTATTGGCCGGGGGCAAACCCGGAGACATCCGCGTCCACATAGATTCTCTGGGCTTGTTGAGCCTCAAGTGTGCCGCTGGACTGACTCAATGCGAGCCAGGGGCAAGTATTTTCGATTTGCCAACGCACGCGGCCGCTGCCGTGATTGCGAAGGGACAGGATCTCTTCCAGGCGATTGTCCCGGCCCTGGCGGCTCACCAGGTCCAGGCGATTGGGACAAAGTCCGAACCGGGGACCTTCGACCGTCAGTGAGACCTCGATGACGCAGGGGTTGTTGACAGCGTCGTCCGACCGGATCTCCAGTTCGCAGGTGTAGACGCCGGGCGTGAGCCCGGCGGGCTCTGCGGTCAGGATAATCTCTTCGTGTGCGTCGCCGCTCTGTCCATGGGAAGGCTTGACATGGAGCCAGGGACAATTCTCGGCGACCTGCCAGGCAAGGGTTCCCACGCCCCAGTTGCGAACGGACAGTCTCTCGGGCGCTGGCTTGTCCTGGTCTGAGTCGGCGGTGAAGTCGAATCGCCGGGCGTTAACCTGAATCAGGGGCGCGCCGGGCCCGGCCGGACTGAATTCACAGCAGCCCATGTCGACGAGGCGTCTCGTATCCAGATTGCCGTCCAGCGGCCTCGGTACGCCGTCCAGGTCCGTGGCAGCCAGCGGACCGGTCGGCGGATGGTTCGTGCCGGCGTCGATGCAGGCGGAATCGCCGGCCAAATGATAGTCGCCCTCGGTCCACACGTCGTCGTTCCAATCCCAGAGCGTGCCGTTGGGGTCCCAGGAGCCGGGGCGGACGAAGCCGGGGTCGGCGTCGAGGTTGCCGCGACCGGATGCTCCGGCAAAGCAACTGTGGCTCAGGTCGCCGCTTGAGGAGTGTTGCTGGCCGTTCATGCCCGCCTGATTGTTCGCAATAATGCAGTTTGTGATGGGGCCGTAGCAGCGGGCGACCCCGCCTCCCGACCATAGGGCCTGGTTGTCGGCAATCGTGCAGTGGTTGATCGGGCCGCTGCAGCGGTCCAGGCCACCGCCGTATTGGGCGGCGCGATTGCCCACAACCAGGCAATTCACGATGGGACCGGAGACGGCAGCCAAGCCTCCGCCATTATCCCATTCGGAACGGTTGCCCGATATAATGCATCCGCTGACGATTCCACTGCACGAGTAAAGTCCCCCCCCGTTCTCAACCGCGGCGTTGCCGGCAATCATGCAGTTGATGATGAGGCCGTCGCACTGGGCCAGACCGCCCCCGCAGGCATCATCTCCATCGGCCTGGTTATCGGCGATGATGCAGTCGCGGATGGTGCCGTCGCAATGGGCCAGGCCGGCGCCTTCGCCGTTTTCCCCGGACGCGAGATTTCCCTGAATGAGGCAGTCTTCAATGAGGCCGTCGCAGTCCGCCAGACCTCCCCCGTCGCTATCGTCGCCTTCGACGCGGTTGTCGATCAGCGTGCAATGGCTGATCGTTACACGGGCGCCGTTGCCGCAGATTCCACCGCCGTGGCCCTCGGCGTTGCTGCCCCCGGTGATGGTCAATCCCTGCAATCGGCAGGCCGGCGTCTCGGTCCCGGCGAGTGTAATGACCGGCCCGGCGTCGTTGCCGTCGATCACGGTCGCCGCGACGGTGTCCGCGTCTTGCGGATCGAGAGACGAGAGCACGAGGTCCGTTCCATGGAAGTGGATGTTCTCACAATAGGTTCCGGGCGCCACAGCGACAGCCTGGCCGGGCCGGGCGGCGTCTATCGCGGCCTGGATCGTAGGGTACTGGGATGGGACCTGTAGCGGTTCTGCGATGTGCAGGGTCACTCCAATGATGGTTGGATCGTTCAAGGCTTGATCGGCAGAGACGACCACGTCGCATCGATAGTCACCCACGGGCACGTCCAGGGCGTCGGCGCGCAGGACCGCCGAGTTTGGTTCCGCTCCGGCCCGGCCCTGCGCCGGTTCGATATGCAGCCACGCGCACGGTGGGTCCACGGTCACCCGCCAGTCCAGCCTGCCCGCGCCGTCGTTGGAGATCTGCAGGTTCTGTGGAGTTGGATTACCTCCGCCGGGCCAGGTGGCGAAAGCGATGCTCGAGGGTTTGACGCCGATCACGGGCCGCCCCTGCGGCGGACGGAACTCGTATGCCCCCATGTCGGCGAGCGCCAGGCCGTCGGCGTCACCATCGACCGGCGGGCCGATTCTGCCCGGATCGCGCCAGACCCTCTGGGACGTACCCGCATCGATGCAAGGCGAGCCGGCTTGTAGGTGTAGGTCCCAGTCGTTGGCGTCCGGCGCGCCGGCGTTCACAAACATCGGGTCCTGGTCGATGTTGCCCTGGCCCGGCCTGCCGCCCTGAATGTCGCAGTAACTCGCCTGGATTTGATTGGGATCCAGCCGCCAGTCACAGTCAATCTCAGCGAAGCCATCGTTCCAGACGATGCTGTTGGTGAGTCTGAGCGTCTCCAGCCAGGCAAGATAGATGGCGGGATTTCCCGTCTCGCTGCGGTTGCCGAAGACCGTAGTGTTCTCGAGCTCCACAGTGGTTCCCTGCCAGGAGTAGACCGCCCCGTATTCACCGTGGTTGCCGCTGATGATGCAGTGACTCAATCGAATCAGGCCGCTGCGCGTGTGGATGGCCGTGGCTCCGTTCTGCACGAGTAGACACCGGCTCAGGTGGATCTCGGAAGAACGATTGACAATGGCGCCGCCATCGTTCTGCGCCAGCATACACTCGCTCACGTGGACTTCACCCCGCGAGCCGCTCTCGAGAGCCGAACCATGGTTGTCTTTGAGCAGGCAGCCGGATAGGGTTATTTGCCTATCATTTCGCACCGCACTCCAGTTGGCCTCGCCCGCCTCGGAAAGGCCATTTCGGAGGAATGTGCAATCGGACAGGAAGGCACTGCCGTTGTTACTGAAGGCAGGCCCATCACAATTACCAACAAACAGACAGTTCGTCAGCGTGACCGTGCCACTGTGATTGAATAGTGTCCCATCCTCGTAGATCGAGTTCTTCGTAAACGAGCAGTCGCGCAGAACAAGCTCGGACCGCTCGTTCGATATGGCGCCGCCGTCGTTGCCCGTAAAGGCGCAATCGGTGACAACGGGACGGCTGTATACGCACGCCAGGGCCGCCCCCCAGTACTCCGATTGGTTGTTCTTGACCACACAGTTCTGTATGCAGGGTCCGGTGTAGAGACACAGGATTGCGCTGCCGGCCAGCGAGTAGTCATCGAACGCTTCGAGGGCGTATCCGTTCACGATCGTGAATCCGGACAGGATGGACGAAGGCCCTTCGTGTGTCTGGAAGAGAAAAGCCCGGTGGGGCTCGGCCTCGCTGCCCTGGCAGTCGATGGTACAGGTCTCGGGGCCGTTCTCGCTGCAGATCGTGATCGCCTTGCCCCGGAAATCAATGTCCCGGTTGCCGTCGCCTGTATACGTGCCGTCCGCTACCCAGACCGTGTACCCGGGCCAGCCGTTGTCCACCGCCTCCTGGATCGTGCGGTATTGGCCGGGGACGAAGACGTCGGCGCCCGGGGTGGTCGTGAGGGCATAGCCCGGGCCGCCGTTGTCGTCCGTCGTTGTATTGCCCGCCCGGTCGGTCAGTTCGATGACGAACGCGTACTCGGTATCGGTCGAGACGTCGGCCAGGACCATGCTGTGCCGCGCGTCCAGTGTCAAGTCGCGAGCCTTGCTGGTATACGCGCCGCCGTTGGGGCCGGCCAGAATACGCGCCGTCGTGGGCTCGTCGGTCTCGATCTCAATCCTCGGTGAGGCGCCGGCGGACTCGATCCGCACGGCCACGACCTGCGGGGGCATCGCATCGACCTGGGCGGTGGCCACAATCGGGGCGGGCCGGCCGTACTCGTCGTGTGGGTCGGCATAAGTCACGGTGATGGTATCGGCGTCCGCGACCTTCAGTGTGCCGTCTCCGGAGAGGGCCTCACTCGCGGCGGTTGGCAGCGTCCCTTCAAAGAGCCATGTCTTGTTCTCGTCCCGTTGCAGTGGGATGATCTCATCGTCTCCCTGGTCCGTGGATACGAGCACGTCCTGGCTCTGCCGATCCATCAGATCAAAGTCGATCAGGCGGATGTGCAGGGCGTCGTGGTCGCTATAGAGGTCCCGGTCGAGCGTTAGGACTGCCCGGAAGAACGGGCTGACGGCCCGGAAGGCATTGACCCGGCCGCTGCCCAATAGGCCGGGATAATCGGGGTTCAGGGGCGACAGATCGTCCGCGCTGAACAGGAGCCGGTCCACGACCTGCTCCCGCGGGGCGTGCGGCCAGTGAGACATGACCATCGCGGCCACCGCCGCGGCGGCGGGACAGGCCGATGATGTGCCGGAGGCGATGTACAAGGTGGCGTTGGGGTCGCCATAGGGGACGAACCGATCACCCGGCTCATAGTCGTTGAAATCGATGTATGTGTCCGTGCCGGCCGCCCGCAGCGACAGGATGTTCACACCAGGTGCCGCCAGGTCCACCCACTCGCCATAGGAGGAAAAGGAGGCCCGGTAGTCGTTGGCGTCGGTGGCGGCCACGGAGATAACGTGGTCGTGCCCGGCGGGATATCCGGCCTTGTCGGAATCGCGATTGCCGGCGCTGGCGATCACGAGAACGCCGTGCTCGTGAGCGTACTCGACCGCCAGACGGAGCGTTTCTGAATAGATGCTGGAGCCCCAACTGCACGAGAGGATGCGGGCCCCGTTGTCCACGGCATAGCAGATGCCCTCGGCCGCCGCAAAGGACCCGCCGCTGCCTCCTTCGTCCAGGATTCCTACGGCTATGATCCGGCCGCTCGGGCAGATTCCGGCCGTGTCGAGGCCGTTGTTCATGGCCGCCGCGATGATCCCGGCACAGTGGGTCCCATGGCCGTTGCGATCCATGGGGTCGCTGCGATCGTGGCGGAAGTCATACCCGTAGGCGTCGTCGACGTAACCGTTCTGATCGTCATCCGTATTGGGATCTCCGTTCCGTTCAGCCGTGTTGACCCACAGGCGGCTTTCGAGGTCGCGGTGAAGGTAATCCACGCCGGTATCGACGATGGCAACAACGACCTCGGGATCGCCGACGAGCAGGTCCCAGGCCGGCTCGACCTCGATATCCGCGCCGGCGGTGCCGGCCCCTTCGTCTCCTGCCTTGCGCGGGAACGGCTGGCCGGTGTTGTGCAAGGACCATTGAGCGGGGTAGTAGGGGTCGTTCGGGACCAGGTCCGCCGTCACGATGGCATTGCGCTCGGCATATTCAACCTCTGGGTCCTCCCGCAGCAGGGCTAGGACATCGTCCAGCGATTGGCCCGCCTGAAGCTCGACCTGAATTCTGTAGACCTCGTCAAGATTGCGGGCCGGTCTCTCTCGGCGGGTCTGAGGGGAGGGCCGTCCGGCGGGAAGCGGTCTTGCACGGAGAAGCCGCTTCCCAAGGCGATCCGCAGGCATGGTACGGCGGCGCAGTCGGTGGGCTCGCCGGACCCTGAACTTCCCCTGATATTTCGCCCATCGGTCCGCTCCCCGCGCGTTCTGACCGGCCTCCAGCATCGCGATCGATCCGGGAGGTGTCTGAGGCAGGCCCTCGGAATCGCGAAACTTGACGATCACTTCATCGCGGACGTATTTCGCCCTCTCCGCGGAGCAGATAGGGACCTCCGCACAGAGCACCGCCGAAAGCGGCAGAATCCCCATGGCCAAAGCCAGGAATCTGACAATCATGGAGCAATTCCCTCTCACATCGGTGCGGTCCGCCGTTAGAAAAGCACCAAACAACACGATCCTACCGGATTCAGGCGCAACTGTCAAGCGAGACTTGCGCCCTGCCCGCCGTGTCTGACTACGTTTCGTGACAGGACAGGTCTTTTCTGTCACCCCGAGCGGCAGTCGAGGCCTCTGGCCGCGAAGGCCGGGTACGCATCAGGCAGCGACAGATTGTTGCATTTCGGCGGAGCGCATGGTAAACTGGTATCAGACGTTGGAATCTGTAGGAGTGGCTGACCGGTGAAAGTGGTCGCACGTGGGTTCGCAAGCCAGTCTTTGCGGATCTGTTCCGGGCATCGTGTGTGCTTACCTGATGCTGGCTGTTCGGGTGGGATCCTGCTGCACGCACAACCCGGAGACCGCATACCATTCGGCCACGAGAACTTTTGGGGCACTGTCAGGAGCACTGTTATGGGCACGAAAAGGGGATTCACACTGATTGAACTGCTGGTGGTGATCGCGGTTATCGCGCTGCTGATGGCCATTCTTATGCCGGCGCTGCAGAGGGCCAAGACGCAGGCACAGCTCATCGCCTGCAGGAACAATCTGCGAAATTACGGGCTGACCGCGAGAATGTACTCCGACGACAACAGCGGCGAATTCCCGTACTCGTTCACCTGGCTCTACGCGGAGAACAGGACCTGTCAATGGCACGATGAGACCAAGAATCTCGACCAGCATCCCGAGCTGGCCGGCTGTATGTGGCCGTACCTCAAGGGGCAGGAAATCAATCTGTGCCCGCAGTTCAACAATGTGGCCAGGGAAATGAGCTGCTCCGTCTGCCGGGGCGCCACGATTCCGGTCGTACCGCAATACGGCTATACGATGAACTCTTACCTCAATGGCGATGGGTTTGGTATGATCCCGGCGCAGTACCGAACGTCCATCTCGAAACTCAAGCTGGAAGTCCAGGTCAAGCATCCCGCGGAGACGTTCTACTTTGGCGAGGAGAATTCATGGACGATCCAGGGTTTCAGCAACGCGGGCATCAATGACAACAACCTTCGGGCCCTGCCCAATGGCACCACGGACTGCTTCGCAACCTTCCACAGGACTCGCTCCACCGAGAGAGACGAAGGCGTCAGCTTTGCGGTGTTCGTGGACAGTCACGTCGAGCAGGTTTCTCCCTACCCGCCCGACGAGAACTCTCCCAAGGGCAATACATGGCAGTTGAGTTGGCCGGGCAGCAAGCCGGCCCCGATCTTTTAGCCATTTCGGGTGAGAGGAAGGCATGGGGTATTACTCCTCGATAAGCGGTCAAGGGCGGTGGAGGGCGGAGAGGGTTCACGCTGATTAAGTTGCTGGCGGTCATCGCCTGTGGTCTTGACTCTCCAAGTCTGGTGTGCTATCATCGCTTGCATAGATCGGCTCTGCGCGGGGGCGCAGCCATTGTCCATTTCAAGGCGGAAAAGGAAATTGCCATGAGGCATAATAGAGGATTTACGCTGATAGAATTGCTGGTGGTGATCGCGGTGATCGCCTTACTCATGGGGATTCTCATGCCCGCGTTGAGCGCCGCTCGCGAGCAGGGGAGGCGCGCGGTCTGTGCCCAAAACGAGAAGAACACGGGGCTGGGGTTGTTTCTCTACGCCAATGACTACAACGGCCGGCTGCCTGCGAACGAGGTGGACCGGTGGCTGTTCGATGTTTCGTATTGGACGACGGACATCATTCTGCGGGCCGGGGGCTTCGACCGCCATATCTTCTATTGTCCCTCCTGGCGCAAACGGGACAACATTATTTTCTGGCGGTACGGCGAGAACTTGCCGGCGGGGACGCCGGAGAACTACGCCACGCCCGAGCCCCAGGATACCGCAAGACGAAAAGATATGCACCGCATTATGGGATACTATTGGTTCATTGATTTCCGCGGCTCGGATGGCAGAGGGCGAGCAAATCCGCCGATGAGTCCTGTGCCGCCGCCCAAGGAGTGGGTCAAATCAGTAGTGGCGACGAAGGCCGCGCCGGCCCTGGTGGAGTTGATCGCCGATGTGACCGCCAGCAATGGGCCGGACCGCGACACGGCGGATTTCGCCGGGGCCACCGGCGGGTGCATGGACCGCTGGGGGGTCTATGACAGGTCGAATCACTTGAGGAAGGGAACGAAGCCCATGGGCGGCAACATCCTGTTTGTCGACGGCCACGTCAAGTGGCGCAGCTTCGACGAGATGGAGCACCGCTGGTTCTATCAGATGTATGCCAACCCTTGCATGTGGTGGTGAGGTCTTTCGGGTTTTCTCTTACCGGCGAGGATTCCATTTTGGCTTGACGCTGGGGCCGGGTTTGGACGCGGCTGGAGTTTTGGAGCCCTCTTTCATCGAGAGGCTGATTCTCTTCTTGGTGAGGTCCACGGCCTGAACCGTGACCATCACCTTCTGATGCACCTTGACGACTTCGGCCGGGTCTTTGACGTAGCGATTGGCCAACTGGCTGATGTGTACGAGGCCGTCCTGGTGCACGCCGATATCGACGAACGCGCCGAACGCCGTGACGTTCGTGACGATGCCGGGCAGTCGCATCCCGACTTCGATGTCCTGCATTTCTTTGACGCCTTCGGCGAAGCTGAAGACCTCGAATTGCCGCCGCGGGTCGCGCCCGGGCTTTGCCAGCTCCTGCATGATATCGGTGAGTGTGGGCAGGCCGATCGTGTCCGTTACGTAATCCTGCAGGCGAACCTTTGCTCGCAGCGTCGCATCCTTCATCAGGTTCACGACGGAGCAGCCGGCCTGGGCCGCCATGGCGTCCACGACGTGATAGCTCTCCGGATGCACGGCGCTGGCGTCGAGCGGGTGGTCGGCGTCGCGGATCCGCAAGAAGCCCGCCGCCTGCTCGAAAGCTTTGGCCCCCAGGCGAGGGACTTTCTTCAGCTCCTTGCGGGATTGGAACGGCCCGTGCTCGTTCCGGGTGTTGATGATGTTCTGTGCCAATTGCGGCCCGAGGCCGGAGACGTACTGGAGGAGCTGCTTGCTGGCGGTATTGACCTCGACGCCGACATTGTTGACGCAACTGATGACGACGTCGTCGAGGCTTTGCTTGAGCATCGACTGATCCACGTCGTGCTGGTACTGGCCGACGCCGATGGCTTTCGGGTCGATCTTCACGAGTTCCGCCAGCGGGTCCATGAGCCGCCGTCCGATGGAGACCGCGCCGCGAACCGTGACGTCCTCATCGGGGAACTCGTCCCTGGCGACCTCTGACGCCGAATAGACCGAAGCGCCGCTCTCGTTGACCATGACGATGGTGACATTGCCCGGCAGCTTGATGTTCCTGATGAAGGCCTCGGTCTCCCGGCCGGCCGTGCCGTTGCCGATGGCGATGGCGTCGATCTCGAACCGTTCGCACAGAGCGGCGATCTTGGTCGCGTCGGCCGCGGCTAATCTCTCGCTCTGGTGCGGAAAGACAACGTCCGAATGCTTTAGCTGTCCCTGCCGGTCGAGGCATACGACCTTGCATCCCGTGCGGAATCCCGGATCGATGGCGAGCATGTTCCGGCGGCCCAGCGGTGGGGCCAGCAGCAGCTCGCGCAGGTTCTCTGCGAACACGCGGATCGCCTCTTCGTCGGCCCGTTGCTTCGTCTCCAGTAGGATTTCCGTCTCCATCGACGGCGCCAGGAGCCGCTTGTACCCGTCGAGCACGGCCTCACGAACGAGCGTTGAGCAGGGCGATTGCCCCTTCACGAACAGTGCCTCCAGGATTCTCGTCGCCTGCTCTTCCGGCACGGCCATGTGCAGCCGCAGGAAGCCCTCGCGTGCACCCCTACGCATGGCCAGGATTCTGTGCGACGGGGCCTTGGCCACCGGTTCTTGCCAATCGAAGTAGTCCTCGAATTTGCACCCTTCGGTTTCCTTGCCCGAGATGACCTTGGTCTGGAACGAGCCTTCCTTCTGGAACAGTTCGCGAATGCGGGTCCGCGCGGTCTGGTCTTCACTGATCCACTCGGCCATAATGTCGCTGGCCCCGGCCAAAGCCGCCTCGACGGATTCGACCCCCTTGTCCTCGTCGACGAACGTCGCGGCTTCGGCCGCCGGATCGACGCCCGGCTCCTGGGCGAAGATCAGCTTCGCCAGCGGCTCCAGCCCCTTCTCACGAGCCATCGTAGCCCGCGTGCGCCGCTTCGGCCGGTAGGGCAGATAGATGTCCTCCAGCGCCGTCATCGTCGGGGCCTGCAGGACTTGTTCCTTCAACTCATCCGTCAGTAATCCGCGCTCCTCAAGGGAGCTGAGAATGGCTTCCCGCCGGGCGTCGAGCTCCTCAAGCTGGCCGAGCCGGGTGCGAATGTCCGTGAGGGCGACCTCATCCAGACTGCCGGTGATCTCCTTGCGGTATCGTGCGATGAACGGAATGGTGGCCCCGCCCTCGAGCAGCTCGGCCGTCGCCTGCACCTGCCGGGGCTTCAGCGACAACTCCGTCGCGATCTGTGTCACATGTGCCTGATTCAACAGCGAATCCTTGAAAACGACTGCAATCCTTTCGAGCACCCAACCCAAGTGCCGTGCCCGCGACTATATCCACCAGGAATCTGTCTTTCAAGCGGCAGACGATTGTAGGCGTGGAGTGCCGTGTCTAATGCACGCCCGTGTGAGGCAGGTAGAAGATGCCTGGCGAGGCGTCGAAATCGTCCGCGTATGGCTCGCAGGTGTCGCGATCGAGGATGACGCGCATGGGCCTCGTTTCGCCCGGAGCATAGGACTCAACGTGCCCATCAATATAGCCGGCATGGAGCTTGACATTCAACGAGCTCAGCACGTCGATGGTTCCATTGCCCGGGCGGGACCAGTAATTGGAGGAGATCTGCGTTCCTTCGGTTACCTCGGCCCGGCTGAATCGCTCGCAGCTTCCGAAGGCCTTCGGGCTTCGCCAGTGTCCATAGCCGAGGTACTCGGTGACCAGGATGCTGCCTTGCCGATAGGCACGGGCCGGCCCGCTCGGGCCCCGGAAAAGCCCCTCTTCCTGTCCGAGATAGCCGATATAGTTCCAGTAGAGGCAGTAGACGCCCATCATGGCATCCGGCACGGGTGTGATCGCCGAGCAGTCCCAGTCGTCGCCGGCGTCCCAGATCTGCTGCAGGTCCTTGTGCGGCGGCGGGGCGTTCGGGCAGAACATGACATCGGCATCCGCGATGTAGTCGTGCAGATAAGCGCTGACCGACCGACGCATGGTGGGGACGCGTTTTTTGAAGGCCGTCAGCGTGGTCGGCTCCGCCCAGTGCCAACTGTCATCGAGTCCAATGGTCGCCACCGAGGGCGGATAGCGTTCATCGTTATCGTCTGCGAAGGAATTGACTCCCGCGGCGATCTCCCGCAGATTGCTGATTCCCACGATCCTCCGCGCCTGATGGCGAATCTTCCCTACGGCCGGCAGGAGAATCGCTGTGAGGGTCGATATGATGCCGATGACCACAAGAAGCTCAATCAGGGTCAATCCGCTCTGCAATCGCCCTTTGCGGAAGAACCTCCAACCTCGCGCATTGATGCCTATCGCATACATCACCGCCGGCACCCTGATTCACACCCGTCACTTCTCCTATCGCACTTCCCATATCGTACTCCTGCGCCGGCCGAGCGTCAAGAGCCAAGCGTGCAATTCGGGCGAGACCGCATCCCCCGCGCTGTGGACTCGCCCGTCTCCAGGAGGATCGTGTCCGACCTCGTCGCCGAATACGACCCCCTGCGCAGGCGCACGGTCTTGGTGCACCTATTCGCTCGATCTTGGGATCGCCGGGGCCCAGGAAGACCATTCCGTCGTGTTGCCGTACTGGTCCCGTGCGCTGACCCGGAACTGCAGGGCCTGATTCCGTCTTTCCACGAGGACCGTGTACGTGCGGTCGGTCTGCCAGCCACTGTCGAACTGAAGATGGTCCTGGCACTCGAAGTAGTACTCGACCGGTCCGCAGGGGCTCGTCGCCTGTGCGGCCTTCATCTCAGCGCCCCAATCCAGTCGACCAGTGCCGAGAAGGAACTCGCGAGGCAGTCCGTCCGGGGCCCACTGCGCCGGGTTAGGCAGGGGCGGTTCGTCGCAAATGAGCGGCGGATCCAAAGGCAACTCTTCCGAGGGGAGCTTCATGAGCCATTGGCCTTCGACGACGGCCATGTCGCGAAAGTCCACGATCCTGTCGTGATTGACGTCGCCCACGAGCGGCCAGTCGCTCATGCTGGCCTCGCGCGTGCCGCCGAACGCTCCCATGTTGACACACGCTCCGTTCGGCATCCGCTCGCCGGAGAAGTCCGTAGCCGGGCTGCCGGCGTCCACGCACGGACTGGTCCTGTCGTCGAACGACCACAGCCCGTACGCGGGCACGTACCGGCCCTTGCGCGAGAGCAGGTGATAGTCGCCGTTTTCCGCGTCGGCAAACAACGGATCGTCGGTGGTGTTGGCGGGACCATCGCTGCCCCGCTCGACGCAACTGTAGCGGGCCCGGCATCCGAACAGATCGCCGGCGCGGTTTCCCCACAGGATGCAATTCTTGATATCCGGCCTGGCCCCCGCGTAGGCGGAGATACCGAACTCATTGCCGGCCACGGTCACGTTGTGGATGGTCGGTGAGCTGCTGGCGAGGAAGATGCCGACGTCGCTGTTCGCGATCACGAAGTTCTTCAGGATGCTCGCCGGTCCTTCTGCGGTATAGAACGACACGGCGTAATCGCCGGGGGCCTCGAGGATCGGCGCCCCGGCCGTGCCGGTCAAAGTGATGGCCTTGCCCTTGAAGCGGATCGCCTCGCGATACAGCCCGGGAAAGACGAGGACGCTGTAGCCCGACTGGGCCGCGTTGACTCCCCTCTGGATGGTGGCGAATGCCCTCTGGGGACTGCCGCCGCTATTGGAATCGTCGCCGAAAGCGGCGTCAACATAGTACTGAAGCGGGCCGTGGAACTCGTAAGCGCCCATATCCGCATGAGCGCCGCTGATCCGGGGCTCTCCGTCCAGGTCGGTCATCGACATCGCCGACAGGTCAGTATCGCTTCCCGCATCGATGCAGGGCGAGCCCAAAGCGAGACCATAATCGTCATCCATTGTGCCGACGACGCCATCCGGACCGGCAGGGTCCTGAAAGAGAGGGTCGGCGCTGATGTTGCCCGTGCCGCCCAGGGGCGTGCTGGGCCCCTGGATGTTGCTGAAGTTGATCGTTGCCCCCGTCTCCATCAGGTATATTTCGTCGGGAAGGTCGCCCCAGAAGATGCAATTGCGGATGCCGCCCAGGCCGCCCATGCTGAACAGGCCGCCGCCTTGCAGCGATGCTTGATTGGCGGAGACCGTGCAATTGGCGAGCCGCAGGCTTGCTCCTTGTTCGGCGAAGCATGCACCGCCTTTGGGGGCCGAGTTGCCACTGAGAAGGCAGGAGTAGAGATTCGCTGCGTCGTTTCCGCTTATGGCGCCGCCCTGTGCCGCGGCGACGTTGCCCACGAAATAGCAGCGGTCCGCGGTCAACGAGCCGTCGTTCAGGAAAGCGGCGCCGCCGTGGCCCGTATTGACCGCCTCGTTGCGGAGGAAGATACAGTCTTCGAACGCCGCACTGCCACTGTCTTCGCTGCAGACGGCGCCGCCGAAATCGGCGAGATTGCCCTCGAACGCGCAGTCGTCGAAGGAGGCCAGGCCCTGGCCGGCGGTTAGCACTGCTCCGCCTCGTGACTCGAGAGCTGCGTCGCCGCCGAAATAGCAGCGGGTAAGCGTGGGGCGGCCGAAGAAGTTGGCCAAAGCCCCGCCCCCGCACGAAGCGTTGAGACCGGCCACGACGTTGCTCTCGAACCTGCAGTCCACGAAGTTCGGCTCGCTGGCCTGCGTGAGGACCGCTGCACCATAGGCGCCCGCGCTCTGGCCGAAAACGATATTCTCTTTGAACGAGCACTCGCGGAACGTCGCCCTGGAGTTGCCGATGCATGTGACCCCGGCGCCCCCGGCGGCGCCTTGCAGGGCGGACCGAGTGACGTTGCGACGGAACGTGCAGCGGATGAAGACAGGATCGGCCCCGGTGATGAATACTCCGGCGCCGTCGGTGGATGGCGTGGGAGAGGGGATGGCCCCCGTGTTTAGCTGTCCCTGCGCGCCTCCGTCCGCGAATCCACCGGTAATGGTTACGCCGTCCAAGACGGTGCTGATGTACTGGTTGTCATCGATCAGGAGGACGGTGAGGCTGTTGTCCTCCAGGCTCGGGTGTGTGACGTATTCGAACAGGCTTTGCCATTCAAAGTCCTGCAATTCGACGTCATTGCCCTTCAGGTCTCCGCTGAGGATTGTCTCGTACCGGCTGATGTTTCTTTCGTTTGGCTCTGCCGCCATGCAGCCTGCATACCCGCCCTTGACCACGGCACCGGGAGGGATCCTGAAGCTGGCCTCTCGGTCGCCTGACGCGGGCGTCTCTCCGGGTCCCCAATAAGGCTGGGAGGGGCGTGTCGGCCGGGTAGGCCCAGCCTGTACGTCAGGGGTGTATACGCCTTGGGCGATCCGAACCTCGGCTCCCGTGCTCACCCTGCTGAGTGCACTCTGAAGGTCGTTGTGGGCATTCACCCAGCTTGAGCCGTCGTTAGCGCCTTGAGCCCGCGCATCACAGTACACGACCTGAGTGGCCGCCGGAGAGGGCGTGCCGGCCAGCGCGATCAGCAGCGCGAGAGTTGTCCCCGCCCACCGGTGTGTTTCTGCTATCATAACCTCCGCTCCTTTCCTTGTCTGCTCGAAGGACTCGTGCGTTCTTCAGTCGTCCTGGGGCTGAAGCAATTGCGTCAGCCATAACATACCATACGGGCTTGCCTTCCCGGGCCCGGTTGTGATCGCTCGCGGCTCGGCGAATTCGGGAGCTGCGCCTTCGGCATCCTGAAGGTACGTGAACTCGAGCTGTCCCGTGATGGAATCGGATGCCTTTGGATCGTCCGAAACGAACGTGATTCGCTCGACGACGTCCTGTTCCATGTTGATCGTGTAGTTCAGCGTCACCGTGTCGGCCTTCACCAGGACGTCCGCACAGTCGCCGCCATCGTGCCGAGTCTGGAACCGCAGCTTCTGTGCCGCGGCGTCCCGCCGGATCGTATCGATGGAATGCAGCCCCATCCACGGGCGGGCCAGGCCCTTGAAGAAGCTGCCGCCGGTGTATCGCCCGGCGATACGGCCGTTCCGGTCGTAGATAACGGCCCCGTCTTTCGTATCCACCACCCGTCGTCTTCGCCCGATGCGCAGGTCCAGCCACGGCGAATGCAGGCGGCTCGCCGCGTACACGAGGGGCAGACGGCCGACGCCCGACACCGGGATGCCGTTGATCCGGCCGTGGATCCGGAAGTAGGCCCGCCCGCGACGATGCATCGGGTCTCGCTCATCGACGATCCGCGCGCTCTCGGGCCAAGCGAACTGGAAATACTCTTCTTCGAGAACGGTGAGCTGCTGGTCCACCTGTCGGATCTTGCTCTCGCCATCCGGCGTACGTCGGCAGATCACGAGCAGCCCTCTCTTCTCGCCCGTCACGTGGTCCATCGTGCATTGATGACCTTCGACTTGCGAAAGAAAGTCGCTCAGAGCCGGTGGATCGGTGGGCAGTTGTCTTGTCCGCAGGTCCTCTTCCCACATGCGGTGGTTTCTGACGGTTACGGTGTTGCTGCGGGAGTCATAATGGTAGTTGGCGTACTGATTCTGCAGGATCAGCGAGACCGGCCTGCTGCCGGACGAGTCGAACGTCACAAGGCGCGTCATGACGGCCTCGTCCGGGCCGCCCGGATAATAGTGCCAGCATTCCTGTTCCGCCTTCGGCGACTGTGTCCGCCAGGACGTGGTCGGCCGACCCGCAGGGTGATCAGGACGCAGCCCCAGCAGAGAGGCTGCCCTCTCGCCGGTCACGGCCGCCGAACCGGCCGCTACTACGCCGGCGGTTACCAGGGTGACGATTCCGACCTTGCCGGTCGCCGTGGCGATCAGGGTAGCCAGTGGGCCGACAGACAGAGTGGCGGCTGTGACCGAAACTTCCGCCGCTGCCGCTTCGCTGGTGGCCGTTATCTTGCCGAATACGATCAGGGCCAGCACCAGCGAGCCTTTCGTGAAGCCGTGGCGGGACAGCTCTCGCGCCAACGCCTTCTTGGCACGGTAGAACAGAGCCCTCGTTCCGATTTCCGAACACTTCATAAGCCGGCCGATCTGGGCATACGACATGCGGTCGTAGCACCGCATCGTGAGCACGGCCCGGTGTCGGGGCTCCAACGCTTGGATGGACCGCAGGACGATCTGCTTCAATTCCTCCGTGACGACTGCCGCCAGGACGTCGCCCCCGGGCCCGCCGGCAGGCTCATACTCATTCTCGGAGAGGGACCGTGTCTTGTGCCGCCATTGCTTGCTGAAGTGGTTTCGCACCTTGTTGAAGGCGATGCCGTAGAGCCATGCCCAGAAGCGATCGGCCTGGCGCAACTTGCCAAAAAGCCTCAGCATCTCCAAAATCGTCTCCTGTACAATATCCTGAGTTACATCTTCGATCAGCGTCAGGCGGAATACGTATTCATGCAGACGGACCCTCGCCGCGTCAGCCAGGCGATCGAGACTTTCCCGGTCGCCGAGCTGTGCCCTCTTGACCAGTTCCGCAACGTCGTATTCGCAAGAACCCATGCGCATTCATTTATAAGTCTGATGAGCTCGGGGAGCGTGACGGTAAATCGAGGTTTTTCTGAGAAATTTGCCGGGCGGCGTGCTTGCTGTGCAGCACCGTCACAGGTCCGCGCGTAGCTGCGATCATAGATGAGTCCGTACCCATTGTGATCGAAGATCTCGTCTATGCAAATGGTGTAGCCAGTCTGCCTGACAATGCGAGAACTCAACCGCAGGCGGTCCTGCCACCGTTCACCGTGCGTCCGCCGAGCCTCAGGGATTGGTGGACGCTGGCGAGGGCGGGGCGGCGTGCCAGTTTTCCGGGTCGTTTCCATAGGCGGCCGGATCGGTGCGGCTCAGCGACAGGCCGTGCCCGTCGGGCGACATCGGCCACGGGTCTTGGCCGCTCGGGAAGTCCGCGTGCTGCGTGCCGTCGCTATAGACCACCCGATCCACCCGAATCCAGTGCCGCGTTCCATCCTCCTCCTGGTCCCCCGGCTTGCTGAGTTGGATCTTCTCGCTGCCGTTGGCTAAGTTGCCGGCCCCCCAGA
>CBFDBY010000025.1:0-55086 GCA_965603165.1 uncultured Phycisphaerae bacterium
TAGAAACCGGAACAGAAGTGATGACTCTCCGCGGGCATAACGATAGGGGCATATCATCAGTAGCCATAAGTCCGGACGGCAAGACCATTGCTGGCGGAGGCGACGGAGAGATCATTCTGTGGGAATCTGGCCCACGTCCCGCCGTTGTTGCTGGGGGTGACAGTCAAACCTCGCATACAGCCGAGTGACCCTTACGGTCATCGCAGGTTTGATTCGAAGAAAAGAGTGTTCGGGAGGTACCGTCAGTTAAGCACCGCACGGCACAGGCGCCGTCAGTGGCAATCTGATTGTCCCTGTGACGTGCCGAGGACCGGGACTGACTTGGCAACGTTGCTGGCAGTCACACAGAAGCCAATCCTGCTGGCGGAGTCGGGAGGGGGTGATCAAGGACGAGAGGCCGTGAGGAGCCAAGCGACGAGGTCGTAGGGTGGGTCCTTGACCCACGCGTTCACCCAGATCGGAGCGTATCTGACGCGTGGGTTGAGAACCTACCCTACATGCCTTGGCGTGAAAAGACGTGGATTCCCGCCTTCGCGGGAATGACAGAGTCGAATCCGTGTGAATCCGGCGTCAATCCGTGTCTGCCAGGAGGACACAGGGGCGGTGTGCATGGCACACCCTACGCGATTGAAGGCTCTAATGATGGCTGATTCTTGAGGGTGCGTCAGGCAATCATCCTTCATCGACGAAGGAGATCTGCGAAGGGGGCGAGCAACTCATACTTGTTCTGCCAGGTGGTGTACATGATGCCGACGGCGTTCGGGGTTCGGTTCAAGACCTCGAGCCAGCCGCGCGGGTTGTCGAGCGTGTCGCCGTCGTAATAGGCGCCGGCCAACGTCCGGAAGCCGTGGGAGGAGAAGAAGCCCAGGCTCTCCACGCGCTTGTCGTAGTACCAGCAGACGATGGTCAGGTCCTTGGGGACGTGCTGCCACGAGCCGGTGAAGTCGCCCTCGACGAGGTAATAGTCGCCGTGGGCGTTGTGATTCGGGTCGAGCATGTCCGACCAGATGAGCACCTCGGCCTTCGGGTTGGCCTGCCGGAGAATGGCGACCTGCTCGGTGATGCAATCGCCGAGGATTTCAGCCATGCTGAGATTGCGCTGCTTGCACGCCCGGCAGTTCCCGCCCGCACGGATTTCGTCCATGCTCAGCAGGTATCTCGCCGGAGCTAAGTGCTCGTGCATGAGCTTGGCCTGCTTCGTCCAGATTCCGTAGACTTCGGGCTCGGACATGCAGACGGTGACCTGCCCGCGATTGACGCCGATGCCATGATAGTAGCTCACGCGCAGCCGCGCGCCGTCCTCGATCCGCCCGCCGGGCAGCAGCTTGATTCGCGGCGGGTCATGGTCGAATCGGAAGTTCAGCCGCTCGTCGGCGATTGGACCGAAGTCTTTGCCCTCCTCGTACAACTCGCCGGTCTTGTCGTTCCGCACCGTCACCGGCGTCCCCGGCCGGCGCAGGACGTTCAGCAGCGCGACCTCCTCTACCTGAAGGTCGTCGATCCAGAACCGCCCGGCCTCGCCGCCCCAGACGCCGGCATAAACGCGGACTTTGTCGTGATCGAGGCTGTTGAAGCCCATCGTGACACGGCGCCAGTCCGTCGTGGCAGGCACCCGCGGATCGTACGGAGCGAGATTGCGGCCGTCCACGCTGAGGACCTGCACGCGGAACGCCCCATCCGGCTTGAGGCCATCGGTCTTCACCCAGCAGCTCAGCCGATAGCACCGGTACGGCTGAACATCCAGTTCCTGCATGACCCGCGCGTGCCCATGCTCGTACCGCCCGAAGCTCTCGAAGCGCAGCGACGCCTTGCCGCCGTGGAACACCGTCGAATCGACGAACGAGACCTCCCCCGGCCTGTCGTGGAACCTGTACCCTCTGAGCCGATTGCCCTCGTACTGCTCGAATCCCGCGTTTGCGATCTCGGCCGGCCGGTCCGCGACGAATCTCGCCTCGCCGCCGGCCGCGACAAACGGCACGTCCCGGACCGGAATGCCGGCCGCAAGGTTGCGATTGTAAGAGAGCACGGAGCCGCCGTAGCCGACGCTGAAGATGTTCGGGATGATCTCCACGCCCCGTGCCTCGCAGAACTCTTTCACCCTTCGCAGCCGGTCCAGGTACTCCGGCGGCTGCCGGTCGAGCCGGTCGATCCCGGCCGATAGCACCATGCCGTTGAGACCATGCTCCGCGCCAGTCTTCACAATCCGCTCGATCTGGGCAACGTCGGCGTCATTCCGCAAAGACCGCGAGACAAAGACCCATCGATGCGGATACTCCTTCGCGTGACACAGGGGCACAAGCTGAGCGAGCATCACGGCCAAGGCAAGATGTTTGAGTGTTTCACGCATGGTCGGACCTACTTCAACAGTTCTTTCGCCAATCCCAGGTTGAAGGCTAAGCGGTCGATGCAGTTTGCCTTGTTGCGGTGGGTGACCTCGCCCTTATTGTTCGTATACCACTTCTGGAAGGCGGTCTTCAAGGTCGAGAGATTCTTGGGATTCTTGGCGCCTTCGTGGGCCTCGAGCGCCTTATCGACACTCTTGAGCTGCCCGGAGCGCCAGTGGCCGGAACGAGCCGTGAGGCTTTTCCATTGGGCGTAGGTCACCCAATCGTTGGCAGTGAACTCGTTCCAGGAATCAGAGAATCCCGGCGCCGGCGTCTCGTTGTGCACGTAGAGACGCGTGGCGTCCTTGCACAGCCAAAGGGTGAGGTTGAGCTTATCGAGCTTTCGCTCGACGCAATCATCCCGGAGCGCCGTCTCCCGATCGAACGTGGGATCGAAATACCGGCTGCCGACCTGGCAGAGGTAGTGAACGGGAAAAAGGCAGCGGCCGTCCAGGGCGTTCGTAGTGGGGTTCCTGACGTTCCCACGGGCCGGGCCGCTGAAAACCGCGAGTGCTCTCGTGATCATCCCGGCGGATCGGCCCGTGGCGCCGAAGCACTTTTCGACGCCCGCCTTCAGCAGAACCTCACGAGGATTCATGCTCTTGCGTTTGTGGCCCACATAATTCCAGGTGGCGTGGAACGCGCGGGCCAGGTGCTCGCAGTTGCACTGAGAGCCGTGATAGGCCCAGTGCGCCTTGGCGTAAGGCATGAAGTTCTTCGTGAAGAGTTCATGCGCGAGCAGGCCTGCCGGGCCCTTCCAGGTAACGGCCGGGCGTGCGAGGATCGCATCCAGCACCCGCGTGTTGCCTCTCCCATTGCCCAGATATCCTCCGGTCAAATCCGGCATGGTGACTACCTCCCTGGGAACTGTCGTCCCAACCGTACAACGCCAATCGTTCGGTTCCAACGCACAGTGACCAACGTAGCATTGAGGACAAGACAATTCAAGAAGAAACCTGCGATAGCCGAGGGACAGGTGCACAGACAGGCTACTCAACGGGTGCGGTTGGATCGGCGAGATCGACGGCGCAGCGAAATCCGATGGTCGCGCAGCGGTCCAGGCCGGGCCACATCAGCAGGAACTTGGCGGCGAAGTCGGCCTCCTGCGAACCGCCGTCGGCGTACCAGTGTGAGCCCTCGGCCTTGTAAGACGAGCCGCCCTTGAGGATGCAGAATCGCGTCCGCCCGTCGCTGCGCTCGCTCTCCGTCCACTCCCAGGTTGTGCCCCATGCAAAGCCAGGCCCGCCCGCGTCCCGGGCCGCGTATTGCCACTGCTCTTCGGTGGGCAGACGCTTGCCCGCCCACCGGGCGTAGGCCCGCGCATCCTCCAGGTCCACATACACGACGGGCTCATCTTCCAAGCCCTCGGGCACGTGGCCGTCCGGCCAATGCTTGAGGAAGTTGCGCGGCTCGACGGGTCGATAGCCGCTTCGCCTGAGAAACTCGGCGTACTGCCTATTGGTCACGGGGGCTAGATCTATCGCGTACGACCGAAGGCGAACCTCCCGCTCGACACTGATGATCTTGTGCAAGTCGCGGCTCGGATGCGCGGAGGGCTCTTGCCCCGGAATGCGATAGAAGCCGGACTCGCGATTGCGGTATCGTGTCGTCATCCGAAGATGTTTACCCTCGATGGCAACCATGCCGGCGGGAATCTCATCCCGCGCGTGTTCCCTTGTCCGCTCGACGGGCTGCAGTTGCCCCTCGACCATCGGCGTAGTCGCATCCCACTCAGCCGTGACATCCAGCGCCGTCTGTGCTTTCAGGAACTCGTCGAAATCGGCGCCCAGCGCCTCCTTCGTCCCCGCGACAAAAGCAGCGATTCCGCGCGGGCGCACCTCGGCGTCGAGCAGCACGTCTGCGCCGTCTATCCGCCCAACCTCACGGCCGTCAAGCAGATTGAAGTATCGCTCGCCGGGAACGCGGGGCACCTTGAGGAGCGCGCCTTCGATCCGCCGCTCGGAGCGGTTCACGAGCGTCCAGAGGCGCACGCCGTCGCCCTGCCACAAACTCGCGTACACGCCCGCGACCTCGGTGGGCGCCAACGGCGTCCAACCTTCGCCCGAGAACAGGCGAACGTAGCGCCGCTGGATCGGCAGCATGGAGCGCAGGATCGAGCGGTCGCGCGGGCTCCAGGGGACCCACGAGCCGAACACGTTCTCCCAGACGAGCATGCCGCTGCCGTTCATCCAGGCCGTGTGCAGCTCGGGGGTATGGTCTGCGTTCCAACGCTGGATCTGGTGCATCATGTGGCGACGCTCGAAGAACTTGTTCCAGAGCACGCCGGGGGCCTCGCTGTCCTGGAACCATTGGGCCCAGGACATGTGATGGTCGCGGATTCGCTCGACGGGCAGGGTCAGCTCGGATTCGAGGACGACGCCCGGGCGCACCGCGTCGAGCCGGGCCCGCAATTCCTGCATCCCCTCGTGGAGCGTATCGAGAAAGATGCCGTCGGCCTCGATGGCCTCGACCATCTCGGCCAACATCTCCACGTCGGAGCGGCCCTCCCGGCGTGTCCCGGTGTCCCACGGATTGTAGTCGATGAACACCCGCACGCCCCGCTGACGAAAGGCCCGGCTCAGCTCCCGCAGTCCCGCCAGACCGCCGGGCATATCGCGGTAGAAGTCGAACTGGTTGCGGTCGTCGAACCCGATCCTTGGATACGCCTGCCACAGCACGACCGCGTCGTACCCGCCGAACTCCCGAATTCCCTCATCCAGAAACCGGTCAGCCGTATAGCAGCGCTTCGCGCGGTCGTACAGCCTCTGGTCGTACAGCATGGCAAAGCAGCACGAGTAGCACCCCGGCACCCACGCATACTCTTCCCGCCGATAGGCCTCGCCGTCATACCCAAGCCGCTCCCGCACCCGCCACCGCTCCGCATCAAGCCCCTCGCGCCAAGCCCCCCACTGCGAAGCATCGGAAGGCCCCGCCACCAAAGGCTTGACCTCCACCACAACCGCCGTCCGCCCAGGGAGATTGCCTTCATCTCGCCTAACCGGCTCCTGAGCGCGACCAGACGCAGCTAATCCTCCGGCCACAAGCAACACAACCAACCACAAGCTCGCGCCCCCCCGAAAGGCCACCTTCAGCATCTTCATCGACGATGCTCCCTGAGAAGTTGTCGCGCAGCCTTGATCCCCGTAGGACATGGCATCAGCTACCCTGCGACTTGCTCTTTGAGGTATCTGAGCGTCTTGACACACCAGTCACGTAATTGCCGGCAATCATCTTCGTAGGTCCGCTGCCAACACTCAGGATGGTCTGCGTCCTTGTTCCAAGCTCCCATGGCGAGATGGATAGACCCTACTGAAATCGGCCTGGCCATCGCAGAACCGGTGTCTGTCGTTACCTCAACCAGACCCGGTGCAACCTCGACCTTATCTGGTTCGGCAGAGATGAACACCTCATGGTCGAAATGCCAGTGAGGGTGTCCGGCACGTGGGCTTCCTCTGTGTGGCAGTTGGTCCCAATCCAAACGGAGGACTTGCTTCTTCTCCTGGCCGGCCGCCGGACCCTCAAATAGAGTCCATCCAGCGTTCAGCAACACATAACTCGCGGAATTGCGTTTCAACCACGTTTCATGCCAACTGGCCCAGAATATGCCTAAACGCGAGCTTGACGCGCCGGACAGAGGAAACACACGGACCCTGTGAGTTGTGCTATGTTCACGGCGCACCCTCATGGCGGTTGTTGATTTCAGGGGATCCACCGGGACGAGTTCAAATTGCAGTTCAGAGCCGTCGCAGGCCTTGTACCACTCCTTTTCCGACGCGCGGAAAGTCACACGTTCGCCAAGGATCCTGCGCACATCCGAAGCAACGCGATTGTGATAGGGTCCTATTTCTGCTCTCCCAGGCATACCTCGCACTCACTCCTGCCCAAGCCCATAGAGCTCTGACACATGCTTGTTGAGGTCAGATGCAACTTCCCTGAGCTTTCCCCCCTGAATTGCCTTGCCAAGATCAACAAGATCCTTCACAACTCGTGCAGGACAATTCATCTCATCAGTCACGTCCGGCAGCGGCACCTGAGACAGAAATCGGGCCTCCAGGCGCATCTGTCCGCCCTGCAGTCGAACGGAGAACAATGACATGATATCCTCGAACGTCTTGCTATTCAGAATCGCCAGATAGGCCCAGACAGCCGGCGTCTGCTCAAAAGGAACTTGGGTGTCTTCAGACATAGTCACAGTGTCTTTGGCCCACGACCATGCATGACCATTGACGGTGACATACTCTCCGGCTTCGTCGAAGGCGAAGCTACCACTCTCGCCGAAATAGGTGGAGACAAGCCGAGGCACAAGTACCTCCTGCCACGCGCGCCTCCGCGATAGTTCCCACCACTTTCGATCGGAGGCCCCCTCCCGATTGGCCAGCGTCAACTTCGCCGGTGCGAGGTATTTCGCATAGTAAGTTGGCAAATACTCCTGGAGTTCTTCTTCAGAAGTGCAGAGTAGACGTCCATCCGAGCTGTACGGATAGAACACGTACTCCACCGGCCGCAGTTGACCATATCTTATCGATCCACCTCCCGCAGCAGGGCGGAAGAACTTTCTCTCCTTCCGACTGAGCTCCTCGTATTGGCTGGCTTTGAGGACGAAGACAGGCTTATTGCCCGTGCGCACGCCTTGCCTGATCTCGAACAGGTCATCGATTCGAGGCAAGTCAAGAGCGGCGATGCGATCTTTCTCCTTGTATGCACTCTCTCGCAGTGGCCTCCAGTTCTCCGGATAGAAAGCCTGCAGCGGGCGTGTGAACCGTTCGACGCCCTTGATGGACAATGTAGGTTCTGGTCTGAGACGCAACGTTCGGAGCGCCGCGTCTTCGGAGCCCTCATCAGAAATCAACACTTCAACCGACTTAATCTCTTGTTGACGTTCAGGGTGCTTCTGATAGATAAGAAATGCTGTCTCAACCAGCGAGGTAGGGAAGTACTTGTAGCCTTCAAAGCAGCCGACCAACTGAAGGTTGCCCTGTGTGCTGAGCCACTTGCGCCAGGCAAAGCCCGTCTTGCTCATCAACAGCGAGGCAGGCAGCACACACCCCAGAACGCCACCGGGCACCAAAGTCTCAACAGCTTTCGTTACAAAAGCCATCGCGATATCCGGTCGCTTTGTGAACGTGTCCCCGAGAACACTGCCAACCTTTGACTTCTGCTCGCCAGTCAGGCGTTCCCACGGGATGAACGGTGGATTCATCAGGATTATGTCGGATCTCACCCAGTCACGATCAAGTGAATCGCACCTTACGACCTCAGTTTGTATGCCAGGCCATTCACGCGTGTGCTGTGTCGCGTACTCCAAGCAGAAGCGTGTCGTGTACTCGGAGATGTGGCTGATGTCATAACCCACAGTCCTGATCTTGCGCCCACGAGCGTTGGTTCTGCCGCTGAGTTCGCGAATTGCCTCAACCAGGAACACGCCCGAGCCACATGCAGGATCCAGAATTGTCAGGTCCCGATTTGTGGTCGGCATTGCCTCCAGAGCTTTCTGGACCAGAGCCCTTGCCAAATTGGGTGGCGTAAACCGAACATCGCGACGTGATGCAGTACCGACAGGTTCACAAGTTGGCTCCATGCCCAGAAGGTAACCCTGTGGATTTCGTTCTATCTCCAGATGGGCTTCCTGATAGAGTCGACTGGCCGCGTGTCTGAACAAGAGGGTCGGGTGCAACTGGCACCCAGTATAAGGATCGCGGTCAACCATGCCTCCAACGAGGTCCTTGGCGTCAAGGGCAGCTGTCCTGCGCGAAATGTCCACCAGCCCACAGAACTCACGGTCCTTTTCAGACAGAAGTCCGAACGCGTCGGCGAAAGTTCTGACGGCTTCAATATGACTCTTCCTCGCGTGCTTCTGCGCTACCTCGGCTACGAGCAGAAGACCATTCAGGAGCTTCACGGCCAAGAGTGGGTCATTCACAGCTATGCGTGACCGAATCTGGCGGAATGGCTCAAGAATACGCCGGACAACGTCTGGCCGCCTTGGCTCCGCTGCGGTCTCAAGCTCCTTTAGCAGGGAAACTGCTCCGATGCCCTGTCTGGGAAGTTGAAAGGTCCGAATGGTTTGTGGATCGTCCCAGCGCCTAAGGTGCATCCGTCCGCTGGTGGGTAGAACCGTTACTAGGTGCCTGACGCACGAAGACCAAGACCAGGACAAGGGAGCGATCGTTTCGGCAAAACCTGCTTCGGCCGTGCGCAAGAACGCAAAGCTGCCTCTGGAACCGTCGAGAAGGATAGCAGCCTCTTCGGCAGCTTTTGGAGTCTTGCGCGCACCAAACATCGGCACGTGAACCATGCCAAGCAGCGCGGCCCACGAGACACCGCTCTCAGGATCCCATTGGTCTGCGAGTCTAATCATGTTGGCCTTCCGACAAATTCTTGTGAAGGTACTGCCCAGAGTCTACACCTCTCGCAGCGTCCTGTGAACAAGATTCCGTTGCCCTTGCCGAGCGACTCAGCGCCAGGTCTGTCGTCGCAGACGTTGCTTGCTATGGCATGGAAACGCGGCCCACACGGCACAGGGTATCAACCATCGCCTTTTCTCCGTCTCACAGAGCCCAGGAGTCTTCGACTCCATACGCGTATTGTAGGCTGAGGGCGGCGGCAAGACAAGGGGAACTTACGAAGTGATAAGTGATACGTGAGAAGCCCCTCTCAATTGATGATCGATGATTGATGATTTTGAACCGTGCTACAAGGTCGCAACCGCCGGACATCCTTTCCAGACGATTCCCTCGCGGCGAGTATGAGCATTGCCAGCGGATAGAATTGTGTCTCTCGCCAAGGTCAGAGCCTTTCCAGTCCCCGTCCTCTTTGCGGCCCTGGCGTTTTTGCGAGAGATAAGTTTGGCTGCGGTCGGAGGCCGGGCCGGGCTCCTGGTGCTCTTCGGGGTTTCTCATGAGCGACTGCAAGAGAAAGAATTACGTCTCGCGCGGAGACGCAAAGCCGCCGAGTTTTGAAAGACTTTATGGTCCTTCAGTTCTCTGCGCCCCGGCGTCTCTGCGCGCGTTGATCTTATTTCCGGCCGGAGGCCGGGCCGTGCCTCTGCATTGATGATGATGGGTGATGGATTATTGATGATGCCGAATCTGCGTAAATCCGCGTAAATCGGTGTCTAACAAGCGTTCATCTGCGTCCATCCACGGCCTTTGCATTGATGATTGACCTCGCGCAAATCCATGTTGCACAATGCCTTATCGGCGTTCATCTGCGTTTATCTGCGGTTCCGCGATTTTTCACTTGACGCCGAATATAGATGTCTGTATTATGCCCATGTAACATTCAGGATAGCGATTGAATCGGAGACAGACGCGGATGGCCAATCGTAAGTCGCAAATCGCTGGAGCCCGGAGAGATTCACCGACCGCGCCCGGCCGACGGCGGATGCGCGCCACCTTTCCAATGTTCCACCATTCCAGTATTCCATCTGAGGTCCCCCGCCGCCACGACCAGAGGATGGCCCGTTGTGCAAAACAAAGCCAATTCGTCGGGCCGACTGCCCGCGAGCCGATGGCCCGCCGCGCCAAACAAAGCCAATTCGCCGGGGCGACTGCCCGGGAGCGCACGGCCCGCCGTGCGAAACAAAGCCAATTCTCAGGGGTCCTTGGCCGAGACGCTGGGCCATCGTGCGAAACAAAGCCAATTTTCCCGCGTGGGCGGTGCTTGCCGGCGGCAGGCGGGGCGGCGCTGGGAGGCGGGACGGGGGCCCACGTGATCCGGCGGAGGCGGCATTTTGGGCTTGACGCGGCCCGGGCGGGTAATAGATTGAACAACTTGCGTGTCGGATGATGTGCTTAGCGATTTTGACAAGGCCGAGAGTGGCCCGTTGACCAGATCGACAGAAGGAGACGACCATGCCTATGAATCGCCGGACTTTCCTGAGAACCTCGATTGCCGCCGGAGCGGCCCTCAGCTTCCCCGCCGTGGCGACGGCCCAACGCGATAAGACGTACCGCACGGCCCTGATCGGCTGCGGCTGGTGGGGGACGAATATCCTGCGCGAGGCGGCCGCTTCCGGCCGATGCAAGATTGTCGCGCTCGTGGACGTGGACCGGCGGCAGCTCGACCGCTGCGCCTCCGAAGCGGCGAAGTGGACGAGCGATACGCCGAAGCATTACGAGGACTATCGCGAGATGCTGGAGAAGGAAAAGCCGGAGATCGCCATCGTGGCCACGCCTGACCACTGGCACCCGCTGGCGACCATCGCGGCGGTCAAGGCCGGGGCCCACGTGTACGTGGAAAAGCCCATCGGGCATACGATCATGGAGGGCCGGGCAATGGTCAACGCCGCGCGCGCCGCCGGCCGGGTCGTGCAGGTGGGGACGCACCGAAGGGTCTCGCCGCACAACGTCTCGGGGATGAAGTTCCTGCGTGCGGGCAACGCCGGCAAGATTGGGATGATCCGCTGCTTCGTGCTCTACGGCGGTGGTGGGCCCGAGGAACCGAGGAAGAACTACGAGCCGCCGAAGGAGCTGAACTGGGACCTGTGGTGTGGCCCGGGCCCGCTGCGGCCGTTCAACGGCGACCCCGAGAACCCCTGGCGCGGCGGCATTCACCCGCGCGGCTTCCGAAGCTATCTCGACTACGCCAACGGCACCTTGGGCGACTGGGGCGTCCACTGGGTCGATCAGGTCTTGTGGATCATGGAGCGAAAGTGGCCGAAGACGGTGTACTCCATCGGCGGCCGGCCGATCAAGGGCGAGCCCGTCCTGACGGAGGAGTATCAGACGACCGATGCCCCGGACCATCAGATCGCGACATACGAGTTCGACGACCTGACCGTCACGTGGGAGCACCGCCAGTTCGCCGGCAACCCCGCGGAGAAGACGGAGAACGTCGGCTGCTTCTTCTACGGCACCAAGGGCACCTTCCACATGGGCTGGCACGGGGGCTGGACGTTCTACCCGCTGGGCAGAGGGGCGCAGGAGATCCACGAGGAGCCGCAGCTCAATCAGCCGGACGGCCAGAACATCAAGGAAGTCTGGGCGGACTTCCTCAAGGCCATCGAGACGGGCAGCAAGCCGGTATGCGACATCGAGGAGATCCACTACTCGACAAACATGAGCCTGCTCGGGATGCTCTCGTACAAGCTCGGACGCAGTGTCGAGTGGGATGGGCGGAAGGAGGTTTGCGTCAACGACGCGGAGGCCAACAAGCTGCTGCGGCGTGAATACCGGAAGCCGTGGGTGTATCCGGAGGCGTGAGGATTGACTATCTGCTATTGACGATTTGCGATTTGGGCTGCGGCCGGTCCGCTTCGGTCACAAATAGTAAATGGCAAATCGTAAATCGATGTGCTCACCACCCCTGCTTGGTGAAGAGCACGGGGATGGTCTGAAGGAGAATGTAGACGTTCAGGAGCAACGATCGGTTCTGGATGTAAAGGTAGTCGTACCTGACCTTGTGGTTGGGTTTGAGGTCGTAGAAGCTTCTGATTTGGGCGAGCCCTGTCAGGCCCGGCTTGACGGCCAAGCGTATCCCTTGCAGCGCTCTATGGCGCTGGACAAAATAGGGTCGCTCCGGCCGGGGGCCGACCAGGCTCATGTCGCCCCGCAGGATGTTGTAGAGCTGCGGCAGCTCGTCAAGCCGCGTCCTGCGGAGGATCCGGCCAACGGGCGTCACGCGATCGTCGTCCCTCGATGCCAGGACCGGGCCGACGTGCTTTTCCGCGCCGTCGATCATCGTGCGGAACTTGTACAGGCTGAAGAGTCGGCCGCCCTTGCCGACCCGCTCCTGCCGGTACAGGACCCGGCCCGACGAGGTCAGCTTGACGAGCAGGGCCACAAGAATCATTACGGGAAGCGCGCAGATGAGAATGACAAGCGAACCGGTCACATCAAACAGCCGAATCAGAGACTCCACCGCTTTCGGAACTCTGTTCGCCGAAAAAGCCGTATGGTCGCGGCGAACCTGCCTGTCCGCTTCCACACGAGGCGCCGGCTCGTGAACGGGCACCTCAGTTGCGCGGCCATACCCCTGCCCACGTTCGACAAGTATCGTCCCCACCGCCTCATCGAGGTCTACTTCACTCACGTGCGCTCCCTGCCCCATAATTACCCTCATCCCTACCTATCAACTCAGAGGTTAGCCGCCGGCACGTGGACCTTAGAGTGCACACCGGCGATAAAAACAGCTTACACCTCTTTCAATATCGTAAAAAACGCCGCCCAAAGACAAAAAATTATAGGCTCGAAGCGTGTTGCTTCAAGAGAAAAATCGCATGGCGCAGTCCCTGGGGCGTCACGCGGATAGACATACGTGTATCTCTTCGCCGCCCAAGGTCCTGGAAGACTGCGTTGCACAGGGCTGCTGTAGCGATGTTGTTGATAGTGTTGCCCGCGATCGCCGGCGTACCTTCCCGGCAGATGGATCTCTATCGTGGGGGAGCCGAGCCGGATCGTTGGCGGCAGATTCACGTATGCGCTTCGGCAACTGGTGACCCGGCGCCTCTCTGCGGCCTTGCGTAGAATTCCCGCTCGAATCTTATGAGATCCGCTTCGGTCACCCCCAGCCGGGATGCCTTCCGGTGGTCGCGAATCGCCGCTTTCAGGGCCGCCCGACACCCCCGCAGGGCTTCCCGACCCCGGTGCAGATGGCGCAGCGGCGCGAGCGTCATGTAGTAGCCGAGGAAGACCAGCGTCCAAAGGCGGAAGTAGGCCTTCGAATGGAACCTCGACTGGAAGATCAGGCGACAGCGAAATACGCAGTACCAAATCTTGGGGTCGGCGAATCCTCTGTGACTGCCCCAGGTGGCGTGGTACGAGATGAATTCAGGCACGTACAGAAGTCTATAGCCGGCCCGCCGTACGACAACGGAGTAGTCACATTCCTCCGTTGAGAAGAAGTACGCCTCCTCCAGCATACCCACCGTTTCGAGGACCCGGCGGGAGATCAACATCATGGCGCCGGTGACAAACCCCACCTCGCACACTTTGTCGTATTGCCCCCGATCCTCCCGGTCCTTGCCCCGGACAATGGCCCGGCCCCAGAGACGGCTGATGCTGCCGCCCGCATACCAGAAGACCCGCGGCTGGTCCAGGTAATAGACCTTCCCGCCGACCAGCCCTACGTCGCGATCCTTCTCCATGACGTCGACAGCCGGTCCCAGCGCATCGGGGGCCAGCACCGCGTCGTTGTTCAGCAACAACACGTAGTCTGCATCCTCTCCGAGTGCATCCCGTATCCCTGCATTGCACCCGCCGGAGAACCCCAGGTTGCGCGTGTTGAACACAAAGCGGCACTGCGGAAAGGAATCCCGGAGTCTCTGTGCCGACCCATCCGTCGAGCCGTTGTCCACGACGACAATCTCGTGGTTTGGGTAACGGATCTGCAGCAGCGAATTCAGACACCGGCTCGTATGCTCGTACCCATTCCAGTTCAGGATGATAATCGCCACTTTCGGCCACACTCGGGCTTCCTGTGGCTGGGAGCCTGCACTAATCATATGCGCTTGACCATTTCAAGAATGATTGGGTCACACGGAGGTTCCGCTCTTGACCGGACCGCGGCGTCTTCTCGGGGGATCTTCATACCCTGGTAGTACGCTCCCATCAATCGTGACGTGCCGAGCTTGGCCTTAAGCCATCGCGCCATCAGTTGCGTGCGTCTTCCGCCGAGAAGCAGAAAGGCGAAGACCGAAGCCCAGAACCTCACGGAGCGCCCAAGTCCCAGTCGCCACAATCCGCGGACAAGCGTGAGCAGTCCTCGGCGCGAATGGGCTTGCCACGACAGTGGGCCGTAAACGTAGTGGTCCATATCGCGGCGGATCCCCGCATAGACAGCCGCCCCCCGGGTCTGCTGGACCGATCGCGCGATCTGCAGCATCCCGCCGATCAGATTGACGCACTGCTCGGGTTGCCTTTCCCCGGGCGCAAAACGCCCCCTTTCCGAATCCGCTACGCCGAAGTGCCATGTAAACGACGGCAGGTGGACCGTAAGAAAATCTGATATGTAGAAGCCATTCCTATCCAGCAGGACGTTGGCTGTCAGGTGGAGTTGATACAGCAGCGTGCCATCGAATCGATCGGTGTCATAGGACAAGGCCGTCGCTCTGTGGATCGTGTACCCGGAGATAAAGACCGAACGGCGAAAGAACGTGATCAGCGACGCCTCGCCTTTGGGGAAGAGACGGTCGCTATCGAAATACCTGTGGATGTCCACGATCGCACCCGTGGCGCGATCGACCGAGTAGTAGCTGCGCAGGACGACCCCGATATCGTCATGCGTTTCCACCGCCGTGCGGACCCGCTGAATCGCACCCGGCAGCAGGAGGTCGTCATCCCCCATGAACAGGCAATACTCTCCCTGCGCGAGGCGCAGCAACTGCCGCAGGTTCGCATCATAGCCAATCGTTCGATCATTCCGGTGCAGAGTGCATCGGATCCAGGGATGCCGCTCATGGAACTGAGTCACTACCGATTGAATGTCCGGCCGGCGGGGAGAGCCGTCATCGGAAATGACCACTTCAAATCCGTCGCAGTCCTGGGCGGCGATGGATTCCAGCAAAGTCGCCAGTTCCGCCGGTCGGTTGTAGGTCGGGATACAGACAGATATCAGGGACATACGAGCACTATGTGGTTAGCCTCTGATGCGTAGCGGATGCATCTTTCTCTTTGATGACATCAACAATGTAGCGCATGGCCAGAAACTCTTCGAACAGCGCGCAGGTGACTCGATTGAACCGGTTGCTCTTGCTCTTCGGCATGAAACGAAATTCCGGCACGATACGATCCATGACAAGATCGTTCGATGCAAACAACTGCACGATGCTCTTCCTGGTGAAAAACCTCAGATGGGTGTCGTCGAGCACGCCGTCGGGGCCGTACCTCCACCGGCCTCTCAGGACCAGAGGCAGAACGACCCGCCAATGCCTCACGTTGGGAACACTCGCGATGATGTGCCCCCCCTGCCGCAGGTGCCGTGTCAGTGACTCCACTACGCCCCACGGATTCACAAGATGCTCCAGCACATCGCCGAAAATGATGTAGTCGAAGTATCCTGGGGCAAACGGCAATTCGACGCTCTCCAAGTCGTCACAGATCACCCGATCGACATGGCGCCTCGCGATCTCTGCGATGGGTTCGCACCGTTCGATGCCAATGACCTCGCCGGCTTTACCGGCGGCCTTCAGCGCCGCACCCATCCGGCCTTCGCCACAACCGGCATCCAGAATCCTGTTGGGTCCGTCGCAAATGAACGGCAAGAGACACTCTCTCGAATCACGATAGTAACCATCCTGTTTGCGCGCCGGGTATTGGGCCATTGCATACTCGTGGCCGGCCGGCCCGGGAACGTCATCGCACAGGGAAACGAATTTCGTTCTGTCCATGGTCCTCACAGAGTCGCGCTCTCTGCTCGCCTCTTCATGGCCGCAAGGATACAGGTCTTGAACTTCTCGGCCCAGATCTGCGGTGTGAACGAAGCGATGATTCTGCGGCTTGCCTCGCCGAAGGCGGACAACTGCTCGCGGTTCGACGACATGCGAACCATCAACCCCGCCAGCTCATCCACAGACTCGGGAGCGAATCGATATCCGTTCTCCCCCTCCCGGCAGAGTTCGGGTACGCAGCCGCAGCGCTCGCTCACCAGGACCGGCAGCCCACACGCCATCGCTTCGTTGACCACCAGACCCCAGGGCTCCGAGACACTCGCCAGAACCAGACAGGAGGCCAGAGCATAATACGGCGGCAGCGCATCATACTGTTTCCACGCGACGAAGTGCACGCCGGGAATCCCGTTGGCACGCACCATCTCCCGCAATTCCGTCTCCTGCGGACCACTGCCCACCAGGACGATGTCCCACCGTCCACCGCACTGGCGGTACTGGGAGAACGCCTCGAGAAGTACGAGCAGGTTCTTTTCGGGCGCGAGACGCGACACCGTCAGAAAATACCGGGTCGGCAAACCTAATCGCTGCCGCTCGCGAGACTCGCTCCGGCGGACATGGTCGACGCAGCTTGCATACCGCTCATTGTCCACCATGTTCCCCGTCCGGAAGACGCATTCTCGTCTCACGCCTAATCGCAACGCATATTCCTCCGCCCGCTCGCCGGTGACGGCCACCGTCGTGTATCGCCTGACGAGCCGGCTTTTCAGCATCTCCCTCCACCCTCTTCGAACCTTATCGTGATATGTTGAGACAGACCGCAGGACCGTGGGGATCCTCCGCTTCCAAGCCCACCTCGCCGTCGCGATCATCGCTGGTTCCGAATAACTCCCGACGACGATCACCTCCGGCCGAATCTCTTCAAGCGTAGCAGTGACGGCAGCGGATTGCCTCCGCCACGGGATCGTCTCGACAATCTCACCGGGAAAGACCGTGCGGCGCGGAAAGCCCAGGTCGTCTCTGTCCGGCCGCCAGGGATACTTCCGCTGGTTGTCGGCCAATTCGATCACGTGCAGGCCCGGCAACTGCTCCGCCAGCGCCCGCAGACAGGCGACATGACAAACCCCCACGACCGGCACCACGAGGCCGATCCTGGCCGTTTCTATCGCTGCGCAATGGCTCGCCGATTGTCGAATCAACACCGCACTGTCCGTCTGATCCATCCGAACCGCCCTGTTATCTGCCGGACGACGCCACAAGAGGCGTTCCCGCAACCCGCCCGTGGTGCGACTCGGCCCCCGCCTTGGCAAGCAGGTCCAAGTAGCACACAGAGGCGCGTTCAATACTGTAGTTCCTCCGAATCGCTCGCAGCCCGTTGGCCCCCATGGTTCGAAGCGCTTTCCGGTTGCTCCGCAATCTCAGGATCTCTTTCGCCAGGTCTTCTTTTCGGCCGGGTTCGATCCGGAAACCGCACCCCTGCTCCCGGACAATCCGCGCAATTTCCGAAGCGCAAGGCACCACTGCGGCAACCGGAACGGCCGCCGCCATCAGACCAAACGTCTTGGAGGGAACCGAAAGGCCCTCTTGTCCGTTCAGCAGGGAGACGAGTCCCACATCGGCCAACGATAACAGACAAGATAATTGCTCCCGGCCCACGTAGCCCTTGAAGTGACAGTTGTCCAACCTGTTTTCCCTCGCGTAGTCCATGGCCCACTTCTTCTTATGGCCCTCTCCGACAAGGAGGAAAACGATCTCGCGCTCCCGTCGGAGCCGTTCGGCGGCCCCCATGATCGTTTCCACATCATGGAAACGTCCCATGTTTCCGAAGTAGCCGACCACGAATTTACCCGCCACATCGAACGTTTTCGCCAGAGGATTGGCCCGGCGCGGAACCGGCCGGATGGCCTTGTCGTCGCACCACACGTGAATGTGATGAAGATTGCCATTGACCATGACGCCGCCGCGTTGGAGTTTCCGACCAATCACGTCCTTCATGCACCGCCCGATGACGATGATGGCGGAAGCGTGACGACAGACGAAGAGGTTCAGGCGTTCCCAGGCCCGGGCGAGCCAGGAATGCTCGCCGAGCAGGCCCAAGCGGACCGCCGTCTCCGGATAGACGTCGAAAATCAGATACAGATAGGGCGGCCCCAGCCTGAGAACGTGCAGCACCGCACAGACAATCGCCAGGAAGGGAGGATTGGTGAGGACCAGGATCGGCTTCTTGGGCCGTCGCAACAGCAGGTGAAGGAAGACCGAGCAAGTGAAGCTGAGCTGATTGACGATCCGGCCGGCCAGACTGAGCTTTGGAAAGGCCGTTCCCCAGAGCCGATGGATGTGAATCCCTCGGTGCTCCAGGCGTTTGGCGATCCGCTGCCCCCGGCCCAGGATCGTCGGCGGGCCGCACAGCACTTCCACATCCACCCCCTGCTCCGCCAACTGCTCGGCCAACTCCGTGAGCGTCTGCCCCGTCGAGACCAGCTCCGGATAGAACAACTGGCAAACAACCAGCACCTCCAGACGTCTGGTGTCAGAGGACTTCATGAATTCACGGTCTTGTGTTTGCATATCGGTCGGACCCGCCACTATCGCTCACAGGCTCAGCAACATGAGCAGTAAGATCGGAAACTCCACGTCGCGGCGTCTTATGCCCATTTCCCGAACTCAACTGGGCTTCCTCGAAAACGCGGATGATCTCACGAATGTGTTTTTGCGGATGATGCAGTTCTTGCGCGCGAGCCATGTTGGCTTGTGAGATCCTTCTCAGTTCGTGAGGATTCTCCCAGAACCACCGAATCGCCTCGCCAATCTCCTGCGGGGCGCGCGGGCGAACCACTCTGCCAGTAACATCATCCTCGACGATATCCACGAGGCCGCCGCATTGCGTTGAGATCAGAGCGCAGCCGGCCCGCATCCCTTCAATGGCCACGAGGGGCTGGCCTTCCGTCGGATTGTAGATGGGCAGAAGCAAAATATCCGTCTGCGCGAGCAGGTCCCACTTCTCGGCTCCGGTGACGGTCCCCAGCCTTCGCACGCAGCTCTCGATGCCCAGCGTCTTCACAAGCCGCTCGAACTTCTCCTCGAGAGTCGTCGCAGGCAGATTCTCGTGCGCCAGTTCGGGCAGCTTCGCGAGAGCGCCGTCATATCCGAGAAATGCGCCGGCGAATTGAAAGTCGGCATGGACGCCCTCCCGGATCGCCCATGCCACACCCTCCAGAGCATCGTAGAGCCCCTTGCTCGGCAGGACGTTGGATACGAACGAGATCCGCAACGGCTCATTCCCAGAGCGCTCGGGCCGACAGGAGAAAACACAGGACTCCCCATCGGACCAGCAATTGAAAACCACCCGGACTTTCTGTGGCGGCAGTAGACCTTCGAATTGGGACCGTAGGCTCTCGCCCAACACAATCCCCAGCGTGATCCGCTGGTAGGCCCACGACACCCATCGCCTCCACAGAGGCCCGAGGGCTTTGTAGAACACAGCCATATCACCACCACGCAAATGAACCACCACGGCCGTCCCACACAGTCGCGCTAAGGCCACGATGATGCAATCTTTGACGCATCCCAGTTTGCTGCGAGTGATGGAGAGGTAAACGACTTTAGGTCTGCCTGCCACCAACCTTCCGATATACTGCGACAGAGATCCAATCGTGGACACAACCCGCCTAACCCTGTTTTTGCCAATGTTGTTTGTGTTGACGTGCAAGAGCCTGTATTGGCTCCGCAGTTCCGCCGAATCCAGGAGAATCTGCATCCCAACCGCCTGACCAAAGACGGGAGGCGGGACGGGCCCTACAAACAGAGCCGTCGGCAGACGATGGCGCTCCATACGGGTGGAAGAGACCTGGGCTGTCACATGTACACTCTCACAAATCGCTTATGACGAACTTCAATTTCCCGCCTTCTTGTGCAATCCCATCAACCACGCGCCCGACAACCGGTACTTCGTAATTCACCTGCCGGCTGAGTCGGTCACAAACGGCGTGCAACAACTGCGGCAGTTCCGAAACACGTTCTCGCGGCACGGCTTTGATGACGATGGAATGGTCCTTCTGCTGATAAACCTGGAACTGCTTGACCGCCTCCGGAGATTCATCGAACAAGGTTGTCAGGTACTCTCCATTGACACATGCGCCGCTCGGCAGTCGAAGGGTGTCGGACACCCGGCCCTGGACCTTGTCCATCAGGGGCAGGGTAACACCGCAATCGCAGGAATGCGGCAAGGCTCTGCCTCGATCGCCGTTCAAGTAACGGATCAGCGGGAAGTGCTTGTTCAGCAGATCCGTTACGGCGATCCTGCCCATGGACCCGACCGGCTGAGGAGCATGGTCTTCGTCGAGAAACTCAATCCTTCTCGCGTCCCAGAACATATGCAGACCACGTTTGGCCGGACACTGGGCGGCTAACCAATACACTTCGCAACAGCCATACTGATCGTAGACCGGCGATCCGAAAGCTTTCGCGATCGTTCGTTCCTGAATAGACGTCAAAGGCGCGGATGTCGTCCATACGACCCTGGGAGGCGGAAGCGAAATGCCGTTATCGAGAATGTGTTCGGCGATGCGATCCAGCGCGCCGACATAACCGTGCACCAGTGGAGGGCGAACTCTCAGAAACTCCCTGATGAAACCATCGATCTCTCTGTCGGAGAAGGCAGTAGCGTTCAGCAGGACTTTCCGCGTAGGCCACCAATAGATTCGTCTGAGTAGCCGCCCCTTTGTGTCACTCGCGAGGTCACGATATACAGAGGCCCAGTTGCAGTCGGGCGATAATCCCCACCAGTTCAGCATCCTCCATCCCATGGCAGCCATCGCGCTCTTGCGAGGATGATAGACTCGGACGGGATGCCCCGTTGTGCCACCGGTTGTGGACGCACAGAGATCCCACGCAGTCACTTCGTCGGAAATCAGTTCCTTCCAGTGGTCTTGCAGGTCCTTCCTCGTAAGAACCGGCACCTGATGAAAATACTTGGGTTCCGATATATCCTCCGGGCAAAGCGACAGGCTCTTGAACTTCTCTCGATAGTAGGGTACATGTTCATAGGCATGACGCAGCAACTGAGTCGTACGTTTCCAACTGAGTTGCTCCAGCACCTCGGGGTCCAGATCCTGGTTGGTGAGGAGTTCTCGGTAGTAGCTCTTCACGCCAGGCTTGAGCAAGCCGTGTTTTAGGAAGAACCACTGGGTCGCCAATCCCGCCACGATCAATTCTCCGAGGCAAGCTTCCGCGACGTTGGAGCAATCTCGCGAATACGATGGCCGGGACATTGTGGAAGCCCACGGCCATCCTCCGCTCTCAAATGCGTTGTGCAACGAAATAGCACGTATCCCCCGGCCTGAAGCCAATCAGATGGTAGCGCGCCCATCGGATGATCGCTCTGCACGAACGCAAGCGGCCGGGCACAGGAGGCACAATACCCAATTCCACAATCGTAAACTCCGGCTGCAAACTACCCTTGAGCTTTCGCATGTCGAAAGACTGCTTGTGACCGACGCGATGGAATGTGCACCCGCAGTCCGGACATCGGACCATTTGGAGATCCAGGTTTTCGCGATAGGGGACAGTCCCGATGAACAATCCGCCACGTCGTAGCAGGCGGTGAATGTTATGGATTGCGAGCCGGTACTCCTGCTCACTTACATGCTCGAGAACATCGAGACAAAACACGACGTCCTGCTCCTCCAATCCATACCCCTGAGGATCGGCAATATCCATCTGCAGGAAACGAGCATTGCCGGTAACACCGGCGGAATGCCGGCTGTGATACTCAGCCAGATAGGATGAAATATCGAGTCCCGTATAGCTCATCCCGGGCCCGAGACGGCTCGGCAGGTAAGCGTCGCCGACGCCGAACTCTGCGACCTTCATGCCCCCTGTGAGTCGAGGGCGCACCTTCCGGATAACGTAGCCGATCTTGGGATGGTTGAGCTGCCAGACCTTGCGGCTTCCCTCAAGATTCAGCCGTGCAAGATAATCTTCCGCAGTAGCCGGCGAGGCAACGGACTGTGTCTGCATATTAACGATCCCCGGATTCTGCCTGGTAGGGCAATGCGCTTTGGACAACCCGCGTCCATTCGGCGTCATTCAGCAGGGCCGGCCGGCAGATGAACGTGATCGTAAGAGCCAGAGAAAAGCCGAAGAACGGATCGACGAAGTGATTGCCAAAGTGCGAGTAGATGAACAGGATGCAAAACAGAAAGTAACTCGTATAGAACAGTCTGACGGCAAAAGACGAACGTGTCGCTCCATGGGCGAATAGAGACACTCGTGCGGTGGACAGACGCCGGCCGAGCCGGAATCCCCTAAGCACGATCCACCAGAAATACAGATACAGAACGATCCCCACCACGCCGTACCGGAAGAACAACAAGGCGGGTCCGACGTGAATGTTGTGGACATAGCCTTCGGGCGTGAGGTTCCGCGATATGCTGCCGATGTTCAAGTAGGGGAAGTATACGGCCCCGTGCCCTAATCCCGTGAGGAACGCGCCCGGGGTGCCCTGCAGAGTCCTGCACGCATTTCGCGCCTCATCGAGCCGTTCCGTGGCACTCTCGCCCTCAACGACTTCTTTGGTCACCAGCGTCCCGTAAAGTCTCGACCGACTGAGGTGGTCTGCAAAGAAGGCGATCAATAGAACCAGTCCCAGGAGGAGCGTGCACGAGACGACACTGAACACTTTCGCATTTCGCGGGTGGAGAATCATAAGAAGCCAGACGCCGAACGCAAAGAGGTAACCGACAAAGAGCCCTCGCGCCCAGCCCAGGAAGCCGGCGGCGAGCAGAAGCAGGCACCCGGCAAGGTAGAACACAATACGCCCGGAGCCGCTCCTGCCGGACGTGCCGGCGACGGCAAGCCCCGAAAGCACAAACGAGAAAAGCACGACATGAGGCGTGGTCAAGACGCCGTAGTACGCCGATTCACCGATCCACCAGAGCAGCAGGAACCCGCAGAAAACGGCATAGATCCGGCCGATTTGTTTGAAACGCCCGGCATATCCATCCCAAACGGACGTAAAGACAACCAGATTCAGACACACCCACAGGACCCAGGCGGCGTCGCTGAGGATGTAAAGAGGGTAAAGCGTCCCGGAGGTCAACCACGAGATGGGAGCGGCCAACAGGCCCGCGAAGAGAGCCAGAAGCGGAATCACCATCACGCGCCGGCCCACTGCACTAACGCGTATGTGCCTCGCTCTCAGGACCCACAGCAGGCCTAGGAAATCTCCCACCAGAATGGGAAGACCCATCAGGGCTTTGCCAAGCAGCGAATCGGTGCGACAGCCTGCCAGGATCGCAAGCGCATAGCCCATGCACACCAGCACGAAGGCAATGGGCAGGTTGATTCTGACGCGTTTTAAGGCTACAGACATCGTCTCCAGGCGACCGCCGCTCGACGCGGAGGCATGGTCGTAAGCACAGACTCCGTCCCCGTCGGTTGCAGGTCATGCGCGTCGCCGGCTCCAGCGACGCGGCTGCAATCCGCGAAATCCTTCGAGACAGGGCCAAGCGTCCGGCGTGGCCGCTGCTCAGTCAAGTTGCGCCACAACATCCGGCTTACTGGATAGCGTCGGGCCGCCACGGCGCCCGGCACAAACACGCCCGGAAGTCATTCCAGTAGCCAATTCCGTCGGGCATTCGTGTGACAGACCTCGTTCGGACGCTCGCGATTCATAATCAAAAACGGGGGCCTCACCTTCATCCACCTTATGGCATGCGAATGATTCGCGACCGAATGCCAGAAGGACCCCCAAGACCAGGGAGGCGACAATCGCCACGGCCGTTGTTACTACCGTTCCTCGCGGATCGCGCACCTCCGGCGGAACCGCCACGTCCAGCACCTGAAGCGTGGGGATACTCCTGGCCTCCTCGATCTTCGCGATTTCGTACTCGCGGATCAGCAGGTCGTAGAGGGTCTCCTGGACCATGGCATCCCGACTCCGGATGCTATCGATGCGGCTAAGCTTCTCTTCGATCTCGTCCAAGCGGTTCTCGAGAAACATGCGCTTGCTCGCAGCCTGCCCACTCGACAGCTTGCCATTCTGCCGATCCAGCTCCTCCACATAGGCGTTCGTCATGGCGGCCGACCGGGTACGGTCCCTGTCCCTGACGCGGATGGAAACAATGCCGTCCTTGCCGACGTCGATGCGGGTGTTTCTGCGCAGTTTTTTCCTGGCCTTATAGGAAGAACGCACGTCATAAGCACGCACCAGGTCAAACTGTTCCATGAGGCGATCCGCCACGACCCGGCTGTTCAGCAATCCGACGTAGATGTCCGCCGGGTTCCCCACGTCCATGATTTTTCGAAGCAGAGCGCTCTCACCGCCGCTCAACAAACCCAGGCCGCTTTCCGGAGAGTTCATCGGGGGGACGATGGAGGCCGTGGCCGTGTAGGTCGCGGGCCGCAGCAGACAGCACGCTCCGGCCGCCACAGCGGCAAGACCGCAAATCACCAGGATCATCCGCCTGTACTTCCAGATCACGCACACGTAATCGAACACATGGATCTCCGGCGCCGCAATTTCTTCTCTGACGATGACTGTCTCCTGGGATCGCCGGTCTCCGCGCCTCATGCTTCACACTCCGATCAAGATTGGGTCATATCGCCAATACCACGCCGGCGGCCACGGCGATCTGGAAGATGATCTGCGTGATGTCCTTCGTCGACTTGAGCCAGAAGAACCGGTCGACCTTCCTCGGCACGACGACGGTGTCGCCCGGCTCGAGCTGATGATTCATGAACCCGCCAAAGGACCACTGATTGTGCTGCGAGTCCCAGAACACCATCTTGCCCCGATTGCCCTGCTCAATGCTAATCACCGAGCCATCCGCCTTGATAACACTCAACTGCTTCTTATCCGCCTCTTTTGTCATGCCTCCCACCGTGCGTAGGTAATGGCTGACGGTGCCGTGGTCCTCGTACAGGAGAGACGTGGGATTGAAGACTTCGCCGATCACATGGACGACGCCCGGCGTTCGTGGGACCATCAGGTTGTCGCCGTCCTCCAGCTCGATGTCGTACCGCGATTGTTTGAATTCCTCCAGGGTCGTCATTTTCACAACCACGCGGCCGGTGATCTCGGCCGACCGAAGCTTGGCCAACAGCTCTCTCTTGGCCTCCAGGGCCGTCTGTTGTCCGCGGATCGTCTCGGCGTCGAGCGCACCGCTGATCGTCTGCTCGGTGCTGGCCAGCATGGATTCCTCGATCTCACGGATCAACTCATCCAAGCGACGGCGCTGCACCTCCCTCGCGCTTTCGCGCGTAAAGACCGCCCCTCTCAGATACGCCTGATCCGTATAACCGCCGGCGCGTTCGATGAGCGAGCTGAGCGTTTCGCTCCTTCGGATCGGGTAGGTCCCGGGAAACCGAACCTCGCCCACAATTTCGGCCGTTCGCCCGAACTCCAGGTCCGGGATCGGTCGAATCACCAGATAGTCATAGTCGCGCAGGACGATATTATGCTTCGGGTCGCCGGTCAGCGCCTTTTCCAGATCGATGTCGATCTTCTCCGTGCTCATGCCTTCCTGGCTGATGAGTCTGCGCGTGATTTCGGCCTTCCGGAGATAGGCGTTCTTGTGCAGCCCGCCGGCCGCATTCACCAGATCGTTGACCTTCATGCCCGGCGTCAGGCGATACTCGCAGGGATCATACACCATGCCGGAGATAGTGACGCTCTGGGTGTTTCTCTCGTCCCAGCGGAAGACCCGAATAGTGTCGTACTGAGCCAGCTCAAGATTCTCCGATGCGTCGCCGGCGAGCAATCTGCCCAGATGGAACGGAATGATCACGGGATGCAGGTCGGGCGGCGTGAGTCGCTCCACCTCTGCATAATCCAGGTTCGGCTGTGGCTGCAGGACGTCGTACGACGGCAGGATATCGCCAAGCCGCATGCCCGGCTTCCATCCATACTTGCCCGGCCTGACGGCGTGACCCTCGACATAGACGACCCTTTCCTCACGTGTGGCGACGGCAAAGACCTTGACGACATCCCCATCCTGCAAGATCGTCTCGCCCGAAGGTGAATCCTCTGCCTGTGCCTCGCTCCGGGATATGTCAAAATCGACGACGATCCGCCTCTGATGGTCTTCGACTCTCTCCACCTGCACGCGCTGAAGCCAGCCCCCGAACGTGACGCCCCCGGCGAGGTCCAACACCTGGTTCAGGCTCATCGGCCCGGCCATCTCGTAAATCGCCGGCCGCTTGACGTTGCCCGCCACCGCCACCACCGGTCCGATCAGCGGAACAAGAATCGCATCCCCATCCTGCAACCGCAGATCCTGGCGCCGATCCCCCCCGAGAAGAAAATCATACAGGTCGATCTGCACCGGCTCTTGCCCATTGCGCGACAGTTGAATCTTCCTGAGGCTCCCATTCTTGGACGGCCCCCCGGCGGCAAACAGCGCGTTGATGACCGTGGAGAGCGAACTGACGGTATACGTCCCCGGCGTCGAGGTCTCGCCGACGACGAAGACGCGTGTGCTCCGCAGCCTGTCCATGGAGACCGACATCTTGAAATCGGTGAACTTGCGGGAGAGCTCATGCTGCAGGTAGCCGCTCAACTCGCCGAACTTCATGCCCCAGATCCTCAGCGCCCCCACTTGCGGCAGCACAATCTGGCCGTCCCGGTCCACACGAAGCGTGTGCTGCCCGTCCACACGCCCCCACAAGGTCAGCGTGAAGCTGTCCCCGGGCCCAATGACATAATCGGGCCCTACGGGCACATTGGTCACCGGGGCGAAGGTCGTTACGAGCCCGCGGAAAACGTCGTACCCGAACTGCTTCAAATCCAGGGATACATCGCAGACATCGGGAGGAAGCTGCCCAGAGAAGAGCATCTCGATTCTCGAGGGCTCTTCCTGCTCTTTCCGCCACTCTTCCAGGGTCACATCGTTCGGCTCATTGGGCTCCACAGGTTCGTTGGGCTCGTTGGGCTCATTGGGTTCAAATAACCCGCGCTCCATGAGGAGCCGCTTCAGACGCTCGTCCACCGTTACTGCGTTGGGATCGAGCCTTAACGGAGAACTCAGCTTGGCGGAGCTCATTCTGGACAAGCGATCCTTCGAGTTGTCGAGGGAGGATTGAGCCTGGCCGGGCCGGGGCCAGGATAAGAACAGCCCCACAAAGACAGCCGTACGCAAGAAGGCCAGACACGACCTGCCAACGCATGGAGAACCCACTGAGTGAACCGGCAGTCGGTGGGAGCTTCGACTTGCCCACCGCGTACCTTCCAAGAAAGAAGAAATGCGTACCCGTGAAGGTATGCAGGGTCTCATGCCACACTCCTTTGTGTCACAACCAAGCCAACCAACCGGTTCCATCGGCCCCGGGCGGATATCCGTCCGCAACCGGCGTTAACCCAAGAATCAAGCATCAATGATGAACTTGAAGAGAGCACCATTGTGGCTTCGGCCTTTGGCCGAGGCCGTTCTGAAAGGACATCTTTCACGTTGCTTTGTCATTCTGGCCTTTTCTCTTTGACTTTTGATTTCCCATGGCCGCCGGCCACTGCGCATACAGACCGCTCCCCTGCTCCGCCCGGCCTTCACAGCGGGCAGACCAAGAATGCTGCCCTGCTCATCTTTATCGGACAGGCCGACCGAAAATCTTGACTTATGCAACCACAAAATAACAAGAAACCCGCCAACGGACCGCGTTGCCCAATCCGCGTATTGAGCGGGATTATAGGACGGGGCGTTCCGACAATGCACTTGACCGCGCCGTGCGGGTCGTTTAGGCTCTGGCGTGTGGCTGGTTGGAAAGGGCGTATTGCCTTTCGACTCGTCATCTTTGACTCTTGCAGTCTGATCTTTGCTGCTTCGCCGGCCCTCGCGCCGCGCGGACAGAGCCCTGTGGAGATCGATCATAAGTCAGGCGATGCAACGGATTGCGCTGTCTTTGGTTTTGGTGGCCCTGGCGGACCCGCCAAGCCACGCTCTGGTCTCAACGAATGTCCCACTGGGCCACTGGAGTTACGAGGCCGTGGATAAGCTCGCCGGCTATGGGCTGATCGACAGCGCCATGCTGACCGTGAGGCCTCTGGCCCGCATGGAGATGGCCAGGCATGTGGCCCAAGCCATGGAGAGCATTCAAAGCTCAGAGGACCCACCGCAGATCCTCGAATCCATCATCAAGCGACTCGCGGAAGAGTTCAAGGGCGAGCTGATGGTCATGGGCGTCCTCGACGGCTGGTATGGCGAGTCCTTCGTGAAGCCCGTGGAAGACCCATATGTCCGCTATGTCTACGCCGAGGATGCCACGGGTCTGGAGAACCTGCGGGGCGACGTGTTCCAGCGGGGATCAAACTATCGCGCCGGCTTCGCCACACGTGCAAAGCTGTTCGAGACCCTCGCCTTCTACCTCCACCCGGAGTACGTGGACTCCGACGAGATCGACGGCGATGTCGAGCTCATCGAAGGCTATGGAAAGGGGATGGTGGGCCCAATTGAGATCGAGCTGGGAAAGGACTCTCTCTGGTGGGGTCCCGGCCATCACGGCTCCATCCTCATGAGCAACAACGTGCAGCCCTTGACAATGGTGAAGATCAGCAATCCTCAGCCTCTGCAGCTTCCCTGGATCTTCCGCGGGCTCGGCCCGTTCAAGGGCGAATGGTTCCTGGCGGAACTGGAAGAGGATCGAGATGTCCCCAAGGCCCGGCTCTCCGGCGTCCGAATCAATATGAAACCCCACCCGCAGTTGGAGCTGGGCGCATCGAGAGTGGTGATGTTCGGAGGCCGGGGCGTCCCGCGGGTCGATTGCCTTGACTATTTTAAGACGTTCTTCGCCTCGTCGGAGCAGGCGGAGAACAACCAGCTCGCGGGATTCGACGCGTCCTTCCTTCAGCCGCTCGGCGACGGCATGCCTCTACGCTCCGTCAAGCTCTACGCCGATGGGGCAGGAGAAGACGAGGCCAACATCTTTCCCTCTAAATGGGGCTATCTGGTCGGCCTGCAGCTCAATGATCTCGGCCGGACGGGAAGAACGGACCTGCGCGTCGAGTACGCCGACACCCATGCGGTTTTCTACCGTCACAGCCTCTACACCTCGGGATACACCTACGAGGATCGGGTGATCGGGCATCACGCGGGGACCGACTCACGGGATCTGTTTGTGCAGCTCTCCCATTATCTCACGGACCGTATGGTCGTGGAGTTCGGCTTCGATCGAGAGACGCACAATCGTTCGGGCGGCACGCAGACGACCACAGACATATACGGGTGCGATCTGACCGCCTTTCCGTCACCGAACTGGCAAGTCGGGATCGGCTATCGGTTTGAGCAGAGCAGGTACCGCAAAGATCAAGAGAACCACATCATCCAACTGGGATTGATCCGAAGGTTCTGAATGTCGATCAATCCACTTATCCGGTGATCGTCTTCCAACTCTGATTGAGTTCTTCCATCAGAGTGATGACTTCCCGGATCATCTGTGGGTCACGCTTGGCGTTGGCCTCACTCAGACGCCGGTTCGCGAAGAGGTACAGTCTCCGCAGATTCCGGGCGATTTCCCCCCCGGCTTCCATGTCGAGGACGGCGTTGAGCTCGTTGATGATGTCCTGGGCGCGGCTGATGTACTGCCCCTTTGCCGCATGATTCTGTGCTTCCAGCTCCTTGACGGCGAGCTTGAGAAACTTGATCGCGCCATCATACAGCATGACAATCAGGCGGCCCTTACTTTGGGTCCCTATGGCCACTTCCTGGTATGCCCCGATTCCGTTCATGGTTTCGTCTCCATTGCAGAGATCGCCTCTCCCATCCGTTGGTACCGGTTGCCTCCTGCGTACGGACCTGGATCGGAACGAATCTTCGAACCTTCCGTATCGATAGGGAGATGACTGAGGGTCCTGACCTCAGCCATCTCCCTCGGAGTTCATTCAATACGGGCGTAATGGCGGCGATTATCGCAGCAGGGTCAGGGCCATCTGCGGAATCGAGTTCGCCTGCGCCAGCATCGCCGTACCGGCCTGTGCCAGCACCTGGTTGCGGGTCAGAGTCGCCATCTCAGTCGCCACATCGACGTCCGAGATACGCGATTCGGCAGCCATCAGGTTCTCCGCCTGGATATTCAGCACTTGGCTGGTGCTATCGAGACGGTTGATGTTGTAGCCGAACTTGGCCCGGGCCGTATCTTTGGCGTTGATCGCGCTATCCAAATCGGCCAGAGCGGCCGCGGCACTGGCCGCTTGGTTAATCGTCAGATCCTTGACGCCCAGGGCCGAGGTGGTCACATTGCTGCCAGCCACATCAATCTTGTCGGTTTCCCCGCCGAAGTGGATGGACACGCTGGCCGAGTTGTCGAGCATCTTCATGCCATTGAAATCGGTCGCCCCAGCGATACGGTCGATCTCTTTGGCCATTTCGGCAAACTCGCTGTTCATGATCGCACGCTGGGCGGATGAGTACGAGCCTGTCGCCGCCTGCTCGGCCAACTGCTGCATACGAATGAGCAGGTTGTCGATGACCTGCAAAGCCCCTTCCATGGTCTGCAGCATGCTCACGCCGTCCTGAGCGTTCCGAGCACCCTGCTGCAGCACGGCGATGTCGGCACGCATCAACTCGCGAACCGCCATACCCGCCGCATCATCACTGGCACTGTTGATGCGCAAGCCCGACGACAGCCTCTCGACCGACGTGGCCAAGGCATCGTAGCTCTGCCCCAGATACCGGGCAGCGTTCGCCGCCATAAGGTTGTTCTTGATTGCTAACATGTCTGCGACTCCTTAAAAAAGACCCCAGTTTGGCCCCTTACGAAAGCCTTTACCTGTGAACGGCATACAAAAAGACTGGCCGTCAATGCTCATTATCGATGAAAAACTGGGGTACTTAAGGGATTTGCGTATACCCAATTACGACAAAGTGGAGAGCCCTCTAATATAGCCTCTGCTGCTATTGACAGGGGTGACACCGTCACCGGCGTCCACACAAAAATATCAAAAGGGCTACGGAATTCGTCGGAGCACCGCCTCCGACTTCCATGCCCGCGGTGTACCGTCGGATCGGCGGCTTATCAGAATATTGGGCCCAAGAAGACACGTGCCTGTGTGTCACAGGTGCCTCTTTTCTCATGAGAACCGGCAGGGACAGCCGATAATCGTTCTGTTGTCTGGCTGCATACGGCCAAATGTGAGAGACATGCCGTGAGTGATAGAACACTGCTGGTCTTCAATTGCCATGAGCCGTGGATTCACCAACTCGGCGTGCTGGGCTACTCTCTCGAGATCATCGTCAACCTCCAAGGGAAATACAACCGGGGATGGGACGAGCGGATGCGGCCGCTGCCGGCCAACGCCCGCCTGATCACTCTGCCGGAGGCAATCCAATCCGGGACGAAGTATTACTGCATCGTCACGCACAACACCACCGATTTGCTCGATATCCGGTCCCGGCCCGAACCCCGCCTCATTGTTCTCCACCACACGCTGGAAGGCCGATTAGCGGAAGAGGATGCCAATATCGACCCACAGCAAATGAAAGATATGCTACACACGTACCTGGATCTTGTGGGTGGGCACGCCGTAGCGACATCCATGTTCAAAGGGGAGTCGTGGGGATTCACAGATGACATTGTGCCGTTCGGCATCGACGTCGAGGCGTATCTCCCCTATCGCGGGGAACGGCCGTGCGGCCTGCGGATCTGCAATTTCATCAACAGCCGTCGGCACATCCTGCTTTGGGACCTGCACGAAAAGGCCTTTGAAGACATTCCAGTGACGCTGGTCGGGCACAACCCGAACATCCCGGGCGTTGAAGCCGCGCGGAACTGGGACCACCTCAAGGCCATTCTCCAATCGCATCGTTTCTACATCCACACGGCCGACCCGCGCTTCGAGGCGGGGCACAACATGGCGACGGCAGAGGCCATGGCGGCCGGGCTGCCCGTGCTGGGCAACCGTCACCCCACCTCTCCCATCAAACACGGCGTCACCGGCTTCCTCAGTGACAATCCCCGAGAGCTGGGACGCTATGCCAGAATGCTCCTGAAGGACAGAAATCTTGCAGAGTTGATGGGGCAGCAGGCGCGAAAGACGGTCGCAGAACGATTCTCGCTGACGCAATTCAAGCACGCCTTCCTTCGATCGATTGAGATTGCACGGCGGAAGTGGTATACGCGAAGAACCGACTCTCCAAGCCCGTGTGCCGCGCGCGTGCAGCCCGCTCCGATGGCACAATAGGACCGATATCGCATTGTCGAGCCTTGTTGGGTCTACAGCAGCATATCGAGTTGACCCTGCGCGACACCGGCCGGTGGGTAGATGCTCGAGATCTCCTCGGGCTCGGATGAATGGCCGACATCGCCTTGTGACCAGCTTGCTCGCGGCGCCGCAGGGGAGTGATCGCGCTGCTGGCCCGAACCATGCTCCTGGGGCCCGGCATCCTGCTGCCACTGCCCTCTACTGAAGTCCCGCTCTGGCTGATTGGACATCACCACCTCGAACCTCCGGACCTGTACCCCGGCATCCTGGAGCCCGCGAAGCACCTGGGGCAGGGCCTGCTCGATCTCGTGGCGCGTATCGCTGCGACCCACCTCGAGGATGCCGGTGACGTGCCGGCCTTGCTCATGGAATCGCACGAGCACGGTCCCGAGCTCCGGCGGATGCAGCCGAACCAGTACCTGTCTGTCGCCCCGCGACAGAGAAGCATGCACCGAGTCGAGTATCTGCTTACCGACATGCTGGACAGGATTCCTGCTTGCAGGACTATCAGTCATCGGGATCTGGGTTCCGGTAGAAACACGCTGTGATACAGGCATGGCCTCGCCGTGGGACGACACGGAAAGCTCCGCCCGCATCTGGAGCCCAGGGTTTGGCTCAATCGAACGAATCTCCTTGCCCGGCGCTGGAACTGCTTCTGCACTCAGACTCCGGATGGCCGGATTGCCGCCACTTGCCGGAGATGCACCGGGACGCTTCTCAGGCAACGGTGCGCCGAGTTCGCGCTCCGTCGCCTGGGCCGCCGTTACTGTCGGGCCTTGGCGCCGGGACGGAGCCTCCATGACCGCCTGATCCAACTTGGGCTCGATACCAGGCGACTGCTCGATCGGGACAGCCTTGATGGCAGCCGGCGGTCTGATGTTATCGGGCTGCAAATCGGCACGACCGGTTTGCGGCTGCCCGAGGCTGTCCGCCCCTTTGATGATCGTGCCCCCCTGGCTCGTTTGCTCAGGCCCCCCAGGATCCCGCGGCGCAGCTTGTCCGGTCGAGGCCGGGCCGTCACTGGCTTGCTTGGAAGGCTTTGATGGAACTTTCCCGGCGATGTCGGTCGGAACGGGCCCCGGCACACGAGCTTCCGCTTTCGCCCGGGGGGCAAAATCCGCCACAACAATCCCATCGACTGCCCTGCCCTTAGGTTCTTGTTTGGCAAGGGTTTGCGGCTCAGCCGGTCGCGGGTGGTGCTCAAGCACTTCGTGAACCGGCCGATGGAATGGCTGCACATGGGATATGGAGGATTTTCCGGCGATGACCTTGCCCGCGGCAGGCTCGCCAAGTACCGCCTTGGGAAGTGCCGCCGCACTCGGATCCGCCTTTGGCTCCTCGCCGGCCACCTGTGTCTGCGCGAGCATCTCGACAGGTCCCCGCGGCGGGCCAATCGCGACGCCCTGCTCTTGGGCTGCCTTCTTCTTCTTCTCCTTCGCCGCTACGTTGGCCTGTCCTGCCGCATGCGCAACGGCCTGTTTATCTGCGGGCCGCTCACCTTCGGGAGTCACGGGAGGTTTGATTTGATCAGACCCTAACTCCTTTCGCAGTTCGACCAAAGCGGGCGTGTCGGCAAACCGTCCCTGCGGCTTCCCTGATGCGCGTTCCGTTGCTCCTGTGCCGGAGGCGGCACCACCGCACGGCAGAACTTTGCAGGCGTTCATTGCTGTAGTCATACGTCATATACCCTCATACACTTCTATTTCTATAGCAACCGGCGTGCCAGCAGGGAGCCACGCCGCACACAAGAGCCCTAACCTATTACCACATAAGCACTTACACCCCACAGTAAGATGTGCAAGAGTTCGGCCTTGCTGACCGCGAACGCAATCTCCGGAGGAATGCTCCCTGCGGGGGAAGAATCTTCCGCGCGTGTTCCTTCGGACTGCGACCGCCGGGGCATGTCAAATAACCCGACCGCCTGTATAGAAACCTGACACCCCCCGCGCGGCCGTAAACGCAGAGCGGCCGCCTTCGGAGCCTTCCAAGGCCCGGACGAGGCCGTCCCCTTGCCCAAATAGCCATGAGACGACCTTTGGCACGCTTATTGCTGCTCTTGGGCCGGAACAGACATCGTGTGTACAGACGCAGGGGAATGTGACATGGCACAGCCAGTCGATATCGTCGGTTTGCTGGAGGCGGGCATCAAGGCGGAAGGCCTGCGCCAGAAGACCATCGCCGGCAACGTGGCCAACCTTGGGACCCCAGGCTACAGGCGGCTGGACGTGAGGTTCGAGGAACTGCTGGCCAAGGCCATGGACTCGTCAGCCCCCGTGAACCCGGACAGCATCGAGCCGGAGATCTACCGGCCGGGAGACACACCCGTCAAGGCCAACGGCAATGACGTCAGTATGGAGGCCGAAGTCGGCGAGATGGTTAAGAACTCGCTCCGCCACACGGCCTACGTCAGGCTCCTGCGAAAGAAGCTCTCACAGATCGAGTTGGCGATGGGTATCCGGGGTTGATCGCGGCAAACAATAAGAAGCCCGCTGGAGCACAGCGGAAGACTGGCAGAAAGGATTCGGCAGGATGACAGTCGATAGGGTATTCGGCCCGGTTGATATCGCCGTCTCGGGAATGCGTGCACAGGGCAGGCACATGGAGACGATCTCCTCCAACATCGCCAATGCGCGCACGGCGGACACCGGTGAGGGCGAGCCGTATCGCCGCCTTGAGACCGTGTTTCGAACCGAAGAGAAAGGCGTGAGCGGCGTGATCGTGGACGACGTCGTGCAGGACATGAGCGCCTTGCAGCGAATCTACGATCCGGGAAACCCCAAGGCCGACGCATCCGGCTACCTCACGATGCCGAACGTTCACCTGCCGATGGAGATGATGAGCCTCAGCGCCGCCAGCCGGGCGTATCAGGCGAACGCCGCAATTCTCAAACGCTATCAGAAGATGGTGGAGACCACACTCGAGTTACTCCGGTAATTGAAGGACCTCGCGATGATCCATCTCGATCCGAATGTGAATTCCATGTTGCCGAATGTGAGTGCCCAGACGCCGCAGGCGGAGAATGCCGGTGCGGCCAAGTCGGGCTTCCACAATGCCGTCGAAACCCTCGGCAAGTACGTCTCAAAGGTGGACGACCTGCAGCAGGCGTCGGATACCTCCATCCAGGACCTGCTGACGGGCAAGAACAACGACATCACGGCAGTCGTCTCCGCTGTGGCCAAGGCCGATGTCAGCTTCAAAGTCCTGGTCGGCGTCCGGAATCAGCTCATCGAAGCCTATAAGCAGACGATGAATATGCCGCTGTAGAATTCTGATCTGCGGATTGCGGGCGCCAATGGTGACGCCAGGCCGCAATCCGAAACCCGCAAATCCTGTGAGGGTCAATGGAGTTCCTGCAGAAATTAGCCCTGATCTGGCGCAAAGTCAGCCTGATCCAGCGGGCCCTTCTGGTGGCCGTTGTGTTGGCTTCTGCGCTGATCGGCTCGCTCCTGATCCACTGGGCCCGCCGGCCGGATATGAGGATGCTCTACCAGGACCTGCAACCCGCCGAGGCCTCCCGAATCACTGAGAAGATCAGCGAAAAGGCGATTCCCTACGAGCTACGGGACGGCGGCACGACCATCTATGCCCCCAGACAACACATCTATCAGCTCAGATTGGACTTGGCGAAGGAGGGACTGCCCGTAGGGGAGCAGAACGGATACAAGCTGTTCGATGACGAAAAGATCGGCGTCAGCCCGTTTGTGCAGAACGTCAATCTCAAGCGGGCCCTGCAGGACGAGCTGGCCAAGAGCATTCAGATGATCGACGGGGTCGAGCATGCGAGGGTGCACATTGTCAACCCGGAGCAAAGACTCCTCGCCTCCGAAAACGAACAGACGACGGCATCGGTGGTCCTGCGACTTCAGCCCGGCTATCGGCTCAGCGCCACCAATATTGCCGCCATCACTCACCTGGTTTCCGGCAGTATCAAAGGGCTGAAGGCCGAGAGCGTCAGCATCATCGACAGCGAGGGCCGGCTGCTTTCCGGCGAAGCCGATTCGACCCTGGCCACCGGCGCCGGTACGGTCCACGACTACAAGCAGCGTGTCGAGCAGGGTCTCGCTCGCAAGGCTGAAGAGATGTTGACCACCGTTCTGGGCCCGGGCCGCGCGACCGTCCGCGTCAGCGCCGTGATCGACATGAACAGCATCAGCACGATCACGGAGACCTATGACCCCACGGCCAAGGTCCCGACGAAAGAGGAAGTCACGAGCAACTCGGAGACCGGGGCCGGCGGATCGGGACAGCAGACCGTAGCGGGCACCACCAAGAAAGACGAGACGGTCGTCACGGAATACCAGGTCGGCAAGACCGTCAAACAGGAGGTGGTCCTGCCCGGCGAGATCAAGACCCTGTCCGTCGCGGCTTTCGTCGATCTCTATGCCGATGCCAACGAGCCGGCTTCCGGCGGACAGCCGGCCATGATTATGGATGTCCTGGAGGTAGAGCAAATCATCCGAACGGCGCTCGGCTTGAAGGAGGCGGACTCTCTCAAGGTCGTCAATGCCAGGTTCCACCGGTCCGCCGAGCCTCTCGTTGAGGAAGAACCCGCCAACTGGCCCCGTTACTTCGCTCTGGCCCGTCATCTCTCTTTGGGCATCATGGCGCTCTGTGCGGTGGCCGTGTTGCGGATCTTCAGTCGGGCGCGGAGCAAGGCCATGGCCGAAGCACGCGCGCAATTGCCGGCCGGTGCAAGTCCGGGCGGCTTGCTGCCCTCCGGTGAGCCTTCGGCGGAGCCGCTGTACTTGCGCCGCCAGATTACTCATGCCCTGAAGAACAATCCGGAACAGGTAAGAGAGATGTTCCTCAATTGGATTCAAGAGAAGGAGTAGATCACACGTGCCGTTGACGGGGAAACAGAAAGCAGCCCTGCTCCTGGCCAGCCTGGATGTGACCACCGCGGCCGAACTGCTTAAGGGCGTCGATGCCCGAATGGTGCAGGACCTGGCCGTGGAGTTGAGCTATCTGGACGCCGCAGGCCATCGAAACGCCAAGCAGACGGCGGACGTGGCGAGGCAGTTCTGCAAATCGTTGCAGCAGGAATCCTCCTTCCATTTCAAGAGCTTCCTGAGGGAGATGCTCCGGAACACGGTGGGTGAGGAGCAGTCCAAGCGAATTCGGCAGGAGATTCAGGACCTCCTGCAGAAGCGGGACCCATTCATCACCATTCGGTCTGCAGATGTGCGGACGCTGGCCGCCGTGTTGGAGACGGAGCACCCGCAGGCGGTCGCAATCGTTCTGTCCGAGCTGCCGCCCAGGAAGAGCTCGGAAGTCCTTGGGCTGCTCGGAGAAGGCGTCCGAGTGAGCGCCATCAGCAGGATGACGGGAATCGGCAGTGTCACGCCGGAAGCCAAGGCGAGAATTGCACAGATGGTCCGCCAGCGCATGGAGAGCATGGGCTCGAGGGGGCAAAGCGGCGCCGCGATGCAAGCGCGCCCGGAGCAGTCCTTGCGAAAAGTCGCCGTGATTGTAAGGAACCTCGACAAGGAAATCCGCGACGGTGTGCTGGAGGCGATTCAGCAAAAGGACAAGGAGGCGGGTGAAAAGGTCACGAATCTGATGATTCTCTGGGAAGATATTCCGCAGGTGGGCGACCGCTCACTGCAGCAGGCGCTCCGCGGGATCGAAGAGCGGCAGTTGGCCCTGGCCCTGCATGAGGCCCCCGAGGAGATGGCTCACAAGATCAAGTCCAACATCTCCGAGCGTGCCGCCGCCATGGTGGACGAGGAGGCCTCCCTCATGTCGTCACCCAAGAAGGAAGACGTGCGCGAGGCGCGGGAGAGGGTCGTCGGAGCGCTTCGCGAGCTGAATCAGAAAGGAGAGTTGAGCTTCGAGGAAGAATGAGCCCATGCCGCAGATGTTGACGATCAATCTGGCACAGCCGATTGCAGCGGTACGCATCATTCATGCCGCCGATACAGGAGGCAACGACCGCCGAGCATCGCAGAGCGTCCAGGAAGGGTCGAGCGCGGCAGGAACCATGATGCAAGCCGACCAGCATCGTCTGACCGCAGAGCTCGAGCAGCAGAAGGCTGAACTTGCCGGGCTCTGCCAAACGGTCGGCAGCATTGCAGACGGCCTCGGCAAGCTTCACGAAGGGCTGCTGGCGAATAATCATGCGGAGATCGCGGCCCTGGCGGTTGAGATCGCCAGGAAGATATTGATGCACAAGGTTGCCAAAGCCGAGTATGACATTCAGGCCATCGTGGCCGAGGCGTTGAAGCGTGCGCCCACACGTCAGAACATCGTCGTTCGGCTGAATCCCGAGGACCTGCCCGGCTGCCGGCAGCTTCGGGAACAGAGCCCGGAAGGCCCGCTTGCCGAGCTGGAGCTCACCGCCGACTGGAGCATCGGCCGAGGCGAGTGTCTCATCGAGACCCCGAAGGGCATCGTGAAATCGTTCATCGAGGAGCACCTCGAACGCATCGGCGAGGCGCTTCAAAAGGTGGAATAGATCGTGACAGAGAATTGCGTGATCGATTTTGACAAGTACTACTCGGCGCTGGAGACGGTGGATCTGATGAGCTGCCAGGGCTACGTGGTGCGGGTCTCCGGGTCCACCGTGGAATCGGCCGGTCCGATGGTCGGGCTGGGTGAGCTCTGCGGCATCCACATCCGTGACGGCCGGCGCGCCCTCGCCGAGGTCGTGGGTTTCAAGGACGACCGTTTGATCCTCCTGCCGCTGCAACACATCGAGGGGATCTCACCGGGCGACGCAGTCACCGCTCGGACGACGCCGCGACATATCATGCTCGGGGAAGAAGTCCTCGGCCGCGTGCTGAACGGCCTGGGCGAGCCCATCGACGGCAAGGGCCCGCTCATCGGAGGCGAAAAATGCCCTCTGGACGTGAGCGGCCCTCCGCCCTTGAGCCGCGAGAGAATCACGCAGCCCTTGGCGCTGGGTATCCGCTCCATTGACGGCGTGTTGACGTGCGGCAGAGGGCAGCGTGTAGGGATCTTCGCCGGCAGCGGAGTCGGCAAGAGCGTGCTGCTCGGCGATATCGCTGTGTCCAGCGACGCGGCGGTCAACGTCGTGGCCCTGATCGGCGAACGAGGCCGGGAGGTCCGCGAGTTCCTGGAAGAGAATCTCGGCCCCGAGGGTCTGGCGCGCAGCGTCGTGGTGGTGGCGACCTCCGACGCCCCTCCCATTCAGCGGGTCAAGGCCGCCTTCGTGGCCGTCACGATCGCCGAATATTTCAGGGATAGGGCGAAGAACGTCCTGTTCATGATGGATTCGCTGACCCGCTTTGCGCAGGCCCAACGGGAAATCGGCCTGGCCGCCGGCGAACCGCCTGCGACGAAGGGCTACTGCCCCAGCGTCTTCGCGCTGATGCCTCGCCTGATCGAGCGGCTTGGCTGCTCGCAGAACGGCAGTATCACAGGCATTCTGACCGTGCTCGTCGAGAACGATGATATGACGGACCCGGTGGCCGACAGCGCGCGAAGTCTCCTGGATGGGCATATCGCCCTGTCGCGCAAGCTGGCCGATCGAAGCCATTACCCGGCGGTGGACATCCTGCAGAGCATCAGCCGGCTCATGCCTGTCGTCGTCGGTGAGCAACATCGCATCGCGGCGCAGAAGCTCCGAGAGATTTATGCAACCTATGTCGACGCCGAAGATCTAATCAACATCGGGGCCTTCTCGCCCGGCAGCAATCGTCGGATCGATGGCGCCGTCAGTCTCATCGACCGGATCAACCAGTTTCTGATTCAGCCGGTCCGCCAGAGGACCCCATTCGAAGAGACCGTCAGGCAACTGACCGTAATCACCCAAGCCTGGGACAAGCTATTGAACGTCAGGAATTGAAACCAATCGAAGAATGAAACGATTCGTATGGCGTCTGCAGAAGGTGCTGGACGTCAAGACAAAAGAAGAGCAGCTCAAGCGAACGGAGTTATTCCGGCTCGTTCAGCACTTGGCCGCCAAGCGAAGCGAGCTACTCCTGCGAAAGAGAGTACTGCAGAATCTCATGACCGATATCGCAAAGGACAAATCGCCCGAGCGCCTGAGCGCACAAGAGCTCTTCCTTCGACAGGCCCAAACCGACGATGCCCAGATCCGTCTGCTGCGGGGGCAGATTGCCGATCTGGAGACCCAACAGCGGGAGAAGACGGCCGAAGTCCTGGCCGCCAAGCGCTTCAAGGAGGGCCTGGAAAAACTCCGGGCACAGGCCAGGGAGCAGTTCATCAAAGAGCAGGAGAGACTCGAACAAAAAGAGCTGGAGGACAGAACGACCATCGCGTTTGTCCGCAAGGAGAACATGGCCGAATGCAATGGAGCACACAAGCGCGAACTGACATCCAGCGCGATTGTTGAGGAGCAGAACCGGTGAACAAGAAACGTATCATCATCGCCGCGGCCGCGGGATTGGTCAGCTTCGCCGGTGCGTTCGCCACCGGGTGGCTCACGAAACCAACGGCTGCGATGGGCTCAAGCGCATCGGTTCAGACGACCGATGCCAACCAAACGCAGCCACTCGGCGCAACGCCCTCCGGCCTCTTCGCCTCTGCGCTAACACCTGCCGGCGACGGCACGACGCCGCGCATGCTGACCGAACAGCAGCTCAAGGAGCTCATCTACGAAGTCCGCGAGAAGATCCAGGACTACAACCGCAAGCTCCAGGACCTGGAGAAGGAGAAAGAGCGTCTACAGATGGCTCAGCAGACTCTGAAGAACGATATCGGCGCACTGGGCGATCTGCGTGTGGAGTTGGCGGCCAGCGTCGCGGATCTCAAGAACGAGCGGGAGGCGCTGCGCAAGACACGGCTTGAGATCGAACAGGTGGAGAAGACGAATCTGGTGGCCATTGCCGCCGCCTACGACAAGATGGATGCGACCGGGGCCAGCGAGATATTGATCAACATGGCCACGGGACAGTCCAAAACGATGGCCGGCAGCTCTGGGGGCCCGAATATCGACGACGCCGTCAAGATCCTCTATTACATGCAGGATCGCACGAAGGCCAAAGTGCTGACCGAGATTGTCACGAACGAGCCGGCGCTGGCCGCATTGTTGTCTCAGAAGCTCAAGCAAGTCCGGGAGGGAACGTAGACGCATGGACATCGCAACCATCATAGGCACACTCCTTGGCTTTTTCGTCATCGTCGGGGCAATCGTCGCCGGCGGTGGCGCGGCGATGTTCTTCCACATCCCCTCACTGTGCATCACGATCGGCGGCATGACCTGCGCCACCATGATCCATTTCTCGCTGCCCCAGTTCCTGGGCATCTTCTCAATCGTCAAAAAGACGATCATCACGAAGCTTCCCTCCGAGACAGCGGTCATCCAGAAGATGGTCAACTTCGCTGCGATCAACCGGCGGGACGGTACGCTCGCCCTCGAGCCGGAGATCGCCCGGCTGAACAATCCCTTCTTTGCCAAGGGCCTGCAGTTGCTTGTGGATGGCCAGGATTCCGAGTCGATTCGGGATCTCCTGGACCCGGAGATTCAATACCTCCAGGAACGTCACTCCGTGGGCAAGAAGATCCTTGAGTTCATGGGTGCGGCCGCTCCGGCCTTCGGCATGATCGGGACGCTCATCGGGCTCGTGCAGATGCTGCGGAACATGAGTTCTCCCGACCAGATCGGTCAGGGCATGGCTGTCGCCCTCCTGACGACGTTCTACGGGGCGTTCGCAGCCAACCTGGTCTTCATCCCGCTGGCCGGCAAGCTCGGCATCTACTCCAAGAAGGAATCCGTCGCCATGGAGATGATTCTGGAGGGCCTCTGCGGGATCGCCCAAGGGGACAGTCCCACCATCGTCCGGGAGAGAATGCAGGCGTTCGTCTCGCACGGACGCCGCCGGGAGATCAAGGCAACCGTCTGATGGCGATCCGACGCAGAGAGAACAGATCCGAGGACGGCGGCGTGGGCGCCCCCGAGTGGATGCTCACCTACAGTGATTGCATGACGCTGCTGCTCACCTTCTTCGTGTTGCTGATCAGCTTCTCATCGTTCGATGAGAAGGTCTACCGGAAGGTGGAGTCGGCCTTCACGGAAGGGCTTTCCTCCATCGCCGTGCGACCGGTCAGGGACAATCTCGCCCTCGAGTCCAGGCCGGAGATCGTGCACGAGCAGGAGCTTGTCGAAGGCAGCGAGCAGCCGACAGTCAAAGGTAAATATGAAGCGAATCCGAATCAGAGCCTGGATTTCCTGGATTTCCAGAATCAGAAGGTCTTTCTCCTACGCTCGAACAGGGTCTTCCTTGGCCGGGGCACGCGCCTGTCCAGGCAAGGGGCCCAATTGCTCAGCGATATTGCCGTGCTCCTGGAAGCCACGGGTGATCGAATCGTTGTGAGCGAGCATGGCCTCCAGGACAGCGGTCCTGATGCGCAAAGCCCACCCGAAGATCGCGGGAACCTCGGGCTTCGACGCGCCTGGTACGTGACGAACTTTCTGGCCGTCCGACACGGACTGGAAAAAACGCGCTTCAGCATCTCCTCCGAAGGCACCGTAGCCATGGAATCCCTCCTGCAGAGCTCGCTGTTCGCGGGCTCGAAGCGCAACGGCGCTGTGGGAAGGTCCTTCAGGGAACGGGTCATTGAGATCACGACCCTTGAGCGGAGTCTCTATCATTGAAAGCCAGACGCGAAGCACCGCAGGACGAGAAGCCGCAGACGCCGGCCTACATCGTCACCTATTCCGATATGGTGACCCTGCTGCTGACGTTCTTCGTGCTGCTGCTGACGCTGGCCGAGATGCAAGACCCGGAGCTGTTCAATCGGGGCCGCGATTCGTTCTGGGAGTCCATTCGCCTGTGCGGGTTGGGGGCTTTGCTGGGCAATCCGGTCAGCAGGGACATGGGCGCCACGCAGGCAAAACATCAGACCAGCGAGCCCGAGGTCTCTGAGGACCGGGCCCTCGACGAATACCGGGAGAAGCTCCGACAGGCGTTTGACCGGCTCAACCAGTCCGCCGTTACGCTGCCTTCACAGGTTGTCGCGCAACGACTGGATTTCCGTGTGACGGACATTCGCTTTGCCTCCGGCCGGGCCACACTCGACGACGACGCCGGCCGATCCCTTTCCCAGCTCTGCATCGATCTGCAACAGAACCTGGATACGGAGCATTGCAGTCTGTACGTGCTCGGTCTGGCCGGCGATGAGAAGACCGAGATGCAGCAGTGGACGCTCTCGGCCAAGCGGGCACAGGCCGTGGCGACCTTCCTCCGGAAACGGTTGAATCATGACGGCCCCAACGAGACCTCGGACGGGGTCGGGGCCGGCGGGGCCTCATGGCAAATCTTCTGGTGGGGTGCGGGGCCCGGCGGCCACTGGGCCGGCCAGGACTGCCCCGACCCCGGGCAGTCACAGATCCTTGTGGCCGTCCTGAAGACAACTGGCTGACCGCCACCGTTGTATAGTTTTTCGACGGGCCGATCATTCTTCAGCCACACGGACGCCACGAACCCACTTCTGCGCCCCGGAAAGCGGTATTCGCATTTCGGCACACAATTTGCACATCCGCTCGGGGCATGATCCGTCCAGGGGATCAGGACGGCCGGAACAAGACAATACGAGGTCAAGGTGAGCAACCAAAAGAAACGGATCGGGCTTCTGTGCGTGCTGCTCGTGGCTGGGGGCGGATGGGTCGGCTTCGCCTCGCGGCAGGCCGGCACGCAGGATCATGTCGCCGTAGTCGCTGCGGATTCAGGCGAGCTTGCCCCAAGCGATTCTGAGCTGTCGAACTCTTCCGGCGTCAGCCTCATAACGCCGCTGGACGGCGGTCTCAGCAGCACGGAGCTGTTCTTCAAGATGATGCTGTCCGTCGGGCTGGTCATCGCGCTGGGCGTGGCCGCGCTGTATCTGTCCAAGAGGGTGCTGCCGAGGGTAACGAACGCGCCGGGCAGGGAAATCCGCATTCTCGAGACCGCCGGTCTCGGGCCCCGCAAGGCGCTGCACCTGGTGGAGGTGGGCAATCAAAGACTGCTCATCGCCAGCACAAACGATACCATCACAACCCTGGCGCATGTAGAGGATGCCTGGCTCGACATCGCCAAGCAGGAGCCGGCCGAACCGGTGAAGATGTAAATGCACTGTCTTCCTGGGAAAAAAACGTTGGAGCATTGGAACGCAAGACCGTTGAGGCGTGAAAGCGTAGGAGCATCCGAAGAAGCACGCTCCTGCCCATCCGGGTATCTACGGATCTGCGTACACGCGCTTATTGCCGGCTTGCTCGTGATCCTCTTGTCCTCGCCCGCCGCCTTCGGCCAGACTACAAACACCATCCGCCCACCCGTCATGCCGCAGACTCCGGCCTCGATGCAGAGCATCGCTACGACGACAAATCCAACGGCGCCCACGGCCAACAACGTCCCCAGTATCAGCGAACTGATGACCGTTCTGGAGAAAGCGACAGCCTCCCAGCCGGAGGGAAAGGACTGGTCCACGCCGGTCAAGCTCGTGATCATCTTCGCTGGACTGGCGATTCTGCCGAGCCTGCTGGTCATGATGACGTCGTTCACCCGCATTGTGATCGTGCTGTCTTTCGTGCGACGGGCGCTGACGACGCAGAGCATACCACCCACGGTCGCCATCATCGGCCTGGCGCTGTTCCTGACTCTGTATACGATGGCCCCGACGTACTCTCGCGTGAACGCCGAAGCCATTCAACCGTATTTGGCCGACCAGATGAACCTGGGCGCCGCCACGGAGAAAGCCGCGGAGTGTATGAAAGAGTTCATGCTCCGCCAGAGCCGCAAGAGCGATCTTGCGCTTTTCGTACAGATGGCGAAAGTGCCGCCGCCCGCGACGGCGATGGACATCGGCATGCACATTGTCGTGCCGGCGTTCATTATCAGTGAGTTTCGCACGGCATTCGAGATCGGGTGCCTGCTGTTCATCCCGTTTCTGCTGATTGACATGGTCATCGCCAGCGTGCTGCTCAGCGCCGGCATGATCATGCTGCCGCCGGTGATGATTTCGCTGCCGTTCAAGCTGATTCTGTTCATCCTGGTGGACGGCTGGGGGCTGCTGGCGAGGAGTCTCAGTCTCGGCTTCACCTGAGCCGCGGCCGCCCCCCAATACGCGTCATTGCGCGTTTCGGAAGCCTCGCACCATGCATAAGGCACCAAAGGAATAGACTTATGGATAGCAGTTTCGCACTGTATCTTGGCCGGCACACGCTCGAGACCGCACTGCTGCTGGCCGCGCCCCTCCTCGTCACCTGCCTGGTCGTCGGCCTCACAGTGACCCTGCTCCAAGCGATCACCTCCATTCGGGACATGACGATGACCATCATCCCGAAACTCCTCGCCCTCGGCGCCGTCATGCTCCTCTTTAGCGGTTGGATGCTGCAGGTGGCCCTGCGGTTCACGACGGAGATCTTCGCGCACATTCAAAGCATCGGACAAGGATCCTGAGGCCCCGATGTCCCATACGCTGCTTGGTTTTGCCCTGATCGTGACTCGCATCTCGGCGTTCTTCCTGGTGCTGCCGGTCTTCGGATGGAAGGCCATTCCCGTCCGAGTCAAAGTAGCCGCGACGATTCTCCTGTCTGTGTTCTTCGGCGCCATCACCCCGCTCGCCATCGACCCTGCCGAGGTCTCCACGCTGACGGCCATGATCCTGTTGATGGGCGAAGCCATTTATGGGCTGGCCCTTGGATTGATCGTAGCGCTGTTGTTCTCGGTCGTGCAGCTCAGCGGGCGCATCGTGGAACAGCAGATGGGATTGACGATGGCGAAAATCGTGGACCCACTGACGGGGGACCAGGTCAACCCACTGTCCAGCCTGCTCGAGATGATCTTCGTCCTGCTGTTCCTGAGCGCCAACGGCCATCACCTGTTCCTGCTGATCATCTCCAAGAGCTACAGTGCCTTCCCGCCGGGCAGCATCCCCACCATCGACCTGTTGGTCGGCGGCATCATTCAGACCGGTTCGGCGATGTTCATCGCATCCCTGCGATTAGCCGCGCCGATGCTGGCGGCCTTTCTGATTCTGATGGTGGCACTCGCGCTGCTGGCCCGTTTGGTCCCGGAAATGAATATTCTCTTTATGAGCATGCCGGTGCGGGCGGGGCTCGGACTGTTCATGGCGGCCACTCTCATGCCGTTTGTAGGTGGATTCGTAGGCGAGATGGCCGACTGGATGGCGAAGCTCATGCCGCTTTAGAAGCTAAGAAATGCCGGATCAACCAGCCGCCGAAAAGACCGAACAACCAACACCGCGCAAGCTCCGGAAGGCACAAGAGCGCGGACAAGTCGCCCAAAGCCAGGAGCTCGCTACGGCCGTTGCGCTGCTGGTATTGCTGCTCGCTCTTGCGGTGCTGGCGCCCGGCCTGTTTCGCTGGAGCAAGTCGCAACTCGAGTCGGGCCTGTCGATCGGCACGACCGACGCCCTGTCCAGTCCTGAAGCGCTGCTCAACCTGCTCCACCGCAACCTGACTGACGCCGTCATCGTGATCCTGCCGCTCCTCGCCGCACTGTCGTTGGCCGGCATTTCCACGAGTATCGCCGTCGGCGGCCTGGCGTTCACCCCGGGGGGCCTCCGGCTCAACCTGAACGCAATCAATCCCGCAAACTCGGTGCAGAAACTGTTCAGCAAACGCTCCCTGGTCCGCCTGCTGGCGTCCATCCTGAAGCTGTTCTTCGTCAGCATCATCGTCTGGTTCTATGTGCGAAACAAACTGGAGTCGCTGACGGCTCTTCGCTGGGCCTGGTCAAACGAGATCATGGTCGCCATGGCCAAGATGATCTTCGGGCTCGGCTTGCGTGTGGGCCTGGCGATTCTCATCATCGGGCTGGCTGATGCCTTTTACCAGAAATGGCAGCACGTCCAGGAACTGAAGATGACCCGCCAGGAGGTCAAGCAGGAGCGCAAGGATATGGAGGGCTCTCCAGAGATCAAGGCGCGCGTTCGTCGCATCCAGTTCGAGATATCGATGAGGCGGCTGCGCCAGGAGATCCCGAAGGCCAACGTCATTCTGGTCAACCCGACCCACGTGGCGGTTGCCCTGAAGTACGAAGCCAAGACCATGGAGGCGCCGGTTCTTCTGGCAAAAGGCGCCGACCACCTGGCGGAGCGGATCATCGGAATCGCGCGTTCCTACGGCATTCCCATCATTCGCCGGCCCGAAATCGCGAGGGCCATCTATGCGACGGTCAAGCCGGGGCAGCCGATACCGGAATCGCTGTACATGGCCGTGGCCGAGGTGCTGGCCATGATCTACCGGCTCCGCCATAAGAAGAGAGCATCTCAGAAATAGTCCTCGATAGCGGTCCCGCCACTACAGGCTCGCCCCCCCATTAACCATCCGGCCTATCCGCTCATACCCAAAGCGCCCATCTGGTTCTGCAACAACGCCAGCGTCTTCTCCAGGCGGGCGAACTTGGCCGTCAGGAACTGTTCCCTCTGCGTCAACCGATTCTCCTCCCTGTCGATCTGCTCCTGCAGATTCTCGATCTGATCGTTGGCATTCTCCTGGTCGAGAGGAAGCGTGCCGGTCGTTGCTTTCAGGATTCGGTTCAGGATATCCTCCATCGCGCCGGTGAAGCCCTGTTTGACGCGGACCGTGGCCGCGAACGTGCCATCCTGGCTCAGGTCGACACTCAGTTGCAGACCGTTCTCGGGATTGACCGGCCTGCCGCCCTCATCAAACGTACTGTCTCCGGTGACAATATTGCCGTCAAACGTGGCGTCTCGCCAGGTCTGGTCGTCATCAAGCTTGATCCGGGCGCTCGTGAGAGCCCCGCCCGAGACCGTCACCTCCACATCATAGGTGCCGGCCGTGGTGAAGTTGCTCGATGCACTGTAGAACTCGATCGTGTTGCTGTCGGAACTGCCCGTTTTGTCGGCCCCGATGACGGCGAGCACCCCCTGGTAGTCCTCCGCAATGGCCTCATCGAAGGCACTGGTCTCCAGACTCAACATACCGTCGCGGTCGAGTTCGAGACCGATCTGCCCGGGCATGAGGAAGCTATCGACGTCGATGATAAAACCGCTGGTCTGCCGGATCAGAGGCAAACGGAGATTATTGACGATGTTGGGGACTACCGAATCGCCCATGAGCACGCCAGCGGTCTTGAGCACGTCGTTGTAGCCGGTCTTTTCCTGGAGAAACGCCGCCGCCTCATTGTACGCCGTCACCATCGAGTCAAGCTTCTCCTTGACCGACTCGATGTCCCGGGTCAGGTTCACCTGCACGGTCCCGGTGTCATGCAGGTGGAGCGTCACGCCGTGAATGACGTCGTCAACCGTGTTCGAGCTACGGGTAATCCATTCGTCCACGCCCGAAGGATACCCGTCCACTCTGATCTGAGCATCCTGGGCCGACTGGGTCTCTGTGAAATCCGTCGCGGCGAAGCCGGCCAGACTGGCCGTGACACTCCCCCCCTGCGTGGATTGGCTGATCGCGGGAATATCCAGCGTGGTTGAGGTCGAACCGGGATCGTAGGCCAGGCTCAACTCCATCTGACTCGCCCCGCTCGTGTGGTCGGTGAGCCGGATCTGGCCGTTCACGAGCGTAGCCGTCGCGGTGCCACCGAAGGCGTCGTTGATCTCCTCAACCAGGTGACCGAGTTTCGTATTCGGATTGACGCTCAACGTCTCGCTGACCGCTGTCCCGTCATGCCGCTTGCCGCCGATCGTGATCGTGGCGGACTCACCCGCCCCAAATGTGCCGCTGAACTGGTCCAGATCGACGATCTTATCCCCCAGGGCCGCGTTCTCCGTACCGACGGTAAACGATGAGGCGGCCTGCCAGACCTCGGTGTTGCTGGCATTGACCGAAACCTCATAATCAGAGCCGGCCTCATTGCCGTTCAGCATAAGATGGTAGGCGCCATTGTAATGCAGCAGGTTGGCGGTCACGCCCGCGTTGTCCGCATCGTTGTTGATCAAGCCCATCAGGTCCTCAAGCGTCGTCTCGGCCGTGGTGGTGAGGATTGTTTCCTGATGGTTGTACGAGTAGATGAACGTGCCGGCCCCGACATAGTCCTCGGCGTATTCCTTGCCGGCAGTGTGGACCCAACGCTCCGCGTTGGCGAGCTGATTCACGACGACCGTGTGGTTCCCCTCGAAGGCGTTATGAGACGCTTCGGCCGTCACGATATCCGTATCGCTGGAGGCGGTCGCGTACGCTCGAAGCTCCCTGGCATTGGAGAGATCGCTCACCGTGCTCTTGAGCGCATCCAGCTTGCTCTGCAGGCTGCCGAGGGCGTCTTTCCGCTCCGTCCACACCTCCTGGCGCTCAAGATAGAGATTGACCGTCCGCCGCTCCGCCATCATGAGCTGGCCGATCAGCTTGGCCGTGTCGATCCCGGTGAGCAATCCCGGAAGCCGCAATTCACCCATGGTTATCCGATCTCCCAAATGGGAACGGGGGCACGGTATCCATATCCCGCTCTCGGCGGGCACACGTTTCTAATTCCATTATCGTTCAAAAGCCGGCCCGCTGAAGGCAAAGGCCGGGCCATCCGGCTGCGGCCGTACAGAATATCCGGACGTATGCTGCGCGATCGAGGGTTGCTTGGGCAACTCACGAATCACTCTCAGAATCGCCTTGGCGGCCTCCGGGAATGTGAAGGGCCGACACCGTTCGTGTGCGATATCCGCCAGCCGCTGGCGTTCGCCGTGAAGCTGGAGATAGTAGTCCAGCTTTCGGCGAAGATCTTCCGGGCTGGAGTAGGTTACGATGCCAAGTTCATCCAGCCCCTCAACGTGAGTGCAGATTTGAAAAGCCTTTACCGCCGCCAGATTATAGGTCCGATCATTAATGAAGCCCCATTGCCGCATCGTTTCATGGTGATCGTTCAGCACGATTCTGGCCCGGGAGTACAGTGCGGGAAGCTCCTGCGGGTGCAGATGATCGGCCTTGAGGTGCTTCTGGTCGATGTAGCCACGCCAACCCAGACCGATGACCCATAGATCATCGTCTCCTCCCGCCGCGAACAGATCGTTTATTATCGGCCGGCGTCTCTCGCGGCAGTAGTTGTTCCCTACGAAGAGGACATCAATGTCTTTGGCGGGAGCCGGATCGAGCGGTCTGAAGATCTCATCGTCAGTCGCCTGGGGCAGATAAAAGCAGGGAACGCGAGTCCTCGGCGCGATGTACTCACAATACTTCCTTGAGGCACAGAAGACGACATCGAATTGATTGAGCTGCTCTGGAGAATGGAGTTCCGGATGGCTGATGACCCACATGACATTGAGGCAATTCGGCTTTGGTGTGTACTGGATCAGCCCCTTCACATGAATCGCCACGTCGATGTCCCGGTCCGGCTTGTCCCACTCGTTTCGGAAGTGGACTTCGCCTTGATGCCCGGCCTTCCAGAAAGCCTTGGCCAGGCCGTAACCGAACCACGTGTCGCCCCATAACGACTCGTTCCGCGAAGGTGTACAGATCTTGACGGCGATATTCAATGCCCGCGCACGGGAGGGCACACGTATCTGCGCACCATCCGTCGGCTCCGCAGATTCTTCGCCTGCGGACGTCATCCGGCAATCCGGAGCCTGAGAGGGCGGCTCGCCTGACTGGCCTCTGAGAAGCTGCAGCCGCTTTGCCTGTAGTGCCGCAATGTGCGGCTTGTCGGCCACGAACTGACGATACTTGTTGTATACGAGCTCGGGGACGGTCAGGAACTCCTGCACTCGCCGGCTCGTCATGGTGGTGCCGTCCGTTCGCCAGGTGACTTCCGCCGTCACGCGAGGGATGTGCAGGAATTCGTACCTCCTCGACATGCGGATCCAAAGGTCCCAGTCCTCATGCGTCGGAAGCGTCTCATCGAAGCAGCCAACCTCGTCCAGACAACGCTTCTCGTGCATCACGCATAGCACGGGCACCAGATTGCAGACAAGAAGCCCCTCGTGAGTCACGTCCATCGTGTACGGGGTCGTCTTGTGCGTCTCGACGTAGCAGCCGTTGCGTTTCTCCTGATGCGATCGGCATGCCTGCGTATGGGCCACTCGATAGTCCGTCGTCTCCAGAGAAGTGACCAATCGCTCGATGTGGTCCGGATAGTAGACGTCGTCGTCATCCAGGTAGGCGATGTACTTGCCATGGGCCGCTCGAATGCCCGTGTTTCGCGCGGCGGCCAGACCCTTATTCGCAGCATGTCTGATGTAGACAATATCGCTTCGGGTGTTCAATGTCCGGATGATGTGTTCCGCATCGTCGCCGGCGTCATTGACGACCACGATCTCAATGCTCGGATATGTCTGGCTCAAAATGCTCTCGATGGCGCGTTTCAGCATCTCAGGCCGGTTGTACGTGGGGACGATGACCGACACCAGCGGCGGCTCATCCGGCTCAGAGAGACGCCTTCCCTGTTTGGAGGCCTCCTGCTCTCCACGTCGGCTCCGCGCCTCACGAATCGCCAGGTCCTTGTAGTGTTGCTGCTCCTGTCTCTTGGCGTGTGAGATGCATTCTTCGGTCGAACGCCAGTAATAAAGAGGTTCACCCAGATTGGCGAGGCGGTGCTTCTCGGCCATCCGCAGCCACAGGTCATAATCCTGGGCCCAGACGAACCGCTCGTCGTAGCCCCCACATGCGACCAGCGCGCTGCGACGCGCCATGATCGTGCCATGGCCGAAGCAGTTCTTCTCTTTCAGCGCTTCGCGGATCTGATCGTCCTCGCTCGGCACCTCGATCTGCGCGGTAACCGTTCCCTGTGCATCGATATGATGGTACGGTGTGCCAACGAGCGCAACGTCCGGGTGACCCTCAAGAAACGCAACCTGCCTTGCGAACCGCTCGGGAGCAGACACATCGTCGGCGTCCATGCGGGCCACATAGTCCCCACGGCACAGCCGTAAGCCCTTGTTGAGTGATTTCGTCAGACCCTGGTTCTCTGCGTTTCTGTAGATGAACGTCCGCGAGTCCTTCACCTGCTGCAAGACTTCCGGCGTGCCATCCGTGCTGCCATCGTCAACGACAATCAGCTCGAAGTCCTGGTAGGTCTGGCCGTAGAGGCTCGCGATGGCCTCTTGAACGAACTTCTCACCATTGTGGACGGCCATGAGAACGCTGACTTTCGGCGCGGCTGCCCAATCCTTGTTCTCCTCCGCGTTGGGAATGTCCGCGCTGCCTCCGTCGCCGTAGTACCGCCGGACCCTCTCGTTGTGTCCCGAAAGGTACACCAACCCCCTGTCATCGATATACTCGTAAAGGCGATTTTCCAGCACATGTTGGTACAAACGGCTGTCCGGTATACCAACAAAGACATTCGGCCAGACCACGGCCGGGTTGATGCGCTCCAGCAACTCCTGCGTCGCGACGAGATCCGCCTCGGTCTCGCCCGGGACGCCGACCACGACACTGGCAGCGGCTTTGACGTTCAATTCGTGGCACCACCGAAACGCGTTCTCGATCTGCTCGACGGTAATCCCCTTCTTCATGAAATCGAGCATCCGCTGAGAGCCGCTTTCGACGCCGAAATAGAAGCCCTTCAAGCCGGCTTGTGACATTCGTTCGACCGTCTCGCGGGTCAGCGTGGAAACCCGCGACTCGCACACCCAGGGGATCCGGATTCCCCTCTCGATCATCAAATCGCAGAATCGCCGCAGCCGTTTCTGGTCCAGCGTGAAATTGTCCTCGCGGAAGTAGATTCCCTTCGCCCCGTAGCAGCGAATCAATTGCTCGATATCCGAAACGATCCGATCCGCACTGAAGCAGGTATATCGCTTGCCCCAGACGGAGCCGACGGAACAGAAGGTGCATTGGAACGGACAGCCGCGGCTGGTGTTCATCGTGAATACCGGCCGGTCTTCGAAGAAACGGACATCCCACTGGTAGGGTAGATTGACGAAAGAGTCCCAGGCCGGCGTGGGCAATTCGTCGAGATTCTCGATTCGTGGGTACCGGATCAGCCGGTCGGCCACCCGGCCCTCAAGGATGTCGCAAATGGCACGCTCCCCCTCGCCCTGAACCACGTGATCGACCCAGTCAGGAATGGTCTGCGGCGCCACGGCGGCGTGCGGACCGCCCACGATGATCTTGCCTCCCCACTGATGCATCTGCCGCAAGCGCTGCAGCCGCCTTAGCACACGGAGCGTATCGCGAAAGCAGATCGTATTCGCGTAAATGCCAACGAAATCCACGGCGTTCTCGCGGAGGTAATCCGTCTCCAGGAAATCGCTGGGCTGCAAGTAATTGTCTATAAAGGAAACTTGATGCCCGGCATTTCGCAGCACCGAGATCAGGAATCCGACGCCAATCGGCGGCCGCTTTTCCTTGGTCGAGAACGGCGACTGGGCCGGCGCCGCCGAGGTCATCAGCAGAACATGTTTGTGGCCCGGGCCCCGTTCGGAACGCGCCGTGTCAAATGATCCCATCCTGTTGCCCTTCGGTTCGGTCACGGTGATTCCCTCTTGCGAGCGATGAAGATCCCAAATTCCTTGTCCCATAGTTGGACCCGTTCAAAGGCCCTGCCGAGAAGAGCGACCATCTCGCGCTCGCTGTATTCATAGATATGAGCATATGTCGAGGTGTCTGTACTTTTGCCCGTGAGCGGCGTGGTCAGGATCAGCATTCCTCCCGGCCCGAGCACTCGGTATATCTCATAGAGGGCACGTACAAACTGGACGGGCAACAGGTGCTCGGCAACCTCGGAGAGAACGACTCCTGTAAACGAGCCGCTCTCAAACGGCAGGCACGTCGAGTTCGAATAGACGAACTCGTGTCCCGGGTGGCCCTGTGCCGCCGCCTCAACCGCTTCGGCGGAGTAGTCGCAGCCGACCACGTGTCGGCACTTACGTGCCAGTAGGCTCGTGATGATACCTTCACCACATCCGATATCCAGCACGCGATCGTCCTGACCGATCCATTCCGCGATTCGGCGGCCTCTCTCCTGCACGTACTTGCCTATCTCCTGGGGCATACCCTCAAGGGCCGCTCGCTCCCTCTGATGAAAATCCCAGTTCTCGCCGTACCGCTTCCTGATCACCCTCGCCGGCGACCCGACCGCCACGCACGCCATCGGAATGGATCCGGTCACCGTCGAGTTGGCCCCGATGACGGTCCCCTTGCCGACCGTGACATCATCACAAACGACGGCGCCGCCGCCGATCCAGTTATCTCCCATCAGGTAGATTCCTCTCCCGATGTTAGGCTGCTTTGTGATGGGAAGATCGAAACGCTCAAACGTATGATTCTGCGCGTAGAAGCCGCAGTGCGGAGCGATGATCGTCCAATCGCCAATGTATATGCCGCCCTTACCGTGGAAGACGCAGTAGTGATTGATCACACAATGATCACCAATGATGATCTCCCCACCCTCTGGCCGCAGGACCACACCTTTGCGAATCACACAGTCTGCGCCGATCCTGACGCGCTCGGGTGTGTCAATGATCGCATCGGCGTCCACGAATGTGTTCCGGCCGCACGAAAACAAGAAGGGATCGCCGTTCAAGTCTCTCACGCGGTGGCTCGATGCCCGGACATCGGACCCGACGTCTCTGTCATCCACACCAACTTGTTCGAGCAGCGCGTGCAGCCGCCCGACTCGCCGGTACAGTGAACGATGGACCAGCACAAATCTGCCCGTATCGGAGACGCTCAATTCGTTCCCGGAATCCTCAAGCTCCCGGATGGACCCTTCCAACATGAGGAGGTCCAGGTCAACAAGCTCCCGCACGAACAACACGTATTTGCCCTGTGAAGCTTCCGCACAGACGTCAAACGCCTCCGAGCAGCGAGACGCGGCTGGTATTGCGATCACCCTGACTTGCGCCAGGAACACACTCGGCCAGGACTCTCCGAACCGAGATTCTCGATCGCCAACGATGATCTCGTAGTCCTCACCAATTCCCTTGGACTGCAATCGCTCCACATACGCACGAATCTGAGGTGCGTCACATCCCGGTGGCAGAATGATGGAACATCGCGCCGGTGTCGCATGGGAAACGACCGTCGCTTCACGAACAGCGGGCTTACCTGGGCGATAAGTGGTTTCCATAGGTCCTCAGCATTCGCTTGCCGCGGCGGACTGCTTGCAGCGCGTTTGATGTCTCCTTGCGTTGCGCAGTCAACATCAGACACAGCTCGCGATAGAGTTGCTCGAGAAGCCGACGCCGATCTTCGCCCTCGGCCCCACGAAAGGCATCCGCGTCCGCGATCACGCGGACAAGCGGATCGGTTTGCTCACATAATGCTTCGGCTGCGACCACATTGCCCTGGCGTATCAATTCAAGCTGTCGGGCCAACAGACCGTGCAATCGGTCAACGCTCAGGCTGACGTCGCTCGCCGTCACTG
>CBFDBY010000026.1:0-54948 GCA_965603165.1 uncultured Phycisphaerae bacterium
CCGGTGTACTCCGTGCCCATGCCCCAGTGGGCGATGTCCAGGTGGTGACTGCCCCAGCCGGTGATCATCCCGGCCCCGTAATCGGAGATGCGGAGCCACCCCGGGCGGCCGTAGCCCTTCTTCGGATGCACCCGCTGCTCGGTGTACGGCGCCCACGGGGCCGGTCCCAGCCACATATCGTAGTCCAACCCCTCCGGCACAGGCATCGGCGCCTGCGGGCCGCAACCCGGGTCCGTACCGAAACCGACGAGGACCCGCTGAATCTTGCCGATGCGGCCGTTCCGAACCAGTTCGCAGGCAAACCGAAAATTCTTGTCCGACCGCTGCTGGCTGCCGACTTGAAAGACCCGCCCGTAACGACGCACCGTGTCGCTCAGGACCCGACCCTCGTGAATCGTGAGCGTCAGAGGTTTTTGCAGGAAGACGTCCTTTCCGGACTTCGCAGCCTCGATGGCGGGCAATGCGTGCCACTGGTCGGGGGTGGCGATCTGCACGGCATCGATATCGCTTCTGCTCACTAACTCCCGGAAATCGCCATAGGCAGCGCAGCCCTTGTACGTCCCGGCGACCTGCCGGCTGTAGTGCGACTCGACGGTCGCCTGAGCGCTCTTGGCCCGATTCGCATCGACATCGCAGACGGCCACGACCTGCACCTGTTTGAAACCGAAGGCCTCTCGCAGGTCGCCCACCCCCATCCGACCGACGCCGATACAGCCCACGGCGATCCGCTCGCTCGGGGCCGCCGCGCCAAACACCGACGCCGGAACGATCGCCGGGAAGGCAAGGCCGGCTGCCACGCCTGCCGAGCTTTTCAAGAAACCCCGACGGGATAAGGTCTTACGTCGACACGAAATTACTGCCTTCACGTCTTGCCGCCCAACGCTCTTCATAAAGGACTCCTCACGAACAGCAATATACCGCTACGATCTGTTCAGGCAGAAGCTTATCATGCCGAAACCTTGATGTCAACGCGGCAAGCCCTCTCATGGCGGGCGTTTCCCCCAGGGCGCCGTCATCGCCACAACGCCTGTTTTTACCCTCATTTTCCTTTCCGATTTGTGGTATGATAGTGGCTATTCCGGCCTGAGGGGCCTGCGATACTGTCCAAGACGACATGGTTAAAAAGGAGGTTAGAATCAATGAAATCGACCCGGAGCAGAAGAGAATTCCTTCACATCGCAACGGCCGGCGCGGCGGCGTCACTGGCTGCTACCGGCGCCCTGGCACGTCCCGCTCAGGCCGCTGCTTGTGCCTCCACGTGTCCCTCCAGGAAACCAAAATTCGAGTTGGGTCTGGCCTCCTACACACTCAGAAAATTCGACCTCGACCAAACCCTGGCCATGACGAAACGGCTGGGCCTGAAATACATCGCCTTCAAAAGCTTCCATCTGGCGCTGGACAGCACCCCGGATCAGATCGCAGCGACTGTCGCAAAGGTCAAAGACGCCGGGCTGGAGCTCTACGGCGGCGGCGTCATCTACATGAACACCGAAGAGCAAGTCCATCAGGCGTTCGACTACGCCATGGTGGCCGGCATGAAAGTCATCATCGGAGTGCCGGCTCCCGGGCTGCTCGGGCTTGTGGACAGAATGGTCAAGGAATACGACATCAAGGTCGCCATCCACAATCACGGGCCGGGCGACAAGACGTATCCCCTGCCTGCAAGCGCGTATGAGAAGATCATGCACCTTGATGAGCGAATCGGTTTGTGCAACGACATCGGCCACACCATCCGTGCCGGTGTGGATCCATCGGTCTCGATCGAGCAATACGCCGACCGACTCCACGACGTGCACATGAAGGACGTATCGGCCGCGAATGCCAAGGGCGGCGCCGTCGAAGTCGGGCGCGGCGTCATCGATATTCCGCAGGTCCTCCGGACACTGATCAAGATCGGCTACGCAGGGATCGTATCCTTCGAGTACGAGAAAGATGCAGACGATCCATTGCCCGGCCTCGCGGAATCCGTGGGCTACACGAGAGGCGTCCTCGCGGCCCTCACCGGGTGAGGTCGGCCCCGTAGAGCGTGCCGACTCTCCGGGCATCGGGCCAAACCACAGACGAGCTGCGAGCGCTGCCGTAATCCGCGTTAGCGCAGGCGGACCAGTTGGCCTTCGCGCGCCGAACGATAGACCGCCAGGATGACCTCAACGGCCTTCCGAGCTTCCGATCCGTCGATCCAGAAATCCTCGCCGCTCTCCAGCGCGTCGAGGAATGCCTTGAAGTTCCGCGTGTGGTTCTCGTGCGTGATGGCGGCCGGATCGGCAACGCCCCCGCCGCCTTCGATCTCCATGAACCGCTTGCGGACCTCTTCATCCTCCGGCCTCTCGTCCGCGAACTGCCAGACGGTAATGCTGTTCTCGACGTTGATGACCGTCCCCTTCGTGCCCATGATCTCGAAGCGGCGGAACTGTCCCGGATACGAGGCCGTCGTGCCGTAGATCAACCCCAGCGCGCCGTTCGTGTAGCGCAAGGCCGCAACGGCCGCGTCCTCCGCCTCCATCTTGTGCCCCAGCGTCGCCGTATACGCCTGCACCGACTCGATGGGAGGCAGCAGGTCACAGAGCATGTCGATCATATGGATGGATTGATTCATCAGCGCGCCGCCGCCGTCCAGCTTCCAGGTCCCGTGCCAGGAGTCCTTGTAGTAGGCGTCGGTCCGCCACCACGGCACGAACACGCTCGCGTATGTGATCGTGCCGAACCGGCCGGAACGAATCGCCTCGCGCAGCGGCGCCATCATGTCATTGAAGCGGTACGGGAAGATGCCGCCCAGCCGGGTCCCGGCCTTCTTATGCGCCTCGATCATCGCGTCGATTCGCTCCAGCGTGATTTCCAGGGGCTTTTCGCAAATCACGTGCTTGCCTGCCTCGGCCGCCGCAACCGTCGGCTCCATGTGCAACCCGCTCGGCGTCGCGATGGTCACGATATCGATCTCGTCGCTCTCGAGCATCGTCTCGTAGCTGTCGAATGCCTTGCCCCCGTACTTCTTCGCGAGAGCATTGGCCCTGTCCGCATGCACGTCACAGCAAGCGACGAACTTCGCCTTCTCGATATCACCGATGGCGCGCGCGTGAAAATCCGCGATCAGGCCGGCGCCCACCACTCCAAAACTCCACGTCTTCATACAGCAATCCCCTTTCGCTCATCCACGAGGTTCAATCGCATTCGAGGCCCACTTCATCGGCCAGACTTCTCACCGCCGCGATGGCCTTGGAAAACAATTCGGGCCCCGTCGAACCACCGAACTGGCCTCCCGTCTGCAAGTGCGGTTCCATCGTCATACAGCCGTCGTAGTTCATCGCCGCCAATTCCGCGAGCAGTTCCAGGATCTGCCCATCGCCCTCGCCCGGCACGCTGCCAATGTCCTTCGAGCCGAGCTTCCAGTCCTTGATGTGAATGTGAACGACGTACGGCTGCATCAGCGGCCAGCAGACCTCGACGTTGTTCGTGATCTTCTCGCCCCACACGAAGTTGGCGGGATCGTAGGCCAGCCGCAGCTTCGGCGAACCGACAGCCTCGACGAGATCCACGCAGTTCTCGGCCGTGTGCCCGTAGATATTCGCCTCATTCTCGTGCACCATCACGACGTCCGTGCCGGAAAGGGCTTCGACCTTCGCCCCCATGCGCTCCAGCACCTGGTCGCGATACTCGTCGATGTTCCCACCCTCCGCCGCGTAGTAGCTGAACATGCGAATGAACGGCGTCTCGAAAAAGACGGCCAACTCGACCGCGTGCTTGAACTTGTCCAGGTGCGGCTCGAACGGCTGATCCAGCTTCACCTTCCCAATCGGCGAGCCGATCGCGCTGACCTTCAGCCCGTGGTCCTCAATCATCTTCCGCGCCTCGCGCAACTCGTGCCGATTCAGGTCCATGATATTCTTCTTGTCAATGAACCGCGGCTCGATGTAACCGACCTTCTCCTTCGCCAAATACTCGACCTGGCCGCGAAAACTCTCCGTCACCTCATCTGCAAAAGCGCTCAGCTTCGCCATTTCCAATCACTCCCAAAACTGTCGAAACACCCGTAACGCGTAGGGTGGGTTCTCAACCCACGCGTCACTTCTGCATCGATCAACGAGCAGGTGGGTTAAGAACCCACCCTACGAACGGTCCATTATCATCACAATCGAATCAGTCACCCTGCGCCGTCTACTTCGCAAACACCGCCGCTTTCTCGGGCAGTTCCCGCTCGATCTCATCGAGCCGGTATCCGAAGCCGGGGCCTTGCAGCGTCGAGAGATCCACCCGGCCCTCCCGCCGGCGGTAAAGCCCCGGATGGACGGCCTCCTCGGGCGCGGAGGCGGCCGGATAAAACTGCATCGCATTCGTCTCCACACCCATGATCGTCCCGGCGTGCGCCGCCAACAGGCAGTGCGGGACTTGGGCCAGCATCGGGTTGGTCAGGTCCTGGACCATCAGCGTCATGCCGTGGGCCTTCGCCCAGCAGAGGCTCAACAGCGCCCCGGTTTGGGTTTTGCAGGTCTTCAGCGCCACGCCGGTCCAGCCGAGCTGCCGGCCCAATCGAACGAGCCGCCAGTCGTGGGCGCTCTCATCCATGAAGAGCGGCTTGCGGGCCGAGACGCTGTGCACGTCGATCTGGTTGGCCTCCAGGTCGTACGGGAACGGCTGCTCCACGTACAGGATCATCTGGTAGATGCGCGGATGCTCGCTCATCAGCCGGTCGAGGATGTCGTTGACGTAGGCCGGCTCGGTCACCGTGCAGTTGAAGTCACTCGTCAGCCACTGCACATCATGCTCGATAGCGATCTCGCCCACGCGGACCAGCCGGTCGTAGTCCCACGCCGCGTCGTTGCCGCGCAGCTTCACCTTCAGGCACGTCAGCCCATCCCGCTCGATCCAGTCGGGCAGCAGGACCGGATAGTCATCGTCCGGCTCGCTGCCGGTCAGCTCCGAGGCGTCCAGCAGGTCCTTGCCGCCGACCAGGTGCCAGGCGGGCAGCCGGGCAGCCGGGGACACGAAGAAATCAGCCGGGTACTTGCCTGCGAACGAGACCCGGCTCCCGGACGCCGGCTCCAGGAACTGCGCCAGATCGGCATTCATATACTCGGCGCTGTAGGTCTCATAGACCGGCCGGCCGACGCTCCGCCCGTAGGCATCGTGCAACGCGATATCGAACGCCGAGCAGCAGACCAGGGCCGCTAACCACGGCATCGGCTCGCCGCCCCGCCGCTTATTGAAATCTTCGAGCAGCCCTCGCAGCTTGGACTCGATGAACTCGTGGCCGATCTCCATGGGGTGCCCAGCCTCTGCAAAGCCGGCCCAAGCCTCCGCGAGGCTCCGGCAGAAGTCCTGCATCGCGTCGCATCGCTGCTGATAGCTGATGCTGCTGGGCCAGGTCCACTGGACGCTCAGCGGCGTCTCGCCCCAGCCCTCGGCCCGCTTGCCCTTGCCGTCGGCGACGGTCATGCGCACCCGCGCGCAGATGACGGAGGTGAGCGTCTCCGGCCCGAACTTCAGCGGCACCCGCGTCTCGACGGGCAAGAAGTACAGTTCAACCCCCGCACAACGAACATCGGTCTCCATATCACCTCTCACATCATGATTGCGGCATCCATCACGGGACCAGCCCGGCCCCAACGCCAAGAACAAGGTTTAAGCCCTCCCCCCCCGATTGTCAACGATCCCTTCGCAGACGCAGGAACACGAGTGTACGCCAGGATTGCGGCACACGCCCCCGGATGTCCTTGCGAGCCGGCCGAAGGCCGGCGCGGCAATCTCAACCCTGGTCAATCCGAGATTGCTTCGTCGGCGTGCGCCTCCTCGCAATGACGTCTTCCTCAATGCTAACCCGCCACCTCCTTGTCGTGCACAAGCGAAGACCGCGATGGAGTGGTGGAATGCATGACTCCGGCGACAACGTTGCGATGGTGCCTGAGACGTAGACCCGAAAGCCAATCTGCTCGAGATACCGAATGTCCAAATCGCAGCAGCCCGTGCCTCTACCCTGGGCAACTGCACGGCCGGGATTCTTTTGCTTGCCAAAGCGGGCGGGTTGGATTATCCTCGTTCGGTTGTCCGACGGCCCCGGCGGGGGCCACTGGCGACGCCGGTATCCGATGAGCATAAGTGCCTTCCCGGCATGGGCTTATATGCGAACGCGGATGCAACAGATTCATGTCGAATGCTTGGTGAGAAAGGAGCAGTTATGAAACTCGACCGGAAGTTGAAGATGGGATTGATTGGCGGAGGTCCCGGGGCGTTCATCGGTGACGTGCATCGCAAGGCGTCGCGGCTGGATGGGGAGATTGAGCTTGTGGCCGGAGCGTTCGACATCGATCCCGTGAAGTCCAAGGCGATGGGCAAGGAGCTCGCTCTCGATCCCAAGCGCGTCTATAGCGACTACAAAGAGATGATCAAGGCCGAGTTGGCCCTGCCGTCCGGCGAGCGGGTCGACTTCGTCGCCGTGACCACGCCGAACAACTGGCACTTCCCGATCGCGCGTGACTTCCTGCAGGCGGGCTTCCACGTGATGTGCGAGAAGCCGATGACCCTCACCTCGGACGAGGCGAAAGAGTTGCAGAAGCTCGTCAAGGAAAAGAAGCTCGTCTTCGGCCTGATGCACAACTATACCGGCTATCCGATGGCGAAGCTCGCTCGTGACATGGTCAAGAAAGGCGACCTTGGCAAGATTCGCAAGATCGTCGTGCAATATCCGCAAGGCTGGCTGGCCACGGCCCTGGAGAAGACCGGGCAGATGCAGGCGAGCTGGCGGACCGACCCGAAGCAGAGCGGCGCCGGTGGCTGCGTCGGCGACATCGGCACGCACGCGGCCAACTTAGCCGAGTACATCTCGGGCCTGAAGATCAGCGAGATCTGCGCCGAGCTGACGAGCTTCGTGCCGGGCCGGCCCCTCGACGACGACTGCAACTGCCTGCTCAAGTTCGACAATGGCGCCAGGGGCGTGCTGCATGCCACGCAGATCGCCGTCGGCGAAGAGAACAACCTGGCGATCTGGGTCCACGGGGAGAAGGCCAGCCTGGAATGGCACCAGGAGGATCCGAACTACCTGTACGTCCGGCGGATGAGCAAGCCGGAAGAGGTGTGGAAGCGCGGCAATGACTACGGCGCGGCCTACAGCGAGGCGGCGGCCCGCAACACCCGCCTGCCCTCCGGCCACCCGGAAGCCTTTTTCGAGGCCTTTGCCAACAACTACTCCAACTTCGCCGAGACGGTCAAGTGTGCGGTGGCCGGCGAGAAGCCGAGCGAGCTGGCGACAGACTTCCCCGGCGTGGACGACGGCGTGCGCGGCATGCTCTTCATCGAGACCGTCGTCGCCAGCTCAAAAAGCGACCAGAAATGGACGGCGATGAAGACGTAGTATCGCACCGTTTGCCTGTTAGAACTACGCATGGTTCGGCGCACCCGAGGGCGTGCGCCGAACCGTGCTACCTTAGAGGAGGCAGACCACGACGCGTGTTGCGACCCGTGGAGGAGCGGAACCGTTTGGATCCCATCAACAGGAGCACTGACATGAACCATCCTCAAAATGCCGGCGTTTCCCGCCGCGGCTTTCTTTCCAGCGCGGCCGCGGCCGCCGTGGCGGCTTCCGCCATGCCGTCCGTATCCGGGGCGGCCGAGACGCCGAAGAAATTCAAGCTCAAGTACGCACCAAGCTTCGGGCAATTCGAGCGACATGCGGGAAAAGACCTGATCGACCAACTCAAGTTCATGGCCGACGAGGGCTTCTCCGCCATGTTCGATAACGGCATGATGGGCAAGCCCCCGGAGTTGCAGGAGAAGATTGCCCGCGAGATGGATCGGCTGGGCATGACCATGGGGCCGTTCGTCATGTACGCCGAGTTCGGCAAGGCTACGCTCGTGACAGCCGAGCAGGAACACCGCGACATGATCGTGAATCGCACGAGGCAGGCCGTCGAGACCTGTAAGCGAGCGAACTGCAGGTGCGCGCTGATCGCTCCCGGCTGCATCAGCCAGCGACTGGAGCCGGACTATCAGACGGCGAACCTCGTGGATAACCTACGACGCTGTGCGGAAATTGCCGAGCCGGCCGGTGTCGTCATCGTGATCGAGCCGTTGAACTGGTGGGCCAACCATCCGGGCCTGTTCCTCCAAAAGATCCCGCAGGCGTATCAGATCTGCAGGGCCGTGAACAGCCCGTCCTGCAAGATCGTCAACGATCTCTACCATCAGCAGATCACCGAGGGCAATCTCATCCCGAATATCGATATGGCCTGGAGCGAGATCGCCGCCTTCCACATCGGCGACAACCCCGGTCGAAAAGAGCCGGGCACGGGCGAGATCAACTACAAGAACGTCTTCCGGCACATCCACAGGAAAGGCTACACCGGCGTGCTGTGCATGGAGCACGGCCGGAGTAAAGGCGGCAAGGAAGGCGAGCGAGCCGTCATCGACGCCTACCGCGCTTGCGACAGTTTTGAGGTATAGCCGAGTACGTCGGGGCTGCCGTCGTTTGTCGGCACGACTCAGGGCGCAAAAATAACAAAGAGGTCGTGTCTCGAAGGACACGACCTCTTTTCTTTTGGCGAAAACGTTCACATCGCGTCGTTGCGCGAGGGGAGTCCGAGCCGATACCTAATCGATCGCGACGATCTCGGTGAACTCGACCAAGGCCCTGGCTGTGGCCATATGAGGCTCGATCTTGCCGACCAGCCCGACTTTGTGGCCAACGAATTTACTCAAATCCGTCGTCGCGGCCGATCCGGTGGGCGAGACATAACAGATGGTCTTGCCGGACTCATCCAGCATCCGGTAGCGTTTGGCCTGTCCGGCTGCATTATAGACGCTGGAATTCTCGAACTTGCCCATGAGGGCGTACTTGCTGCGGTCCACCACCTGAGTCAGCCTTGCCGCACGCGCCGCGTCGATCTTCGTGGTTACCTTTTGCAACTCCTTGTTCTGAAGCTCCAACTCCTTCGCAGCGGTACGGGCCAGCTCATATCGCTCCACCTGCTTGATGGTGTATTCGGCGTACCGGGCAGCACGGCCCCCATCCTCCTTGGCGGCCAGCTCGACCAGCTTCTTCTTGATCTCGGCATAGTCCTGCTCGGCGATCGGCTTGTCGTGCTCGGCCTTAATCTGCTCGCCCAGGACGTAGTACAACTCCAGATCAGTTTTGGGCGGCGCATTCGGGTCCACCTTCACCGGATTGCCAGCCTCTGTTTTCACCATCGCACCGACATCCACCTCCGGCGGCCGGCCAAGCACCGGCGCCGTCGCCCGGGTGAACTGGCTGCTCACCCACAGGTATGCCTTCTGCGGTACGGCGATCTTGTAGTAGTCGTCCTTCTCCTCCCCGAGCAGTTTCACCATCTGCCCGCGGCTGAGCGTGACCTGCTTACTGGTGGAATGCATCGGCTCGACATAGTCCGAGCCGGCGTAGACGCCCACGTTGTCGCCGGTGATAATCCCCATCGTCGGGTTTTGCAGATTGATGCTTACGTACTTCATGGAGATCCAGGAGAAGCATCCGGGCGGCGGAACGATGCACGACCAGCCCTGCTGCGAGTTGACGACCTGGACACGATCGCCCGTGTAGAGCTTGCCGCAATGGTAGAAATTCGTGCCCGGACCAGAGCGGATATAGACGTCGTTGCCAATGATCTCGGCCACGTAGGGCCTCATCTGGCCCTCGACGGCAAGTGGTTCGTTCGGCAGCGTCACAGGCGGCGCCGATGGACTCGCCCCCTCCTGGGCCCAACTGGCCGCCGCAAGCAACAAAACGAAGAAACAACCCCCAAGCAGCACGATGCGCACCGCACGTGCAGGTGAATGTAGGCGAGCTTCCATCCTTGTACCTCCTAAAACATGTTCCCACAGACGCCTCAGGAACGGCCCGCAAGCAGGGCGATCCATCAAGGCGGTGACATTAACTGTTTACGCATGGCTCTGTCAACCCCGAATTCCATTATCTTCATCGGCAAGGTGAGCGCGTTTCCATTCGTCAAAAAGCGCATTTTTTGGGACAGAGGCGTCTCATGCGGGTTAAATCGACGCGAAGCATCCGAACTCACGAACGCAGCCTCACCAACTCCTCACGGCACATCTTCAACTGCCCGGGGTCGGACAATCTCTCGGCGGCCTTCTGGAGGTGCTTGACGGCCTGCTCCGAATCGTGCAAATAACGCGAATAAAGGATTCCGAGCATCAATTCCACCTGCTCGGCATGCTCGGAGTTGCCGTAGTGGGTGAGAAACTGCTCGTACGCCTGTGCCGCTTCCGTGGCGCGATTGTCGCTGGCCAACTGATTGGCGATATCCAACAGATACTGGCGCGGCAGCACTTGTCCCGAATCGACCCGCATCAGGTCGATATAGAGGTCGGCGGCGGCCGGCAGGGTCCGTTGCGCGATCCGGTGCGCGATCTCATGGCGAATCTCATCGACCTTGACCTGTCTGGCCAGGTCAGCCGGCGACTGACGGACCTCGCGTGCGTCCACACGCTTGCGGCCGGCCGTGCGTGCGAACGGATCGTAGCCGCCGGCCACGGCGTCGCGGTACTGCCGGCGGCGGTTCCACCGCCGAATCATCGCCCACAGATCGAAATCGCTGCCGCGGACGAGCCGGGTGGCCAAGAGCACCAGCGTGATAGCGATGCCGTAGGCGTAACCGGCCAGATGGGCGTCATAAGCGATGCCCGGCGCCATCTGCCCCAGGATGTTGTCGAACAGGATCATCTTGAAGCCAATGAAGTACAGGGCCGGCACCTGGACGGTCCCGATGAAGAAAAACCAGTAGAACACGGTGATCAGCGTCTGAGGGTACAGAACCAGGTAGGCCCCCGTTACCGCCGCGACGGCCCCGCTGGCGCCAAGCGTCGGGGCCGGCGATGACAAATTCAGCAGCGCATGACCTGACCCGCTGAAGACAGCCCCGGCCAGGTAGAACACGACGTACCAGAAGTGCCCGAGCTTGTCGTTGATGTTGTTCCCGAACAGATACAGGAAGAACATATTGCCGAGGATGTGCACGACGTTGCCGTGCAGAAAGGCGTACGACAGGAACTGCCAGAAGCGCCAATCCCTCGGAACCAGCATCCAGGCCCACGCCCAGGGGCGAATCGACAGCGGGAGAATCTGACCATCGATCTGGTACGGATAGAGCCGGTTGAACGAGTACGACAGGAGGAATACGGCAACGTTGGCGGCGATGATTGCGTAGTTCGCATAGGGCGTCCGCCGGGGCAGAATGTTTGTGCGGATCGGTAATAACAGCATTCGCAGGTGGTTTCCAGGAATTCCGATTAGAGATTCTTATCTGATCACCCACCCATTCTAATCCGGCTTCACGAGGCAGACAAGGTAGAAAAAGGACGGCTGCCGCCGTCCTACTCGTGGGAATGAGTCTTGAAGGAAGACAGTTCTCCCCAGCGGAAAACACCGCGAACTGTCCAACCGCAGTTACCACCCTCCACTTGTCTCGCTCCGAAGAAAGTATAGGAAACAAGGCGTGATGCCGCCAACCGCCCCGGCGAAAAGCCTTTATTTTCCGCTGATTTGGTGCTATGCAAGGGCATCGGCGGAGACGCCGATCACGAGGCCTGAGGGCGATTGTGACGGCCCGGCTGGTCACGGAACTCGGGGGCCTGGATCCTCGGTCGGAATGCGTTCAGGGAGGTACTGGCGGACAATGAGCGTACATAGCATGATTGGGCGACGCGTCGGGGCGATTCGCGCCCGGCTCCACAAGAAACACATCGATGCCCTGATCCTCACAAAACCTGCAAACGTTACATATCTCACGGGCTTCTCCGGGGAGGATAGCTGGGCGATCATCACCCAGCGAGCCGTGTATCTGCTCACCGATAGCCGCTACACCGAGCAGGCGCAGTCGGAGTGCGTCGGAACCACCATCGTGGAGCGCAAGGAGCTGATCGCCCCGGCGGCCGGCAGACTCCTGCGAAGGCTCCGCTCCGTGGAGGCCATCGCGATAGAGAACTGCGTGCCCGTGGCGATGTATCGGGCCGTGAAGAAGGGCGTGGGTAGACGTCTTGGAACGGTCGGCGATATCCTGGAAGGCCAGCGGACCGTGAAGGATGCGGGCGAGATCGCCACGATCAAGGCCGCCGCTGCCATCGCCGCGAAAGCCTTCGACCGTGCGGTTCGCCACATCCGGCCCGGGGTCACCGAAAGCGAGTTGGCGGGCATCCTCGATCTGGAGATCCGCAGGCAAGGGGCGAAGAACAGCTTCGAGACGATCGTCGCCTTCGGCGCCAACGGCTCCCGACCGCATCATCAACCCTCCCAAAAGAAGCTGGGGCGAAGAGACACAATCCTCATCGACTTCGGCGCTCGGCACAACGGCTACTGCTCCGACATTACCCGCTCCTTCGCCTTCGGCAAGCCCACGGCGGCCTATCGGCGGGCCTACGAGGTGGTCGAGCGGGCACAGGCCGCGACGATACGCGCGGCAAAGGCCGGGGCCTCCCTGGTCGAAGTCGATGCGGCCGCCAGAGCCGTGATCCGAGAAAGCGGGCTTCCCGTCTACGGCCACGGGACGGGCCACGGCATAGGCCTCGAAATCCACGAAACGCCCTTCCTCAAGGAGGACGCAAAAGGCAAGCTGCAAGCCGGCCAGATCATCACCGTGGAACCGGGCGTCTATATCCCCGGCAAACTCGGCATCCGAGTCGAAGACGACATCTTCATCACCGAAACCGGCTGCGAGATTCTCACAATCCAGTGCCCCCACGCACTATCGCCGGTCTGACCTGCCACCCTCGTCTTGAAGGCGTGCGGAACGAACAAGGGAGAATACCCGCTCGAAGGCGCAACGATGCCGGTGCTTCAGCGGGGCAAGCCCTTGCGTTGGACGGGTTTTTGGCCCTCGGGCTTGGGGACGAACAGGTCGTCCTTCGTCAAGTTGCACCGCCTGGCCATCAGCCGACTGTAGGCGAGATCGCCGAGATCATCTCTGCGGCCGTTGTTGGTGCCGAATGCGAATTTGGCGCCCGCCGCCTTGGCCTTGCGGATGAATTTCTCGCTGGGCAGACGATATCGGGAGTTGATTTCGATCGCTACGCCGTTCTTCACGGCTGCCTCGATCACCCGGTCCATCCGCGCATCGGTCCATAGCGCGTCGTACTCGTCCGCGATCTCGGCCGGCAGGAAGGTCGGGTTGACGTAGATATCGATCGGCTCATCGCTCAGGATGCCGACGGTCTTTTCGACCAGCATATCCATGAACGCCTGTTTGTCGCCGACCTCGACCTCGGCGGGGATCCACAGCCGCGTCCGCTTGCCCCGGTGGTCCGTGAACGTCATCGAGTCCGTGAAGACGTAGTCGAACTTCGCGATCATCTCCGGCGAGAACATCTTCACCCACTCGCGGCCCTCGGCCTGCATCGCTTTGTACACCGGCTTGCCTTCCGTCTCGCGGAGGAAGCGGCGCAGCCCCTCGTCATCGGTCGTCGGGAATCCGACGCCGCAGTTCTGGGCGATGCCGAACTTCATCCTTCGCTGCTCGGCGATTTCTATCGCCTCGTCCAGCGTCAATCCCCCTTTGAGGTGGATGTGATAGTCGACGAGGACGGGCAACGGCTTGACCCGAATGTTCCGGTAGAAGACTGTGCTGCCGGGGTCGTGTCCTTGCAGAGCGAAGGTCCCGCCTGCCAGGGCGCGCCTCGATCTCGGCCGCGAGGAGTCCGAGGCCGCGGGCATCACCCAATTCACGACTTCCCTGCCGTCGACGCTCACGGTCACGTGGCTGCCCCAGACCGTGATGTGCATGGTGAACCACTCGTTGTCCTTTGCGGGCGCCTCGGTGATATCCTGCCGCCCGTACAGGCTGCCCGTCTTGCGATGGTCCCGCTCGTAGCTGTTGTTGACCTGGACCTCGAATCCCCTGCGAGGCCAGTCCTTGCCCTGGTATCGGGTATGGAAGTAGACGCCGCCGTTGGAGCCCGGCTCGGTCTTCACATCGACCTTCAGCTCGAAATCCCGGAAGGAGGCGTTTTCGACCGGTCCGACATAGAATAGATGGTTCGTGGGCCCGTTGGCCACGATGGCCCCGTCGCGAACGGTGAACGTGCTCTCCGGCTCGTCCTGGGCCTTCTTCCACCCGTCCAGGCTCTTGCCGTCGAAGAGGCTAATCCAGCCATCGCCATCGCTCTGCGCACCTGCGGGAACGGCCAGTACCAGCACGAACCATCCCACCCAAACCCTCAACGCCCCTGCCCACGTCATAGCACAATCTCCTTCCATCATGAGAGAACCGGGTCCGCGAGCCCCGACTCCGGCGAGTCTCAGAAGCATCCGCCCGGCCAGACGCCATGAGACCACATCCAGCCCCACTACGCAACCCGCGCCTGTGGACACCGAACCTGTTAGTGCGCGAATGCCTCTTGCGGCAGGACCGGCCCTTTCTGTCACCCCGAGCGAAGTCGAGGGGTCTGGCCGCGAAGGAGAGGCGCGTCGCGGCCGCCGGCAGATGTCTCGATTTCGCTTCGCTTCACTCGAAATGACCCGTGGAGGGGCCGTCACCACGTTAGGGCACAGATGCCTCTTGGACCCGCACTGGCCGGGGAACGACGTGCGGAATGCATACGACAGTACGCGTGCAGGAGCGATTTCTCCGTGGCGAAGGGACCCTGAATCACGGTATAATCGTATCGCGCGCGGGTGGCGGCCTGATGTGCCCTGTCGCTACAAGTGGGACGATCCTTTGAATTTGCCCGGGAACAAGGCGGACGAATCACGATGGCTGGAGAAATCAAGGATAGAATCAAGCAGCTCAGGCGGCAGATCCGCAGGCACGATCACCTGTACTACGTCCTGCACCAGCCCAAGATCACGGATCAGCAGTACGACAAGCTCTTCGCCGAACTCAAGAGCCTCGAAGCGGAACATCCGGAGCTTGTGACGGCCGACTCGCCGACCCAGCGCGTGGCGGGCCGGCCCCTGGAAGGCTTCGCGACCGTCCGGCACGCCGTCGGCATGCTGAGCGTGGACAATACGTACAATGCCGATGAGCTGAAGGCGTTCGATGAGCGGGTCCGGAAACAACTGGGGCAGAACGACTACGACTATGTCGTGGAGCTCAAGATCGACGGCTTGGCCGTGAGCCTGCGGTACGAGAACGGCCTTCTGGTGACCGGCGCGACCCGGGGCGACGGCGAGGTCGGCGACGACGTGACGAGCAATATCCGGACCATCCGGGCGATCCCCCTGTCGCTCCTTGAGGACGGCCCGGTCCCCACTGTACTGGAAGTGCGCGGAGAGGTCTACATGCCCACGCGATCCTTCACGGAGCTGAACGAGGCCCGGGCTGAGGCGGGAGAGCCGCCCTTTGCCAACCCGCGCAACGCCGCGGCCGGCTCGCTCAAGCTGCTCGACGCCCGCATCACGGCCGCGCGGAATCTGGCGTTTTTCGCCTACGCCGTCGGCGAGGTCTCCGAGCCGCCGGCCCAGGACCACTGGCACACGTTGCAGCGGTTCAAGAAGCTCGGCCTGCCCGTCAATCCGCATGTCAAGAAGGCGGCGAATATCGATGAAGTCATCGAGATTTGCCTGGGCTGGAGCGACCGGCGGTCGAAGCTGGACTATCAGATCGACGGGATGGTCATCAAAATCAATCGATACGACCAACGAGACCGGCTCGGGGCGACGGGCCGGGCCCCGCGCTGGTGCATCTCGTACAAGTTCCCCGCCGAGCGGGCCGATACCGTCGTGGAATCCATCGCCGTGCAGGTGGGCAAAACCGGGGCCCTGACGCCCGTCGCGAACCTGCGGCCCGTCCTGCTTGCGGGAACCACGGTCAAACGCGCCAGCCTGCACAACTTCGACGAAATGCAGCGGCTGGATGTCCGGCCGGGCGATACGGTCTCCATCGAAAAAGCCGGCGAGATCATCCCGCAGGTTGTCGAGGTCAAGAAGGAGTTTCGGCCCAAGGGGGCCAGGCCGTTCCCGGTTCCGACGAAATGCCCGAACTGCGGCTCCAATGTGGTCAGGGATGAAGCGTACGTATACGTTCGCTGCCCGAGCGCGGACTGCCTCGGGCAATTGAAGGAGCGGCTGCGCTACTTCGCCGGCCGCAACCAGATGGATATCGAGCATCTGGGGGTCGCTCTCATCGAGCAGTTGGCTGAAGGCGGACTCGTGAAAACGTTTGCCGATCTCTATCGTCTCACGAAGGAGGATCTGCTCGGACTCGAACGGATGGGCGAGAAGAGCGTGCAGAATGTGCTGGATGCGATCGATGCGAGCAAGACGCGGCCGCTGTGGCGATTCATCGCGGCACTCGGTATCCGGCACGTCGGCGGACAGTCGGCGCAGATCCTGGCCGAACACTTTGGCTCGCTTGAGGCAATCATGAGCGCGAGCCAGGACGAATTGGAGGCGGTCGAGCAGGTCGGCCCGATTATGGCCGAGAGCGTGTATCAGTACTTTCGCAATCCACGAGATCGAGGCGTGGTCGACGATTTACTGGCCGTTGGTGTGCAACCGCAGCCGCCCGCGCCGAAGAAGAAGCGCAGCGGCGCGCTGGAGGGCAAGACCATCGTCGTTACGGGCACGCTCAAGGAATTCACGCGTCAGCAGGCGGAGCAGGCCATCCGAGAGGCGGGCGGCAAGGCCTCGGGCAGCGTGAGCAAGAAGACCGATTTTGTCTTGGCCGGCGCAGAGGCCGGCAGCAAACTCGAAAAGGCGCAGAAGCTCGGAGTCGAAATCATTGACGAAGAGCAGTTTCTGGCAATCCTGGGAAGGAAGGTGATGTGACGTGAACGTACAGGATGAGAGATTCATGCGGTCGGCCTTGAAGCTGGCGGAGAAGGGAATCGGCTCGGTGGAGCCCAACCCGGCGGTCGGATGTCTGATCGTCAAAGCCGGGCAGGTGATCGGCAAGGGCTATCACAAAAAGTTCGGCGGGCCCCACGCGGAGATCAACGCAATCGAGGACTGCCGTACGCTTGGCGTGAAGCCCGAAGGCGGGACCATGTACGTTACGCTCGAGCCGTGCTGCCACGAGGGCAAGACGGGCCCGTGCACGCAGGCGATCATCGGCGCCGGAATTGCACAGGTCATCGTCGCGACGGGCGACCCCTCGGGCCATGCTGCCGGCCAGGGTCTGGAGCAGTTGCGACAGGCCGGAATCGACGTGGCGGTCGGGCTCTGCGAAGAAGAAGCAAAGCGGCTCAATGCCCCGTTCTTCAAATACGCCACGACCGCCAGACCGTGGGTCGTGCTCAAGTGGGCCCAGAGCCTGGACGGAAAACTGGCCTATGCCAAGCCGTCGGCGGAGCACCGCTGGATTACGAATGAGGCCAGTCGCAAGGACGCCCACAAACTGCGCCGCCGGGTGGGGGCTGTCCTGGTGGGAATCAAAACGGCTCTGGCGGACGATCCGCTGCTGACGCCGCGGCCGAGCAAGGGCAAGAAACCGACGCGGATCGTTCTGGACGATCAACTCAGAATCCCGCTCGGCTGCCGGCTCCTGCGAACGACCAAGACGAGCCCCGTCCTCGTGTGGACGAAGAAAGCCACCGTCGATGCGAAGTCCGGCCTTGTCGAGCGAATCCGGAAGAAGAATGCGGAGGTCGTGGCCTACGACGATACGTGCGGCCTCTCGAATCTCCTGTTGCTGATGCAGGAATTGGGCCGACGGGAGATCCAGCAGGTGCTCGTCGAAGGAGGACCGCAAGTTGTGGCCGCTTTCTTGCGCGAGGGGCTCGCCGATGAGGTCTGCGTGTACATCGCACCAAAAATCCTCGGGGCCGAGGGAACCGCCTACGTCGGTGAACCGATGGTCGATTCGGTTCAGGCGATGGGCTTGCAGCACGTTGAAATCAAGGCCTTTGGAGCCGATGTCCGCGTCAGAGGTCTGCCGGCGAGCGCTGGCGACCCGTCGGGGCCGCTGGCGGAGTATACGATAGACGTCGAATTGTAGGCTCGGGCGAAGCTCTGCGAGTCCAAGAACGAGAGCGATTTATTTCACAAGTTTCGCTTGACCGTGCGGTGCGTTTATCTTAGAATATAGATGTTGCGTGTGCACACGGAGATCAGTGGGTCTCGCGGCACCATCCGCGGTACGGTGCATTTTGGCACATCGCAACAAGGAGACGGGCCTACAACTGGTTATCCTGTTTTCGCCCACGTCTCCTTTTTTTATGCGCTGCAACTCCATGCTCCGAACCTCCCTGCCGAATCGGCGCATATCATCTCGCCTGTGACTGGGCTTCTCGTGGAATGCGGCGACACGAGGGTCGCGTCTTTCCCATCATGCAGTTGGCCCCGAACGGTCGATCTGCGGGGTACGGCAGTGGTACACCTATAGCCTGGTGGAACGAGAAAGGGACCAGGGCGTGGTCCGTGAAATGAAATCACCCTCCTCCGGTAACGGCTGCAGCGGCACGGGCTTGGAACCCGTCAGACACGGCCGGGATGGCCGTGCCACATCGCGCTGGAGCCCTCTCAGCGGTCCTCGCCGGGCGAGGGCGGTCCCGCGCCGAACCGGCTCTTCGTGATGTTGTACATGAACGTGCCCTCGGTGCGCGATTGGATGAACAGGTGCTCCCCGCTGACCGCATACACCACTTCCGCCTCCCTGCCATACGTGACGGCCGCGGCGCCCGAAGTGAACAGGGCCTCGTGCAAAGCCGGCCCCAACCTGAGAATCTGCTCGTCCGAGAAACCGACCTGCTCCATGACATTGATGATGTCGTCGGGACTCAGATTGGCCACATCCCTGTTGTTCCTGGGAACAACTTCAAGCGTCGGCTTGGACTGACGCCGGGAAACCTTGGAATCCGCCGGCCGTTGAGAATCCCAGGAGTCCTGCGAAGTTCGAGGACTCTGCGAAGTCTGAGGACTGCGCGAAGTCCGAGGACCCCGGGAGCCGAGCTCAGGCCATTCGACCGGCTCGACCCCGTTGCTACAACCCACCACCTCCAAAGCCAGTAGTGCCAGGACCAGCGGGATCGCCCAACCGCGAGACACGGCGTTTACGGTCCCCGAATACGCGGCGGTCAGCCTACCTGCCATCGATTGACCCTTTTTCGGCACAGCTTCTCACACTCCTCTCGGATCGGTTACTGGTTCCGACGCATCAGGCGGCCCTCGAGTCTCTGCTCGAAACTTTCGGGTGCTGGTGCCATCCCTATACTCGGACCTGCTTGCCCGGGCTGCCCAAGCTCAAACGACATCGCGCTTTCGGGCACCAGGCGCGCCGTCACAAAGACCGCGACCTCCCGGGTTGAGTTGTCCTTCTCGGTGTTGGTGAACAGCTGTCCGATGAGCGGCAAATTGCCCAGTCCGGGCACCTTCTTCACTTTGTCCCTGCCGCGATTCTCGGTCAGACCGGCGAGGGCCACCGTGCCACCGTTCTGGACGGTCACGGTGTTCTTGGCCGTACGCCGCGTGACGACCGGCAGATCGCTGCCCCGGCCTCGCGCGATGCTGTCACTGACCTCGACGGCCAGCTCGACCGTAATGTCGTTGTTGTCGCCGATGTAGGGCGTGATCGTCAGGACCGTTCCGGATTCGATCTTCTCAAGCTCGGCACGGGCGTAGAAGAGCTCCGCTGACCGCGCGGCCTCCATCATGAACCACTGCTCCGTGATGACCCGGATCTCCGACTGCCGACCGTCTTGCGCCACTAACTGCGGATACGACGTGATATCCGCCTGGTTGTTTTCCTCCAGCATGTGCAGCGCCATCAGCAGCGAATCTGTAAACGTGCTGTCGGACGTGTAGCCGAGCTGGAACCCCGACCACGATAGCTCGGAGTCCGTATCGCCGATAAGGACGTCACCTTTGAACCCGCCGGCCCGAAGCGTCGGGAAACCCCATTCGACGCCCAGGTCCAACAAGTCCCCCTGCTCCATCACAACGACGCGTGCATCGAGCAGCACCTGCCGTGGACGATTATCGAGCCGCTTCAAGTCCTCGACGATCCGATCCACCAATGCCGGAGGCGCCGTGATCGTCACGATATGACCGCCGCGACCGACGCGAGAACCGCCGAACACCGGCACGCCATTCGGATCGGTGGCGCCCTCTCCCTTGACGTACTTGGACAGCGCCGGCGACAAGAGCTTCACGGCCGTGTCGGGCGCGATGTAGTTGAGCCACACCGTGCGCGTCACACTGATTTCCGCGAAGGCCGGGCTATCCACGTTGCGATCCGCCACAAGGTAGTAATTGGGTGTTTTCTTAAACACGTAGGGCGTTCCGGCCAGGATGATTTCCAGAGCGGTCTCCAGAGGCAGCTCGCTAATGTCGGCCCACACCTCTCCCGCAACCGTGGGATCGGGGATAATGGGCACACCGGCCGTCAGCGCGATATCCTGCAAAGCCTGGGGCAACTCATCTCCCTGGAACATGTTGGTGATCGGACGATACACCAGATACGTATCCCCTACGGATTGGAACTTGTACACCGAGCTCTCCGGCGTGCTATCCAGAATCCGCTGCAGCGCCAGGGGGATCGGAAGACCCGCCAAATTGCCGACAATCACAGGAACCTTCGGCTTGACCGTCGCATCCACAGCGATCTTCACACCCGTCTCCTCGGAGATTCGGGCAAGAATATCGAGCAGGCTCGTGGTCGGCTGGGTCGGCAGAAGCTGCCCGGGCGGCACCGTAGTCAAATCCGGCTGGCCGCCGGCCGGCACTTGCGCCCCTACACCGGCCTGGCTCTGCAGAGTCGCCAGTTGCTGCTGCAACCGAGCGATCTCCTGCTGCATCTGCGCCGGCGCCGTTCCGCCATTCTGCGTAATCAGATACGCCTGCCCCAACAGGGCATTCAGCCGCTGCTGAACCGCGCCGATCTGTGTCAGCGATTCCGCGCCCGGCGGAGGAGTCGTCGCCGGAAGCGAATCCGGCGCAACCCTGGTCGTCTCCACGGGCGGTGCCGTCTCCTGCGTCGTTGGCGGCGTCGTATCGATCGGAGGCGCGGTCGGAGGCGCGACCGGAGGCTTCGGGGCCGTCGCGTCATAGTCCTCCACCACATTCGTGAAGGGCATGCCCTCGGGGAATTCGAACTCGGGCTTCTCAAACTTCAGCTCACCGGTCCAGCCGTAGGGCACCCGGACGGTGAACTTGCCGTCGTTGCCCGTTATGGCACTGTAGCCGCCCGGTTCGGCGGTCACTTTCACGCCGCCGATCGGCTCAGCGCCCGGACCCTCGCCAAAAGCGATCCGATACGTGATGCTCAGCATCTTGACCTTGGCGGTGAAACTCTGGTTCGGGATGTTCTGCGCCACCGACTCGAACGACTTGTTCGATGGGCTGAACGTATAGCCCTCCAGGTCGGGCGTGATCTTCCCCTTCCACCCATGATCGACCTGCAACTGGTACTGGCCGTCTGCATCCGTCGACGTCGAGCCGGCCGTGCCGTCGGCCAGGATGAGAACGTTCGCGAGGGGGCCGTCCTCGCCCGTCACCTGGCCCGATACGGTGTACTGCACGGTCCGCGCTGTGTAATCCTCGCCCACCTGCGGCGACAAGACCTCCGTGTACTCCCTCACATCAGGCTCAAAAGTGAAACCCGGCTTCTTGGGCGTCACCTTGCCGCTCCATTTGTAGTCCACGTCCACACTATAGGAGCCGTCCGGCCCGGAGACAATCGAGCCGGGAAGACCCTGCATGAGCACGCCCGGCATATTCGCGTTGCCGGAGATCGTGAACATCAGACGCTGCGCCTTGAAGTCCTGCTTGGTCTTGTCCTGTGTTATGGAACTGAACACCTGGGTCGCAGGCTCGAAGTACCAGCCGTCCTTCTGGGGCGTCACCGTACCGTTCCAACCCCACTCGACCTTGGCGCTGTAGAAACCGGTGGCATCGCTGGTCGGATTGCCGGGCAGCCCGTCCAGAGTCACATTCCCCGTCCCGGCACTGCCGGAGATCGTCAAAGAGATCACCGATGCCTTGTAGTCCTGATTCTCCTGGTTGGAGGTGACTTTCGGGTAGGGTCTGGACGGCGGCTCGAACGTGTAGCCGGCCAGTTCGGGAATCACTTTCCCCGAGAACCCATGTTGGACGACGGCCGTGTAATAGCCATTGAGGTCGGTGACCGGATCATCGGGCAGCCCCTTCATGACCACACCGGCGATCCCGGTCGTTCCGGAGATCGTATACGTGAAGACTCGGGCGCTGTAGTTCTGGTTTGCCTGAGGCTCTACCACTATCTCGTAGTCCCGCGATGGCGGCGTGAACTCGTGCCCGTCTTTTGTGGGCGTGATGCTTCCCGCCCATCCATACGGCACCTCGATGCTGTAGTTGCCTCCCTCTGCCGCCACCAAATCCTTCAAGTCCGTGATCTTCAGGACGGCGCCGGCCACTCCGGCAGAACCCGAAATCGTGAACGTCAGCTCATGGGGCGTATAGTTGTCGTTCCCGTAATTCTGCTTGACCTGACTATAGGACTTGCTGCTCGGCTCGAAACGGTAACCCATTTTCTCGGGCATGACCATGCCGCTCCAGCCGTACTCCACCGTGGCCGTATATCGGCCCCTCTCATCGCTGACCACCTCCGTGGCGAAGCCTGTCATCTTGACGCCGGGCAGGTTCGTCGAGCCGGAAATCGTAAAGGTCAGCAGCTTGGCCTCGTAGTTCTCTTCCAGCAGATTGCTGGTGACCTTCTGATAGACCTTCTCCCTGGGCTCGAATGTATATCCGAGCTTCACCGGTGTGGCTTTCCCGCTCCAGCCGTACTCAACCTCAGCACTGTAAACGCCGTTTTCGTCCGTTATCGGAGCTCCCGGCAGTCCCTGCATCGTCACGTTGGACAAACCCACCGTGCCTGAGATCGTCAACATCTTCTTGCGCACGACGATCTGCCCCCATGTTTCGGGACTGAGCAACAAGATTGCGCAGAGGGCTATCACCCCGCCTAATGGTAGTCTAGCGATATATTTCCTCGCCATAGGTCAACGTCCCTTTCTGCAGCCGTTACTACGCGGTCCCACGGCTATCCAACCTCTATCGGCAATCCTGCGCCCTGCTTTAAGCAAAAACCTCCCCTGCCGTATGCTACAATGATCACAGATTAATGACCGTCTTGCTGACACGATTTGGCCCAAGCAACTTAACCACTTTCTGTCCGCCTTCCTCAACCACCTCGATCCCTCTCTGGTCCTGCACGGTCTGCCCCTGGCCATGCTCCAGGATCGCCGTCAACCGATACGTTCCGGGAGCCACATCCGTGACATCCAGAACGCCCGAGAAATTCCGCGTGTCCAGAGGCAGCAGGATGCCAGTCTGGTCGTAATCCTCACTGCTCATAATGAATCGTTTTCGCGCCGTATCATCGGGAACAGTCGTAAGGACCGCCCGGCAGCGAGGCTGCACGTGTGTATCCCCGTTGTTCAGGAACCGTGCCGTCGTCAGGTAGCGGCCGGCCGACAACTCCGAAAGCGTCAACATCATGCTGTCAATCTGGGTCGTGCCCGTCGCCTTTCGGTTCTGAACGCACACCCGGGCCTTCGTGGTTCCCCCCTCCTCGCCGTCGGCATATGTCGCGTGCAGTTTGATCATCGCATAGTGGTTGGGAAGCTGAGCGGCACTATCCGGCATCCGCGCGATGATCTTGATATTCTGGCGGCCGTAGCCCCGCAGAGTGAACTGCCTCGGCTGCACCGTCACCCAGTCGACACATCCGTACGCCTCTCCCGGGACGCCCCTGGCGTTCACGATCTGCTCCATGTGCTCCGGGAGTATCAGCTCGGTGGTGATGGTCACCCCTTCCTCAGAGGCGTTCGCAACCGTAAGGGAATCCCCCCGAGTCGCCCCGGGAATGGTTTCAATAAACACTTCCCGTGGACTCAGATCCAGGGCCACTTCGGCACGAACCGTCATGACTCGCGGATCCCCCTTGAACTCCAACTCATTCGCCACGCGTCCGCTGCGCTGCGCGTCCACATAGAGGTATCCTTCGACCTTATACTTTCCGGAAGGAAGCGGCCGGCCGACATCCTGCCGCAGATGCAGCTTCACGCCGGGAATGATGCCGGTCTCCGGGTACTCTATTTGCGCGATCTTTCGCCAGTGACCGCCCCACTCCCCAAAGACACGGGCAAATCCCTGTAGCCGGGAATAGGTCCCCCCTGTGTTCTCAATGTCCATCGCCACCATCGTCGCCGCTGGCCGGGTAGCCGTCTGGCTCTGAAACTCAAGGCCAATGTCCTTCAGCTCAACTTCATGGCGCATCGGACGGCCGGAAACCTCCAGGATGACCGGAATGACATACTGCAGGATGGTCATCGTGGTCATGCCTTCGACCACCTCGGTTCGAGGGGCCGACTGGGCAAGGACCGCCGCGAAATAGTAGCCCCGTCTCCCCGATGGGGTCTTCATCAACAACTTGAGAGGCACGCGTCCAAACGGCGAAACCTCCACCACATCCTTCTCGAGACTCAGCCAGCTCACGCAGCTCCGCAGGCTCGCCGCGCCCCCATTCGGGTCACCCGGCTGGATCTCCTGCCATATGCCGTTCGGATCCTGCGTCAGGTCCATCAGGCTTAGACTGATGGTCTCCGTCGCCACCGTACTCAAGTTCTCGAGGGTGATCTCATACGCAAAACGTCTGGCCGGCTCGACGGGAACCTGGATCCTCATGGGTTGCACGAGGAACTGGCCAAACGCCGAGTTGCCCGCAAGCAGCAAGATCGCCGCGGTTCCGATAATCCGCCGCAGAACCTTCCTGCCCGTCCGAGCGGATTTGTCTGTCTGATTCGCAAAGAGGTCTCGTTCCGTTCGCATAAATTGACTTCCAAACACTTTTGTCACCCCAAATCTTCTTGGCTCGATTCCGGCCTCAACTCGTGACGCGAGGTTTGCCCCGTCGATTCCATGCCAAAATCCTGCGGTTTCTCACCTCTTCGGCAATCTAAAGAAGGCACTTGCCCTCTTTCTCGTGATTTCCCGCCCAACACCCCCAGCGTACCGTGCCGCCTTCTAACAGAACCACCTCTTTGCATCCCGAAGACAGCCTTGGATAAGCATTACCAAGAGTACCAAATTGGCATGCCTTTGTCAATACCTAAACCCCCTAAACTTGCAAATTTAACGTCGCATTCCCACGCGCTATCGACATCAGCCGCCTTGGCTTGCCTGACAGTACCTCAAAAGACGAAGGGGAGAGACGGACTTCACATCCATCTCTCCCCATACGGTCCACTCACTCAGCCGTCGCGAACACGCCCGTTGTCGAGATCAGCTTCCGATCAGGGTTGCACGAAAACTGCGCCAACCAGGTGCTCTCTCGGCCGAGTTCTGCCGTTGCACTGCTACCACTTAGAATCTCGGCAGAACCTTGATCTTGACGGTAGCAACATGCACGTTCTTCGAGCCACCAGGCGTGCCGCCCAGGTCAGCATCTGTCAGCTTCGCACAGACGCTCACGGTGCCACCCGGAGAATCGACATCGGCCGGAGAAAGGCTGCAGGAATACTTGCCATTGATTGCCCCGGTCGCCGAGATCGAGCAGCTCAGCGTGATGTTCAGGTTGCACTCCACTTTCATGTCCGTGCAGCCTTCGTACGTGTGGATGTCTTTCTGCTGCAGCTTGATCTTGAGCTTGTCCTGGTCCTTGACGCGGACCCAGTAGCCAACATCCATCACGACCGGAATGGTGGTCAGTTCCTGGGAGATGAACTCACAGGGCCAATCATGGATTTTGATCTCGCCTGCCTGCGCTGCCACGGCCAGCAAAGCCACCGCTGCGACTGCAAATAAACTCTTCTTCACCATCTTAACTTCCTTTCTACTTAACCCTCGCTCCGGATTGGCCGATATGGCCCAGTGGAGCTAAACCCAGTTACTCCGGCCAGGCAACACGCATGCCTGAGCCGCGTACTCCAGCGGGCACACCACTGTAAGCGACTTGGTCGAATCTGCCCGCTCGTGATTCGACAAATCGCGGCCCTTCAGATGATTCAAGGATTTGACCTGCGATTTTCATTCCCACTTGGCATTTGACATCGTCCTACCGCCCAAAGAGAGGGCCAATCTCTCCGGACGACTCGCAAGCCGTCCCCAGCCTGCGAGCTCATTCTGTCATCACCTTACCTCCTTTCTCCCCTGTCCCTTGCCGAGGGGGGCCTTGTTCTGGGATCGCACCTTTCCGTAGGTCCTGGGTATTCTCAGTAATCAGATCATTCCGGCCCGACAGAATCGGTTGCGAAACTCCGCTTCATCACCCTCTCCGAATCAAGGCCCTGCCATTACAGTGATCACCAGAGCTCCGGCGTACCGTCCTGCCGGGTATAATCCCATCCCTTTCACGCCGACTTGCAGATTGATCGGGACATCCACCCCGTCCGCCGGTGTCGGCTCATACGACGTGGCGATCGGCACGCGTTGCGTACTGCTGAATACGTGCCTGCCATTGATCGCCACCGACATATTCGCGAACGATATCGTCGCATAGCCCGCCTCATGCTTGAGGCCCTGAAACGAGGCCTCAAGGTGATATGGGCAGTTGGCCACAACATGAGCGTCCACGCGGGCCCCAACCTGCTTGAGGTCGGGTCCCCACACCTCACCCAGATACAACATCGATGTGCGGGGTACCGATACCGTCACGAACGGCTGGGACATATCAATCGCCGCTGCGCTGCCCGTCGCAATAAAGCACATCGCGACAATCGCACAAATCTTCGCCAGATTCCACATTTCGTCGCCCCCCAATACTACGGTCTTCTTTGCCCATTCATGTGGTTCCGTCCCTCTGGCGTTCTCCGCGTCCTGCGTTCGGCTGAACTCAACTCACCTAATTGTCTGAGAGCCCCTCCGCTACGGATGAAGCCGCTCGGTGTTGTTCTACAGCGGAGCCATCCTGTCCACCGGTGAGAGAGATAGGAGATGCTTCACAGAGTCGCGATCCTTCTCGACCCTCCTCAAACTCTCACCCTCCTGCGATTAAGCTGGGTACTACAGGCCTTCTTAGAAACGGCACTGGCATATCACCATAGCAAGACCATAGTATCCGAGCTTCACCAATTCTCCGAAGTTACCAATTTTCACACCGCCTGTCAACACCCAAAATGCTAAAATCCACTTTTTTATCCAACTACCTCAGTAGCCCAGTAATGCCTATTTTACCCAGACATCTAATAAATGTCAACACCTCCCGGCAGAAATTACTCCCCCCGGACCAGCATTGCCTGAGAACTACCGGGCCACGGGCTCTGGACATTATGCGGACCATGTGCCGCATTCGACTGGGATTACCCACGGCCCGGGCGACTGCCAGACCATAAGCACTTACAAAGAAAAGACTTATAGGCCGGCATGGACCCCGTCCGTTCACAGGCATGGTTGGCTGGATGACCGCGCCGCACTTCTGTCGGGGAGGGAAGAGCCGAGGCCGAGAGCAAGCATACCCTTTAAGAAATTCTGCGCCCCTGGGTGTATGTGATCCAAGTTGCCAACGGCCGAGTACGATTTGCACGTGAGAATGGCCCGGAGGATCCGGGATCCCATACCTGCCGGCATTGCGCTCGGTAGACAGTGCGCCCGTCGGATTGCCGCGCCGGGCTGCGCCTCAATCACGGTGACGAACAGGCGCCCAGCGGACGAATGGGCTGGCTGGAACCATTGGGCTTCCTCTTTCAACTCCCCGAGTAGGACTCGAACCTACAACCTAGCGGTTAACAGCCGCTCGCTCTACCAATTGAGCTATCGGGGAATCACACCGAAAAGTGTAGCTGCCAGAGGCAAACCCGGAGCTTGCACTTGTAGCTTTGATGATAGACCAAATTTCAATGACCTTGTCAAGATTTATCTGCTGTTGCCGATAGAGAAAAGTTGGGCCCTCCTGGACAAGGACCGCCCGATAAGGTAAATTCTATGGTTCACGCATTGTTAGGTCGCGTTGATTCGTACAGGGTATTCTGTGGAACGACCTCTCCCGGACCCGCAACCGTACCGGATCGTAGAATTTGAGGAACATAGGTATCATGGGGCGCATCGTATCTTTTTACGGAACCAATTGTTGACTCTTCGCTTCTTGGGTTAGTGTTGACATGGCCAAAGACATACTGAATGTGGGGGGGTTCACGATCATTCGGCGGATCGGCAACGGGGCCCGAAGCACGATCTACCTGGCCACGGACGAACAGGATGGAAACGTCGTGGCCTTGAAGCGCCTCATCTTCGAGAAACCGGAAGACCATCGCGTCTTTGAGCAGACAGAATCGGAGTTCAAGGTGGCTCGAAGGATCGACCACCCTTACGTCCGCAAATGTTACAAGCTGCAGAAGATCCGCAGCATGTTCAGGGTCAGGGAATTGCTGCTTTCCATGGAGCACTTCGACGGCCGGACGCTCGAGGACACCGCGACGCTCAGCTTGGGCGACGTTCTGCTGGTCTTCCGGATGGTGGCCACCGGACTCAACGCGATGCACCAGCAGGGATTCGTACATTGCGACATCAAGCCGAATAATATCCTGATCAACAAGAGCGGCGGCATCAAGATCATCGATCTCGGCCAGAGCTGTCCCATTGGGACGGTCAAATCCCGCATCCAGGGCACTCCGGACTACATTGCCCCCGAGCAGGTTCGGCGTAAGACCCTCGGCCCCAAGACCGACATTTTCAACCTCGGGGCGACCATGTACTGGGCCCTGACGGGCAAGAACGTCCCGACCCTGATCCCGAAGAGGAAGAATGGCTTCGGCCGGTATGAACGGCCGAAGCGTTTTGCTCCCCACGAACTCAAGAGGCAGTTGCCGATCGGGATATCGAACCTGGTCATGGATTGTGTTAAGGAGAACCCGACCGAGCGGCCCGGCAATATGATGGAGGTCATCTCCAGGCTCGACCTGATGATTCATAGCATCTTCGGCAGCAAGATCAAAGTGAATCGAAATGCATCAGACGACCATTGATCTGCTCAATCGGGGGATTGGAGCCAACCAGACCGACCGATTTCGACGGGTGAACCTCATCTGCCTGCCCGCGAACGGCTCACTGGTCGTCGGCGGCGATATCCACGGGCACCGGCGCAACTTCGAACGGCTCGTCACGTTCGCCGATCTGGGCCGCCACCCCGACAGACACCTCATCCTGCAGGAAATCATTCACGGCGGCCCGGAGGACGATGCCGGGGGATGCCTGTCCTACCAACTGCTTTTCGACGCCATCCGACTGAAGCTGAGCTTTCCCGATCAGGTCCATTTCGTGATGGGCAATCACGACACGGCCTGCATCAACAGCACCGAGGTGATGAAGAACGGCAAGGAGATGAATCGCGCGATGGCCTCCGCCCTGGAGCGCGAGTTCCGCCAGGCCTGCCCCGACGTCCGCCTGGCCATCCGCCAGTTCCTCTTCTCGCAACCGCTGGCCGTCCGGTGCGACAACCGAATCTGGATCTCTCACTCCCTGCCGCACGACCGTTGCATCGACCAGCTCGACCCGGGCATCTTCGACAGGGAGCTCAGGATCGCCGATTGTGAGAAGCCGGGCTCCGCCTATCTGCTGACCTGGGGCCGGCGCCACGGCCAAGCCGCCCTTACCCGAATGGCCCAACTGCTCGATGTCGATATCTTCGTGCTCGGCCACCAGCCCCAACCCAAAGGCTGGTGCCAAGCGGGCGAGAACCTCATCATTCTCGCCTCGGATCACAATCACGGCTGCCTGCTTCAGATCGATCTATCACGGACCTACACCGCGACCGATCTGGTGAATTCGCTGGTCCCCCTGGCCTCCGTCTCTTAACTCGCTCGCCCCAAGCTCGCGCGCGGACTTCGGAAACCGTATCCTGGCCGAGAACATCCTCCCGTGACGCGCGTGCGATTTGGGTTGCCAAGTCTTCCAGTAGACTGCGGCCGCATGTTATAATCCCCCATCGGTCATGTGCGGTAATTTGGGATGACGAATGGAGGTATCCAATGGCCAAGGCCTTATTCCTGCTTGCAGCATTCGCACCGGTTCTGTGTGTAGGCTGTGCCGCCCCGCACAGTCAGGACCAAGTCAGTCAATTCATCCAGACGCATGTGGCTCAGGTCGGGCCGCTCAGTACCCAGGCCAATCTTGTGTATTGGGAGGCGACGACGACGGGCAAGCCGGAAAAGTGGGAGGAACTCAAAGCAATTCAATTGGAGATTCGGCGGATTTGCAGCGACCGCGATGATTTCGCGCGGATCAAGACGTTCAGAGAGTCGGGAGACATCCACGATCCGCGTCCGGCCCGGCAGCTCGACAAACTCTATGACGCCTACCTCCAGAACCAGATCGCCCCGCACTTGCTCAAACAGATTGTGGAACTCGATACGAAGGTCCAGGAGGCGTATAACAACTACCGCCCGACCATCGCCGGCCGCAAGGTCACCATGAGCGACATCTACACGGCCATGACGACCGAGATGGATTGCGCCAAGCGCGAGGCCGCCTGGCGGGCCAGCAAAGAGGTTGGCAACGTCATCATCGAGGACTTCCTCAAACTGATTCGGCTGCGGAACAAGGCGGCCCGCGGGCTCGGCTTCAAGAACTATCACACCATGACCGTGGTCACAGGCGAGCAGAGCATCGAAGATCTGGACCGTATCTTTGCCGAGCTCGATCGACTGACGCGCACACCGTTTGCACGACTCAAGGCCGGGCTCGACCGGATCTTGGCCGAGGGCTACGGCATTTCGCCCGACGCGTTCATGCCGTGGCATTACCACGATCCATTCTTCCAACGAACGCCGCTGGTCTACGAGCTGGACCTGGACCGGTACTACAAAGGGCGGGACGTCCGGCAATTGGCTGAGACATACTATGCCGGCGTCGCTCTGCCCGTGGACGACATCCTGGCCCGTAGCGACCTCTACGACCGCGAGGGCAAATACCCGCACGCGTTCAGTCACGATATCGATCGCAAGGGAGACGTGCGCATCCTGTGCAATCTCCAGGATACCGAACGGTGGATGGAGACGATCCTGCACGAGCTGGGCCACGCGATCTACAGCAAGTACCACGATGCGAACGAGCCGTGGCTGCTGCGCGAGCCGGCGCACAGCTTCACGACGGAGGCGGTGGCGATGTTCTTCGGCCGGCTTAGCCGCAACGCCGCCTGGATGCAGAAGATGCTCGGCCTGTCCGACGACGAGACCGCGAAGATCAACCAGGTCAGCGACAGATACCTCAGATTCCAGCAGATCTTGTTCGTCCGCTGGGTCCTGGTGATGTACTATTTTGAAAAGGCCCTGTACGCCGACCCGGACCGGGATCTGAACGGGCTCTGGTGGGACCTGGTCGAGAAGTATCAGTTGCTCCAGCGCCCCCCCGGACCGGCCGACGCAGGCTGGGCCTCGAAACTGCACTTCACGACGGCCCCGTGCTACTATCACAACTACATGCTCGGCGAGCTGCTGGCCTCGCAGCTCCATCATCACATCATGCACGAGGTTTTGATGCTTGAATCGGATGAGGGTCTCAGCTATGTTGGCGACGAACGCGTGGGACGGTACCTGCGCGAGTACGTGCTGGGTCCCGGGCCCGCTACCCCTGGAACGAAATGATTGCGCGGGCCACGGGCGAACCGCTGACGCCGACGTACTTTGTCGAGCAGTTCATTCGATGATTGAGCTACTGAGTGCACCATGATCTATCTGATTGCGATTCTCGCTTATCTCCTGGTGCTGACGGGGATCGGGATCTACAAGTCCCGACAGGTCAAGACGCAGGCGGATTTTTCCGTGGCGGGCCGGTCGTTGGCGCCGTGGGTGCTGGTCTGCACGATGCTGGCCGCCTGGATCGGCACCGGCTCCATCGTCGGCAACGCCGGCAAGACGTACGACAGCGGCCTGGCCGCCCTGATCCTGCCCATCGGCAGCGTCATCGGCATGATCTTGCTGACCCGGGTCGCCCCGCGGGCCCGCAGCTACGACGTCTACTCCGTCCCGGAGATCATCGGCACGCGTTATGGGACCGTCGCCCGGCTGCTGGCCGTCACGGCCCTGGTCATCGCGTACATGGTGATCGTAAGCTACCAGTTCAACGCGGGCGGCGCCGTACTCAACGTGATCCTGACGAATGAGGCCGGTGAGTCGCTTCTGTCCCTGCGATGGGCGACCGTCGTCGCCGCCGCCTTCATTATCACGTACACGATCCTCGCGGGACTGCTGAGTCTCGCGTACGCGGATGTCGTCACGGGCACGATCATCACCGCGTCGCTGTTCATCGCCTTTCCGATCCTGTGGGGCAAGGCGGGCGGATGGGACGGGATGGAGGCCCGCTTCGCAGAGATGGCCAAGCCCGAGCACATGAAGTTCTGGGGCGTGTTCAGCACGGCCCAGATCATCAACTACATTCTGCCCGTGTTCCTGCTCATCATGGGTGACGCCAACCAATACCAGCGGTTCTTCGCGAGCAAGAGCGCCAAGGGCGCCAAGAGCGCGGTGACCTTCATGATCTTCGCCGTGCTGATCGTCGAGAGCCTGATCATCCTGGAGGCCTGGGTGGCCTCGAGCCTCATTCCCGACGCCGCCTATGGCCGATACGTACTCATCTACGCCGCCAAGAACCTCATGCCCACGATACTCGGGCTCTTCTTCCTGATCACCATCGTGGGGATCATCATCTCCACGGCCGATTCCTTTCTGCTGATCCCTTCCACGAGCGTGATGCGCGACGTCTATCTGAACTACATCAATCCGAAGGCGTCCGAGAAACGGATCGTGTTCCTCAGCCGGCTGCTGGTCCTGACGTTCGGCATCATCGCCTATCTGGTATCGCTGGCCTTCGCGAAATCGACCACGATCTTCGAGAAGGCCCTCTACGCATACACGATCTATGGGGCGGCGATCACGCCGTGTCTCGTGGCTGCCCTCTTCTGGAAGCGCGCCACGAAGGTCGGCGCCGTTCTCTCCATCGTCGGCGGGACCGTAACGGCCCTGGTGTGGTCCGAGCTGGACGTACTCCGCAACGCCCTGCCCGGATGGGCGCGCGAGCTCAACGCAGTCCTGCCCGCCATTACGATCTCGGTACTCGCCCTGGTCCTCGGCAGCCTGCTGACCGAGCCGAAGGACACAAAGCAAAAGCCAACATAGGCCCCATAGGTCCATTGAGTCCCATGCGTCCCACTTCTTCAACGACGGACGACAACTTGTTTCCCAGAGCAGTCTACATCGAGCGACGAGAGCGGCTGAAAGCTCGGGTGCCTTCCGGCCTGATGCTCCTGCCGGGCAACGACGAATCGCCGATGAACTACGCGGCCAATCCCTATCCATTCCGGCAGGACAGCACGTTCCTGTACTACTTCGGCCTCGACCAACCCGGCCTGACGGCTGTCATCGACCTCGACGAAGGAACCGAACGCCTCTTCGGAAACGATCCGACCGAGGACGACCTCGTATGGACCGGCCCGCAACCGCCGCTAAGCAACAGGGCCCAAGAAGTCGGCATCGCACGGACGGCCCCGGCCGATGCGCTGGAGCAGGTCGTGAATCAAGCAGCCCAACAAGGCCGAACGATCCACCTCCTGCCGCAATACCGGCCGGAGAATGTCCTGCGATTGCGGATTCAAGAACCATCCGTTGAGTTGATCAAAGCGGTGATTCAGCAGCGGTCCGTCAAGTCGGCGGAGGAGATCGAGCAGATCGAGGCGGCGCTGGCGGTTTCGCGTGAGATGCATACCACGGCCATGCGGATGGCCCGACCCGGCGTGGCCGAGCAGCACATCGCCGGCGCGATGGAGGGCATCGCCGTCGCGCGGGGCGTGCGCTTAGCCTTTCCCACCATCTTCTCAAAACGTGGGGAAATCCTGCACAATCCGACCTGCCGCAATACCCTCAAAGCAGGCGACATTGTCGTCAACGATTCCGGCGCCGAGTCACCTCTCCACTACGCCAGCGACGTGAGCCGGACGATCCCGGTCGCGGGCAGATTCTCGCAACAGCAGAAGGAAATCTACTCGATCGTTCTACAAGCACAGGCGAAGGCCATCGCCGCGACGAAGCCGGGGATCGAGTGGCGCGAGGTCCACCGACTGGCTTCCGTCACTTTGATGGAAGGGCTCAAGGCGCTTGGCCTGACGCGAGGAGACCCGGCCGAAGCGGTCGCCGCCGGGGCGCACACGCTGTTCTTCCCCTGTGGTGTCGGCCACATGATGGGACTCGACGTGCACGACATGGAAGCGCTCGGCGAGGAATACGTCGGCTACACCGACGCGGTCAGAAGAAATCCCGAGTTCGGCTGGCGCTCCCTGCGATTAGGAAAAGCCGTCGAGCCCGGGTTCGTCATCACGGTCGAACCGGGCATCTACTTCATGCCGCATCTCATCGACAGATGGAAGGCCGAGCGCAAGTGCGAGCGATTCATCGACTACAGCCGGCTCGAAGCCTGGCGCAACTTCGGCGGCCTGCGCGTCGAGGACGACATCGTGGTCACAGAGGCCGGCTGCCGCATCCTCGGCCCCCCAATCGCCAAATCCATCGACGAAGTCGAAGCCCTCGCCTCGGCGTAACGTTATCCGGCCAGTTCGTCCAGCACACTCGCATACGCGCTCTCGGAATGTACGCCGACCAGACGCCCGACTTCTTGGCCGTCTTTGAAGAAGAGGATGGTTGGGATGCTCTGGATGCCGTAGCGACCGGCCAATTCCGAATGGCGGTCGATGTTGACTTTGCTCACGACGGCACGACCCTCATATTGCGCAACGAGTTGCTCGATCGTCGGGGCCAACTGCCGGCACGGGCCGCACCAGTCGGCGTAGAAATCGACTAACACAGGCTTATCCGCGTTCAGGACCTCGCGCTCGAAATCCTCCGTGCTCCCGATCAGCAGGGACGCGTGCTCCTGCCCCGCTTGCGGGACCGGGCGAGACGAGCCGGCCGAGAAGGCGAACATGCCTCCGATCAGAGCTCCGATGAACGCCCCCCGCCACGGATTAGCCGTCAGCGGACAGGCCCCCGTGGTGCACTTGCCAAAATATCCCATGACCGCTCCGAGACTGCCGCCAACCAACAATCCGAGAGCCAACTGAATGAGTATCGCTTTCTGCATGGTCGTCTTCTCCTGAGTAATGTCGCAGCCGGCGAGGCTGCGAATCGTTACAGAACGGACTCCAGCAACTCCAGAACCCGCCTGACCTGTTTGACCCCGGCCCGATCAAGACTGCCGCAAATGCGGTCTTCGCAGGCCCTCATGCGGCCCATAATCCGTCGGCTCATCCGTCTGCCCCGGGCCGTGAGGCAGACCTGGATGGCACGGCGATCTTCCATATCGGACCGCCTTGTCGCGTAGCCGCCGATCACAAGCCTGTCCAGCACACGACTGGCTCGCGAAGGGGACAGCCCCATCCGACGAGCGAATTCGCAGCCGGTCATCTCCTCAGCGTCCGCCAGAACGAGCAGTCCCTGGAACTCGGCCTGCGACAGCGCGAGTTCCTCCCGGATCTGCTCCTCGTTGCACTGGCACTTGTGCTTGACCGCCAGGATCATTTCAAACAAGCATCGGCTCATACCCATATCTACGTGCTCCCCACATATGTTGTTCGTGGCAATAATTGCTATCAGCAATTATATTCGCGAGCGATGTGGGGGTCGAAAAAAAACCGGATTTGTGTGCGACCCGGCTGCTACGCCGCTTCTTTCTTGCCCTTCATCCATGGGCAGGTTTCGCGCTGGGGGCAGTCCCGGCAGCCGTGTTGAGTCGAGAGCCGGGGCAGGATCACAAACGCGTCCAAGGCGAACGCCACGACCAGGACCAGCAAACCCCAGGTAAACCCGCGTACCAGGACAGGCGCCGCAGCGATCAGTGGCAGGAACCACAGCGGCACAATCACGGGGATATGCTTCTTGAACTTCTCGTTGAACCGGTCTTCGGATTGGTGGTTGCGAAGCCGGGCCGCGATCTTGCCGTATCCGCAGGGACAGGAGGCCGTACCCCAGAACCGGCAGAAGGGACACACGAAGACCATGATCCATAAGGCCCCGAGCAGGCCGTAGAGCACGTACCCGCCGGCCGTGACTTCAGCCCATGCGGACGTCTCCAACGACCGGAACAAGACGGCCGCGCCGAGGGCCGTCATGAGAATGTACGGGAGGTTGTGCAAGAGGGCTTCCGCGCCCGTGTACGTGCGGGCGGGTAGCGGATCACACGGACTTTGTTGCGGATCGGTACGGCCTGCTTCCATGGACTCTCCTTACTCACACGACTTGCCATGGGGGCGATTCGTAAACGTCCCCGGATCAATGGGATCGCGACAGGAGTCGGCCGCTCTTCTATTGATGATCGTCGGCCAACTCGAACATAGCCAGGATTCGCTCAAGGGCATCGTATGGGGCCTTGCCGATGTCCACCGTCAGTGCATCGTCCCTGTTGCGGACGGTCGTGACCTGTCCGGCGGCGAACAGAATATTACAGGCCGCCCGCTGATGGCTCGTTCGGGTCTTCACCTGAAACGAGGCCAGCGACGGGTGGGCCAGGAACTGCACGTCGGAGACCAGGGCCGCAACCGGTTGGCCCTTGCTGTTGCGGCCCAGGTTGCTGAGCCGGATGTGAGGCGTCTCGGGCGTTCCGCTCAGCAGGGCCACGGATGCATGACGGTAGTAGTAATCGCTCTGGGCCTGGGCCGATCCGACCCGGGCCAACTGCTCCTTCGCCTCCGAGGGCTGGTCCGCACCCGGGCAGAACAGGACCGTGGGCCGCTGGGCGAGATAGCCCTTCAGCAACAGCCCCAAACCCACGGGCGCGCCGTCTTCGAGCGACAGCAGGCTGGTGACATTGCCGGTCACCGTGTAGAAGTTCGAACCGGTGACGGGCCGGCCGGCCGGACCAAAGGGAATCGTGTCGCCGAAGTCATGGGCATAGAGATGGATGGCTGTCCCGACCTGGCGAAGGTTCGCAGCACACGCCGCCCGCCGCGCATGGTGCCTCGCCTGAGACAGTACCGGCGACAGGATCGCCATCAGCAACGACAGCACGGCAATCACCACCAGCAGCTCGATAAGCGTGAATCCACCATGTCGGCGGGGAGTCCCGTAGGGTGGGCTCTGCCCACCAATTTCGCGCGCACGGAGAGGAACGGTGGGCATGGCCCACCCTACAACCAACCGTCCATGTTCGATACATATGTCCAAATCGTCTATTCCTTCACCCCCAACTCGGGGGCCGGCTCGGGCAGTGACCCGGCGAGACGGACGTTGTCCAAATCCCAGAACCCGCCGGCTATCCCGGCCGCACGAATGGCAACGCCAATGCTCTTGCCCGCCCAAGCATCGGCGGGCTGCACGGTCGGCAGGTATACGGAGAAATCGTCCAGGTACGTCATGGTGCGGCCCGTCGCCTCAACCGTTTGCAGAACGATGTCCACGGGCTGGTCCCCGTCGCGATAGTACAGAACCAGCTCAAGGTTGTCGACCGGCTCGGCCGCCGACGGCGGAAAACGCCCGGAGACCCCCACGCCCACGGTGAGCCGATACGCACAGCCCACGCCGTATGTCGCCGTCAGGTCCTGCTCCAGCGCATTGCCCAGTGCGGAGCCCAGGAACGCCAGTTGGCTGCCGTCGGCATTGGCGACATGGTCCCAACTATCCGCCGCGGTGTTGGCAAACACGCCGGTATTCGTGCTGCCCTCGGCGTCCAGATCAACCTCGGCCCATTGGTCAACAAACGGCATGGCTCCAAAACCATTCGGGTCCACCACCGGCGCCTCGAACGACGCGTTCTCAACGGGAATCGATACGGGCAGCAACTCCGTCAGGCGGACGTTGTCCAGGTCCCAGAACCCGCCGGGGGCCCCAGCCGCACGGATCGCCACTCCGATGCTCTTGCCCGCCCAGGCGTCACTGAGCCCCACCGTCGGTAGGCACACCGAGAAATCGTCCAGGTGCGTCATGGTCCGGCCCGTCGCCTCGACCGTCTGCCGCACGATGTCCACCGAATTTGCATCCTCACGATAGTACAGAACCAACTCCAACGTATCGACCGGCGCCTCCGCCGAAGGCGGGAAGCGTCCGGAGATCCCCACGCCCACCGTCAACCGATACATGCAACCCGCGCGGTACGTCGCCGTCAGGTCCTGCTCGAACGCGTTGCCGAGCGCGGAGCCCAGGAACGCAAGTTGACTGCCATCCGCATTGATGACGTGGTCAAAGCTCTCCGCCGGCGTATTAGCGAACACGCTGGTGTTGGTGCTGCCCTCGGTGTCCAGATCGACCTCCGTCCACTGATCGACGAAAGGCACGGCTCCAAAACCGTCCGGGTCCACCACCGGCGCCTCGAACGACGCGTTCTCGAATGGCACGGACACAGGCAGCAATTCCATGAGGCGGATGTCGTCGAGGTCCCAGAACCCGCCGGGCATTCCGACCGCACGGATCGCTATGCCGATGCTCTTGCCCGCCCAGGCGTCGCCGGGCTGGACGGTCGGCAGGCACACCGAGAAGTCATCGAGGTGCGTCATGGTCCGCCCTGTCGCCTCAACCGTTTGCCGCACGATGTCCACTGAATTGCCATCCTCGCGATAGTATAGAACCAGCTCGATCGTATCGACCGGCGCCTCCGCCGAGGGTGGGAAGCGCCCGGAGATCCCGACACCCACCGTCAGTCGGTAGTCACAGCCCACACGATAGGTCGCCGTCAAGTCCTGTTCGAGCGCGTTGCCGAGCGCGGAGCCCAGGAACGCCAATTGATTGCCGTCCGCATTGATGACGTGGTCCGGACTGCCCGCGGGCGTATTGGCAAACACGCCGGTGTTGGTGCTGCCCTCGGCGTCCAAATCAACCTCCGTCCACTGATCCACAAACGGCACCGCCGGAAAACCATTCGGGTCCACCCACGGGCCTTCGAACGACGCGTTCTCAATTGGAATCGACGCCGCTTGAACGGGGGCCATCGCGAACGCGGCCATAAACACCAGCACACTCACACGGATCACATCACGAAGCATTCCTTAACCTCCTCTCAAGGCGAGCCGGCCCGGACATGGCGGAAGGTCCTCACGTGGGCCCCTTCTCTCCGCCGGGCAGGCCGTACCGCCGATCTTAATCACCTCCGGCATTCTACGTTTTCTCGGGCGTCGTGCCAAACCTTTCCTTGCCGGGAAACAGATAAATCCCATCATCAAATCGGCTCTGAGTCAGGCCGACGAGCCCCTCAGGGCACAACGGACAGACGCCCACCAGACCGTACGGGCTTGGTGTCACGGAGTTCTCTGCGATCGAATAATGCCGCATGCCGGAGGAAGCGCCTTAGTTGGCGGCCTTGATATCGTATGCCATCAGGGCGTCACCATGACGGACGTACAGCCGCCCGTTGGCGATGGTCGGATGGGCCCAGTGCTCGGCGGTCCCGCCGGAGATCGCGAACCGGCCTACCTCCGTGAACGCCTCGCGGCCGGGCTTGACCAAGCGCATCGTGCCATCTACGCCGTAGACATAGAGCATGCCGTCGGCGGCAATCACCACGCCCTGCTTGATCTCAGAGGCGTTCCACAGCACCGCGCCCGTCTTCCAGTCCAGGCAGACAAGGCCCTTGTTGGCGCTCTGAGCCGTTCCGTAGATGCAGCCGTCGAGCAGGACGGTGCCCTGCATCTGGCAATCCAAGGTCTTATCCGCCCATTTCGGCGCCGCGTTCGGGTCGCTATCAGCCAGGGACAGCATCGCTCCGCCGGTCCTCATGCCCGAGCAGATGTACACCATCCCATCGTCATAGAGCGGCGGATTGGGCTGGACGCCGGCCCGGTGCGGGTATTCGTGCTGCCAGACAACCTCACCGGAGGCGGCGTCGACAGCGACCGCACTGTTCGCCAGCATCGTGAGGACGAGACTTCGACCGTTGTGCTGAACGAGCCTGGCCGAGCAGTACCCTGTCGGCTCGCTGAGACCCTTGGTCTGCCAGAGAACTTCGCCCGTGTCACGATCCAGCGCGACAAGAGAAGCGTCCTTGCCTCCCGGCGTACAGATGACATTGCGACCATCGACCAGCGGACCTTCTGCATAACCAAATCGTGCCTGCTCGGCGCCGAACCGCTCCAGCAGATCGACTGTCTCGAGCACTTTGCCCTCGGCCTTGTCGAAGATGACCAACTTGGCGAAACCGGTGGTCAGGAATATTCGATCGCCGTCAACGGTGGGCGTGCCCCGCGTGCCACTCGGAGCGGGCCCCGTCTTAACGAATTCGGGGCCATAGGCCGCCTTCCATTTCAGCAAACCGTCCAGGCTGAGGGCGTACAATTGCCCCTGCTCTTTGTCGTCCATGCCGGTGACGTACACCGTCCCGTCGACGACAAGAGCCGACGAGTATCCCGGGCCCAGGCCATCGGCGGACCACAGGAACTTCGGACCGCCTTCGGGCCACTGTTTGAGCAAGCTGGTCTCGGGAAAGACGCCGTCGCCCGCGGGCCCGCGAAAACGCGGACAGTCCCCGCCCTGGACCGCCGCGACCAAGGCTATCACAGCAATCAGCACTGAAACGAACGTCGCCCTGTTCATGGTCTTTCTCCTTTTTCCTCCAAGTATACCCTTCGTGTTACTTCGTGAATAGGCCCGCACCTTGCCGGGCGGCCATGAAGTCGTCTCCTTGAATCATAGCTTGAACGTCCGAGGAGGCTGCCCGCTCAAATCGGCGATCGTCGCGGCGGCTTCGTCGAGATAGAAAAGCGCCCACAGCGGATTGTCGGGCGTCTTGTAGACCGCTTTGATGAGAGGAATTGCCTCCTCGATGATCCTGCTCTTGATCGAGCGATCCTGGGAGAAGACAACCTTGCCGCTCAACCTGAGCCAGGGCCAATTCTCACCGCAGGCACACAGTTCAACGTAGGGGTGCTGTGTGATCTCCTTGTATACCTGCTTGTCGTTTGTCGTGCTGAAGTAGAGCTTCCCGCCATCGGCCAGCTTGAACTGGAACGGACGCACTTTCGGCTTTCCGTCAATCCCAATCGTGGCTAAGTACTGGGTTTGGCTCTTCTTGAGAAAGTCGACAACAAGGTTCATGGTTGATCCCTCGGTTTGGTTCATCTTGATAAAGAGACCTGCCCCGATTCGGGCGGCCTCCGACCCTTCGACTGGATGCAGGTAGCTCCGCTTTGCCTGATCCTTCTATAGTGCGATTGGGTGGTCCGTGGTGAAGGAGCGTCGCCCGGTTGTTAGATCATCTCCTTGAATCAGAGTTTGAACGTTCGCGGTGGATTGCCGCTGAAATCGGCGATCGTCGCGGCAGCGCCGTCCAGGTAGAAGACCTCGAAGGCCGGGTTATCAGGCGTCTGGTAGATCGACTTGACGAGGGAATTCGCCTCCTGAATTCTGGCCTTGAGCCCGAGATCTCTCGAGAATACAACCTTCCCATTCAGACGAAGCCACGAGAAGTTCTCGCCGGATGCGCAAAACTCGACGTACGGATGCTGCTGCATCTCCTTGAACACAGGCTTCTGGTTGGATGTGCAGAAATAGAGCCTCCCGTCTTCTTCCAGCATGAACTGGAAGGGGCGAACCTTGGGCTTGTCGTCCAGGCCGACGGTGGCGAGATACTGGACCTGGCTCTTGATCAGAAAGTCGGTTACGGCGTTTACTGGATTCGATGTGCTCGGCATGGTTGTGCTCCCTTCGAAAATAGACACATGGTTCGCCTACGAACTATAGGCACAAAAAAAGACTATCCGCTCAGGTTCTCCTCGATCTCGTCCAACTGCTTGACCAGGCGTTTGCGATCCCTTGGGCTCATGCTGCCATAGAGCTTGCTCCGCAACGTCTCGGAGATCTCCTCAAAATCCTTCCGGAGCTTGCGGCCCTTGGCGGTCAACTCCACGTGCGTGACGCGAGCATCCGTTTCACACGGGAGCTTGCGCAGGTAGCCGTGTTTTTCGAGGGTACGGATCGTCACCGTCACGGTCGATTTAACCCGCTGCACATGTTCCACCACCGCCTTGATGGCAACCGGCTGACTCTGCTCCAGGAGAAAAGCCAGCACGGGGCCGTGGGCCGGGACGATCCCCTTGATCCCCCGACTCTTCAGCTCGCTTTCGACCATGGCGTTGGCCTTCTCTCTGATTCTGGCGATTTGCCCTACGATGCCGCCGATATCAACCATGAGCCACCCTAAACACCGATCCAATCATACGACCCGCCAATATAGTTCGCACGCGAACCAATGTCAAGCAAATATCTGAAAATGTTTCTTATGCCGCCCGCCACATCAGTACGCGGCAGGCTCCGGGACTTCCTTCTGACGAGAGACGCATGGGACCAACAGCTGCGAGCGCGTGTCTGACTACTTTTCGTGGCAGGATGGGTCTCTTCTGTCACCCCGAGCGCAGTCGAGGGGTCTGGCTGGGAGTCGGAGGCGTCCTGCGGTCGCGGGCAGATGTCTCGACTACGCTTCGCTCCGCTCGACATGACAACAGAAACGAGCGGCTCGGCTCCACAGGGTGAATGACAGGAGGCCCGCCACGATATCTGGGCACACACCCGAGCGACACGCGCTGTGCCGTCTGCACGGCGCCGTGGACGCTCTGCCGGCCTTGCTGTATACTCCGGTGGGTAACGGATTCAAAGCGCTTCGCCACTCGCGGCCATGGAGGCGACAAACCTGACAGCACGACAAGGAGCTTCACGTATGACTAACTCGACAGCAACCCGCCCGATAGCTTCCGCCTGCCTGGCCGCCTGGATTATGCTCGGCGGATGGCTGATGCAGGTCCCGGCGGCCGAGCGCATCGAACTCAATACCGATATGCTGATCAACCTTTCGGGCCAACGGCCCGCCGCGGAACTGGTGGATGAGCAGGACCTGGCCGGCGATCCGCGACGCGGTACCGCCCAGCAACCCAAGACCGCGTACTCCAATGGCTGGATGAACGCCGGTCTGTACTACCCGATCTCCGTGGTCGTCGATCTCGCCATCGAGCATGATCTCACCGACTTCTGTTACTTCGATGTCGAAAACCAGGCTCGTTTCACCGTCGACTATCGCGACTCAGACACCTGGAGAACCCTGTTCGCCGATGATCTGAAGAAGTACCGGCAATGGACCTCGCACACAATAGCCGTCACGACACGTTACCTTCGCCTGACCTTCGCAAGTCCCGCCGCACAGGTGGCGGAAATCATCCTCTACGGGACGGCCCGTGGGACACACCCTCAACCGCCGAAGCCAAGCCAGCCCGAGCGACCGCTGATGGATTCGTTCATCGGGACCAACGGTTTCGTGGACGATCCAATCGAGCGCATCGCGGCCTGCGGCTTCCTCCGCGAATACCACAACTGGCAGTGGGACGAAGGGAACGACTCGACCACGTACAAGGGCTATCCCGATCACGAGGTCGCCTGGAGCCCGAGTTGGGTCAGCGGTCCGGGCTGGGGCTGGGACTTCGATCGATACTACCAGCAGCTCCGGGACGCCGGCGTCGAGGTCTCGCCTTGCCTTCAGGGCTGCGCACCCTATCTCGTCGCCTTCGACCCAAATCGGAACGACGCGAAACCGGTCATGAGCGGCGCCGATCCGACGCAGCCGGAATCGTACATCGCGCACGCCTCCTATCTATTCCAGTTCGCCGCCCGCTACGGCAGTACACGTGTCGATCCGGCCCTGCTCAAGCTCAAGCCAGACCAGCCCGTCCGCAGCGGACTCGGCCTCGTCCGCTACATAGAAAACTGGAACGAGCCGGACAGATGGTGGAGAGGACGCGACGCATACTTCTCTCCCTTCGAATTGGCCGCGATGTGCAGCGCCGATCGCGATGGACACCGACAGTCCATGGGAACCGCGGTCGGCGTGAAGAATGCCGATCCGACGATGAAGCTCGTCCTGGGCGGCCTCGCCAATCCGGAGATCGAGTACCTCAAGGCCATGAAGTTCTGGGCCGATCTCCATCGCGACGGCGACTTCCCCGCCGACGTCATCAACCTGCACCATTACAGCAATGACGCCGGCGGCCAGAGCGGCCAACCCACGACGGGGATCTCGCCGGAGGCGGACGGCCTGCGCGAGCGATTCGAGAAGGTCGTCGCATGGCGCGATCGCTTCCTGCCGGACAGAGAGATCTGGGTCTCCGAGTTCGGTTACGACACGAATCCGAAGTCGGTCCAGCGCGCGCCGGCCATCGGGACCACGAGCGCCGCAGAGGTCCAGGGCTGGTGGATCGTCCGATCGTACCTGGCCCTGGCCGCGGCAGGCGTGGACCGCGTGCAGCAGTACATGCTTCGCGACGTGAACGCCGAGAACACGGTGAAATTCAACAGCTCCGGTCTGACCAGCGAGAAATGGAACCAACATCAGCCCAAGCCGGCCTGGTTCTACGTCGCCACGTTGCGTCACGTCCTGCGCGGGACGCGCTTCGACTGCGAGATACCGTCGGACGATGCGAACGTTTGGGTGTATCGTTTCAGGTCGGACGGCTCACCGTCTCGTGACGTCTATGCCGTGTGGTGCCCCACCAGCAATCAGACGCAGGTGAGTGGTTTTTCGCTGGATCTGAGGCAAGCTGTCAGGGCGACACTGATTGCCCTGCAGCCGGACAGCACAACGGGACGGCAAACCCAGTTGCCCATCGCAGACGGCAAGGTCACGCTTGACGTGAGCGAGAGCCCCGTCTTCGTCGCAGCTCAGTGACCGCGGCCGGTCACGGGATAGGTTGGGAGACCGATGTCACATCCGATTCCGGCCACACCACGAGTGCGTTCAGATACTCCTCGACGTTCGTGTAGCCGTCCGCATCCCGGTCTTGGGCGCCGTCGGCGGCATCGCTGAGACTCAACCCGTGGCTCCGCTCCCAGGCGTCGGGCATGCCGTCCCCGTCCCTGTCGCGCAGCGGCGGGTCCGTGTGGAGTTCCGGCCAGCCGCCGACCTCGGTCTGGCTGTCGATGATGCGGCCTGTGCCGTTCACGACATCCTCGAGGATCCGGCAGTCCACCGCGTCGCGCCGTGGCAGGCTCGCGCCGCCATGCTCGAGCACACTCCTGTAGGCCTCCAACGCCGACTGTGTCACGATCGGCCCCGTCTCGAATGGCTCCGACTGCTTGTAGGCCGCGATCTGCGAGGAGCTCCAGTCGCCAAAGATCAGCAGGCTCCACTGATCGCGCGGCAGGAGGTGGTTGTAGCAGTTGCCGGCGAAGTAGGCCTGATTGTACGGCGAGCCCTCGCGGTAGGCCTTGCCAGTGGCTTTCGATTCGGGCCCTGTCACGAGGTAATTGCCGACGTAATTGAGCTTCGTCACGCTCTCGGCGTCGGCGTTGTAGCCGGGATACGAACCGTCCCAGTCGTAGATCACGTTGTTGCGGAAATCGAGCAGCAGCCCGTCGGGGTCCTCGTCGTGCGGGTTGCGATCGTCGTAGTTGCCGGGACGCGGGTTGCGGCTGCGGTTATGAGCGTACAGATTGTGGTGATAGCTGTACCGTGCCCCCTGGCAGCCACGGATCAGCGATCCGAACCCGTGATTCTCCGGATTCAACGCCTCGGTGATGAAGCACCACTGCACCGTCACCTCGCTGAGCGTGGGCTCGCCGGTGGACGAGGACAGCACCTCATCCAGGCTCCAACTCGCGGAGCAGTGGTCGATGATGATGTTCCGGCCCCGGCTGATGCTGATGGCGTCCCCGCCTCGGCCCTGGTCGCCCAAGCGGCACCGCAGAAACCGGACCACGACGTGGTCCGCACTGACCCCGAGCGTCGCATCGCGCAGACAGATCCCGTCGCCCGGCGCGGTCTGCCCGGCAATCGTGATAAAAGGATCTCTGATTGTAAGGGACTTCTTCAAGCGAATCGTGCCGGAGACATCGAACACGACGATCCTGGGCCCCTCGGCCTCCACCGCCTCGCGCAGACTCCCCGGCCCGTCATCCTCCAGCGTCGTCACATGGTACACCTGGCCGCCCCGCCCGCCTTGCGCATAGGCCCCAAACCCCTCCGCCCCCGGAAACGCCGGAACCGCCCCCAGCACCCCTGCCTCCGCCAACAGCACGCACCCAACAACAATCCCGAATACCTTCACTCCATACCCTTTCATCAACAACGCACGTAGGCAATTTTCAAAAATAGTTTTCCGAAATGGGTAATCGCCTCCTCGCCATGAAGTCGTGCTCGACCTTCTCAGTCCATTGGGCGATCTCTTTCATCCGCTCAGGCCGCTCGCTCATACAGCACCTTCCCTTCGCGCACCGCCTCGCGGATGATCGTACCTTTCGTCTCGCGATACTTCTCGACATCCTCAGGCGTAACCACGATCAGGTCGATTGGAATCGGAATGCCCTCCAGGGCGAGATCGATCTGGACCGCCTGCTGCCGCTTGGAGCCATCCACCGACATGACCACCAATAAATCGGCATCGCTGTCCATGGCCCCCTGGCCCCGCGCCCACGAGCCAAACAGGATGATCTTGTGCGGATGGAACCGCGCCGCAATGCGATCGACCGCCTGCTGAATCGCCGATTCATATTCGGCCCGCGTTTGAACCATCGTCCTTTCTCCTATCGCAGGGCAGCCAGAAGCCTGCCATCGAACAGCCGCTGCTTTTCACCACCCATAGGGTACCGGACTGAGAGGATATCTGCCAGAGCCGACAAGCCGCGGCCGCAGAAATAGGCATATCAACGCCAAACCCGGAAAAAGCACCGCACCCCTTCAATTCCCCTGGGTCATTGCCAACAGTGATTTACGGAAACAAGTAACTGTCCTCCTGCCCCAAGAAGACCGCGACCGACATACCTTATCAGAGGAGATACTTTCTCTGAGCAGAAGAGATCGGGTGCATCTGTTGCTCTTCCCGGAGCACGGTGAGTGCTTGTCTGATCTGTTCTCGGCTTGAGATGCTCTTGCTTGGCTCTGCCATCATCGCGATTTTCGGTCTGGCCTAACGCCGCGAATCAGGGCCGCTGAAAGCGTGCCTCTGATTTCGCTTGTTCGGAGTGGCTACTCAGTTTGGCACAGGTATTTTTCGCGAATAGAACTGGCTATCTGCTCCTCGATGGCCGGATCTTTGGCCGAGACCGTCAACAGCACGTCAAAGTTGGCGCCGAATTCGGCGGCAAGAGGATTGAAGGGGAATCCACCGCGTATGAGTCTCCTGGCACAGTTGACACCGAAGCCATCGCCTCGTATGGCAATATCGAAACTCGCGGAGAAGAATCCATTTGGAAACAGTGTCTTAATCTCCATCTCCTTTGTGAGTCCTTGGCATTCTGTGATGACATCGGCTATGACATCGGGGATCACAGTACCTAGAGACAAACTCCATCGGCTTTGATCCACGAATTCTCCATGCTTGAAGCGCGACCAGTTCACAACTCGTCCCGTGCCCTTGGCCTGAACCTTCATGGTTACCATAATTTATCCTCCGAACGTTCGGGTTCAGGCGCGAGCATTAGCGCGTCGCCTGCAACCCGCAGTTCGATAATCTTTATCGATCCCATCCTTCGATCTTGAAGATGCGTTCGGCAAGCTTACGTTCGGTTTTGCTCGAGTCGGGCTTGAACCAGACTTCGAAGCGGGCGGCATAAGGTTTGCCCCAATCGCCTTCGTAGATAGTGAATCCCGCCTTAGCACCGAATCGTTCCGAGGGCTCGGTTGACCATGCCATGCGAGTTTTCGATGCCATTTCAAGCCTATCAACCGATAATGGCGTGCCCTTCGTGACTTCGAAAGCCTTCAGATAAACCGAGCCGGGTTCACCAGGATTGAGCGAATATCCCACTCCGTAAATTCCTGGTTGCGGGCCCGTTAGCAATCGGAAGGGATGGCCATCCTTGCCCGCGAGGCGACTTGCCAACCGACGGGATCTGGCACGGACTCTCGCTAGGGCATCTTCGGGATCCCTCTCAAACTCCGAAAACTCCTTCTCCAAGGCAGTCACGGTGGCTTTGGTCACGCGCCGTTCGGGTTTTCCGGATTGCTCAAAGATCTCCACCCAGACTCCACCACACTCAATCATTACCCGACTCTCATGTAGGCCATTGCCCCAGCTCATCTCCGGCTTTACCGGCTTGGTTCCCTCCTCCACATGCTGCACCGAATATCGACTCCACTGCTTGCGATCCAGACAGATGAGACAGCGGATTTGAAAACCGGAATCGCCACCGAACTCCGAGATGTAACCGTGTAGTCCATCCCGGGGTCCCCCTCTGTAACTCCAGCGTCTTGACGCAAACCAATTTCCCTGCTCTACAAACACATGCCAGTCTGGAGAGGCTTCGATGTAGTCACGGAACGTCTTGGCGTGATCTGTTGCCGCCCTGCGTAGCGAGGGCATGTCAGGCGTGAATTCCGCTACATCGCCGCCCGGGACAGCCAGAGCTTTGCGGACAATGTCCTGTAATTCGTCGGTTCCCATGGCGGTGCTCATATCCATGGTACCGCTTGCATCCAGGCCGGGCTCGGCAATCTCGATGCCTTCAGGAATCGTTAAGTTGTCGGCAAATCCGTCTTCGCCGAGGTCGAACATGGACACAAACATCAGGAAGCCAAAGGCGAAGACGGTAGCTGCAGCACAGCCGAATACGAGAAGGACATTGATGATACCTTTGCCCCATCGTTTCTTGATCAAGTTCCATATGGATGCGGCAATGAGTCCCAAAAACGCGAGGCCTGCAATGCACAAGAGCACATTGGCCACAAAGGCCAGCGGCTTCCATCGCGGAATTGCCGTGATCGTGAAGCCGCCGAGAAGGCAGATGTACAGCAGTGCAGGTAGCCACCAACTACTAAAATACAGCGTCAGAATTCTCTTCATCATTTCTCATCGAACGTTAAAGCTGTGCGGCGCAAACAAGGCGCAGCGTAGCCTGCATCCGAACAAGCGCCTGGTTCGGCCGGCACTATCTTTTGATAACTTCTTTCTTGAACAAATAGACCGCCCACCCAAACGTCTCTCGTCCCCACCTCAGATAATTTTCCCTATCCTCACGTACTCGTTTCAAGACTTCTTCCACATCAGAATCGTCCGGATTCTTACTCGCCCACTCATCCGCTGCATACCACTGCAACCCTTCGTACCTATCCCAATCATCCTGGTTGCTGACCAACGTGTAGACAAGCTTCAAATCAAACTCTTGTCCGACCTTCATATTTTCGTAATGCGTGCCATACGCGTTACGTTTTTGACCGATAGCCTCCAAATACTCTGCCGTCGGCTCTCGTTGCCAATACGGCTCCCCAACGATCACCCAACCTCCGGGGGCTGCCATCTCATTCAAAGCCTTCAACGTCCCTCTATGACCGCCATAGATCCAGCTCGCTCCGATGCATGCCACCACATTGAAACTTTCCCGCGCCTGCGGCTCATAATCCGCTCCGTCCATCTCCACAAAACTCAACCGAGCATCCGGTATACGTTGCTGATGTTTCTTCTTGGCATCTGAAACACAATACGGCGAGATATCGACTCCTATTCCTTCAATATCATATTGCTCGGCCAACCGGATGATAAATTCTCCTTTACCTGTGGCAATCTCAAGCACGCGATCTTCAGGCTCTAATCGCAGCAGCGCGATCACTTCCTCGAACTTTTCAACACTCATCGGGTTGCAAACAACGTGTTCCAGGTGTGTAATATCAAAAAATTTCCATAGCTCCATTCTTAACCTCTTCTCCAATTGGTGGCCTAACGTTACGGATAAGCCGCTTGCGGGCCGTGTGCCCACAAGGCGGTCTTGATCCATTCGTTATGTGGTATTTGCTTCGTTGCTGAGAAATCCTGGTGCTAGCAGAAAGGCTAAGAGAATAACAGCGAACCCCAACCATTCTGCCATACAGACAAAGAACTCATCGTGTCCCAAGGACCCGTGGGAGTAACTATCTACAGCAATACCCACACCCGCAACAAGGACGATAGGCACATAGAGAAAGAGCAAATACTTCTTGTTGAGCTTTGCGAACTCCTGACCGCTCAGGAGACAGGACAAGAAGATAACACAAAGGCCCAAGGCCATCGCCGAACAAAGCCATGGAATTGTCCAATTGCCCGCGCCCGTCCAGAGTTGGAAGCTCTGAACAACAGGGCCTAAGATTATCAGAAGAACGATCAACAAGAAATAGCCTAGAGTACTTGCGATTCTCATTCAACTTCTCCTTTCTCTCTCTTTACACTTGACTACTGATCATACGGTTTCCGCATCCCAAAACCAAGCTCCACAGCTCAGAGTTCGTCGGCCGGGGGGGGAGCGGGAGACAGGCGTCTGCTTCCTCCTGCCGCGTCGATCGGATTTCCGCGACCATCTCACTCATTTCGATCTCTCCAAATCACAGCCTGGTCAAACCTGTCCGCGCCACACAACGCTCAGACCCATTCGGCGCAGCTTCATCAAAGGTGCATACGGAACCAGTATTATGGAGGATGCGTGCAGAAAAGGCAAGAAAGCAGACGGATAAGGGAGAAGCCCTGTGTGCGGCTGCGCTTTGCGGTAGGAGAGTCTTCTCTGTCACCCCGAGCTATAGTCGAGGGGTCTGGTCGCGAAGGAGAGGCACGCCCCCGTTCGCAGGCAGGTGTCTCGACTTCGCTTCGCTCCGCTCGACAAGACAAGAGAGGAGGGCGTCCCGTTCGACATGTGCAACAACACAGGACCCGCCAAGACGCTCAGTCACAAACCAAGCTCCGTCGATTTGACCGGCTATTTCACGAAGCCGAAGAGGTCGGGGATCCACATGGAGATTTGGGGGACGAAGGTGGTGATCAACAGCGCGATGATCATGGCGGCGAAGAAAGGCAGGATGTGACGGATGACCTTGGTCACCGTGGTCTCGGCGATGCCGCAGCCGAGGAACAGGCACGTTCCAACCGGCGGCGTGCACAGGCCGATGCACAGGTTCATGATCATGATGATGCCGAAGTGCAGCGGGTGGATGCCGAGCTTCTCGACGATGGGCAGGAAGATCGGCGTGAAGATCAGGATCGCCGGCGTCATGTCCATGAACGTGCCGACCACCAGCAGCATCGCGTTGATCAGCAGAAGCAGAATCACCTTGTTGTTCGTCAGGCTCACGAGCGAGGCGCTGATATTCTGTGGGACATTCTCCGAGGCGAGGACCCAGGACATGGCCATGCTCGTGCCGATGAGCAGGAAGACGACGGAGGTCGTCACGCCGCACTGCAAGAGGATCCGCGGCAGGTCGCGGATCTTGACCTCGCGATATACGATGACGGCCAGGAAGAACGAGTACAGCACCGCCACCGCCGAGGCCTCCGTCGGGGTGAACCAGCCGAGCAGGATGCCGCCGATCACGATGAAGACCAGCAGCATGGCCGGGATCGCCCGGAGGAATCGCACCACGCCTTCCCAGAAGGGAAACGTCTCGCCTTTGCCGTAGCTGTGCCGGATCGAAATGATCCCGCTGACGATCAGCAATCCGAGACCCATAAGGAAACCCGGCAGGTAGCCCGCCATGAAGATGGCGGCGATGGAGACAAACCCGCCCGTGGCGAGCGAATAGACGATCATGACGTTGCTGGGCGGGATCAGCAGGCCCGTGGTGGCCGCCGAGATGGTTACCGAGGCGTTGAAGTCGCGGTGGTAGCCCATCCTGTTCATCAGGGGAATCATGAATCCGCCGACGGAGGAGACGGCTGCTGTGGCCGAGCCGGAGATGGCGCCGAACAACATGCAGGTGAGCACGTTGACGTAGGCCAGCCCGCCGCGGAAGCGCCCGACGAGGACGTTGGCGAAATCAATCAGCCGGCGGGCGATGCCGCCCTGGCCCATGAACAGACCGGAGAGGATGAAGAATGGGATCGCCAGTAGGGCGAAGCTGTCGATGCCCGTGGTGATGTTGTGCGCGACGGCCGTGAAGGCCGGCATATCGCCCATCGCCAGAAACGCCAGGACCGTCGCAATGCCCATGCAGAACGCCACGGGGACATTCAGCAGAAGCAGGATGACGAAACTGACGACCAGAACCAGAACGGGCAGATCCACTCAGCCTCCGGATTTACGATTTTCTATTTATCATTTACGATTGAGAACAGCCTCTGGAGCCTTTCCACCAGGCCGATGGCTCCATAGAGCGTCAGGAAGAACCCACTGATGGGCACGGCCAGATACACGTAGCCCATCTTCACACGCAGCGCCGGCGACTCCTGGCCCAGCTCGAGGGTGCTGGCCACGAGGTCGAGGCCGCCGAGAATCATCACGAGGAACGAGAACGTCGCCACGCAAAAAAAAACGACGACCTCCGTCGAGAGCCTGGCTTTATAGGGGAGCTTGCCGACGAAGTAGTCGATGCCCAGATGGGCCCCGCGATTGAGGGCCACCGCCGCTCCAAGCAGCGAGACCCAGATGAGCATGAAGACGGCCAGTTCCTCCGTCCACGTACTGGGATCGTTCAGGATAAATCGCGTGAAGACCTGCCAGAGAACGTCCAGGACAAGGACCGCGACGACCACCATGACCAGCCCTTCCAGCGCGCGGTCCAGGATGTTCTTGAGGGTCTTGAGCCAGCTCATTGGACCTCCTGGATCTGCTGGATGAGTTCGCCGATCTCGGTGCCCTTGAACTCGTCCCAGACCGGCCGGACCGATTCGCGGAAGGGCCCCTTGTCCGGACGAATGATCTTGACCCCCTCGTCCTGCACGGTCTTGAGGTCCTGCTCCTCCGCCTCGGCCCAGATCTTGCGCTGGTACACGACGGACTCATCCACCGCCTCCTGCAGAATCCGCTGCTGCTCGGGCGCGAGCCCTCTCCAGACGCGCGTGCTGATGACCAGAATGTCCGGCAGGCACGTATGCTCGTCGAGCGAATAGTACTTGCAGACCTCGTAATGTCGCGACGTTCGGAAGGATGGGGAGTTGTTCTCGGCGCCGTCCACAACGCCCTGGTCGAGGGACGTATAGAGCTCGCCCCAGGGGATGGGCGTCGGCGAGCCGCCCATGGCCTGGACCATCTTCATGGACATGATGCTGTTCTGGACGCGGATCTTCATACCCGCGAGGTCCGACGGCTGATTGATTTCCTTCTTGGCGTAGAAGCTCCTGGCCCCCGCATCGTAGTAGCACAGGCCGCGGAGCCGTTTCGATTCGCCGGCCAGAAGAAGCTTCTTGCCGATGGGACCGTTGAGGACCTTCCACAGGTGCTCGGCGTCGCGGAACAGATACGGGATCCCAAAGACCTGCATCTGCGACACGAACCCCTCCATGGGGGCGCTGGAGGTCTTGGTCATGGCCAGGTAGCCCAACTGGAGGGCCTCGATGCACTCTTTTTCGTTGCCGAGCTGCTCGCTGGGGAAGACCTCGACCCGCATCCGGCCGGCGGATTTCTCCTTCACCCTGTCGGCCATGAAGACCATGGCCTTGTGCACGGGGTGCATGATGTCCAGGCCATGCCCGAGCTTGAGGACAACCTCGGGCCGGGTCGCCGCCTGGGCCACCGACGAAAGGCACAGAATCAGGATATACGATTTACGGTTCACAGTCTGTAGGCGGAATGATAAACAGGGACTCGCGGGGCGTCAACCGCAATGCAGGCTCCGATGCATCGGATTTGACGGCCGCTTGATCGCTCTCCACCACAGGGACAGAGCGAGGGAAACGCCGGAACAGGTCGCCGCGAGGCCCTTATCGGAGTTCTTGACGCCGGATACGGCGTCACCGTACCATGGTGCGCATAACGTGCCGGGGAGCACCACACACGAAGTCAAATGGAAATGCCGGCCGGCGACAGAGAAAGCCGGGGCAACTGATGACTTGGGTGCGGGACACAGCATGGGATGGTGGAGCCGGAAATCCGTAGCCGAACCTGTCGGCAGATGGAAAAGACTCGGAGATGCGAGCAGCGGCATGTCCGGGCGCCTTGTCCAGGACTTGGTATTCTTCACCCTCTTCTACCTGTACCTATGGCTCGTGGTTGAGCCGCACCTCATCTTTCACGGGTCCGATCGCATCACGAACTTCCCGTCGTTCTATTGCACTCTGGGTTTCTTCACGTCCCACGTGAGCCGTCCCGGAGGGCCGATCAAGTATCTGTCAGCCTTCTTGTCACAGCTCTTCTACTTCTCCTGGCTGGGTGCGATTGTGATCACGATGCAGGCCTGGGCGTTCAGCCTATCCGTGGCGTGCCTGCTGAGTGAGATGCATTTGAAGAGGCTGCACGTCATCGCCTACACACCGGCCGTGCTGCTACTGGTGATGTACGGCCGATACACCTATTTCTTCCCCACAACCATGGCACTGCTATGTGCCCTGGCGCTGGCGTGCGTCTATTTGCATCTGGCCGCCCCAAGAACACCGGCCATGGCCGTGACGTGCTTCGTGGGCTTGTCACTGGCCTGCTACTATGCGACGGGTGCGGCTGTGTTGTTGTTCGCATTGACGTGTGCAATCCCGGAATGGCTGCTCTCAGGCCGGCGTCGGCTGGCCGTGCTGTACGCATTGGTGGCCGGGGCATTGCCCTACGTGTTCGGAGTAAGAGTATTCGGCGCCGATGTCAGCAATGCGTATAGCGATCTGCTGCCCATGTCCTGGACGCTGCTGCACTTCACAGCCCGTCGCCGGGGTGTGGAGATTGTCTATGTCCTCTACTTGCTCGCGCCAAGCATTGCGATCATTGGAGGGATCGTGTCGGCTCTGTCGACCAGGGAGCGACGGACCGGCAAAGCGAAAGGTGCGCGAACCATCCCGTTACGCTGTGCAGAATCGCCCATCTACCGATGGACTGCACAAACCATGGCGCTGGCCGCCGTCTCAGGGATAGTAGCGTACGCAAGTTTCGACAGGACGCAGAAGACTCATTTCGCCGTGGACCATTATGCGTACCACGAGATGTGGCTCGAGGTCCTGATCGAAGGCCGGAAAGCCCGGCAAGACCCCTTTGTCATGCACGCGGTGAACAGGGCTCTGTACCATACCGGACAGCTCGGCAACGACATGTTCGCGTGGCCGCAGAGACCGAGTTATCTGTTGCTGGCAGGCCCGGATTATCAATGGGCGTACTGGCAGAACTTTGCCGTTCACCTGGAGCTGGGATTCACCAACTTCGCCGAGAATGCCCTGATGGAATGCCTGGCGGCCATGGGCGACCGCCCCATGATCCTGCAGCAGTTGGCGCTGATCAACATGGTTACTACGGGGAGCAGTGTTTATTGAACACTTTCATGTTGCTGCATAGCGGACA
>CBFDBY010000027.1:0-54090 GCA_965603165.1 uncultured Phycisphaerae bacterium
GGGCACAAGACAAACCTCCCGACCTTCCCCCTGAACAGCCTCTTGTCTTCTCTGGGCCATTCACAACCTCCAAGTGCGCGAAAACCGGATGAGCCCTTTTTTCTTTCGTTCCGTACGGAATAAGCTGTAACGCTTTCGCGAATTTGACGTCTGCCTTCGGGCAGGATAGAGTCCGGATTATGGCTGAAGGTCAAGCAATCGAGATACTGATCGCCGAGGCCGTGCAAGGCCGACAGGAGGCGGTGAGCGAGTTGGCTCAACGCGTCACGGGGAGAGTTTCCGCTTACATGTATCGCGTGACCCTGTCCCGCGACCTCTCCGACGATTTGAGTCAGGAGGTAATGCTGACCATGGTGAGATCGCTCCGCGACTTACGAGACCCGGATCGTTTCTGGCCCTGGCTCTACCGCATCGCACAGAGCAAGGTGCAGGAGCACTTCCGGTCGAAGCAGCGTCACGCCGCAGCGCCCGACCGGGACGCGTACGGACAGTTCGTTTCCCGCCGCGCCAATCCACACGAGTATGACGCCCTGCACCAGACAGCTCACAAGGAACTGGTCCGGAAGGTGGTCGTAGCAATGCGACGCCTAAGCCAGCAGTATCGGGCGGTGCTGTCCTTGCGATGCTTCGAGCAGCTCTCCTTTACGGATATCGCGCTGACCTTGGGCTGCAGCGACGTCAAAGCACGCGTGATGTTCTATCGGGCCAAGAAGGCCCTGGAAAAGCAATTGGCGCACGACGGCGTGCGGAAAGGCATGTTCCTGCTGTGCCTGGGGTTGTTTGGTAAGGCGACGGCTCCGGCCGATGCCGCGACAGAGACGGTCACGGTAACGGCCGCATCCATGAAAGTTGGACTAACGGCGGCGATGCTGGCGACGGTCACTACGAAAGTCGGGGTGACCGTCGCCGTCGCGCTCTCGCTGGCCGCAGTTACGATGGGCGGCGTATCCGTCCTTTCCGACTCTTCCGTACCCAAGCGAAGCCAAGTCAGCAGCATGCACTTCACCACGCAACTGGAGTTCAGCGAGCCAGGCGCAATCGAAAGCCTGAGCAAGGGAGCATACGAGCAGTCGTACTATTTCCCCGACGGCATCAATGGCCCGGCGTTCTTCCGTATGCAGCGGTGGGACCCGCAGCAGAAGACAAGACTGTGCTCCTGGCTGCAGGACGCACAGGCCAATTACTACTACAACAGCGGCAGCAAAACACTCTACCTCAAGAACGAGCGTGTGGCCTGGAGCAGTCTCAGAGTGCAACGCCTGCCCACCGACGACGCGGGATTCACCGACTTTCTATCGAGCGTCGAAGGGGGCCTCGGCCGGGTCGCGTTTCATCGCCACCGCAGAACGGGCCTCTTGACGGGCGCCGTGGACGACAGGTTTGTCGGCGTCCCCCACTTTCGGACGACCTACGAATACAACGGGCTGGATGAGGACGCGTTCGAGCCGGACTGGCCGCCCGAAACGCCGCTCGTTGATGAACGCGATCCCATGCACCGGCGCGGCTGGGCGTTCTTTCGCATCGAAGGTCGCGTTCACGATCAGCCGGTCTCCGGCCGGGGATGCCTGCCGTTCTTCTACAATACGTCCAAGAAGCACCCGGCGTGGCTGGACCTGCACGTCGGCGACACCGTCAGGATCGTGGACGGCAATGAGATCGCGCGAGTCGAAAACGACAACCGCCGAATTGCAGCGCTTTACCCTGCCGGGTCCTTCTTCGCGGGCTTGCCACGCCCCTGGATGGGTCTGCACACGGTCGACACCGTCCGCAGGGACGCCGCGAAACAACGAATCCACTTCCAGACGGAGATCACCAAGGACAGGAGCCACGCAACGGTCACGCTCATGCATCCGACAAATCAGGGGAACGTCCAACTCGATTACGATGTGGACATGAACACCGATGTGGTGGATCAGATCGGCTTACGAGTCAACGACAGGCCCGTCGGCGTGCTGACCTTCTCCTACCTGCAGGAACGTGACGAGACAGCGTCCGGTGAATTCGTGGCCCCCGAACTGCCTGCTGAGCTTCCCCGACGCCTGACGGAGTCTCCGGGAATCCCGTGGCTCGTGTTGCTGACGATGGGCGAACTCGGCACACAATAACCGCCCGAATGCACCATCCCCAAATGGCATTGAGTGGCTTGCTTTCGCATGGTAGAATCGCGCGAGGAATCCAACTTCTCTCACTCTTGCTGGAAAGGGACAGGCCGTGAAGAGAGCCGCCATTTTCGCCACGTTGATTCTCGCCTTCGTCTTCCCATGCCGATCTGCGCGGGCCGAGACCGCCGCCAGTCTCGATATTTACTTCCTCGACATGGTGGGTGGGGGCTCGACGCTGATCGTCACGCCGTTAGGTGAATCGGTTCTGATCGACACCGGCTCGCTGCGCCCCGAGCACCGCGACGCGGACCGGATCCTCCGGGCGTGCGAGGACGCGGGTCTGGAACAGATCGATTATCTCGTTACCACGCACTTCCACTCGGACCATTTCGGAGCGATCCGGGAGGTCTCGCGGAGAATCCCGGTCATGTGCTTCATGGACAAGGGGACGTATGCCCCCGCCGGCGATGGGGACAGCAGATGGACCAAGGGCCTCTACGAGTTGTACGAGCAGGCCACGAAGGGAAACGTTAAGACCATCCGCGTGGGCGATGATATCGGCCTCAAGAGCGATCCGGACGGCAAGCTGCCCAGGATCGCGCTGCACTGCGTCGCGGCGGAGAAGAAAGTCGAAGGCTTCGATGGCGACGTGGACGCCCCGGTCGATAACTTTCAGATGGCCGAGCCGGACGCTACGGACAACGCACGGAGCATCGCCCTGCTCTTGACCTACGGCTCGTTCAAGTTCTTCGCGGGCGGCGACATTACCTTGAACGTCGAACACCATCTCGCGCAGCCGGTCAATCGCATCGGCAAGGTGGACCTGTACCAGGTGACCCATCACGGACTGGACCTGAGCAACAATCCGATCCTGCTCCGGGCCCTTCGCCCCACCGTCGCCGTGGCGATGAACGGCCCGCGCAAGGGCATCCAGCCCCGAACGTTCATGGACCTGACCGCCCTGCCGAACCTCAAGGCGCTCTACCAGATCCACTACAACACCCAGTACGGCGACGAGGGCAACACCAAGCCCGAGTTCATCGCCAACCCCAAGGACAATCTCGACCGAGGTGAGTTCATCAAAGCCTCCGTCCATTCCGACAAAGGTATCTTCACCGTGCAGATCGGACCGAACGGCCCGAGGCACGCATACTCGATCCACACAGAGGAGCAACTGCGGTGACTTCGATAGCAACAGGCGCAGGACGGGCCGTGCCTGGGGCCAGGTCCGGCGGCCGACGTGCGAACGGCACATCCTACGCGAATTCTGATATGGAAGAGCGCATGGCGAATGGCTTGCCATCTACAGAGTTTGGCCGGTGCGGCATCTTTTGCGTGACGCTTGGGGCTCGGTGGGCCTTCTATAGTGGGAACGCCCTGACCCAGGCACGACGTGGAATAGTTGTTATGCGCTTCCAAACAGATAGAATCGGACGTGATGATTTCAATACCTGAGTATTGAAACGGATGCAGGAGAATGTCAATGGGATGTGCGGCGCAGACAAGTGGGCGGGAGACAGCCCCACAGAGTATCCCTCGCAATCTGATACAGCGCATGGCGTGTTATGCTTACGCTCGCGTATGCGTGCCTCAGCATCTCATCGTGCTCTGTCTCATGCTCGCAGTAGTGGGCTGCGCGCATGAGAAGGCATATAAGCGAGGGACCAGGCTGTCGGAGCAGGCCCAGTACGAACGGGCCGTCGAGGAGCTGGAGACGGCGATCCGATTGGCTGAGGAAGGCGACAACCACAAGGCGGCGCGGAAGTATCGCCAGAAACTCGAACAGGTCAAAGAGCAGGCAGGCCGATTCTATTATCGGGAGGCGGAGATCCGGTTCGAGCGGGCCGATCTCGGAGCGGCACAGGGTCTCATGGAACGATGCGTCAGGTATCGTCCGCAGGAGCAGACGTACGCGTCCTTTCATCAGCGTGTGCAGGAGGCCATTGCCGAGGCCGAGCAGGTCCGCGCCGATGCCCTGTCGCTGGCGGAGCAGAGGCAGTGGGAGGCCGCCGTGCAGCGCATGAATGAGGCACTGGCCATGTACCGGACCATGCCTGGCGGGGCCGGCGACCTCCAGCAGATCCGGGACCGCGCGTATCGTCACTACCTGGATCGGGCACAGGAACGGCTCGGGCAGGACGATCTGGAGGGAGCCGAGACCGAAGCGAGGACGGCGCTGGGCTACCAGGACGCCGGCAGAGAAGCGAGGGCCGTCATGCAGACCGTCGCGGATCGGGGCGAGGCGGCGCAACTGATCGCACGGGGACGCACGCTGCTCAAACAGGGAAATGTGAATGAAGCGCTGAATGCTCTGGAGCGAGCGAATCGGCTGCATCCCGGACACGCCGAATTGCCCGAGTTGCTCGGGGCCGCGCGCCGGGCGGTCTGCGAGCGATGGCTGGTGCAGGGCCGCCGGGAGATGGCCGCGGGCGAGTATGTGACCGCACTGCAACTGTTTCGCAAGAGCGATGATCTGCTCTCGGGATACGGCGGCGCGGACGCCCTGCTCTCGGAGGCACGCTCGCAACTCGCCAAAGCTCATCTGGACGCCTCGCGGCAACTCCAGCAGAACGACATGGCTGGCGGTGCCGTTCTTCATGCCGTGGTCGCGCTGGGCTATGAGTCCGAGAACTCCGAAGCGCGACGCCAACTCGCGCAATGCGCCGAGCAGGTGCACGAGGAGGTTGGCTACACGATTGCCCTGGCCGGCTTTCGAGCGGCGCCGCCGTATGAATCGCTGGCGGCCATGCTCAACGCGACGGCGCTCGAACACCTGATACGCGTGCGCCCCGCGAATGTGGTGCTGGTGGAAGGGGCCGATCTGCAGGCGATTCTCGACGAGCAGGGGCTGAGCACACCGGCCGGCACGTCGCGCGAGATCAACGCCATGATCGTCGGAGAAATCCTCGACGCGACGATCGCGACGGAGAGCCGCCAGACAGGGTACGGCGAATCGACGTACCAGGACGGCTATCGGTCGGAGCCGAATCCTGACTACGTGCGCGCCGCTGCCAGGCTCGACGCGGCCCTGCACGAACTCGAGCGGGCACGCAGACGACTGGCCGAGGCGGAGGCGAGACTCGCCCGCTACAGACGCGTCGATCCGAGAGACACCGAGGAAATGGCAAGAAAACGCAAGGCCCAGGCGGCGGTAGATGAGGCGAAGCACCGGCTGGCGAACGCGGCGATGGACGTAGGTGCGGCTCGATTGCGTGTGGCCGCCGTCCCGCCGGAGGTGCTCATGCCGAACATGGTGCTGTATCAGTATCCGATTGAGACCTTTACGAGGAGAACGAAAGTCACTTTCATGCTCAAGATGCTCGATGCCGTCACTGGAGAGGTCATGATTGCCGAGCGGCTTGAAGGCCAGCATGCTCAGTCGGACCGCGTGATCTCCGGGGACCCGCAGAGAAACGTGCCGGACGACCCGCTGGAGTTCCCTGCCGATGCAACGCTGCTGGAGGAGGCGGCCAACACATCCGTCTCGAAGCTAAAGCGGGTCTTGGGTACTGCGTGCATGAAACATGGAGAGCGTTTCGCGGCCGAGATGCGCCGGGCGGAGGCCGCCGGCGATATGACTCACGCCGTGGACCGCAGCATTAAGTATCTCTTCGCGTATCCGGCCGGGCACGACGATACGGACAGGATGCTGGGCTACCTGCGGGCGTATCTCGCCGACGAGGACGGCCTGGTCGATATCCGGGGTCTCCTGCAAACGCACTGCCACCTGCTCCAGGACAACTGAGAGCAGGGGGCGACATGCCTACGCCCGTATCGAGGCCGTTGCCGAGGGCGATTCATTGCTTTGTGTCATCGACGTAAGGAATCTCGTATTCTTCGCACCAATCGATGGCAATCGTTCTCATCTCGCCGTCGCGATACTTGTACCACTGCTGGATCAGGTCGAACACGCGTAAGGTCTCTTTGAAGCGTCGAAAAGCGCCGCTGCCCTTGAGGGTGATGCACAACGCGTCCCGGGTCCGCCCTTTCGGCAGCGAATGACAGAAGTGCTCCATGATTTCATATTCATTGATGTCCCACTTGGATGGCAGCGGGACCAGGCTCTCATCCCCATCCTCGACGATCCGGCGGGCCGTCTCGATATTCTCCCGCTCCCACTGTTCGTAGTCATCGAGCGCCTCGTCCTCCTCGGCGGCATAGATCTCATCAGACGTGAGAAGGATTACCTTGCCCGTGCTCTTGTCCAGGTACGAACTGCTCTCGGCCGTCTGGAAATCCATGCTGTCGAGGATTTCACTTAGTTTTGCCGGCGTGCCCATCGAATTTGCCTCCCTACCTGGAAAGATCACAAATTCGTCGTGGAATCCGACCATGACGTATGAGCCGTCGCAATCGTCCATTTTCCTGGACACCTGTGGCGTCTCAACCCGCATCCATATTAGCCACTAAGACGTTCTTGGCCAAGCTTATACCTTGGATTTTCTCACTTTTTCACTCCGCAGCGGCATGGGGCTCGGTGAATCCATTTCGGAATTCCGGTTAACTGACGTATAATCCCTGGCCGATTGAGACAAGCAGTGTTGCATTGCAGGAGCAAAATGGAAACAACCGCCAATCCCTCACTGCCCGAGCGGACCACGCACATACGGGTGGGTGAGAAAGACATATACCTGGTGGGCACCGCCCATATTTCAAAGGAAAGCGTCGAGGACGTCCGCACGACGATCGAGCAGGTCCGGCCGGATGCTGTCTGTGTCGAGCTGTGCAAGGCCCGCCACCAGGCCATGACCCAGTTGGACAACTGGCGCAAGATGGACGTTTTCCGGATCGTCAGGCAGAGGAAGGCGACCTTCCTCCTCGCCCAGCTCGTCATGAGCTCCTTTTACCGCCGGCTGGGTGAAAAGCTCGGCGTGCAGCCCGGGGCCGAAATGCTCGAAGGCATCCGAATGGCCGAGGAGACCGCAGCGCAGCTCGTCTTGGCCGACCGCGACATTGAGATCACGCTCAAACGTGTCTGGCGATACTTCGGCTTCTGGAGAAAGCTCAAACTGGCCATGCAGCTCATGATGGGCATTCTCTTCCGCGAGGAGATCGACGCCGACATGATCGAACAGCTCAAGAAGCAGGACCAGCTCGAGGCCGTCATGGCCGAGTTCGCCGGGCAGTATCCCGAGATCAAGAAACGCCTGATCGATGAGCGGGATACATTCCTGGCCGAGAAGATCCGGACCGCCCCCGGCCGCAAGATCGTCGCCGTCGTCGGCGCAGGCCACGTCGACGGCATCAAGAGCCAGATCCACCGGGAACAGGCCCTCGACGAGCTGATGGAGCTTCCCCCGAAGCCCCTGTGGCCGGTGTTCTTCAAGTGGGGCATCCCCCTGCTGATCGTGGCGCTGCTCGCCTACGGTTTCACCAAAGGCCGGGAGCATGGCTTCGAGAACATCACGATCTGGTTCCTGGTGAACGGCCTTCTGTCCAGCCTGGGAGCAGCCCTCGCCCTGGCCCACCCGCTCACGATCCTTTCCGCGTTCCTGGCGGCCCCGCTGACGAGCCTGAATCCCTTCTTCGCCGCCGGTTGGGTGGCCGGCATCGTCCAGGCGCTGATCAAGAGGCCGAGAGTCAGCGACCTCGAGGACCTCCCGGACGCCATCGGCACGATGAAAGGGTTCTGGTCCAATCCCGTTACGCGAATTCTTCTGGTCGTCGCCTTAGCCAATGTCGGCAGTGTTATCGGGACCTATGTCGCCGGCATCTGGATCGGCGCCCGCTCCGTCGGATAGACGGGTGCTCACCGCACCTGATGGTCCATCGCCCTGCCCTTTGGCTCTCTGTTCTGATCGGACGGCGGTGGTTTCGGTCAAGTGGATGGCCTGTTTTGACGATGCAGATCCATGTGACGGGCCGGGATGATCACGCCGCCCACGGCGGCTGGACTCTGAGTCCCAGCGGTATTGGCTGGCGAGTCACGCTGGAGTATGTGTTATGGGACACAAGAAGTACGACGCGGAAATGATTAACGACTTTCTGCGGCATCTCCGCAGTGAGGTGACGGCTTGCCGCTTGCACAACACGCACGAACAACAAGCGCTCAGCCCGGACGTCCTCGCGGAAATCACGAAATATTCGGAGAAATATGAGATCTGCGGACTCCTGCCGGTGATAGAACCCGATGCGACGGGTGTTCCGCCGGAACAAAAGAAGGCCTTGTGGGACAAAGTCCGAGCCGCCAGAGCCAGGGAAATGAAGGCGGCGCTGGAGGCACTGGAAACGCTCGAATCGGTTCTCGTCGAAGCGATCAAGTCCCTGCGAAATCCGGACGAACCACCCAAGGCGAAGATCCGGCTCGCGGATTTTAGCGAGGACGCGTCCGCCGAGCCCCAGCGCGCGCACAGTCCATAAGCCTTGGCCCGCGCGCCCGGGCCCTCAACCGATGTGTCAATCCTTCCGGAGGCCGGCCTTATCGGCAGTTGGAAAATCCTCCGGGACCTCCACCTGTGTGACCCGCCCCGTAGCGGCCCATTCGGTTCCGCGCTGATATGTGACGATGAAACCGACGCAACGCATCTGCTCCGGAGCGTGGCCGAGCACCGTGTGGAAGATTCGCCCCTTGCCGTAACGGACGGTGAACAGCATCGGTTCGTGCTCGCCTGTGCCTTTCTGGGCCGGGTCGGCGTAGGCCGTCGCCAGGACCGTCATATTCCTTGCAGGCCCCCGCAGTTGGCTGTACAACTCGTCCTTTGTGTGCATCCACTTCTCGGGCAGCCCGGCCACAATCGGATGCAAAGGCTCGCGAATCGTGACCTGAAACTCGTGCTGCGGCCCATGCGTCCCGCCGGGGCCCGGTGAATCGTCCAGGACGATTTTACCGTCGCGATAGCGGACCATCGGGCCGGACTTCTCGTTCCGGCCGCCCCAGCCGCCGAGCGCGATCATTTCGTTCCACTCGGGCCACTTCGGAAACGCATTGTCCGCCGCGTGGAAGACGACGAGGCCCCCGCCATTCTCCATGTACTCGACGAACGCATCCTGCGTCTGCTTCGGCCAGTCCCGGCCCGTATAGTTCGAGACAACCACGTCGTATCTCGCAAAGTCCGGGCGGAATGCGGCCATCGACTCGTCCTTGCCCGGTGATGTGGCCACCTCTACGACGAACAGGCCGGTCTCTTCCAGCAGGCGCTTCAGCACCGGCGTGGTCGCTCTCCAGTCGTGATTGTTCTCACCATCCACGATGAGGGCCTTCAGCAGCTCGCGGTCGCGGCTGAGGTCCTGAATGCGGACATTGCGCCACTTGATCTTTTGACCCGCCGTTTTTGAGCTGTGGACCTGCAGGGCGATGAAGCCCGTGGCGGTCATATCGTCCCGCAGGTCGGCGGCGGGCACACCGTTGACCCACGTCCGGATCCGATCCCCGATGGCCTCGATCCGGTAGTGGTTCCACTGGCCCTGCTTGAATGCCGCCTGAGCCTCGGGCTTGTCCTTGAGGGAGAAGAGCCAGCCGCGCCGGGCCTCGTCGTAGATCCCGCCGCTCCAGGCCCGCGACGACGTGTCGATCTCGATCTGGTAGCCGTGGACGCGGTGGTTCTTGTAGTGCTTGTAGCTGTGGCTGCGGATCTGGATGCCGGAGTTCATGCCGGCCTCGACGAGAAACTCCAGCTCCAGAATGAAATCGGTATACATCTTCTCCGTGCACAGAAAGCTGTTCGGCGTGTTGAGCACGGTCGTTCCGACAATCGTTCCGTCTTCAACCGTGTACTTCGCCTGCCCGTTGCGCTGGACCCACCCGTTGAGGCTCTTGCCGTCGAAGAGCGACTGCCAGTCCGCCTCGCCCGCTTGGGCCGCGTGTGTCCGGGGCAAGCCGCCAAGAACCACCAGCAGGAGCACCCCAGCGATAAGACTCCCCGGAACTCCACGTCTACATAACACCCTTTCCTGTCGCATGTCGTCACCCTATCAAAGATTCGCGAAACTACACGGCGCGGTCAAAGCCGTATCCAACAGGCCTATCATACCGCGACACGACCTTTCCGCAAGGAGGTTGTTGCATCGCCGCGAGTGCGCAGTGAAAGATCCAGCCTGCGCATGGGAATGCTCTTCCACCCGCAGGCCGGATCTCGTTTGGCTACGATCAGCGCAGCCTCGTCACTTTGGTGCGTTTGGTTCAGGGCGACGAAGGGTTTCCGATCCCTGATTAGTCTGCCCTCTTGCCGACAACTTCTCTGGTGCCTCGGGGCGTCGTCCAGTCGCCCTTGAGAGTGGCGCCTTCCACGTTGCCCTTGAACTCCATCGTGACTTCGTTTTCGCCGAACGTCATGGTCACCTTGAAACTCACGCGATTGCCATCGACAGTGAGGTCCGTAACCGGGACTTCATTGTCGCGGATCGTGTACGTTCCGGTCATGTCCGGCTTGATCTTGAGCGTGCTCGTTCGCGTGCCGCGCGGGCTCTCCCGCGTGAACTCCCACGTGCCGACGGCAGCCGAAGCGGCTTCCAGCTTCTTGCCGCTCACTTCGCGCGTGCCTCTGGACGATGTGATCTCTCCAGTGAGGGTCTTGCCTTCCAGCGTTGCTTTGAAGTCTGAGGTGAAGGTTCGGTCCCCGAAGCCCATCTCGATGGCAAAAGTCATCTGGTTGCCTTCGAGCTTGAGATCCTTGATGGGAATCTCTCCGCCAAAGGATTCATACCGGCCGGTCAGGTCCGGGTAGATCGTGAGGATGCGGGTCCGCGTGCCGCGGTCGGAGGTTGTGGTCAATTCCCACTTCCCGATGGCCGGCGCTCCGAAGCGTTCGCCGGCGGCCGGCAGGTCCCCTCGCTGGCTCTTGAACGCTCCTGTGAGCTTGTCCCCTTGAACCGTACCTTCGAAGCTCGACTCCCACTGGCGGTCGCCGAACGTGCTCGTCCGGTCGAACGTGAGCTTGCCGTCCTGGAACTTGACGTTCGAGATCGTATGCTCGCCCCGCTCGCTGATCCATTTGCCTTCCAGCGTGCCATCGGGCTGCTGGGAGATGGCCAGCCTGCCTGTGATGTCGCGGTCTCCGATCTTGTACTGCATGTCCCACTGGCCGAGGGCCGGGCTCTTCGGCTTCACTCTGGCCCCATCGGCGCCGAACTCGCCCCGGTCACTGGACATGATGCCCGTGATCTTGCCGTCCTTCAGGGTCCCCGCGTAATTCATGGTGAACTCCTGGTCGCCCATTCGGATGGTCCGGACAAAGGTGAGTCTCTGTCCGTCGAACTTGACGTTCGAGAGGTCGTTGGACCCCCATTTTCCGGAAAGACCTCCATCGGCATTCCGAGAGATGGACAGTGTGGCAAAGCTCTGACGGCCGCCGAACTCCATGGTCATCTCCCACCCGCCCGTGATCTCCTCGGCGGTCAGCACCTGTGGCGCCGCGAGGACCAACGCGAGGACAGTAAGGATGGCCAGACGTTTTCCCATGCCCGTACGGTTTTGCGCGTGATTCATGGCAGATCCTCCTGAAACAATACCGGTAAACCGCTGAAAGTTGCGCGCTGCCCGTGAGGCAGAATCGACGTCACGGGCCGGCAACTACATCATTGTCTCCTCGCGTCTGCTCGCGACCGGCAGGGGCTTACTGCTCCAACTCCTTGACCTTCTGCAGCATCTCCTTGGCGGCCTTGACGACGTGATCGGGTGTAATGCCGAATTCCTGGAAGGCGACCTTGGCCGGCGCCGAGGCGCCGAAGCCGGACAGTCCCACAAAGGTCCCATGCTCGCCGAGCCACTTGTGCCAGCCAAAATCCGTAGCCGCTTCGATCCCGATCCGCACCTTGACGGTCGGCGGGATGACGGAATTGCGGTACTTGTCATCCTGCTTCTCAAACAGTTTCCAGCACGGCATGCTCACGACCTGCGCCGGGATTCGTTCGGCGTCGAGCATCCTGGCGGCCTCCAGCGCAATGGCAACCTCGGAGCCGCTGGCCAGCAGGACGACGTCAGGTTTGCCCCGGCTGGTGAGGATGTACGCACCCCGGCTGACATTGGCCGCGGAGGCGAACTTCGCCTGATCGATCACGGGCAGGCCCTGCCGGCTCAAGAGCAGCGCCACCGGCCGGTCGCGGTTTTCGAGGGCATATTTCCACGCATAGGCCGTCTCGTTCGCATCGGCGGGACGAATCACCAGAAGGTTCGGGATGGCACGCAGCGCCGCGAAGTGCTCGACCGGCTGGTGTGTCGGGCCGTCCTCGCCAAGCCCGATACTATCGTGCGTCCAGACAAAAATCGTCGGATACTTCGACAGGGCCGCCACCCGGACCGCGCCTCGCATGTAGTCGGAGAACACGAGGAAGGTGGCCCCGTACGCCCGGAGCAGGCCGGAGACGGAAATCCCGTTCATGATGGCGCCCATGCCGTGCTCGCGGACGCCGTAACGGATGTATCGGCCGTGAGGGGCATCCTTCTGGAAGTCCGTCACGTCTGCAAAACGCGTGTTGTTCGAAGGCGTGAGGTCCGCCGAGCCGCCCAAGACCAGCGGCAGATGCGGCATGATCGCATCGAGGACCTTCCCGGAGGCCGCGCGGGTGGCCATCGACTTGCCGGCCGCAAATCTCGGCAAAACCTCATCCAGCTTGACAGGCAACTTGCCCTCGGCAGCATTCGTGAACTCCTTCGCCAGATCGGGATGTTTCTCGGCGTACTGCTCGAACATCTGATTCCATTTGTCCTCGGCTTCCTTCCCTCTGTTCAGAGCCTTGCGCATGTGGTCGAGAGCCTCCTGCGGCACATGGAACGGCGTATCGGCGTCCCAATCAACTCGCCGTTTTGTCAGCCGGATCTCCTGCTCACCCAGCGGAGCGCCGTGAGCCTTGGCCGTATCCTGCATTGTCGGTGCACCATAGGCGATGTGCGTGCGGAGATTGATGATCGACGGCCGGCCCACCTCGCTCTTGGCCTTGATGAGCGTCCGCTCGAATTTCTTCATGTCGTTGCCGTCGCCGTCGACCTGCTGAACATACCATCCATAGGCCTGAAAGCGCTTGGCGCGGTCCTCCGTAAAGGCAAGATCCGTGGGCCCGTCGATGCTGATATGGTTGTCATCGTAGACGACGACGAGATTGTCCAACCCCAGGTGCCCCGCGAGGGAGCAGGCCTCGGAGGCAACGCCCTCCTCAAGGTCGCCGTCACTGGCAATGACGTAAACCTTGTAATCCAGGATCGGGAAATCCTCGCGATTGAAGTGACTGGCGAGATACTTCTGCGCGATGGCCATTCCGACGGCGTTCGAGATGCCCTGGCCGAGTGGACCGGTGGTCACTTCGATACCGAGCTGGGGGTTGTACTCGGGATGCCCCGGCGTCTTGCTCTCCCACTGCCGGAACTGCTGGAGGTCTTCCAGGGAAAGGTCGTAGCCGGTCAGATGGAGCAGGGAGTAGAGCAGCATGCTGCCGTGCCCGGCCGAGAGGACGAAACGGTCGCGATTGTGCCATTGGGGATTGGCCGGGTTGTACCGCATGTGCTTCGTCCACAGGACATACGCGGCCGGCGCCATACCCATCGGCATCCCCGGGTGTCCGCTCTTGGCCTTCTCGATCGCATCCACAGTGAGAAAACGAATCGTATTGACGCATAGTTCGTCGAGTTTCGACAGACCTGGATGACTCATTACTCTTTCCTGTAACAGAAGTTGCCATTGACGTTCCGCGCGAAACGAGGCCACAGGATACCAGCCGGCCCCAGGCTTGGCAAGCCTTTTCAACGCCCCGGACGGCCGTCAGGGTGCGGTTTGACAGAACGACGCGCGGGCTGGATAATGTCACCGCGGTTCCACAGAACCACGTGAATCGCCCTGCGTATAGCACAACGCCGCAGGACCGTAGCGGCATCGAAACCGCCAGAGTAAAGGAAATCGCCATGGCAGAGCAGGAAACGGCAGCAAAACCAGACTATGACATCTCCGTCATTCGGCCCGAGATGCGGGCGAAGGATTTCAAGCTGCGCGGCGAGGGCTTCTCGCCCGAGCGGCTCCGGGCCATTAAGAAGGGCCTGCGAACCCTGCACACGCTGGAGCTGATGGCCCAGACCATCTACAAGTTCCAGCTCGGCCGCGAACGCGACGAGACGACCCGGCAGTTGATCGCGGCGATGTGCAACGAGATGGGCCACTATCAGGATTTTCAGATCAAGCTGTACGAGTACGGCTTCCGCCCGAGCATCCTGCGGGCCGCCTATTGGATGGTCGGTTTCGCATTCGGCTTCGGCTCGCGTCTGCTCGGCAGGAAGTGGATCTACAAGACCGGCATCTGGGTCGAGAGCAAAGCCGTGCACCACTACGCCCAATTGCTCGAGACCATCGAATGGGACGACGACACGCGCAAGGTCATCGAGAAGGACCAGGCCGACGAAGACGGCCACATCGCCCGCTGGAAAGCCTTGTTGGAGAAGGCTTGAGCCAGTAGCCCTCTCCCGGCCGGGACGACCTACTTGGCCTGCACTTGCAGTTCGATGCTGACCGTCCGACCCGCCAGGCCATGTTGAGGCAGACGAACTGCCAGTGCGGTCTGCCCGGTTGCGGGGTCGTACGTAGTATCTGCTCCAGCGTATCGCCCGCAAAGACGCACATCGATCGTCTCTAACGTGTGAGTGGGGTCGGCCAAATGGAGCCGCACAGGATCCGCCGCACGGTCCAGCATGACCACGGAGGGAGCGTCGACCTGGATCGACAGATCATCGTCACAGACCAGCCGCCCCGCATCGAAGAACACGGCCTGTATGAGCTGTGCGTCTCGACTGGACACGGCTAACAGCGAAGCACTCTGACGGAGGATTGTCACGTCCAGAGATTCGCGCAGCGCCGGCATCTCCCGGACGGAGGTATCCGGAACGACCACATAGGCATATTGAGCGTCCTTTGGTTGTACTCCGTGCTCGATCCAGAGACTGAAAACATCGCGCTCAACGGCCCCCTCTGACTCGCGATGGTGCACTGCGTGCCAATCGCCGCGTTGTCTGGCCACGCGGGCTGTTGCCTCCTGAGGCCCAAGAAAGACATAGCCTATGCCATCATGATGGACCCAGTTCTGGCGACCGTCGAAGCGATCTCCCGCGTCCAATGGCCGCAAGACCTGACCGTCGTCAAGTGTGACGAGCCCATGCCAGGCGCACTGATTGACCGATGTCACGACCGGTCCGGGCTGTTCGCTCGTGATGGCGCTGCCCAAACAGACGACGGCATCATCCAGGAAGAACCACGCCTTTCGCGCCTCCAGGCCGTCCCGCAGGTACTCCATCGTCGCAATGCCACGGACGCCGTCAGACAGACCGCCGACGAAATCGCTCCTGCCTCTACATCGCTTGCTGCTCGGTGTGAGGGACTTCGTGTCCTGACGGCAGGTAGTGCCGGGCAACCGACGCCAGTCCCAGACGGGGAAAAGGTCCTCGTATTCTCTGCCGGTTCGATGGAAGTACGTGACCCCGTCGGCCAGATGCAACCCCAGGAGGTTCTCGCTGTTGCAGGTCTCGGCGCCAATGACCCGGGTCGAACTCATCTTGACCGAGGCATACCAGCGCGGGCAACGATGCACGGTCATGTCCGACCGCCAGAAGTGCTTGTTTCCGACGAACGTGTTTGGCGCGTCCGGCCTGTTGGAGGCCATGATGCGCTGGTAGACATCGGTCTCCGGTTGGATGATCTCGCCCAGCAACCTCAGTTGTCGCATCATCGAACTGCCCTTGCCCCGTTGGCACTCTCTGAAGATCTGTCTGCCACAGCCGCTGATATCCATCCTGCCCTTCCAGAGAATCCAGGCGGGGCCTTCGAGGAAATATCGACTCAGCAACTCCAACTGCTCGGGCGCGAGCGCATCGTCCGTCCCGCGAAAGATGCTGGCCCACTTGATCATATCACTGCCGAAGGAGGCCCCGTAGTTGCCCCACTGCTGCTGCGGACCGTGCTGATGGAAAGAAAGATCGGGCTGGATGCCCTCCTTCGTGGTCACGCGCAGCTCCTCAAAGATTTCCTCCTTGGCCCTGCGGATCAGGTCTCGCTCATCCGTCAGCACCCCTTTCATCAGTGCAATGCCGGCCAGCCACACCTTGTTCTGGCCCGTCATCCCCATTTTGCTTCGGCCCAGCACCTGTCCAATCGCTCTCTCGGAGAGTTCGGACGGCACGTCATCGCCCATCAACACAAGAATCGGGGCAAGAGTCATCGGCACGCCGATCTGCGGATACCACCAGTTCGGATTGATGTAGTCTTTCCCCGTCCAGTGTGCCAGTGCCTTCTCGATGGCCTGGCGCAACGACGGATCGCCCGCCAGAGGATGTCCGGGCTTGCGATATGCCTCCGCCATGGCCAACGTACGCGCCAGGTGTCGATAGGTCAACCAGCCGCCGCGCTCGGCGTTTGCATAATCCACGTCCGGCCACGAGCCGTCTTCTCCCAATGTCCCCATATGCCGCCGAATGACGTCCTCCGCAGACGCTCCGCGCGTGTACCATTCGATCAAGTTGGTCCGCAGCGCGGACAGGTCTTCGGCAAAACAGGGTCCAACGGTCATCGGGCCGGACAAGGCGCAGATCGTACCGGTGAGAAAGCTGATAAGAATACTGTGTCTTTGCATGGAAGATCCCCATCTTACATCGGTACCGTACCCGTCCGGGCGGCGGCGACGCCGGACGGTCATTTGACAGACATGCTGTCACAGTGCATACTGCCATGGTATTGTGCCGTACATTGCTCGGCAGGTCAAATAGGAGACCGTTAGGGTCGATTCAGGGGATTATCATGGACAGGCGTACATTTCTCAGGCTGGCCGCCGGCGCAACGACGGCGCTCGTACCGACACTCGGGACACGGGGACAAACCGCTGTCGACCGCAGGCCCAACGTTCTTTTCATCGCGATCGACGATTTGAATGACTGGATCGGCTGCCTGGGCGGTCATCCGGACGTCAAGACGCCGAACCTGGACCGGTTGGCGGCACGCGGCGTGCTATTCACAAACGCGCACTGCTCAGCGCCCGCGTGCAATCCTTCGCGAGCCAGCCTGATGACGGGGATCCTGCCCTCGACCTCCGGCGTCTACCACAATCCGAACCCGTGGCGGCAGTCGCCCGTGCTCAAGGACGCCGTGACGATCCCGCAGCACTTCATGGCGCACGGGTATCGCGCCGTCGGGGGCGGCAAGATCTACCACGGCGGTTTCCCCGACCCGCCGTCGTGGCAGGAGTACTTCCCATCTCAGAAGAAGAACAAGCCGGACGATCCCATGCCCAAAGGCCGACCGCTGAACGGCATCCCCAGAACGGCCCATTTTGATTGGGGGCCGGTCGACGTCGGCGACGAGGCCATGGGCGACCGGAAGGTCGCCGACTGGGCCATCGGCGAGTTACGCAAGAAGCACAACAAGCCTTTCTTCCTCGGCTGCGGTTTCTTCCGCCCGCATCTGCCGTGGTACGTGCCCAGGAAATACTTCGACATGTATCCGCTCGACAAGGTGACACTGCCGAACGTCAAGGCCGACGATCTGGATGATGTCCCGGCGCTCGGCAAACGCATGGCGCGACCGGAGGGCGACCATCGAAAGGTCCTCGCGCACAACCAGTGGCGCAAGGCCGTCCAGGGCTATCTGGCCTCGATCAGTTTTGTGGACGCATGCGTTGGTCGCGTCATCGACGCCTTCGACGGGAGCGACTACCGGGACAATACGATCATCGTTCTCTGGAGCGACCACGGCTGGCACCTCGGCGAGAAACTCCACTGGCGCAAGTTCGCCCTCTGGGAGGAGGCCACGCACAACGTCCTGATGATGGTTGCTCCTGGCGTGACGAAGCCGGCCCAACGCTGTTCACGACCGGTCACGATGCTGGACATCTATCCGACGCTTATCGAGCTCTGCGATCTCAAGAGCAAGCCGGAGCTTGAGGGCCGGAGCCTCGTGCCGCTGTTGAAGAACCCGGACGCCGCCTGGGAGCGGCCTGCTCTAACCACCCACGGCAAGGACAATCACTCTCTGCGCACCGAGCGCTGGCGCTACATTCGCTACAGCGACGACACCGAAGAACTCTACGACCACAGCAACGATGAGCTGGAGTGGCACAACCTCGCCAACGAACCGGAGCATAAGCAGATCAAGACGCAACTCGCCCGATGGCTCCCGAAGAATAGCGCTCCTGAGGTCAAAGCGAAACGTCTGTGAAAACGGGCAACAAACCTACTGCCGCATTTCAGAAATCGTGCGACTATCGATTGCTTCGCTTCGCTCGCAATGACATGCAATGGCCTGTCTATGTCATTGCGAGGAGCGCAGCGACGAAGCAATCTCTACCGCGGATAGCCGCGGAACTTGCGAAATGCGGTCCTACCGTGATGGGATTGGGATTTGTGCCTGCGTGCTCTGCCGGCATCTCTTTGCGGCGTTTGCGAAACTGTCCAGAGGGAACTCGTCCCCATGCTGGATGTGCGATCGCCGGTACACGGGAAATCGGATCAGTGCCCGAGCGCCTCGTGAGGACCTCTGTCACCCCGAAGCCAGATGAAGTACAGGGCATGGACGGCCGACGGTAGTATCCGTCAAAGTGTGCAATCCATCAAAGTCGACCGTCCAGCCCGTTTGCAGACTCTCTAAAGCGCCCGGGCAGCGAGCTGATCCACGCGTAAAGTCGTGAAACCAGGCAACTGCTGAAGCCTTCCTTTCGAGCCCAGTCATCCGTGACTCTCAAGTACCGACAAGTAACCCATCAGCGAACCCCAGATCCGAGGTCACTGACGCCCCCGCAGCAGTTGCCCGGTCCACTTGTTCCCGGCGAGACATTTGTGTCCAAGACTCATTTCACGCGATCTACACGCATCCGCCATGGTGGGGATACCTCGTAGGTAGAAGTATATAGGATTTACTCCTATTTGGCTACGCTTGTTCTAAGAAATCATGGGCGAGAAGGGAGATTCTCCACAGGATCGGTGGCTTTTTCTCCCTATGGGCTCTCGGGGACTCTGCCGCGGGGGTTGTTTTGTCTACGCCGATCGCGTGGCAGGGGAACACTCTGTCGGCTGTGGCCGATGGCGTCAAGACCGACTCGCCTGCCGGCGAGGCGTGACGAGGCCCTATGTGGACTCAATCGACCCGGCAAGGACCCTATTGAGGGCCTTGGCGGGCTGCTGGCGTTTCGGGATCCATACGCCCTCAAAGATCGTGGTGAGGTGCTTCTGGATTCCCCGCCGCATCCGCTCGACGGCCGGCTCTTCGGCCGAGGGGTGGGTCTCGAGGATTTCGGCCGCCAATGCCCGATAGTCCAACGCCCCTTTGCTCTGCGGCGCGTACGTCAGGATCGGATCGCCGGCACTCGGGGCCTCCGCCAATCGGATATTCCGGTGAATGACCGCATCGAAAACCAGTTCGCCGAAGATTTCGCGCATTTGCTGTTGAATCTGCCGGCTGAAGGTCGTTCGCTCCTCGACGAAGGTCAGCAGCAAACGGATGTTCTCCATGGAGTAAGGATGAAACCGCTGGCGGATGATGCGAATCGTCTCAAGAAGGCGTTTGAGGCCCTCCAGGGCGTAGTAATGCACCTGGACCGGCACGATTACGCCCGTGCTGCTCACCAGAGCGTTCAGCGTCAGGATGCCGAGCGACGGCGGACAGTCGATGACGCACAAATCATAATCATCCCGCACTTTCTGAAGCCCTTGGCCAAGGAGCAATTCCTTGCCCGGCGTGCCCGCCAGCTCGATCTCCGCGCTCGCAAGCAGTACGTTGCACGGTGCCAGGTCCAGATCGTGGAAACCCGTATGGACGACCACGTCCGAGAGCAGAACGCCCGGCTGTGTCACAACGTCGTAGATCGTGCGCTCGAAGGCGTTCGAGTCGTACCCTAGTCCGATCGTGGCGTGCGCCTGGGGGTCAAGGTCGATCAGGAGGACCCGCTGGCCCAACTCCGCAAGGGCGGCGGCGGTATTGATGGCGCTGGTCGTCTTGCCGCAACCCCCCTTCTGGTTGACCATCGCGATCGTTCTCATCCCTGCCCCCCTTCCCTTCGCTCCGTCAGCTTCCGTGCCATCGCCCCATCCCATGGGCGCCTGTCTCCTCTGTGAGACATGCGTCAACTCCTCCTCCCGGTCCGTCTCGCACACCATGGTGCGGATGGCCGGTTGATTCATGCCTGTTGCCCAATACGCCCGGCCTGCACACGCGGCAGAGCATCCTGCCCACAGAGAAGGCCGTATTGGAGATCGCAGGCTTCTCCTTTCCTGCGAATCTACTTTCCAAATGAGAAAATGTCAAGAGCAATACTCATTTTGTCGCTGCCATACGAAAAAAGACCGGCCCTTCAGAGGGGCCGGTCCCGTGGATCAGCCTGTGGGAAAACAGCAGGGCCTGCGGTCAGATCGCCTGCTCGGGACTCGGCTCCGAGGGCGCGGGTTTCTCAGGCTTCTCCTCCTTGTCCTTCCTTGTACCCCATTCATCGAGCAATTTGTCGAGCGCCTTGCGATTCTGCTCCTCCAACTCCTTCATTCGCTGCTGGAGGCGTTCGATCTGATCTTGTAGTTCTTCCACGACACGGTCTTTCTGGTCCAACCAGCGATCTATGTCCGGCCGGGGGATGCTGCGGAAGTACTGATAGATATCGGGCTGCGGCGGCTTCGGCAGGCGTAGCGTATGCCCAAACCGGTTGCGCGCCTGGAACGCCTTGCGGGCATCTTCCACCGCCTCTCGGGCCGGACCCCGGTATTTCTCCGGCAGTGCGTCGATCTCCTTTACGCTCGCGCGGTGTTCGGTGTCATCCGCTTGTACGATGACCTCGGCATCCTCGTTATTGGGGTTGCCTTCGATCGTAATCGTGTACTGTTCGCCGTCGTATCTGTGGTGATACGTGTACGTGTCCCTGAAGAACTTCTTCACATCCAGATCGAATTCGGGCATGCGATCCAGGGGAATCTCCACCCACTCCTGGCCCTCGGGACCGATCTTGAAGAACTTGCCCGGCTGCCAGGAAGTGACCACCTCCGGCTCCGGCGGATACTTCCACTCGACGTCGTCCGGCATCGGCACCAGCTCGAACCGGAGCATCTTCGACTGCCCCAGGTGGATCACTTCGAGAGACACCTCCGTCTCGACGCCCGCGCTGCGCACGGCGTCGACGAATTCCTCCAGGCTCGTGACCTCCTCGTCCTGGAAAGCGACAATGATGTCATCGCGTCCCAGCCCGGCGCGGTCCGCCGGACTGCCGACATTCACGTTGCTGATCCGGATGCCCTGTCCGGGATCGAGGCCCAGATGCTTCGTGAGCAGCTCCGGCAAGGGCACCGGGTCCAGACGTACGCCCATGTACGGCCGCTCCGCGCCGGCTTGAGACACCGAGCCAAAAACCAGCAGGACGAGACAACTCTGTAGAATCACTTTCTTCATGACGATCTCCTTTCAGGATCTCTCGCATTTGTCACAGGTCACCGTGATAAGCGGCAGGCCTGACCATTCCTTCGCGAATGCCCTCAATGAGCCATTGATTGCCCGCGGCGTCGGTGAACCCGTACCAGTCCACCTTCCGCGTGACATCCCACGGCACTGATGTCTCGAACCCCGGCGCCGCAGGGCCCCGATCGTTCATCCCGGGCGAAACACTCCGGGCAACCGGAGGCGTCGGCGGTGTCTCCGCAGGCGGTTCCGGGCCGCCAACCAGGACGAAATGAAGACTCAGACCCACGAGGAATCCCGCCGCCAGCCCAACGGCAAAACGCATACCCCCAAACGAGACGGGCAACGTCTGGCCAACCCGGCCCCAGAGAGAACGTTTGTTCTGGCGCCAAGCTCGTTCGAAGACCTCTCCCGAGTTCGCCCCCCCTTTCAGAACGCCCTGCGTGACAACTTCGCGACTGCATTCATGCAGGGGCTGCAACTGTTCCAGGAGCTCCCTTGCCTGCGCATCGTGCTCGAGCTCACGTTCGAGAAGGCGCTGCTCCGCCGGCGAAATCTCGCCGTCCAGCAGCTTGCCCATCAGTATTTCCAGTCTGTCGTCCGTCGCGCTCATTTCTCATGCACCTTATGTTTGCTCTTTTGAAGAATCTGGTCGCGCACCGCTCGTCGCGCCCGCACCAGCCGGATCTGCATCGTTGTGACCGGGACATCGAGGACCTCGGCCATTTGGGCGTAGGTCAGCCCGCCTGAATGCGCCAGCACGAACACTTCGCGGTACTTCTCAGGCAGTGCTCGGACCGCCTCCAGCACACGCCCGCATAGCTCTTTTCTTTCGATGTCGTCGGCCGGATCGGCCGCATAACTGCCGGCCTCGGCCAACGCGGGCAAGTCGGCAAGCTGGGCCGGCCCATGCCCCGTGTGCTGGCGATGCCTCAATGCGATCCGCCGCGCCAGTACGGCCAGCCACCCCCGAAATCGCTCCGGCTCGCGAAGCGTGTGAATCCGCGTGATGACGCGCAGGCATATCTCCTGCATCACGTCATCCACGTCCTGCCCATCGGCCAGGGTGCTGTAGACCACCGCCCTGACCCATGTCCAGTTGCGGCCCAGCAGCGTCTGGAGCGCCTCCTTGTCGCCTTTGCGGGCGATGCACACCAGTGCCAACTCGTTCTGCGTCTCAATGCCCTTCATGCCCATGCTCTACCAGTATAGATACGCAATGAGGGCACTTCATACATGTTTTGCGGTTTTTCCCTGCAGGCGCAGGGGCGACCCGGGCCGGCGGACGACGCTGGAACTGAACTCACTTTGAAATGGTGTGGGCGCACGGCGATACCACACGGCAGGCCGAAGTCGCCTTTGGTTTGCCTCAGGTGCGAACGTTCCGCCCGACCGACGTGCCGACCCGGGCGAGTCGCAAGTATAGATGAGACAGGAGCTTACAGGTCGGCCGTTCGACGAGCTTGGCTGCGTCGCTCAGTCGAGCGGCACCAGGTAGATGTTGCGAAACTCGATCGGACTGCCCTCGCTCTGCAGGCAGATCCATCCGGCTGCGACGCTCGCGGCCGTGCCCTCATTCTGCAGGACCCCGTTGACGAGGCAACGAATTGAGTCGCCCTCGCAGCGAATGTCGTATGTGTTCCACTGGCCGCCGGGCCGCTCGCTTGTCGGCTGCTTCTTCGCGATGCTCACGAACTGCCTGTCCGGATTCCGGCGGTCGGTGCCGTCCACGGTCAGACCCGTACCGCCGATCAGGACGAAATCGCCCGCGTTGCCGGCTTTGAGTTGACATTCGATGCAGGCGGGCCAGACCTTCTCAGGCCCCTGGGCGTGGAGCAGCACGCCGCTGTTCGTCGGGTTCGCAGGCCAACGCCATTCGACGTGCAGACGGTAATTCTCGTATGTGTCACTCGTACGAATGTAGCCATTCGGCTGTCCCGCGCAATAGAGGACGCCGTCCCGCACCTGCCAAATCTCATCGACGTCGACGCTCGCATCGGGAATGAACCGTTCCCAGCCGGTGAAGTCCTCGCCGTTGAAAAGCACCACCTTCTTACCGGCCGATTTCCCGCCGGAAAGACTCTCGCAGCCCACCAGGGCAAACAGCGAGACCACCACGACCACCCACAACCCGACTTTCCCTGTCATTCGCACCATGATTCCGCCCTCACCAAACACAAACGCTCATTTCACGAGGATCCCTTCCCGGGACCGATCGACCGACGACCGCCGCCGCCCGTTCGGCGGCCTGCAGCCGTGCCTTGACTGCCTTACTTATCCAACCGGTGAATCGCAGTCAACCGGAAAGTACATACGCTGTCGAACGTGCTCGGCAGGCAATAGCAGCGGCCTGGATTGAGGTGACACAGGTGGGGACAATTCAGAAGCGCAGCACGGTGGATGCGAAACCGCCCCCAAGAGGCATGGCCCAGAGCATCCGATCGGGGCGAGTTTTTAGAGTTCGTCCTTCTTGTAGGCCTCGGTTTCATCGCCTGGATCGATTCCCTGCTGAATCTTTGCCATCCGTTCGATGTGCTTGATCCGCATGCGTTTGACCTTGACGAGGCCTTCAATGGCAACACAGCTAATGACGATAACCGCGATCCAGCCCCAGAACTCCAGAGCTTCCACAAACTCAATCACTGCTTCCGTGAAATGACTCACTGCTTCCATGAGCTTGGCTCCCAAAGGGGGTCTCACGGCGCCATCGTTCAAATACGATTACCGAATCCTACCTCGGTGTAGTCGGACGCGGGATATGAATATTTCAGATTAACACTACGATGCCACAGTCGGCAGTGCCAGCAAAGAAAGGCAAGAAACGACAGGTACACAACCGTCAGGACAGATGACGACGGCAGGGTCGTCCGGGCCTTCACTTCGAAGATCTTGAAACTCAGCCGCCCCGCGAATTGAAGGGTCCGGTGGACCCATCTCCGCCCTCGCGGAGAAAGGGCTGACGGCCCTCTTGGACCGCCAGCCCTCATTCAACAGCCAATCACGCATCATGTGCCGTATGGCTTCAACGCGTTATGGGTCGCTGGCCGATCCTGCGCGGCTCACTGAAACCGGAATGGACGAGCGTGATGTCGTCAAAATACAACACGCCGGTGCTGTCAAACGTGGGGTCGTCCTCGTCGCCCACACGAATGTACATCCTCTTCACGCGGGACAACATCAAACCGGCATTCTCGAATTCCGCCAGGGGGATGTCCCAGCGGTTCCAGCCCTCCATCTGGGCCGCCTGGGGATCCGGGTGCTCCGAAGCAACTATCAGACCCGAGTAATCCTCCACGAGGATGTAGAGGGGTTCGGGGCCATTCTCCTGGGCACCGCGGAACCACACCGACAGCGTGTCGGCGCCGGTCTTCGTCCAATTCCGGAATTCGTACCACGTCCGCTCGACCAGCGAATGCCACGGCTCAAACGTGTTGTCGTAGGTCAGCTCCATGGACTGGCTGCCCCCATGGACCTTGTACGACTCACGCGCCGACGGTCGCGGGTTGCTGACGATGGCCCCGGTCTTCGTACCGGGATGACCGGGCGCGGGCTCGACATAGCCAAGCCCGTCGATCCAGGTCTGATTCAACCGGTTGCTGTCCACATCGTAGGCCTGGAAGTCTTCGATCACCAGATGGGGTCCGTCGAAGAGGGCCTGAAGCGTGTACCGATCGTCGACGGTAACGGACGTCTTTGGCGCACCGGCGTTGGCGACGTGGCCCGCCGTAACAGCCGTGCCCGTCCAGCCCAGGAAGGAGCAGTTCGGATCGGGAGAGGCCTCCACCTGAACGACACTCGGGCCGATGTAGGTGTAAACGCCTTCTCCCGGGTCGACGATCCGTCCACCGGCAGCAGCCGACAGCTCCAGCGAAGGCCTGCCCGGAGGCGCAGCCACCGTCAGCCTGTAGCTGGTGACCCAAGCCCGGTTGTTGGTCTCGTCGCGTTCCTCTATCTTCTGGTCCTGATCGATAATCCATCCGATGTAATAGAAGCCCGCGGGGATGTGTGTGGGAACACTGCCTTTGACCGCGAGTCGGGCAGTTCCACCGGCACTGATATAGCAGTTCGTCTTGCCAATATAGTAATCGGATTTTGTGATACGGGCATCACGGGAGGCATAAACGTGCACATAAATGGTTGCTTCGGGATGGCCGTTTCCTCCGTTCCACACGCTGAAGCCAACCTCAAAAGGCTGACCCGGCTGGCCGGCCACGACCCTCTGGGGTGCGAAGTAGCGCTGCGCTTCGCCACCGTCAAACAACTCGGGTATCCCCCCGGCGGGCCTGATCTCGTTGCAATGGACCCACCAACACGAGTTGAACGCGTACGGCAGAATGGGTGTTTCACAGAACCAGATGTTGTTATGTCCGTCCGCCCACCCGTCCCAACTGACCAGGACCGGCAAAGGCCACGTAAACGTGAAGCAGATGACCGTCCCGGTCATGCCCTCCCACAGCGTGGGGTGTCCAGCGGGGTGATCCACCGCCGCTTCGACGCGGTCACCCAGCTCGAATCCACAGAAACCGGCGTTTGCCGACGTGTTGACGGCGCACAACAGTCCCGCGATCAATAAGAATGCCCATAGTTTTCGGCGTCTTATCATTCTCTCCTTTCGACCACAGTAATCTCTTGGGGGTTCCGCCCAACCCGGCGACCATCCGGACAAACCGATCCGGAGAACGCGCCCGTTAACACCTGTCAATCCGGCGCACAGGTTGAGTAACAGGATAATAGAAGATTTCCCTTGCCCACACAGATACGATTCATGTCGTATGCTCCTCGGCCACCTTCACCGCTCAATTCCACACGGCGGCGCGTCCGACCGTTTGCGGTGCGCATAGGCCCTCCCTTATCTGTCACTCGGCCAATTGCCGTTGGTTCAGATTGTCCTGTATGACCGTAGCGGCCATAACTGCGCGCTGAATGCAAGGCAGCGCCCGATTGGCACGCGTCTCTATCGAGATATGGGGACCATCACCTCGCCCGCTGGCAAGCACCCCCCGTCCTTCTTACGTTGCCCGGGCGGACAAGACACTAAATGGCAATATTGCCGGATGCTGGTTGCCGTGTCAACTGAAAGCACGTATTCCTAACCGTTTATCTTGAGAATGGATCGCCATGACCACGTGCGCCTGCTTCCAAGCGGGGTGCGGCCACGTGTCACCCGACCGCCACGTTAGGCCGGGACACCGTGCAGAACGCTCAGAAACAGACGCGAGATTCGATCGCCTGTCGCCGTCAAGGGGAGATTGCCTAACACCTTTCTTCCAAAGGAGTTAGGAAAGACAAGAAACGTGCGGGGCCTGTGCCGAGTTGACACAGGCCCCACCGCACGGCCGGACAGGTGCTCTATGAGGCAAGCGTCCCTGCCTACGGCCAGAGAACCTCCTCCAGCCAGTCTTTCCCTAAACCGGAGTAGTCCGACAGATTGACTCGGCCGTCTCCGTTGAGGTCGGCCGTCGCCGGCACGTCAACGGTACCCAGGCTGAGCCACTGTTCGGCCATCAACTCCAGGTCGAGAGTGTCGACGACGCAGTCGTTGTTGAGGTCGCCGGCGGGCTTCGCCATGGCCGGCACGCACCGGGATTTATAGCCGCGGATCTCGTCGATGTAGATCAAGCCGCGGCCGCCCGAGTGCGGACCGGGGCCGTCGCCGACGCCGATGTGCAGCGCCATGATGCGGGTCAGATCCACGCCGGCCAATGCGAAATCGCTCAGCGCGATGTTCCACTCCTGCCAGCTATCGAGCAACACCGCCTCCGGGTCCGGGTGGATCACCATCCGCGCCGTGCCCGCGCTGTCCTCAAGGCCCACGTACAGCGGCTCCGGAACGTTCGCAGGATGGTCCCCGCCGATCTCGGCGACCTGCCACGATCCTGCGACAGCGCCTTGGGCCGAGACCTCGGAGAATTCCGCCACGGTGACATTGCCGGCGCTATGGCTGGTCAGCGCCAGGCCGATGGTGACGGCGCCGGTCATCGGGATGGTCTGCGGATTCCAGGCCATCGCGATCCAGCCTTCGACGTCGGGATCGGTAGAGTAATACGCATTGAACGCATCGCCGACGCGCTCCAGCTTCAGCCAGACGGGCTCGACGAGCGCGACCTGTTCCGGCGTGGCCACGGCGCTGTCGCTCGTGGCCGAATCGTTGCCGATCGGTCGGGCTTGGAAGCGAACGCCATTGCTGCCGGTAAGATACACGGCCGCAAACGTCGAGCCGACGTCCAGCGTCTCGCGGATCATGATGCCGGCCTTCGCCCAGACGTCCGTGTCACGCAGGCTGTCCACTCTCGCCACGATCGAGCCGTCGCCGACGAGCGGCCTGTACGCGTAGCGGAACTCGTCCGCGATATCCCAGATATCAACGCCGGCGGCGCTCATCTTGATGGCGCCCGGCGCCGTCTCCATGAACGCCGACGGCCAGCCGCGGAAGTACAGGGTCAGCGCCTTGACCTCGTTCGCCGTCCAATCCTGCGGGGCCGCCCATCTGCGAGTGACTTCAGAGTACTCCGCCGCGGCCAGATTATTGTAATCCAGCGGCATGGACTGACGCCCCGCGTAGACGACCGTCTGCTCGGCGAACGGCGCCTCGAAGTAGCCGACGATCGAACCTGTATTGTTCGTCAGGCCGTCGATCCAGGTCTGCCAGATGGCCTCCCCGGCGTCTATGTCGTCCGTGTAGCCCTCGAAGTCGTCGATCACCAGGAAATCGGCTGTGGTGAAACTCCATACGGCGCCCTTCCACGGACTCTCCGGATGGGCTTCGTTCACCTCGTCGATTCTCCAGTAATACGTCTTGTTCCATGCGAGCTCGGCAGGCAGATACGTCACGGCGTCGATGGGCTGCCGTCCCTGATAGACGCCGGCCGTCCCGAGATCGGCATTGGCTACCGCCTCCGCATCGTCGCCGAAATAGACGTCATGCCGCACCGCCCGCACACCAGTGGCCCACTGGAGCGCCGGCATCTGGGGCACATCGACCGCACCGTCGGCCGGCTGCGGATCGTAGGCCCACACGGCCTCGAACGGCTTGAGGAAGCTGCCGGGGATGACCGTTCGCTCCGGCGCGCCCGGGCCCTGCCAGGCCGCCGCGCAGTGATCGCCGCCCCCGCCTTCCTTCCACAGCGCCGCGATGTAGTGGCGGCCCGCTTCCAGATGAATCGGCGGAGATTTCTGACTGGGCATCGTGTCCCAGGCACGGGCGCCGGTCCAACTCGGAATGTCCGCGATCAATTGGGCCGTACCGGGGCCGGCGCCGAGATATAGCTCGGTGTTGTCGTCACCCGCGACCCAGAACGTATATTCGCCGGTAAGGGGAACGTGCAGCCACGCCTCCAGGCGGCCGCCGTAGTTGTCGCCATATTCCGGGGAATCGAAAGCCGTCAACTCGTCCACATAGGTCGGCAGCCATGGAAATCTGGAGTCAGCCCGGAGGTCGCTCAGGCTCGTGCCGTCGATGCTTTCCCAGATTTCCCGCTTGATGCTTCCCAGGCCCGGAACGGTCGTCGTAAAGGCCCAGACGTCCCCGATGTGCTTCGCGCCGATGACGTCGGTCTCGTCCACGCGCCAGAAGTACGTCGTGTCAAGAGCCAGCGTCCCGGGATCGAACATGGTATCGGTCAGACTGCCCTGGAACGCGGTCGGCGCCCCGGCGATGACGTCCTCAGCGCTCGTGCTGAGGTAAACGTCGTGACTCATGGCGTTCGCACCGGAAGCCCAGGTGAGATCAACGTCGATCTCCTGGAACTTTGCTTCATCAGGGGGCATGGGGTTAAACGCCGTCAACGGCGCCGTGGTGAAATGCCACACGGGCCCCGTGTGCGTCGTCCCTAATGGCTCGATCTCATCGACGCGCCACCAGTACGTCGCCCCCGGCGTCAGGCCGGGAATGTGGAAGTAAAGAGGCATCGGATGCTGCGGAGCTACGATATCGGCCTCCGTCAGCTCGGGGCTCGTGCCCAGATAGATCCTGTGCCACAGGGCCGTTTGACCGGCGGTCCATTGCAGCAGTGGCACGACCACGCCGGTTGCCCCGTCGGCCGGTACGGGCTCGTACGCCTCGACCTGTGGGGGCTCGGCGTCGTAGATCTCGCCTTCCAGCGCAACGCTGTCCAGGGTAACCGTCCGCAGCTCGCCCGTGGCGTGAGAGGTCACGCACAGCCCGACAAAGCAGCCCGCCTTGAGGCCGGCCGTCGTCCGCATGGGGATCGTCACGGCGGGACCCTGCTGCCACCAGTTGACGCCGTCCTGGGAGAAATAGCCCCGGAACTCGTCGCCGGTGCGCTCGACGCGAACGAACCAGCCGGGCCCGACGTTGGGCGATGGGTCGTGGTCCGAGGCCGAGCCGCCGTCGGTGACCGGGCGACGCTGGAAACCGCCGCCACCGCCCTCGCCGGCGGTGATGACCGTCATGGCGTGCACGGACCCGCCGGCCAGCGTCTCGCGCATCATCACGCCGGCTTTGGCCCAGGCGTTTGAGCCCGGACCCCACTCGAGCACCCGGGCGCTGATGACCCCGTCGCCAACGAGGTATTTGTAAACATAGTGAAAGTCATCGGCATTATCCCAAATGTCGTGTCCGTCAGCCTCGATGGTCCAGATGCCCGTGGCGGGGTCGAACGACTCGCTTCCGAGCGGCAGGGCGTCCCCGACGGTGACTCCAGTCCATGCCGCCGCACTGCCACCGGTAGCCACCACCAACGCGAACGAGATGTACAGTACCTTCGCATACATGATCCTTCTCCTACACGAGATTGCGTTTTGTCAGTGCGCTGCCGTCGTTCAACGGAGGCGCACCGTCCTCAACAGGCACAATAATATCCTTGTATGCGCCCTCTACACCTGTCTCGGACCGCTCCCGTTGCCGCGCTTCGCAGCACGGCGGGGTAGGAATGAAACTCTTATGTTAGGGAGAGCTGTCTCCCTGCGAAATGCGTTGGCTCAAACCCATAACCACCTCCTTCTGTTCCATGGCTCAAGGCGAGCGGAATGATGATGATTCACGCATCCGTTTCTGTGTTGCCGAGCCAATCCATGGCTCGCGGCTTTATGTCATATCCGTCCTCTCATCACAGTTTTGTTATAGCAACGGCTCAAGGACGAGACCCCCAAGTCTTACACATTCATTATAGCAATACCGGCAAGCCAATGTCAAGAAAAAGTTCGTTCTTCTGAAAAGTCGCGACGACGAACATGCAACGTGAATGGTGAAGTGAAGTGACGTGCCGTTCTAATCATCCGCGCCGGGAGATCCGCCCATTGCACCGCTGGACCGCCAACTGGCCGATTCGTCCCACGTATCGAAGCTCGCGGCCTCGTCGACGATCGCGAGCGAATAACCATCTCCATCCGTGATCGGATACCACGAATCATTGTATTCGAAGTCCAGGATTTTTTCGTTCTGCGCGTCGTCGAGTCGAATCCGTTCGCCGCCGTTGGCCAGGTAGCCCGTGTACGCGCCCGCGATGTTGAAGCCCGCGCCGTAGCGTTCGGCAAACGCAACGCTGTTCTTCACGACCAGCACATGCTCGCCCGTCGCCAGTTGACCTGCACTTGCGCCGGTGAAATCGAACGCGATGCCCTCGGAGAAATGCACGCCCGATAGAGGGATTTCCGTCTCGCCGATGTTCTTCAACTCCACGTACTCGTATTCGTCGTTGTCGAACGTGTCGTCCGGCATCGTGGGCGGATGGTACATCAATTCGGTGATCCGCAGGAACGACTGCGCCGGGCTGGGCGAAGGCCGCGTGCTCATGGAGGCCACGATCGCGCCTTGCCGATTGGTTAGTTCGAGCGTTTCGCCTCGGGCCGAGAGCCGACCGGCGTAGTCCCCTACGACAAACAGGGCCAGGCCGCCCATGGGAAAGGAAGCGCGGGCCCGGAAGGCCGCACGGTCGGCCGCCACGTAGAGAATGCCGCTGGACGGGATGACCGTGCCGCCTCGAAACGTGAAGATAGGCGTCGTCTCGTCGATCCCGCCGTGCAGCGTCCAGCCGGAGATGTCCACGAAGAAGCGGTTGGGATTCAGCAGTTGGATGTACTCCTCGTCCTGATTGCCGCCGGACGGATTGGGCTCGATAGCGCCGAAGATCACTGCAGCGTCGGCCGGCTGAGCGTCCGGGATCTCATGGGCCCCGGGCGCCAGCCCGTAGTAGAGCTGCTCGCGCCGCTCGGGCAGGTAAAACTCTTTCAATTCCTCCGCCGCCTCGGGCAATAGTTGCGGACAACAATTGGACCACGCGGAGCCATTGCCCCAGGCGTGCGAATTCCACTTGGCCGCGTCGAGCGCCGCATCCGGGGCAATCCGCGCGGCCAGCTCATCGATCCGCGGCTCGTAGTGAAGCTCCTCCGGCGGCGTGCCGGGCGGCTTGAGCAATTCGTCCATGAGCGTGCGGATCCGCCGCACATACATCTGCCGCATCTCGGAAGTCCCGAAGATCGCCTGCGGCACACGGTTGTTGTTGCCGATGAACAGCGGCGTATCGACGATCAGGTTCTGGTCCCAGTACGTCAGCGAGCTGATCCACCGCCGCCCGAAGCTCAGGTCCACATCCCACGGCCACATCTGCCATTCATTACTTCGCCCCGTATCGCGGTAGAAGTAATAGTTCTTGTGGCAGCAATCGGTGTCGCCGGTAATCGCGCGGGCCGCGAGGAAATTGACCACCTGCGCGACGTCCACGTTGTCGTAAAGATAGCGCCGCCGCGCCTCGCCCGAGAGAGTGACGCCGTCGTACAACGCCGTCAGGTCGGCGTTGTTCTCATACTTGCGCGTCTTCTTCTCCGCCCCGCTCGTCGCATGGCTGCGGCTCGTGAACGTGTTGTACATCTTGTACAGAGCGCCGTCGGCGTTCAGGCCCATCCGGATCAGCCAGTCCTCGTCGCCGTTCTCCATGGCATGCGCCGTCCCCCAGAAGGCCCCGTTCTGCTGCACGCGCACGGCGAACACCCAATGGTACGGGCAATCCGCATCGCGATACGTCTCGTAGGCCAGGATGTTGCGCATGTGCGCCTTATCCGGGAACGTCGTCAGCAGGTTGATGTCGTCGGCCTTCGGCTCGCCCAGGGCCCACTTGAAATTGTGTCCGGGATGGAAGTCGATATCGTAGCTCTTCTTCGGAAAACCGCGGCTCGACTGGCCGTGAACGTTGATCAGCACGTTGTCGTAGAATTCGCCGTCGTAGAACAGCGAGCAGCGCGTCCCGGCGCTCGTATCGGCCGCCCCCGGATTCTCGATGAACCGGTGCAGCACGGGCAGCGGATTCGTCAGGCTCGGGTCGGCTACGATCGTGCCGCAATACTGCGGCGAGTTCAGCGGATCGGCGTACGCCGGTACGCGAAAGCCCCGTCGGAAGTTGTCCCTGGTGGTGATGTACCAGCGCACCATCCGCCCAGCGCGGAGCGCCGTGGCCGGGATCCGCGCGCCGTAGAGGCCGTCGTTCGGCTCGTCGTCGTGGCTGTTGCCGTCGTCGCGCAGCGGCGTCGTCACCTCCCCGTCGAACATCACGCGGTAGTGCAGCTCCGTCGCCATGATCGGGTCGGATAGCGGCGTGATCCGCGCCGTGACCCATATGTCTTCATCCTCGGTCGGGACTGCCGGCTGGTGGTTCACATCGGTAACGATCGGGCCCAGCGCCTTGACGCCGGCGTTGTTCGCCTTGCCCGGCGTCGGCTGCGGGAAATAGCGCAGCGACGGCGCGCCCTCCGTACCGACCGTGGCGATCAGCTCCGGCAGGATCAGCAGGTCCGAGCTGCCCACGCCGTTGTTCAAGCCTTGCACGGCCAGCACGTTCATCCCGACGTGCAGAAAATCGAAGCGGGGAATGCTGTACTCGACCGGCACGACCGCCGTATCGTCGGACCGATTCGTCGGAGCGCCGGAGTTCCACGTCTCCGTGGTCTCGGCGGGCGCGTTGTCCCGCGCCACCTCCTGCCCGTTGATGTACGCGATCATCCCATCGTCGAAACGCATCCGCAGCGTGAGGGTCTGGATCGCCGCCACATTGTCCACGACAAAGGGCACGCGAATGTAGACCGTCTGATTCACGTTGCGCATCGCCGAGACGTCCAGCCCGATCAGCTCCGCATAGTCGTACCCCACTCCGGTCGTGCCGGCCGGCCAACTGGAATCGTCCAAATCCTCCAGCGTCCAGAGACGCGGGGCGTCCGGCAGCGGATCGACCTCCAGCGTATCGTCCTGCGGCACGAGGGCACTCGCCGGCGAACCCGCCGCCACCAGCACCTCCTCCGCGACGTTTCCGCTCCAGCCGTAGGAGACGTCCGGCGCCTGAATCGGATAGGCCGGAGAGAAATCCGAGACGACCGTGACGCCGTCCGGGCGAACCAGCGCCAGATACTCGCCCGCCCCGCTCAGTTTGAAGTTCGCATGCAGCTCGCCCGCCGGGTCCTTCCGGTCTTTCCCGGAGGCAAAGACGACCAAATAGCCGTCGGAAGCGAGTGTCACCGCCGGGAATCGCCACTTCGTGAGGTCCTCGACCGTGTCGGTCAGATACCACCCCTCCAGGTCCGCCGCGCTCGCCCCGGCGTTGTGGATCTCGATCCAGTCCTCCTCGTCACGGTCCTCGTCGTCGAGCCCGTTGCGGTTCACCGCCATGAACTCGCTGATCCGCAGCAGAGCCTGCGCACAAGCCCGCCCCGACAGGCCGACCAGAAGTAGAACAGCGAAAACGAGCGCAGTATGCCAATATTTCATCAGGAAAACGATCCCACGCCGGGCGAATCGACACGATCTTCAGCAAACATGTCCAGCAGGAACACCCATTCCCAGACCGGGCCGCGTCTCCATACGGCAGGAGTTCAGCCAGATTGATTATAGCAGAAAGCCCCCCGCCAATCCACCCAAAACGCCGCCCCCACACTCCGCCAGCGGCTCTGCCTCGTGGCAGTCGGCTCCGCCCCGTCCCTCCCATCCGCTGGCAGTGTACCCCGCACGTCAATCTGATCGAGGCCGCCCCCTCCGTTTCGTCATTTCGACCAGTACCGAAGCCCCCTCCTCCTTGTCATTTCCACCAAGGCCGCAGGCTCCTCCTCCTTGTCATTTCGACCAAGGCCGCAGGCCGCGTGGAGAAATCTGCCCCCGAACGCCAGACGCCTCCGCTCCGCCGCCGGATGTCTCGACTGCGCTTCGCTGCCCGCGACTGGACGAATGGCAAGCGGCTGTCACAAGATCTGGCCAGCGAAGCCCCCTTGCGTTTCTATTCGATCGCCTCCACCGAAGCCGCCGAATCATCGCGTTCCCATTGCTCCTGCAGCAATTTGTGGTACCGTGTCTTCACTTGCTGATAGCCCGCAAAGAATGTCGTGGCACACGCAACCGCAATGGCGACCAGGCACACCAGGACAACGATCACCGTCTTCATCCGTTCCGGCGTCCGGGCAAACGATTTGAACCGCGACACGATGAACAGGAGCAAGCCGTAAACGGCCACCATCTCCAGCATGACAGAGATCTGAGAAATGCGATCGGGCGGCGTGATGACGGCCGCAGCGACGGCGAACACCAGCCCTACGATCAGGTGCGTTGATGTCCTCATAAGCCATCTCTCCCAAAAACGATCAGCCTGCCCACGTGATGCCCCAACGCAACGGGGCCCACTGCTCTTGTGCAAAGAACTGAAATTCTACATGCAAGGCCGCCGCTACGCGGTTTTCTCGTCGGGCCCGGGGCCGTTGTCGGGGTAGCCGGGCAGGTCCTTGTCGAGGTAGGCCCAGGGCACGGCCATCTTCGTCCAGGTCTGGTGCGTCGGCTGGATGCGGGCCGGCTCATCCAGACTGCCCGCCTTGATCCAGACCATCTCCGGCAGGACCTCGCCCCGGGTGAACAGCGGCGAGCCGCACTCCGGGCAGAACTCCCGCGTGATCCGCCGCCCGCTGTCGGCGACCGTCGTATACCCCTTGGTCTTGCCCGAGAGGATGGTCAGCCCCGCCGCCTTCACGCCCACGCCCACCGTATACGGCCCGCCCGTCGCCTTCCGGCAGTCCGTGCAGTGGCAATACGACGCCGAGACCCCCGTCCCCCGCCACTCATACCGAACCGACCCACACATACAACCACCCGTCAACGTCTCGATCTCCTGCATCTCACACCTCAATCACACAGCCACAATAATGGCTCAATGGCTTCTGGGCTCTCCTATCCATAACCGAAGGGCAATAATAATCAAGAGGCGTCATGGCTTTTTCCTCGTGTTTCATAGGGGCTTCTCTACCTTCACCGCCAAAGCAGAGTTCCTTATGATGAGATCAGTTCAGACGGGAGTTGAGGACCGCAGAGGATGTCTGCCATGAACTTCTGGAACTCAGTTAGCGCGGCATTGATCTCTGCACGTGTCGGGCGCGGCGTCGTACCATGTACTAATCGGCTGCGCAGGTCATAGCAATGCCTGAAGAAAGCCGCTGGTGTCTTGCCCATATATGTTCGTTGGTCCAATTCTCGAGCAGCTGCGCAGCACCCAGTCCGAGTTATAGACTCGTGTCTGAGCCATCGCAGCGAGCCGAGGAGTGACTCTCTCTCCGGTTGCTGGAGAGCCCCGGACTCTTCTGTTTGTCGAATCAGTTCTTCCACATGCTTCAAGGTAGTACCGGTTCGCAGGGGCGGTGACAGAATGGATTCATACGCTGTTACCACAGCCAGGAAGCGAGCATCAGTCGAAGTCTCAAAGAAGGACGCATTATATAGATCGAAGGCGAGACGCTCACGATCATTGAGAGTACGCTCATGGGCCACCGCTTGTTTGAACACCGTCACGAACCGATCACCATTCTCGGTGAACGTAGGATGCGCGCTTATAGACGCAAATCTCGGCGAGGGAGTGGACTCAAAAACCATCAGGCCATGCACGTCTTGAAGTACTCTTTGGTTCGCCACGCTCTCCATCCACTTCAGACCAGCGAGGCTGAACCCACTGGGCGGCGAGAACCCTCCGAAATCGGCCCCGACCCCAACGCGTGCAAATGTCACCATCAGGGCGTCCATGTAGCGCTGCCCAGCCGTCCGTGCCTCCGCTTCTGAAGGCCATCCGTCGCCACGGAGAACGACAGCTCGCACTGCCGAAATCAGCTTCTCCTTGGGAAGAGCAGAGAGGACAATCTGTATACCGGCCCGTGTTGACGCAAGTACACACGTTGACTCTTCAATCCCTACCGCCTGATAACGCGGTAATTTGCATCGCACTCGAAACGAATACTCGCTCATTGCACATCCGCAAAATAACAAATCCGCTCTGGCTTCATGGACAGTGGCATACCAGCCTCATGGGCTCAAAAGCATGACGCAACCTTATTCATGGGTCGCCGCTCATAGCTACAAATGACATCTCCTAATGAGTCCCCTGAGGGTCCATGCTACCGCCCTTGGGCGCGAGCTTTCTTTTTCGCATTCCTCTGTCTGCTGTTGAAGCCAACCGTCCAGAAATAAAGATCAACGACACGCATGATCGGATAAGAGACTCCGTATCGCCCAATCGGTTGCTCGAGGAGTCGGCCCCAGAGCCCTCGTTCGCGGCATGTGTTCAGCAGCCTCGTTAAGGAACGTTCGCTAAGCAAGTTATAGGGACGAATGCCGTAGATACGAAGTCCTTGTCGAAAGTACGTATCGTATGCCGGTATACAGCACATGGTACCCAAGAGAATCTTCGAGACAATCGTATCTGTGGCGTGGGCGTGTTCCGCGTCAGCAGCATGACTCTTGATTAGCATCAAGCCATTGATGAACTCCTCTAACCGTCCCTTTAGCTCAAGTACCAAGCGGATGTTCACATCGTCAGGCTGCACGGGATTACCACCCTTAAGCAATTGCCTCCAGAGGGTGCGACGCCAGAGAAGCGCATATCGTGCTTCATGCAATATTCCTATGACAGGCCCGTACACTGTGTAGTCCTTATGCATCAATGCGCCCGAGCCCCTGAACATTCCCCAACTCGCCAGATAGAAGCCAAGGTGAAGACATGCCAGCTCCCCCATTTCTCTGCGACCCAATGCATCCTGCCTGTGGTACCGCTGAAAGAACGCGTAGCACCTATCCCACGACCGTCCTCTATTCGATTCGTCCCTGTCAATCGGCGCAAGACACTGGTTAGTTATCTCGTCGAGGTCGTCAAAAACTATGCACATCCGCTTTTCTCCTCTGCATCCTTCTTCATGCGTCATCGCATTCGGGATGGTGAGTCGCCTATCTCGTCAAAGCTGCTGGTCTCGGGGCAAAGGGGATCATACGGGAGAATGGGCGTGTAGGTCAAGCGGAAAACGGCAAATCGGGAAAGGATATCGCAAAATTCAGGAATCCCGGGAAGCCCGCCAGGGGCTGAAGAAATGGCTCAAGCCAAGAAGATTTTATCTCACACGAAGGCACGAAGATCACGAAGAAGAGCGGTGCAGAAACGATGGCCCACTTTGTGGCTTTGTGGCTCCGTGTGAGAATCACATCTGGCTCATCCGGTTTCAGCGTACTTCCATGCGTCTTGGGGGCTCAGCTCCCCCCACCCCCCGGCACTTGTCGCCGGGCCAACCTCTGATGAGTCTTTGACAAAAGCCCCGTTCACCAGGTTTCAAGAGGCGCGGTTCAGGGGCGTGATCGGCGCCACCATCCCTACGCACGTCCTGGCGCCAACGACCGCACGGACCCTGCCACGCGAAGGTCGGTTCATGGGCCAAGATCTTCGGAAGACGGCCCATAGGCGGCCGGCAAAGAGCTCTTATACCGGCGTAGCCGGTTCGATTCAGTCCTCCTTCCGCATGTGGCCGGTTCTTGTCTCTCCGGGCACGAATGACCCCTACGCCCCGACCGCAAGGGCTCGTGTCTGCGGCGGCTCCAGGGCACAAGACAAACCTCCCGATCTTCCCCCTGAACAGCTTCTTCTCTTCTCTGGGCCATTGACAACCTCCAAGTACGCTAAAACCGGATGAGCCTCAACTGTTTGCGTTTCTCGCAAGGCGCGAAGGCCGCAAAGAAGAGCAGAACAAGAACCGCTTCTGACCTTGGCGATCCTGGCGCCTTGGCGAGAGGATAGGTCTTCCTTGCGGCCGAACGCAGTAAGGCCGCGCTGTGTGCCCGGCGCGAGTTTGTCCGGGATGCAGAGCGGGACGCTCGGAAGGTCCGAGTATTGGGGCGGTATCTCCGTTGCGCACCCGGCGAATCGTCTTTTCGCCTCGCTTGGCGAGCCGCTAAAGAGGGTTCTGCAAGACGGGCAGGAATTTGGGGTCGGGACGGCTAAACCGGGCTTGGGGTCCGGCCGATAGCTCCATTGGATTCGGCTTCGCGGCTGGCCCGGAGACGGCCCCGCGGATCGTGCCGACCGTGAGGATGGGTAACTAACGATATGGCCCAGATGTCTGACGCCGTGAGGCGCGCAGTCGGGCGGGAGGAGACCATCGTTTTCGACGTCACACTGAAAGATTACCTGCACGATATCGACGAGGCGCCGCTGCTGACGGCCGCGGAAGAGTGCGAGTACGGCCGGCGGGTCCTCGAGGATAACGACCCGATGGCGCGCGAGCAGCTCGTGCGGAGCAACCTGCGGCTCGTGGTCAATATCGCCAAGCGCTACGGCGGACGCGGAACGGGCCTGGGCGATCTGATCGAAGAGGGCAACCTCGGTCTGATCAAGGCCGTCGATTACTTCGACCCCAACCGCGGCACGCGCTTCAGCACGTACGCCGCCTGGTGGATCAAGCAAAGCATCAAGCGGGCCCTGCTGGAGAACGTCCAGCCGGTGCACGTGCCAACGTACATGGTCGCCCTGATCAACCAGTGGCGGCATACGGCTTCGGAGGCGGAGAGCCGCATCGGACGCAAGCTCAGCATCGAGGAGATGGCCGACCTCATGCACCTGCCCATCCGCAAGGCGACCGTCGTCCATCGGATCGTCGAGGTCCTCGGCAACACCGGCGAGAGTCTCGGTGCGGAGGACCAGGACGACAGTCAGGCCCTGGAGTCGACACTGGAAGATACGAACGCCGGCCGGCCGGAGGATGCCCTCGCCGAACACGAGGAAAAGGCCAAGGCCGTCAGGCTGCTGGACGAGTTGGAGTTCCGTGAGGCCGAGGTGCTGCGGCTGCACTACGGCATCGGCGGGCAGCGCCCGTTGAGCCTCAAGGAAATCGGCAAGCAGATGGGCCTCACGCGGGAGCGAATCCGCCAGATCCGCCGCGACGCCCTGATCAGCCTGTACGAGTACATGGAAGGCGAGTGAGCGACCGCTGCCATTTACGATTTACGCCTCGCGATCTGCGATCTATCGATGATTGGATTCTCACATGAAACCGATAGTGCCACCCCCGCGCAGGCGGGGGTCCAGGAAAGCCACTCAAGATGCTGGATTCCCGCCTTCGCGGGAATGACAAGGTCGGTTCCGCGGTTCACTTGGCTATACAATCATCGATACGATTCGTTGATGCCACTCGCGAAACGCGCATGTCATTGCGAGCGCAGCGAAGCAATCTCCCATCCCGGGAAGTTGGATTGCTTCGTCGCTGCGCTCCTCGCAATGACATAAACTCCCGAGGAACTCTGCGATGGCCCTGCGCTGTTTGGGATTTGCTGTTTACTAATCACGATTTGCGATTTAAGATCAGTTGACGCCGGCTGTGAGCCTCGCCGACGGTGAGGCGAAATCGTAAATGGTCCTTTGGTAATGGTAGATGCTTATGGCGCACGAACAAATGGACTTAGCACGGCACATCCGTGACATCCCCGACTGGCCGAAGAAAGGAATCCTCTTTCGCGACATCACGCCGCTGTTGGCGGACCCGCAGGCGTTTCCCGCTACGATTGACGCCCTGTGCGCGCCGTTTCGGGAGGCGGGCGTCGAGTACGTGGCGGCGGTGGAGGCGCGGGGGTTCATCTTCGGGGCGGCCGCTGCGGCCCGGCTCGGCGCGGGCTTCATTCCGATTCGCAAGAAGGGCAAGCTGCCCTGGAAGACGGAGAGCGCGAGCTACGAGCTGGAGTACGGCGTGGACCACATCGAGATGCACCGCGACGACATCCCGCGCGGCGCGAAGGTGCTCATGGTGGACGACCTGCTCGCCACCGGCGGCACGATGCGGGCGGCGTGTGAGCTGATCGAGAAAGTCGGCGCGGAGGTCGTCGCCATCGCGTTCGTCATCGAGCTGACGGAATTGAAAGGCCGCGAGCGGCTGACGCCGCATAGCGTCCACGCCCTCATCTCCTATTGACTCGCGCGCAAGAAGAGAGCGGGACGCTTGCGCCTTCGTCTATCCGCGACGGCGGGTCAGGGCGAACAGACCGCCAAGGCCGAGCAGCGCGATCGTCGCCGGCTCCGGGACTTGCGTGCCCGTGAAATAGTGCACCGTCAGACTCGACTGCTCCAGCGTGACGCGGAAGCCGTCGTTGTTGCGGTCGATATCTATGAACACGTTGAGCTCGCCGTCCTTCCAGAGCTGATCGAGGACGTCCTTGGGCAACGTAAAGGTGGTGGTGGACCAGAAGTCGGCGTAGCTGCCCACCTGGCCGGTGGCGGGCCATGGAACGGTGGTCGGCGAAGCGAGGTAGCTGTCCAGCAGGCCCAGATTTGTGCGACTGGGCGGCTCGCCAAAGGTTGCGTAGATCGCGTCCAGTTCACCCTCCTCGGCGTCGACGTCCCAGGCAACAATCGTCAGGGCGGCGGATTGAATGCCCGTGGCGTCCTTCGGCACAAGCCCGGTCAGATCGTGGGTCCAGCCCCAATCCTGATTGGCCGTGGCGTGCCAGGGTGAATGGTCGAGGACTTCTCCGGAAGGCACGAAGTTGGCGCCCCCGTCGTTGTCGGTGTAGTCCATGGTGTCAGTGACGGTGACAATCTCCGCGCCGGCTGCGCCGCTGAGCAGCAGAACACAAGCGACGACCCCCAATGCTCTTATCATTGCGCATACTCTCCTTCCCCCCAACCCATCTAACGTTTCTGCGGCGCAGCGTCAGCCGCCACCGGCAATCGATCCAAGTCTTATCCCTCGTCCTTGAAGGTCGTCCCGTGCGATTCGCACGCCGGAACGAAAACACCCCGGACCGGAACCTCGGCTCCATCCGGGGTGATCAATCCCACAATACCTTAGACAATCACGCCACGAGAAAGTTCCCACGCATCCTCGCCGGGGCGGCATGCTTACTTCAACAACACAACCCGCCGTCAGATAGTCAGCTTATCCCTCGAAATCCGATGTACGAAGCACGAAATCCGAAACAAATTCCAAGCACGAAACTTCAATGACAGAAACCCGGTCGCTCGGCGACAGCCTGTTTGGGACATTGGGATTTCGGTCCTTCGTGCTTGTTTCGGGTTTCGATATTCGGATTTCGAATTTGACACCATCACGCCACCTTGCTTGTTGAGAGACTTTATAGCCGATAGAGGGATCTATCTTGCGCTGTGGAATTGCGCCGACATGAGCATGCCTTCCGGCCTTCGCGCCGGTTGTAGAAACGTAGTCGCCATGGATTATCGGAAGGATGGGGCGAGTTCGTTATGCGAGCAGGTCGATATAGGCCCTCTCGACGAGCTGTTCCGGCAAGATACAGAGTTCGGTCATGAGCCGGCGGGCGATGGCCTGCCCTTCGCCGACGCCCTGCTCCGGATGCAGCACCACCTCCAGTTCCACAAACTGCCCGAGTCCTTCGACCTCGTCCAGATGCACGCGCGTCTGGCCGATAAGATAGAGCGTCCGCGTTTTGCGAACGACGCCGCGTACACCGAGGGCGGCCGACAGCACCGCGCGAAGCCCTTCCGCGTCGGACGTGGGATACACGATGTACCGGCTCTCTTTCGGGCCGGACACGCTCGACCGTTCGTAGTAGATCAGCTCCGCCTGACTCGATCCCGCAAATCGTCTCAGCTTCAAACGCCCGTGCGGGCAGGCGAAGAAGGTATCTTCCTGTTCGAGGACGGTCGGCCCTCCATCGGCGAATTCTTCCGCTCGTCTGCGAACGGCCGCGAGGTCGCTCACGGCGGCCTTGATCTCCACGTTTCGATTCATCCGTGGCACCATCACTCCTTGCGCCTGGCGAGGTAACGGCGCCGTAGCTCGGCCCGTTCATCCTCCGGAATCCCATGCCAGCGGACGCCGCGAATGGCCCCTTCGAGCGCGTAGAGCATGTTCGCGCACGGCGCATCGTCGTCCATCCCGGCGCGGACGCGGAGCACGGCCTCAATGCTTCCCAGCGTCTTCAAGTCCGCCGCCGTCTCGATCCCGGCCTCCTCCAGCCTCCCGGCCAGGACCGCTCCGATGTTCGCCAGGTCCGTCAGTTTCCGGCTCTTGCCGGCGCCGCGCGACGGGCGTCGTTTCTGTCGGCCCGGCCCGATGTCTTTCGCATAGACGAGCATCGCCGAGCCATCATCGAGATAGTCGTCGACCCGGCCGACCTCGCGGAATCCGCCCCTCTCGTAGAACCGCCGGGCTTTCTCGAAATCTTCGTGCGCGTAGGTCTCGACGAGGAGCTTTCGATATCCTTCCCGGACGGCGATCTTCTCGACCGCCGCGAGCAGCCGGCCGCCGAGCCCCCGGCGCTGGCGATCCGGATCCACCGCGAACCAGGCGAGCCAGACATTCCGCTCCGGCCCCCACATGATGTGATGTAATCCGACCAATCCGGCCACGGTGTCGTCCCGCTTGGACACGAAGTACATCCGGCCGTCATCGAGATTGTGCCGGCGGCACCCGAAATGAAATCGCATCGTCCTGTCCGCCCAGCGTCCTTCGTCGGCGTTCATCGCCCGCGCCACGAGGGCCGCGGCCGCCGCCACGTCCGACTCACCCATTGGCACTAATAGGTTATCCGTCTGCGCCATGTTCCGTCCTGCCTCCACCACCGGAAGCGATCATTCTGAATCCACAGGTCATGATAGGATGTCGCACCGTTGCAGACAAGGGGTTTTCCTGGCGCACCGCCACCGCGAAGTGCGCCGTCCGACGGCGACGGAATCTCTCCTTTCCCTGCTTTTCCGGGGCGGAGATTGTGCTTGCCGTGCGGGGTGTGGGCGCGGTATATTACGACAGGATTGTGGAGGGCCTATGGGCCGTTTGGCGGAGAGAAGAGTTATGCATCAAATCGTCGTCGCAGATGCGAGCGCCGTCCGGCGGGGCTTCACGCTGATCGAGCTGCTGGTCGTCATTTCGATCATCAGTGTGATGATGTCGATCATGCTGCCGACCCTGAGCGGCGCGCGGGAAGAGGGCAAGCGGATCGCCTGTCTATCCAACATGCGGAGCCTGTCGCAGGCGTGGATCATGTACGCCCTGGACAACGACGACAAGCTCTGCTCGGCCGATACGGGCTGGGATGTGCCGCCGGACAATCACTGGGTGGCCGACGGGCCCATCATCCCGGGCAATGACGTGGGTGGCACAGCCGAGGCGATCCGCAACGGCTCGCTCTGGTCCTACACCGGCGAGGAGCTGAAACTGTACAAGTGCAGAAGCGATCGGACCGAGCGTCTGCGCAGCTACGCCATCTCGCGGGCGATGAACGGCACGCCGCGGTTTGCGCAAGGCGATGCGATCCGCCCGTTTCACCTCTGGAATGAGATCACGCGGACCAGCGAGAGGGTCGTGTTCATCGACGCCGATTGCCGGACGCCGTGGATGGAAGGCTCGTTCTGCGCGGTCCGGGATATCGAGTCGCCGTCGCCGCAATGGTTCGTCCGGGATAGCCGCAACATCACCGCGCGTCACCGCCGGGGCTGCAATGTCACCTTCCCGGACACGCACGGCGAATATTGGCGGTACCGGGATGCGCGGACGGTCGCGCTGGCGGACTACGCCATCGACTCGCAGGAGGCCTCCGTGGACAATCCCGATTTGCTCCGCATGGTTCGACTGATGCAGGGTAAGCGCCAATAGGCCGCCAGAAGCATGAATATGATCTACAAAAGGTGGTAGGAGTAACGCCGTATGCTGCCGAATTGGGCCGGATATCAGCTTCAGGAGAAGTGGGAAGACCTCAAGGAACGGCTGCACCTGCAGGAAGTCAGAGAATGGATCAACGGGCGCCCCGAGTTCGTGGTGTCCGCCACCCTGATCTCCGGTATCGTGCTGCTGACAATCGGCATGTGGCTGCTGATCCCCGACAAGACGGCCCCGGTGCGGACGATTGAGAAAGAGTGGTTCTACGACCTCAATACGGGAAAGCTGTTCACGGCCGAAAAAGGCCTGACGCCGCCGATCGAGGCCCCTTCCGGCCCCCAGGGCGACGGCGAGCCGGCCGGTGTGCGGGCCTACATGCTGTCCTACAAGCCGAACGAGTCCGAGCGATTTATCGGCTTCCTCGAAATGAGCGCTCCGAACGACGTCCAGGCCCGCTGGCCCACCCGTCTGAGACGCCGCAGCGCCGCCACACGGTGGGGCAAGGGCAAGTTCCTCCGCCGGATTGAAGACGAGCACTGGGTCCCCGCCGACAGCAGCGAGGGCCGGAAGATCTTTGACGAAGCCTTCGCCCCCAACGCCGACGGCGAACGCCCCGTCTACTGCCGACCGAAGTGAGCACGCGGGAAGAAATCAATCGTCGCCGTGTCCTCCTGATCGCACGCGAATCGTGATGACAACTCAAAATGCCCCGTCAGACCAGTCTCGGCCCAAGGCCAAAGCCGCAATTTTGATTCGTGCTATTCTCAGGCGAGTTTCTTCGCCACTTCGTCGTAGATCAACTGCATGGCGTGCTCGACCGGACCGGGCAGGTACGTGCCGGCAGCGCCCTTGTGGCCGCCGCCGCCGAACTTGGCGGCAATCTCGCTGACGTCCACGGTATCGCGACTTCGCAGCGAGCAGCGAATCCGGCCGTCCTTCAATTCGATGAACAAGGCGGATACCTTCACGGACTCGATGCGCTGGCATTCGTTGATCAGGTTCTCCGTGTCCCGGTAGGCGGCCCCGGTCCTCTCAAAGTCCGAACGAAGCAGGTACTGCGAGGCATACCGGCCATCGAGTCGCAGCTCGACTGTCCTGAGCATGGCCACCATCAGCTTGAAACGCGAATAGGACGAGGTAAGGTACAGCTTGCGGTACAGCGCGTCGGGCTCGACGCCAAGCTCGATCAAGTCCGCACAGCCTCGGAACACCCGGCTGTCCGTATTGCGAAGGTGAAACCATCCCGTATCGGTCGCAATCGCCACGAAGAGCCCCTCGGCCACTTTTCGCGTGATCGAGAAACCCGCAGCCTTGAGGAAGTCGAGCAGCACGAGGCCCGCCGCTGCCGCTGCGGTGTCGGTGACCTCCACACGGCCCAATCCATCGGAAGTAACGTGATGGTCGAACACAAGAACCGGCACACGAAATTGCCGGAGAACCTCCTCGAAACGCGGGAGTTGGCTGCGGCTGTTGGTATCGATGATGATAACAAGGTCGATCTCGCCGAACGTTCCGCTCCTCAGTTCCTCAACCTGCGTATCCTCGCCAAGGACGGGAATCTTCTCCTCGAAGAGAAATCCATACCACTCGGGCATGGGCGACAGCAGCAGCGGTCGGACCGTTTTGCCCAGGCCCCGCAAGACCTCGGTCATTGCAGCCACAGACCCACATGCATCACCATCCGGCCTTGTATGGGTCGTGATGAGGACATTGCCGGAGCTTTCAATCAACTTAACCGCTTGCTGATATGCTTCATTGTTCTTCATGCGTCCCTTTCATTCCGTTTCGATTTGGAGAATGATGGAGTCTCAATCGTGCTCGAAGACCATCTTCTGCACGTCCACGCCCTCAATCGCCTGGAGTTTCTCCATCAACTCCGAGATGGGCTCCTCCGGGCCGGCCATTTCCAGCAGCACGAGGCCGTTGGGCGAGCAGAAGCGGTCGGAGACGGTATGCAGGCCGAGCCGCGTCTTGATGCTGCATCCGTATTCCGTGAACAGCTCCTGCACGGGGGGCACGTGCTGCACGCGATCCGTAACGTGCACGCCCAGAATGATGTGTGCTTCCTTGCTCATGCTAATCTCCCTTCGTTGCTTTCTTGAGAATGGTCCTGGCCTGCTGGCAGTCCCTGGCGATCTGCGCGGCGAGTTCTTCCGGCGTCCCGAACTTGTGCTGGCTGCGCAGCCGCTGCACGAAATCCATGGCCATCCATTTTTCGGTTACTTCACCGATGCCTTCGGCCAGCAGGTGGGCCTCGATCAAGAGCGGGTGCTCGTCTTCGAAGGTCCGGGCCTGGCCGATGCTGAACACCGCCGGCATGGACTGGTGCTTCGGCAGAAGCTCCTGCTTCGTCGGTGCGAGCGTCACGAAACCGGCGTAGACGGCCTCCGCGGGGATGATCTGATTCGGCCTGCTCATGTTGAGCGTGGGGAACCCGAGTTTTCTTCCTCGCCCGCGGCCTGAGACGATCAGACCGATGAGCCGATACGGCCGGGACAGCGCGGCCGCAGCCTCCGCGACGTGCCCGCCCTCAAGCATGTAGCGAATGATCGTGCTGGAAACCCGCAGGGTCTGGCCGGTCGGCAGCTTGGTCTGGTGTGGCGGGACCACCGTGACCTCGAAGCCCTTTCGTCGGCCCAATTCCGTCAACGTCCCGACGTCGCCCGCCCGGCCGGCGCCGAAGTGGAAATCGTCGCCTTCGACGATGACCGCCGGACGAACCGCGGCCAGGAGAAACTGGTCCACGAAGTGTTCGGGCGACAACGTCAGCAGATCCTGATTGTCTTCCAGGACGATGATGCAATTGTCCGCATAATCGCCGAGCAGGTGCAGCTTCAACGATAGAGGCGTGAGGACGCCCACCGTCTTCTCCGGATGGAGGATCGCCGCCGGGTGCGGCTCGAATGTCATCACCACCATCTCGCAGCCCCGTTCGCCTGCGATCCGACGGGCGGTGCGGAAAATCGCCTGATGCCCCCGATGTACGCCGTCGAAATTTCCGATCGTCAGGACGCACCCTTCCTTGACCTGCCCAAGCTCCGACAACTGTGTGAGGACCTTCATAATCTGCCGCCCATATGCACCAACTCATGATTGCAACGCATCGTCCTTCACCCGATAGACAGGAAAGACCGCCTCCCCGTCGAACGAGCAGGACATGGGCAACAGTTTACCCGGTGTGGGTCGTCATGCAATGGGTTTCTCCGCCGGTGAGAGCGGTAGACAGTAGTGACGGCGGACGTTGCAGTCTCGGCCGGTCAGGGCTTGCTACGCCTCTGCTTCAGTTCCGCGAGACGGTCGTCGGCGTTGCATTGGCCGGGGTAGAAGACCCGGATCTCTTCGAGGGTGAATTCCGCTTTGGCGGGCTCGCCGGCCTTCTCATAGCACGACGCCAGCACGTCGAGGGCCAGCTTGTGGTACGGGGTCGCTTCGGGCTGCCCGTCCTTTGACCTCCGGGGCCCGGCCGCGCGAACCTGCTCGAAATGAGGAATCGCCAACTGATGTTGGTCGTCCTCGACGTACATCATGCCCAATTCGTAGTGAGCCGGCCTGTTCGCAACGTCGGCCTCTACAGCCCTGCAGTAGGCCCCGAAGGCCATCTCACGGTTGCCTTCGGCCTTGTGGGTCCGGGCCAGTTGACACCATGCCTGACTGCTCTCGCTGTCGATCAGCAAGGCCTTGTCGCACTGCCGTCTCGATTCGTCGAGCAGGCCGAGGCTCGAGTACGCCTCGGCGCGACTGACAATCTGGCCTATCATCACCGGCCGCAGGAAAACCAGGGCCAGCGCGATGAGAATCACACTGCCGCAGCTCTTCGCCGCCAGTTCCTTATACTCGGGCAAATGCTTGCTGCGTTTACGATAGACGATCACATGGTCTTCCATGGAGCACCTGCTAACCGACGATGACCAGATAAAGGCCCAAGACCATCAGGAGGTTTCCGGCCAACAACTGGATGCGCTGCTCAAGCGAGCACATCCACATTCGTAGTCTCATGAACAGGCCAGGCTTGCTCAGGGCCGTCAAGAACCCGGCGGCCAGAAGCACGACGCTCTGCCCGGCGGCAAAGCCCATCAACAGCACAGAGCCGCTCTGGGACGCACTTCGCGCGGTCACTGCTTCCATGAGGCCCGGGAGCCCGGCCCCGCCGTGCGGGCCCGCCCACGTTTGCAGCAGGCCGAGCGCACCGCCCAACAGAAACGCCCCCGGCAGACTCGCCCTGCCGAGCCAGCCGACTGTGCGCCGCCACTTCTCCGGGAAGAGCTGCGGACTGATCAGGCCGCTGATGAGAATCCCAACCACAAACAGACCGATGCCCAGCACCTGGAATACGGCCCCGTTCACGTGCAGCACTTCGTGCACGCCATCGGCCGTCGAGACAACGGCAGAACCCAGAAACACCGTGCTCGCGATGAAGCCAAGCACCAACAAAACACAGAGGATCACCCCATGTTTCCGGGAACGCCCCGCACCGGCCACGTAGGTCGCCACAACCGGCAATCGGACGAGGCCATAGAAACTCAGAGACCCCGCGATGCCGGCCCAAAAAGCGCCGCCCGCCACAGTCTCCGCCGACTGCATGCCGAACTGGTCGATGATCGCGAGCATTCTGTTCTTCCTTCAAATGAGCCGTCGCATCGTTACACATAAAGCCTACAAAATAGCCGTCGCAGGAAAAAATATGCAACTTAGTTGCAAATCCTTCGTAGAACGATATAATGACGTCAGTCGTCGAGCACCTTGTTATCGGGCCCTTGGAGTGCACAACCTATGCAGAGCAAGCTCAGTGCGATGGTCATGGAACTGCGGCATCACGCCCCTTTCACGATTTTCGGGGCCGTTACGGGCGTTGCCGCTATGCTGTTGTTCACGAAGGCCCCGCCCGAGGTGAACCACCGGCTCTTTCAAGTGTTCCACCCCGGGCACGTGATCCTTTCGGCCATCGTCACGGCCTCGCTGTTCCGACTCCACGAGACCAAGAGGAGTTTCCTGACGGTTCTCGTCATAGGCTACATCGGGGCCATTGGGGTCGCCACGATCAGTGATTCGGTCCTCCCGTTCCTGGGCGAGAGCTTCCTGGGCGTGGCGGTGCCGACCCATGCCGGCCTGCACGAACACGGAGACGGCCATGAAGGCGAGGCCGCGGGCGAAGACGAGCACGACCATGAGCATGACCACGAGCCGGCGGCGCTCGCTCAAACCGGCGCCGAAGCCGAAAGACCGCCGCAAGCGTCGGGCAAGCCCCGCATTCACCTGGGCTTCATCGAGGACTGGTACCTCGTCAATCCGGCGGCGATCCTGGGCGTTCTGATCGCATGGTTTTGGCCGCGAACCAAGTTCCCCCATGCCGGGCACGTCCTGATCAGTACGTGGGCCTCCTCCTTCCACGTCCTTATGAACACGCACCGCGAGCTGACGCCCATGCTGTTCGTCGGAATCTTCCTCGTTCTGTTCATCGCAGTGTGGCTGCCCTGTTGCGTCAGTGACATCATCTTTCCCCTGTTGTTCGTGCGCTCGCCCCACCTCCACGTGGGCTGTCATCACCATCCTGCGGCGGAGGTGCATGCATGACGACGCAATCTGACGATAAGGCGCGGCGAATGCTCAAGGACGCGAAGCTGTACTGCACGGAGGCGCGAGTTGCCATCCTGCAGGTCCTCATGCAGGCCGTCAGGCCGCTTCCGCAGGATCAAATCGCCCGGCAACTGACGAAACGAAAGCTGAACAAAGTCACGGTGTATCGAACGCTCGAATCGCTGGTCGCGGCCGGACTGGTCCACCAGGCTTTCCTGCACGACCGGGCCTGGCACTTCGAGCTGGCCGACCACTGCACGGACAGGCAGTGCCATCCGCATTTCACCTGCACGAGCTGCGGTGTGACCCATTGCCTCACCGACGTCTCCCTGCCCATGGTCAAAATCCCGAAGGAAGGGTTCGTCATCCGCCGGCAGCAAACTCGACTGGAGGGGCTATGTCCTTCCTGCGCATGAGCGCACGTCACGTCAGCCCGCTGGATCGCAAGAAGAACGACTATTTCACCCTCGCAGTGAAAATAGTCACGTGAAATCTAAACAGATTGAGGGTCAATCTCCGATAAAACCACTTAATATGACTATAAGAAAAGAGGTCTTTCTCATCTTGCCATTGTTGGCTCTGGGCATCGTCGGCTGCCAGGAGCCGCAGCAACGCGCGCCGGGCGTCGTCATCGAGGAGCCGCGAGTGCCCACCGTCGAGGACCTGGCCCGCAGCCTGGGCCTGCGAATCGATGAACGCGACGAGGCCTTCGTCGTCCTCAAGAACGCCGGCAACACGGTCGTTATCTTCACGCACCCCGGCGGCCGCGTCTTCGCAAACGGCACGCCCATCGGCTCCGTTGGCGAGATCAAGAAAGCCGGCGGCACAATCTACCTCTCCAGGGAGCTTATCTCGCAAATCCGTCCGCATCTTCGTTCGGCCGCCCCGCAACCGCCCGTCGTTCGTCCCCCGAAGCCCAGCCGCCGGGGCCTCGTCGTCGTCGACGCAGGTCACGGCGGTCACGATCCGGGCGCCATCAGTGCCACCGGCTACTACGAGAAGAACATTAACCTGCGCGTGGCCGCCAAAATCGCCCGACGACTCGAAGCGAACGGCGTCGGCGTCGTCATGACCCGCTGGCAGGACACGTACCCGGAGTTGGAGGAACGCGCCGCCCTCGCTAACGACCGCAACGCCGACCTCTTCGTCAGCATCCACGCCGACTCCGAGCCGAGCAAGAGCGTCCAGGGCTTTACCATCTACGTCGCGACCGGCGCCTCCTGGGGCGCCCGCCAGGCGGCCCAGGCCATCAGCGAGGCCATGTCCCGCACCGGCGCCGAGACCCGCGGCATCCGCGAAGCCGACTACCGCGTCCTCGTCCAGACGCGCGGTCCCGCCGTCCTCATCGAGCTCGGCTACCTCTCCAACGCCTGGGAGGCCTCGCGCCTGCGCGACGACGACTACCAGGACCGCCTCGCGCGGGCCATCGTCGACGGCATCCAGGCCTACCTCCGCTGATCCGGGCCGGTGCGGCCTTGATTTTGCGCGAGGATTCCCGTATCATAGAGAGATGGACTGAAGAACGCCGGCGGGATCCTGTCACGCTGAGCCCACGCGGATCTCGCGGTGTTGCGAACACGATGTCTCGAAGAGGGCCGAACGATGAAACATCACGCCTTTACGCTGATCGAGCTGCTCGTCGTCATCGCGGTCATCGCGATCCTGATGGCTATTCTCATGCCGGCGTTGAATCTCGCGCGGGACCAGGGCCGCAAGATGAAATGTGCCGCCAATCTCCGCAGTCTGGCGTTGGCGAACGCTGTTTATGCGAACAACAACGACGACTGGGCCGTGCCCTGCCGTTTCACCGTCGATCAGACCACGACCCTATGGACGACCAATGACCGGTTCCGCGAATACATCGGCTACGAAGGAGCGGAACCGGGCCTTTCGGAGGTCCAGACCCCCAAGAAGTACCGGTGCCCCAGCGACACGCAGGAGGCCTGGCTGCACGCCTACGACGCCGCGTCCGGCAATACAACCGGGACCCTGGTCAGTTACGGTTACAACATCGAGGACTGGTTTCCCTCGGTCGGCACGCCTTCCTGGACCGGCGCGATGGATATGAGCGTAATCGGCTATAAGCTGTCGAGCATCCGCCAGCCGGCGACCAAGCTCCACTTCAACGAGGCCCACGACTGGTGGAGCAAGTGGCGGGGCGCCAATTACATCGACGGTTGGGACGTGCTCGGCCAGGAAGGCAGCGTACAGGCCTACAAGGACGCCGGCTGCGGCGGGCCCACCATGTACCGCCACAACGACGTCGCCAATCTCGCCTTCTACGACGGCCACGTCGAAAGCTGGCACAAGACCAAGCTCTGGATCCCCGAGCACGCCGAGCAGAGGCCCTATCAAGCCGGCGTCTGGGTCGTCAAACCCGAAGTCTGGGAAAAGAACGGCGGCGGATCGTAATACCGTGACGTGAGGTGAGCCCCGAAAAGATCCTTGCTCTGCGTCCGCTAAACACGGCCTTAACCTCGGTCAACCTGGACACGCCTGGCCTAACCGTCGGTCAATACTAAGCCCTCGATCTATTTCTTCGCCGAACGGCACACGAACCAGTCTAACTTCGAGATGGAGACATCCGTCCTCTTTGCGCCGCCCCCGGCGCGATCGCGCTCGGCGCCGGCCTGATCGGCTGGCGCCGCAGACGAAGGATGGTGTAGCGGCCTCGAACTCGCTGAAGACCGATACCGCCAGGGCTGCACGTCCGGGCTTGCAGCCCTTTTTGTCTGGTTCATCACGGGATTTCGGGAGAGGGATTACAGGACGAGTTCGTCCGCTCCCTCCGCACGGCGGGCACGGCCGCCCTCCATGACCGGAGACGCGATCCCCGGACCCCTGGCATTTTTCGCTTTGCCCCAGAAGCATAGTGCAAGAGAAAGGCGATGTCACCGCACCGGCAGCATCGCCCACGCAACCGGCCTGCTATAGCGCTTGAGGCGCATGCCGGCAGGGCCCCACTACCGCATTTCACAAGTTCCGCGACGATCCGGGGTCGAGATTGCTTCCCCCACCTTCGTGGGGGCAAGCTTGCTGCGCTTCTCGCAATGACATAAACGGGCCATTGCATGTCATTGCGAGCGAAGCGAAGCAATCCATAGTCGCACGATTTCTGAAACGCAGTACTACCCTCCACGGCAGCGACTTCAGATTACCGGCAGAGCTTTCCATCCACAAGCGGCGAATCAGACATTTCCATCATGCTGCTGGCCCAAAGCGAAAAATGCCGGGGGTTTGGGGGCAGAGCCCCCATGGGAAACGAACGTATGGCAACAGCCGAATGAGCCGTATTCTCTCTCGACAGGCGTCCTGCCTTCCCCCGGAATTCCGTGAAGAACCTCTCTTTCCGCCCCGCCCGAGACGAGAAGGCCGACGCAAAGGAAAAACAGCACTCGAGCGACGCGACCTCGCGTCTCTTTCAGGTTACATGCTCCGCGTAAACCGTCCTTCTGCAACGGGACGGCCATCCAGCGCGTATAACATTCGGACTGTCCGATCCGACGTTCTTGGGTGCACAACATGTGCACGGGCTGTCCTACCCCTTCACTTGCAGCCGGACATCACCAACACAACGAACAGCAGAAACAGCAAAGCCGCCAACACCCATCTTCTCATGTGCCGAACCTTTCACAACAAGAGCGTACCGGTTGAGCCAATCACATCATACCTAAAGCGCTCCTGACCGACAACAAACAACCAAGTCGTAGGGTGCTGCCCGTATACGGTGGTGGACTCCGCTTTGCCCTGGGCCGGTGTCATTCCGACCGGAGGCCGAAGGCCGCAGTGGAGGAATCTGGCCGCGCAGCAGAGGCGCGCCATGTTCGCGAGCAGATGTCTCGCCTGCGCTTCGCTGCGCTCGACATGACAGGCAGTGGCCATGCACGCAGCTTCTCTTGACCGGCGCAGGCGCTGCCACCGCATACCGATCGCACCCAGCCATAACGCGGTGCGCGGTTGCCGGAAAAGACGGCGGGCGCGGCCCACCCTCCGCAACGACGCAAACCCTTTTCAGATAAGGGTTTATCGCATTCCCTCCGTGGCCGAAAAAAAAATCGCTGCCCGGCGACAATTGTGCCTTGACGACGAATAACACCGTTTGTATGGTAAGCAGTGAACGTATACCACTACGGTGTATGATAGACGAACAATGGTAAATTGTCAATTGTAAATAGTAAACAGTACATTTGGAGGGCATTGTCATGGCCAGTGAAGCACAAGTCATCGCCAATCGG
>CBFDBY010000028.1:0-53464 GCA_965603165.1 uncultured Phycisphaerae bacterium
CTTTCGCGCGGCGGCGCAGACACACGATGTATCGTTCCCCCGCGCTTGCACTCCAGGGACGACTTGATAGACTGGGGTCGGACGCCCGTCAGGGTGAGCGGGCGTTCGTGTGGTGTCCGCGATATTGAGGAAAGGGACCAGCATGAAGCGCAAGTCGGGTGTAAGAGGCCAAGTGGTTTCGCGTCGGGACTTTGTGAAGCGGTCGGCAGTTGCGGCGGCCTCGCTGGTGACGGCATCGAGACTTGGCAGCCGGGTCTATGCGGCCGGCTCGGGCGAAATCAAGGTCGGGCTCATCGGCTGCGGCGGTCGCGGCACCGGGGCGGCGACTCAGGCCCTGATGGCGACGAAGACCCCCGTGAAGCTCTGGGCGATGGCGGACCTGTTCCGCGACCGCCTGGATCGAAGCTACACGATGCTCCACGATGGGGCGGAGGCTCGTTACGACCGCGTGGCCTTCGACGGGCTGGCGTCGCAGATGGATGTGCCCGAGGAGCGCAAGTTCGTCGGCTTCGACGCCTGCCAGAAGCTTCTCGGCAGCGGCGTGGACATGGTGATTTTAGCGACCCCGCCCGGCTTTCGGCCGATGCAGTTCAAGGCGGCGGTCGCGGCGGGCAAGCACGTCTTCATGGAAAAGCCGGTCGCCGTGGACCCCGCGGGCATCCGCACCGTGATTGCAGCGGCCAGGCAGGCGAAGGACAAGGGCCTCTCCGTCGTCGCCGGCACGCAACGGCGGCATCAGAACCACTACATCGAGATCATGAAGCGGATCCATGACGGCGCGATCGGCGAGCTGCGGGCGGCCCAGTGTTACTGGAACGGCGCCGGCGGGTCGCTGAGACGCCGGAAGCCGGCCGACATGAGCGATATGGAGTGGCAGGTTCGCCGCTGGTACTATTTCTGCTGGCTGTGCGGGGATCACATCGTCGAGCAGCACGTACACAACATCGATATCATGAACTGGGCCTTCCGGACGCATCCGGAGTTCATCATGGGCATGGGCGGTCGAGCGGTGCGCGAAGGCGGCAATATCTGGGACCATTTCGCGGTTGAGTTCGAGTATCCGGGCGATGTGCGCGTACTGAGCATGTGCCGGCATCATGCGGGCTGCACGGATCGCGTCTCCGAGCACCTCGTCGGCACGAAGGGCACGGCCTACATCGACAGCAGCACCGGCTGGATCCGGGGCGAGAATCCCTATGAGCCGCCGGGGTCGCCCAATCCGTACGTGCAGGAGCACGCGGACCTGATCGACAGCATCCGCAATGGCAAGGGTCTGAACGAGGGCATCGAGGTGGCCGAGAGCACGATGGCCGCCATCGCCGGGCGGATGAGCGCCTATACCGGGCGGGCCATGAAATGGGATTGGGTCATGAACCAGTCCAAGCTGGATCTGAGCCCCGCGAAGTACGAGTTCGGCGATCTGCCCGTGGATCCGGTCCCGGTCCCCGGTCGGACAAAACTGATCTGACCGCGGTCGTTTGCCGAAAGCAATAGAGGACGTCAGGCGCGGAGGTCTGCTCCGTGCAGGTCCAAGGTATGTACAGAATCGCGAGGGCACGGAACGAGCGCTCGCGCCGTAGCGGCAGTTCCAGCGCATCGGATTCATGCGATACGACAGGCAGATACAACGGCTGTTCACCATCCTTGTGATGCTGCTTCTCCAGCAGTTGTGGCCCCTGCCGATCGCGCGTTCGGGCGACGAGGTCGGCGCGGAGCGTGATCCAGTCGCGCGAGTGAATGCAGCCCCGGTCTGGCGGTTCTGGTCGCCGGCGATTCAGAGGCACTTCTACACGCTCGACGAGGCGGAGAAGGACAAGCTGTTGAGCGTGTATGGGTATGTCTGGTCGTATGAGGGCATCAGCTACCGGGCCTTCCCGGCGCCTGCGGCCGAGGGCGTGGCCCCGGTCTGGCGATTCTGGTCGGCGGCCCTGGGGGCCCACTTCTATACGCTCGACGAGCGCGAGAGGGACAAGCTCCTTGACGGGTACCCAAACGCGTGGACGTGCGAAGGCGTTGTCTTCCATGCGTATCGCGCGGGCACTCAGCCGGAGGGAACCATTGCGGTCCACCGCTATTGGTCGGACGTCCTGTGCAGCCACCTCTACACGACAAGCGACACGGAGCGATTCAAGCTCGCGAGCAGCTACTCCGACCTCTGGGCGTACGAAGGCGTTGCGTGGTACGCTTACCCGGCCGAGAGTCCGTCTCTCGCGGCGATTGTGAACGGCCCGTATGTGCGGCGAGTCACTTCGGATTCGGCCACGATCGCGTGGGAGACGGGGATCCCCGCCGACGGCATGGTCCGTTTTGGAGCCATGGCGCCGGGCGAGATCGTGGCTTTCGATCCCGTGATGGGCACGTGGCACGAAGTCACATTTTCCGGCCTCGATCCGGATGTGGCGTATGCATATGAAGTGACTTCAGGAAAGAGCGTCAGCCCCGTGGGGATATTCACCACGGCCCCGCGGCCCGAGCAGCGGTTCCGTTTCGTTGTCTACGGCGACACGCGGACGTATCCCGACGTACATCGCCAGGTGGCGGCGGGCATCCTCGATAGTGGGCCGGCGGTCGTGTTCCATACGGGCGACATCGTGGACCTCGGCAGGGACTACCGTGCCTGGCGGACGGAGTTCTTCGATCCGGCCGCCTCGCTGATCCTGCGCGCGCCCGTGATACCGGTCCCCGGCAATCATGAATACTTCGGGTCCGGACCTCCCTGGTTCTTCTACTATTTCGATCGACCCGTGAAGCAGGGCTGGTTTGCCATGACGTACGGCAACACGCGCTTCATCGGGCTGGACACCTGCGTTCCCTATGCGCCGGGCAGCCCGCAGCACGACTGGCTCGTCCGTGAGTTCAACTCGCCTGAGTACCGCAGCGCGACCTGGCGCGTGGCGATCTTTCATGAACCGGCGTTCACCTGTCTGTTCGGACGCACGGACAGCGCAGCCGTTCGGGAGAATCTGGTCCCGCTGTTCGAAGAGTATGGCGTGCACGTCGCGTTTCAAGGACACAGTCACGTGTACGAACGATACCTCCACAACGGCATCCACTACATCGTCACGGGCGGCGGAGGCGGGCCTCTTTACCCGCTGGCGCCGGATAGCGTGCCGCCGATACGAGAGTTCGGCATGGCCGTACATCACCACTGCGTGGCGGACGTGGACCCGGCGGCGGGAACCCTCGCGATCACGGCGGTGGACATCGACGGTCAGGTCTTCGACAGGATCGAGCTGTCTGCCGCGCAACAGAAATAGAACCGTCGCAGGTATGGCGCATCTTTTCGCAGACCCGACTCGATCCCCTTAAAAAAGGCTTGTGGAAAGGCCGGACAGATCACTCTAATGGTAGGCCGACACAGGTCGCTTGTAGTGTGTTGTCAGGAAATGAGATGAACGATAGTCGGCTGGCTGGATCTAATGTCCTTCACGTGGGGGTCCTGGCCGGGCTGTGTCTGCTCATCGGCGTCTACCTGATCGTCACCACCGTGCTGATCGCCCGGGACGGGGTCTTCTACATCGAACGGGCGCAGCAGCTTGCGCACGACCCTGTGGGCGTGGCCCGGGGTCATCCGCCCGCATATCCGCTGCTGTTATGGACCGCCCACGAGGCGGCACTCCGATTTGCCGGGAACGATTCGCCGCTGCTGTGGATCTATTCGGCTCAGGCGATCACCCTTCTGTGCCGGGTGCTCGCGCTGATTGTGCTGTACTTCCTCGGCCGGTTTCTGGTCGGGGCGAAAGACAGCTTCTGGGCCGTTCTGATCCTTATTTTCCTGCCGTATCCCGCCGAGTACGGCAGTGACGTCCTGCGGGAGTGGCCGTATCTGCTCTTGCTTGCTTTAGGTTTCTGGCTGCTGGTTTGGGTGTTGCACAACAGGCATTGGTGGCCTCTCGTCTTGGTGGGTCTGAACGCGGGGCTGGGCTATCTCATTCGCCCCGAATCGGCACAGTTGATCCTTTACGCTCTGCTGGGGCTCATTTGCTGCGGGCTCACAACGGACAGGTCGTTCCATCAGCAATCTGCGATCGGCAATCTGAAATCGAAGATTATGCTGGTTGCGGGGGGGCTCCTGTTGTTCGCAGGGTTCGCCATACCGGTTGGACCCTACGCCTACGCCGTCGGGACGATTGTGCCGCACCAGCTAAGGCCTCGTCTCTTCAATGCGCCGCCGGTCATCACCGCCGTGGGGTCGAAAGCGGCGGTCGGCAAGGCGCTCGAGTTCGAAGTCCGCGCCGGTGAGCTTCTGGAACTGCAGATCGAAGCCACGGACCCGGACGGCGGCCCACTGACGCTCTCCGTGGCAGGCGTGCCGGTGGGGACACGACCTGTGTACCAGTTCCGATCCGGGGCGACCGGCACGTCGTTCTGGACGATCTCCGACCGTGAGAGAGATTCGCTGCTGGCGACCTATCGCCAGGAGGTTTGTGCTTATGAGGGCATTGCCTGGTACGCCTACGACGGGCCTGCTGCGAGAGCTGGATTGCAGGGCGTCCACCGCTTCTGGTCGCCGACTCAAGGACGACACTTCTACACGGCGGACCCACTGGAAAAGGAGGCCGTGCTGAAGGAATCCAAGGAGCCCTGGACGTATGAGGGGATTGCGTTCTATGCCTTTGCCGAAGGCGATGGCTCCGAAGACGTCGTACCGGTGTACCGATTTTACGATGGGCAAAGGGGATATTTCTGGGCGATGGGGCGGGCGGAGGCGCCGGCCGAGGCGGTCGCATGGTACGTGCCCGTGGTGGGCGAGCTCCCCGCCGGCGCGGCGCTGGAGGACGGGACCTTCCGGTGGCGGCCCGGACCCGATGCGCTGGGCGAGCATCAGATCAATATCATTGTTGATGACGGGCAAGTGCAGAGCTGCCAACTGGTGCGGATTTACGTCGTGCCGCGTCGCGCCGGGGCCGATGCCTGTTCTCGCTCGCAGTACGCGGGTCTGTCGGACTTTCCGGCGGGGGTCGATCAAGTGTTCGATGCGGTGGCCGAGAATCTCATGGTGTTCTTTCTGGCGCCGTGGCTGCTGGGCCTTTATTACCGGCTCCGGTACAAGGCCGAGCGGCTGGAACGGACGTTGATGATTGCCCTTGTGGCGACGAGTGTCGCCCTCATGCTCATACGGCAGGTGTGGCTCGAGCCCCAAATGAGCCGGCGATACAGCCTCAGCTTGATCGCACTGACCATCTTCTATATCCCGACGGGCTTGGCCCTCATGGGCCAGTGGCTGGGCCGGATCGGGCGCTCGCGCGACAGGCATGAAGCATCCGGGGATCGCGGAAGATCGTGGGGTTTCTATATCCTTGTGGTCATCGGCATCGGAATTTGCGTGCCGAAGCTTCTAACGCCTCTTCACGTTCGCAAGGCCAGCTACCGGACCGCCGCCACGTGGCTGCGCGAGAACACGCGAGCGGAGGATGTTGTGGCTGTGCCGGACATGCGTATCAGCTTTTACGCGGGTCGTCGCGGGTTTCCGTATGAGAAGCAGCCGGACGTTCGAAAGGTCCGTTACGTCGTGACGGTGTCCAGCGCCGAGGGGCAAACGCGAGTACTGGACGGCTGGCACAAGGTGTGGTCACTCGCGACGGACGGGCAAGGCCGCGACGAGATTGTCATCTACGACACCGGCGACCGGAAATAGCGAACGGGCAAAGACGATCGGGAGGCCTGACTCGCCGCGCAGGGTCAACGTCCGGGGCGCACTTTCGGCCAGGAGAGCCATCGCCTCCACGACAGGCACGCTTTCACGAAGATCCCGGCGTAGATCAGGGCATTGACAACGCAGCAGTGGTCCGGGGCGAAATGCTTGCGGTGGAACAGATACATCGCGCGATAGAATTCGTAGCTCGTCTTCAGATTGTTGGTGCTGGAGCCGATCCCCTTGTAGTGGAGGACGGAGGCGTCGGGATAGTACATCACTTTCCATCCCGCTCTCTTGGCTCGGATACACCAGTCCATATCCTCGCCGTAGATCCAGAAATTCTCATCCAGGCCGCCGATCTCGTCGACCACCTGCTTGCGGATCAGCAGAAAGGCCCCCGAGACGGCGTCCACTTCGTGAGGCTGGTCGGGATCCAGGTACGTCAGATTGTACTTCGCCATCCTCTTGCTGTTGGGAAACAATCGGCTCAACCCGGACAGACGGAAGAACGCCACGCCCGGCGATGGGATGCTCCGACGGCAAGCGAGTTGAAGCGAGCCATCCTCGTTCAGAAGGCGGCACCCGGAAACGCCGACGTCGGGATGCTTCTCCATGTATCGGATCATCTTGTCCAGAGCGCCGTCCTGGATCACGGTGTCCGGATTGAGCAGGAGGATGTAGTCGGATTGGCATTGAACGATCGCCTGGTTGTTGGCCCTCGTGAAACCCACGTTCTCGTCGTTCTCGATCAGGTGAAGCTCCGGGAAATTCTCCTTGAGCATCTCGACGCTTCGGTCTCGCGAGTGATTGTCAATGACCCAGATGTCCGGCGCGATATCGGTGGTCTCTCGATAGATGGACTCAATGCACTCCTGAAGCAGCTTCTGGACGTTGAAGCTGATGATGACGATGGACAGGGTGGCCTTCTCCGTATCGGGTTCCTGGGGTGGTGAAGAGGCCTGTTGCCCCACGGGGGCCTCACAGGGCGGTATTGCAGTCACGTATCGGTTCCCTTTAGAAGAGCCGGTTCTTCCACGTTTCCGGCGTTTTCTCGTTGATGATTTCCAGGTCGATGTGATACTTGAACGGCCTGGTGCCGCGATGTCGGATGTACTCGATGATCGCCGTCAGTCCCTCGTTAAGTGAAACCTTCGGCTCGTAGTCCAGCAGCCTCCTGGCCTTGTCGGCCGAACAGTTGGCCAGCCGCACCTCCGTCGGTCTGCCCGTCACGTACAGCGGGTTCACATCGAAATCCAATAGCTCGCCGATGATCCCGGCCAGCTCGTTGATCGTCACGAATTCGTCGTCCGGGCCAATATTGATGATCTCCCCGCGGACGCAATCTTCCGTGGCCAGCCGCTTCAGAATGTCGATGTCATCCTGGACAAAGCTGAAACATCGCTTCTGGTTGCCGTCGCCATAGATGATGGGCTGCCGGCCTTGCAGCATGAGGTTGACCATGATACTGGCCACGTTCCGGTACGGGTCGTCATACTTCTGGCGGGGACCGATCACGTTATGGGGAACCGCAATCACGTACTCCATGCCGTGGATGGTCGCCAGGTTCCGCAGGAAGGATTCCGAGCTCAGCTTGCCGATGCCGTAGGGGTCCTGGGGTCTGGGCGTCATATCTTCGGTAAAGGGGGTCGTTTCCTGCTCGCCGTAGCGGGCCATGCTGGAGCAGAGAATGAAGCGTCTTACGTTGTTGGCAATGGAGGCCGTGATCAGGGAGACGGACGCCTGGACGATATTCTTCGTCACGAAATACGGGCTGAACACGCTCAATCCCTCGTAGGCGGCCGCCGCACAATGGTAGACGACGTCGCAGCCCTTGAGGATTTTCACCATGGAGTTGTAGTAGGTGCAGTCGTAGTGGTGAAACTCAACGTCCCGGGGGACATTGTCCAGGTAGCCACCCGTCAGGTTGTCACAGCCGACGACCTCATGCCCGTCCGCCAGAAACGCATCGGCCAGATGGCTCCCCAGAAATCCTGCCACACCACTGATAAAGACTCTCATTCATACCTCCAAAAGGGCGTCGTTCCATGCATCTCGTGCACCACGCCTGCTCCATTACCCATATCGTCAACGCCAACTCAAATACTTCCGGAAATCTGTGTACAGCACATGCGGGGACCGCACGTATTGTGCCGTCCGCGCTCGGGCCCGATTCAGGATCCGCCGCCAATGCCCGTTGTAGCGATGAAACCGCTCTTTCATCTCTCTTTCCACGGCGGCAAACTCCTCCGGCGTCATGGTTTCCACATGACGCCTGGGGTCCGCCCGGTAATAGTCGTTGGGCAACGTGGCGTAGAAGTCTGCCTCTGTCATATCGGGTTTTACCAGACCCCGCTTGACCCCGTCGTCAAACATGACCGCCCCCGGGAACGGCTCATAGACCCCGAGGGATGCAAAATCGGGCCTGATTTCATACATGAAATCGAGGGTTTTGTAAATATCCTCCAACGTTTCTCCCGGCGTGCCGATGAGGAAGTACCCCGTCCAGTAAATACCGGCCTTACGCAACAGTTCCGCCGCCTTTCTGGCCTGGTCGAGCGTGATTCCCTTGTTCATCCGTTCGAGCACGGCCTCGCTGCCTGACTCGATCCCCACCTTGATGCTGTTGCAGCCGGCCTGCTTCATTCGGGCGAGCATCTCCTCGCTCACGAGATCGGCCCGTGTGTTGCACTCCCAGCCGATGGCCACGTTCTCGCGGATCAGGGCGTCGCAGAACTCGATGACCCTCTTTCTGTTGACGGTGAAGGAATCATCTTTGAAGCTGAATTGCGTCGTGCCATGGTCTGCCTTGACCTGCCGGATTTCCGCGAGGACACGCTCGATGGAGTGGTATCGGACCTGCCTCGTCTCCGTGGCGCAGAAGGAGCACGCGAACGGACAGCCCCGGCTGGTCATGACCAACCCCATATCTTCCGAGGAGTATGTGTCCCGATGTACCAGGAGCGTCCGGTCGGGCAGAGGCAGGTCATCCAGGTTCCGGATCCGCTCTCGTGGCGGGTTGTGCCGTACGGCGCCGTCCTTGCGAAAGGACAGGCCCGCCACCTCGCTCAAGTCCGGCTCGGCGCGGGTGATTCGGGCCATCAGGTTCACCGTCGTGATCTCGCCCTCGCCCCGGACGACGTAATCCACGGCCGGCGAGATTCTTAAGATTTCCTCGGCCCGGACCGTCGCATGGGGGCCGCCGACGACGACCGGACAAGCCGGGTCAATCGCCTTGCTGATCTCGGCGACCCGGAACGCCGAGGCGGCATACGCCGTCCAGATGGAAATCCCGACAACATCGGGCCCCGTCCGTTCGATCGTCCGGCGCACCTCGAGCCAGACGGGATGGTCCGAATCGCCGAAGGAGTCGAGGTACCGCGGATAGTACTCCGGCAGACGCGCGTAGTCCATCGCACACGGGTCCTCGTTGTAGTCGCCGTCGTAGACAACCACCTCGTGCCCCGCCTCGCTCAGGACCGTTCCCACGCTCACTAGGCCGAGTGGAAAGTACCGATTATAGAAGCCGATCAACCTGTAGAACGGAGGGTCTATCAACAGGATTTTCACTACCGCTCCTTATTCCTTTCCCCCTCCCATCGGGGGCCAAAGCGCAGGTCTGCGGCGCCGGGCGTGCTCGCCCGCCTGGTGCTTTGGTAAACATGCAATTGTCGTCGGGCCATTGTATCAATTCCGAACCTGTCCTCAACTGTTTTTCTCGCCGCCTCGGTCATCCGGCGAACCTCGTCTTCGGGCATATTCAGGCAGGCCAGCACCGCCTCGGCAATGGCCTCGGCATCGCCGGCCGGCACGACGAACGCCGTTTCCCGGGGTTGGACCAACTCGCCCACGGCGCCGACGTCCGTCGTCACCACCGGCGTTCTCATCGCCATCGCCTCCAGCAGCACGTTCGGGCAGGATTCGCGGATGGAACAGAGCGCGAACACATCCAGGGCGGCCAGCACGTCCGGCACATCATCGCGGAAACCTGTATAAATCACATCATTCTTCAGGCCGAGTTCCGCCGTGAGCTGCTGCAGTTGCTCCCAGCAGCGCAGGTCCGTTTCCAGCTTTCTACCTACCAGTACGAACCGCGCGGTTGGAATGTGCTGCTTGATGCGGGCGGCGGCCCGAAGGAAATACACATGGCCTTTGAACCGGTTGACGTTGCCGATTGTGCCGATAAGCGGGCCATCCAACGGGACGCCCCACTCCTCTGTCACTCTCCGGCGTGCGCCGGCCTTGCGCTCGTCGGGGTCGAACTTCTGCGTGTCCACCCCGGGATAGATCACGACGGTCTTGGCATGGAGCCGCGGACGCGACCCGGTGCGCTTCTGCTTGAGCTGCTCGCCCTGGACGACAACCGCTGTGGACAGCCGCGCCACGAGGGGCAGGATCAATCTCTCGATTGGGCCGGGAAGGTGATCGTTGTAGTGCCAGACGATCGGGACCCGGCTCCACGCCGCCGCAAGCGCCGGCACGAGGTTGGTGACCCCGTCGACGTCGGCAATGTCGATGCCTGCCGATCTGAGGATCCGCCGCACACGAATGAGATTCCACGGCAGGAACAGGAGAAAGCCCAGCAGATGGAGGACCGCGTGTCTTCGCCTCATGAATTGCAGATGCTTTAAGTAGTACGACCCCGCCGCTCCGGGCGGCGCCGGCTCGCCGCCTTTGTGGCCGAACAGAAAGATCTTGTCAATTCCCTCGGCCCGGAGCCGCTCGGCGATGGCGTAGCTTCGCCGGTGCGGGCCGCCAAAACGGCTGTCCAGAATACACTTCAGCACTCGTATCCGCGGCTCCATATCGCGCTTACAGCCCCGCCTTGTCCAAATCCGTCAGGCGGAATCGGAAGAACACCAGCGCGATCGCCGCCTGCAAATAGTATTGGTTCGATACGAGCAAGTAACTGTAGAAGGAGAAGATCAGCAGCGTCAGCAGGATCAGGTAGAGATTCAGCCAGCCGAACAACACCCGCGCTCCATGCTGTGCGGCGCAGATGCCCCATCCCAGCACGTATGGCACGACGGCTACGCCGAAGACGCCGAAATCCTCGTAGATGTTCCTGAGATAACTGTACACGTTGGCGACGTAGGGGATGTACACCTTCTCCCCGAACAGCGCGACCGTGCTCGGCGGGACCAGGTGGAACCGATACAGCCATTTGTAGATTGGCAGAAAGAGACTTTGCCCGAGCGCGTAGACCTCTTCGCGATCCGCCAGGAACTCAGCGAGAGCGCCCAGCGGCGAGGCAGTGTACCAGTATAAAGAAAAGAGGAAGCCCGCCAGTCTTCCGCGCGGTCCATAGGTGGCGCCCTTCGCCAGGAGCAGCTCGATGACGACGTACAGGAAGGCGACCGCGGCAAGCGGGAGCACGAGGGTACGCACGACTTCGCGCGCCGGTCTCACCCGATAGAGATGATGCATGAACAGGTAGGAGAAGATCAGGAACAGCACGTTGACGGAGATCTCCTTGCGACTGAGATTCAGAAGGCTTATGCCGATCAGCAGCAGGAGAAAGGAAAGCACGTACAAATATCGCCGTCGGCTGCGACCGAAGTAGAGAAAGATGCCGAGGAGCACGAATCCGATGGAGAAGATACTGCTGGTGATGGAGATGGCGATGGAGCCGAGCGTGGTTTGCTGGACGGTTGCGGCGATATAGGTCGTCAGCCTGCCGCGCCACAGGACCGGGTCCGACAACAGGGTCGCAAGTCCGACGTGATACGCGGAGGCGACGAGGACCAGCCGGGCGGCACACAAGAGAAAGGCGACCACCCCGAACGCCAAAGTCACGCGCAGGGCGCGTCGCAGTCGTTCGGGCGTCAGCGCCACGCCGGAGGAGAACTCGGCGTCTGTGTCCTGAGGCCGCAGACGAAGGAACGTGTTCCAGGTCAGGTAGCCCAGTGAGAACGTGGCCACGTTCAGCAGGACGAGGCCCAGGGCGAACGGCTCGGACGGCGGAAAGAGGCCCGTGTGCAGACCGGCAACGTAGAAGCCGGCCGCACAGCCCCAGACCGCCAGGAACACGAACAACGGATTGACCACGTATCGAGTCATGTCGGAAGATCGCCTCGTTTTCCCAGACGTCCCGTCAGTCCGTCCCGGATGGCCCGCAGGACGATGGCCAGCCCCGGCTTGCCGTGCCGCAGACCCCGCAGCACGCCGACCACGATCAATTTCAGGTTCCGCAGGATGGTGAAACGAAAATGCCTGTTCACAATCAGCATGTTCCGAATCTGGTAATACTGCTTCCAGTCAAAGATATCGTTCCGGGGCTGCGGATGGAAGACCCTGCTGTCAACGACCGTGTACAGGCTGAACTTCCCGGCCGCGCGCCAGAGGAAGTCCTTCTCATCGCCCTTGATGAAGAACTCGCGGTTCGGCAGACCGATCTCGCGGATGGCCCGGGCCGGGATCAGCGTCCCGTTGAACGGGCAGATCCAGCGATAAAGACCGTCATGGACTTGGTTCCGAACCTCGGACAGCCGCCAGTGGTAGACCCCTATCCTCGGGCTGCCGCCGGCGGACAGTTCCTGCAGAGGAAACGCCAGCCTGTCCTGGTCCGCATGGCCCTTGGAGAGGACCAGCGAGTTCAGCAGGCAGGAGCCATTCTGACCGGCCTCCAGGACTTCTTTTTTGCGCACGAGCGCCTCGAGCGCATCCGGAGCGGCCAACAGGTCGTCATCCATGACCCACAGCCAGTCGAAGCCGGCATCGACGGCGCGCTTCATGCCCTCGTGGAACCCGCCGGCGCCGCCCGTGTTCTCGGGCATGCGGACGTAACGGACTTCGAGCCGCCGGTTGGAAAGGCCGGTCACGGGCCGGACTGACTCTACCGGCCTGTCACTGGTCGACTCGATCGGTGCGATCAGCTCTCTGGCGAGAAGCGATTCGTACGTGCCGTCCGTGGAGTGGTTGTCGATGATGTAGAGAGCATCCGGCGGGAGGCTCTGCCCCAGCAGAGAATCCAGACACTCACCGAGCAGGTCCTTCCTGTTGTAGGTCACCACGACGGTGGCTGTCTTTTCTTCGCTTTCAGGCACGTATTCGCATCTTCCGGAAAGGAGGTTCGGCCGGCCCCGCAGATGGTGCCGGGCGGGTCCGTCCGAAACGCCAGTTTACCACCGATGCTCAAATCGTCCACCCATTTCAGCCCTTGCTTTCCGCCGATGATTCGGGGTGTGATCTGTCGGTCCCGGTCTTGAACGGATGCAGCCCGCTTCTTCGCAGGGCGACGAACGTCCCGGCCGTGACGAAGGTCTCCGTTACGAGTGCCGCGACGGCCACGCCGAGATGCCGCATCGGCATCACGAGCGACAGGGCGATGAGGATATTCAGGACGCCGGCGACGATCAGGATCTTCGTCAGGGTCTTCTGGAGCCCGAAGTTGACCATGATCTGCACGCCGAAGATGTTGCTCAGACTGATGATGAACGGCAGAGGCGACAGGATGCGAAGCACCGGCACACCGGCGGCGGATTGCTCTCCGAGGACGACTCTCGCGATCGCCGGGGCGCCGATGAACAAGCCGACCGACATCAGGAGCGTCACCACACTGACGATCTTGGCGACCTTCGAGGTAAACGACATGGCCGCCTGTTTCGATTGCGACGCCAACCGGCCGATGTGAGGAAAGATCGCCTGTGAGAGGGGGATCTGGAGCCCCTGCACGGCCCGCACGATCTTATCCGGGGCCGCGTAGTAGGCCACGAAGGAGCTGTCCGTGAACAGGCCCAGAATGACGATATTGCTCGTGGTGTAGAGACTCGTCGCCATCCTGGCGATGAACAGGTGCCAGCCGTTGCGCAGCTCGCGTTTGAGCACGTCGAGCGAGGGGACGTGGAGCCGGACGGGAAACGTGCGCAGCGCCAGGAACAATCCCGCCAGCCCGATCGCGATGACGCCCGCGGATTGCAGCAGAGGGACGTATAGGTAATCGTCCGACTCCCTGATAAAGACGAAGATAGAAACGATGAAGAGGAGTTTCGCGGCGAGGTTCAGCGCCGCGATATGTTTCATTCGCTCGAATCCCTGAAAGAGCCAGATGGGGAAAAGCCACATCCCCACGACGTGTCCGAACGCCAGGTAGTAGACCCGCCAGTCGGCCCTGAGATTGGGGACGCCGAATACGATCAGCGACAACATGAGGAAACTGAGGAGCATCAACAGGAATTTCAGAAGAAGGACCGCCGAGAACACTTCCGATATTCTCTGCGGGTCCTCCCGATGCACGGAGACCTCTCGAGTCGCCGAGAGGCTGAAGCCATAGTCCGTCAGCATCAGAAAGTAGACACTGACGGCGCGGGCCAGCTCGATCAGTCCGTACCGGGATGGTCCGAGGACGCGAAACAGATAGGGCAGTGTAATCAATGGGGCCAGGTAGTTGGCGAACTGGACGACGGAGAGCGAGAAGAAGTTGTTCAGCACCCTGCGATTGTGGCCCGACGCGGCTTTGATTGTTTTGAACATTTCAGGATAACGCGGCGGTGCGCCGGCGACTCACGAACCACCCGTGATTCATCATGTCGGTCTATGCCGCTCCTGCCGGCACTCGAGCAGGACCGCCGCGAGGGCGGCGACCATCAGGCACACGATCCATGTGAGGGCGCTGCTCTTGACGATATACTTGGGAACGGGATAGACCACGGGGTTTTCGCCGGCACGTGTATTGACGAGGATCAGGTTCTGCGTCTCGCGGATGTAGGACTTCAGGTAATCACAGACGGCCCCGTCCTTGCACGCCAGCAATTCCTGGCCGAGGAAATCGAGGAACTGCTGCACCGTATAGTAGGACAGCAGGCTCTCCTCGATCCTGGCGAGCAGCCGATTATTCAGGTCCAGCACATGGAGGTAGTAATCATATCGTTCCCTGTCACTGGTGAGTGTCTCCTCGAGGTCGATGATCTTCGACTGCACGGCCCGAACCTGGTACGACAGGGGCAAGAACTCCTGGCTGTTCTGGACATCCGTGAACTGCAGGATCACACCCTCTGTGCCCGAAGAATCGTCGTCCAGCTCCTTGAGTTTCTCGAGTTTGGCCTTCTCTCTCTGCAGGTCGAGCATCAGGTTGAACCGGCTGTCTTCGATCTCGGCCGCCCGGGTCTTGAACCGCTGGATGGAGTCCTTGATCGCCTTGCGGATCTCGTACATGGGAAGGATACTCTCGACATTGCCCGTCACGACGGCGGCGACGCCGGAGACCTCTTTCCTCGAATTGCCCATGATCCGAATCAACAGCAGTTGTGCCTGGAACGCGCTGATTCGCTCGGAGGTGGTTGGGTCGGTGGTCTGAAGCCGTTTCGGGTACATCGGAGCAACCTCGAACCGGATCAGCCTCTCGAACGACCGTTCCGTTGGGGCCAGCAGCTTGCCGGCATACTCGGTCAGCCCCTGCTCCCGCAGACGGCCGACGATTTTATCCAGGTTCTCCTGACTGTAGAACCGCCGCAATAGCACGCTGTACTCGCTCTCGGCGAGCGGACGCTCGTAGACGAACGTCGCGCTGTACTTGCGGGGCCACAGGCTCAGAAGCAGGCCCACAAGCAGGGCCGGCAACAGCGAGCCAACGCCGAGCAGGGCTCTTCGTCTCCACAGCAGGCGAACGTAGCGAGAGAAAGCCGGCTCACCAGAGAAGGCGGCCTCAGACCCGGTGAGGCAGGGTTCGGCAGTCGGGATTGTGTGTTGTGGTTCGTCCATGAACGAGCAACGGCGAAAGAGCCTCCAACGAGAACGCTCGCGTCATTTTCAAAGACTGCACGAGGGTACGGTTCCAATATCAGACAGTGACTATAGTAGCCGTCCCAGCCACTGTCAAGTTGTCGAAAGGACACGAGCCGAACAATTGTATACGAAGGGAATTGCATGCCCTGCCGCCAAGGCCTTCGGCCTGGAGGCTGCCACTTGGATGCCCGCACTGCGCCACGGAGAATTCAATCGATATCTACACTAACCATCGCGGCGCGCCGAATTCACCAGATTACCCAAATTAACTTTATTGAGTGCCCCTATGAGCCGATATTCGTTTCGGCCCGTAACGGACCACCAGTCAGACCGGCCTTGCGCGTCCATTCGGCGTCTGGATTGGCCAGCCGCTCCGCTTGTGGGTACACCCCACAGCAGGGCAGAGCCTCCGATGGCCGCCAATGGCGCCCCAGTTCGGCGACGGGCGTAAAGCGACTCTGAGAAAAGACTTACGGTCGGTCCGGCGTATATATCGGGCGGACAAAGGAGCTTTCAGCCGGCTCAGACGGACGACGGAGGGTGGATTCCGTCGGCTGCAGTGAAAGTGAAAGAGTCGTATCCATGGAATGGAAGATTGAGCGCGACACCACGTTTTCGGACCTGCTTACCCCTCGCAAGCTGCTCGCGCTGCTGGCGTTCTGGCTTGCCGGGATCCTCATCCTCGCCACTTATGGGACGGTATCGGCCTGTCTGAAAGAATCCCCCAGTTTTTCCTTTGTGGTCGTACCCTCAGTGAGCAGCAACGAGACCGGGCCAATCTCCGTCCGGCGAGGAGCCCCACAGACGGCGGACCGCTCGGCCTACCGGCTTAGATTTGACAACCTTCAGGCTGAACCGAGTGCCCTGAAATCGCTCGGGGCGGCTTGCGAGACTGTGGTGCGTATCGACAACCTCGATATTGCGTTCCTCGAATCCGCGTCGCCTGAGCCGTCCGTCGGCGGGCGGTCGCTCCTGGCGGATTTTCGCGACCTGTTCGCACCCTCATGGGACGGCCAGCTCCACGGGGCGGCACCGGGCTTGTTCGAGGATCTATTGGGCGATGCGGACGGCTGGGCCGTTTCCGTGGACTTGACGAACACGGCTGAAGTACGGGTCCGGGGAGTGGATTGGCGCGTCTGTCGCGGCGAGGAAACCATCTTTCAAGCGCTGTGCGGTAGCGCGCAATTGTCGGCCGGCGCACGTGATTTCACATTGCGGGACGAGGTAATGGTGTGCACAAACGGAGCTGTTCTCGAAAGTGATTGCGTCAAGATGGACGCCCGAAACAATCGCGTGATCGTCGAGGGTCCGTATCGGTTGATCCGCGGCGAGGACACACGGACGGGCACGGGAGCCTGCTTCAGCACGAACCTGACGTTGATTGAGCCGCCGGCCCCAGATGGTCCGGAATCTGATCCGGCCATCGCGGCGTGGGCAGGGCGGCAGTGGACCGATACGTTGACCTCCTGGCTGTGGGTCGGTGAGTACGCCAATCTGGAATACGGCCCATCCGACCCGGACTCCCATGGCGGCAATGGGCTCGATCTTGGCCGAGAAGCGGTATTCGGCCCCTTGCCGGCGGATTTCGGGCGTCTCAGCAGCAACGACAATTATCTTGATGGCCGGTGGTGTCGGGATGACGGTTGGGGATCGTGGAGAGGCCGGCCTCGCCAATGAGCGTTAAGTACTGTGCCTGAAAGAAGTTCCAAGGTGCCGGGGCGTACATTTATGTTGACAACCAGCTTCTTACTCCGTAGAATACGGTTGGTAGCTATGGAGGGTTGTGATGAAAGGAGTCCCCACACACCGGCGGTGCCGGTCCCTCCACAGGTATGTCCAATCGGCACGGAACCACAATCGAAAACTGGGTGGGCTCAAAAATGAAAACGCGTTTCGAATCCAATGCCTGTAGAACAGGCAAGACGGCCCCGTTCGGCCTGTTGGCAAGATCCAATGATCTCGGGGACAAGGCGCCGATGGCGGCGATCCTGGCGGCAATGCTCCTGCTGGCCGGCGCGGCGGGCGTCACCACGGCAAAGTCACTATACGTTATCGCGGAAGTCACCAGCTACGATTTCGCGACCCCCATCCACGCCTATGACATCGGTCCGGATGGACTGCTGACCTTTCAGGCGGAATATGGAGTGCCGTTCCGCGGTTCCGGCACGATTGGCCTGGCCGTCGATTCCTATTCCGACAACCTCTTCATCACGTTCGAGAGCTCGAATTTCCTCCAAGTGCTCGATGCCAGCACGCTGGAAGTCGCCCGCACGACCAGTGCCCCGGGCTCCCAGGATCTGGCCGGCATCATATACGACCACGGTCGGGATTTGCTGTACTGCGTCGACCGCGAAACAGGGAACCTGTATTCCTACGTCTGGGATCCGGTAGACGGCAAGCTGAACCATGTGTTGGGCTCGCCGTTCATACTCAAAGGGGCGAACGCCTACGGCATCGCCCTGGACGAGATGAACGACCTACTGTACGTCGGCAATGCGAGTCAGGATGTCACTGTCTACAGCACCTGGGACTGGCGCCTGATGCGGACGATCCGCGTCAGTCGCAGGACTATCAGTGTCGCAGTGGATCCGGAACGAGGTTATCTCTATTGTGGCGGCGGTTTCGCCTACAACTTCCACCTGATCCAATACAACCTGGTCACCGGCGTGGAAAAGGAGGTCGAGATCGCTCCGGATGCGGGCGTCATGGGCCTCGGGGTCGATCCCGCCACCGGATTCGTCTACACCTCGACAGGCCAGAACGCTCGCCCGGGCGGCGACGACCTGCTGGTCTTCGATCCCGACCTCCAGCTCATCCAGACCGTCGAGGACATCGGCAATCCCACGGGGCTGGTCGTCCCAGCCAGGCACACGAGCTACAACCCGCTACATCTGAGGAAGACGGTCCGGACCGCTCTCGGCGGAGAGCCGAACGACTGGGAAATCCCCGAGATTGCTATTGGCGACGAGGTCACCTATTCCATCTGCTTCGACCATGAGGGCTACGACCTGCAGGAGATTTCCATCATCGATAGACTGCCCCACGAAATGACGTTCGTCAGGGCCACCGGCGACGGCAACTTCGGGCACTACGATCCGAACACGCATACGTACATCTGGCAGAATCCGCCCCTGTCGGCGGGCCCCACGACGTGTCTCGAGCTGGTCTGCCTGCTCAAGCCCGAGACAGCCGTCGGGCGGCTCATCGTCAACCTGATCACCATGGATACGGACAAGACCCCGCCCACCACAACGGGCAGCGAGGCCATCGCAGCGGAAGTGACATACAAGCCGCTAAACATCAGCAAGGTCGTCGTCAATGGCTCGGTGGAAAACGACGGGATCGAGCCGATCTTCGTCAATCCCGGCGATGAAGTCACCTATCGCATATACGTGGACAACAAGGACAACGCACACGCGGTGACTGGCGTTCGGGTGATCGACCGCCTGCCCGCCGAGGTGGAGTTCGTCAGCGCAAGAGTGACGGATCCCGTCCGTCCTTCGGGAACCGAAGGGCCGGACGAGGAGCCGCGCGGCGAATACGATTCGGCCCGCCATACCTACACCTGGCTCTTTCCATGGCTGCCTGCGGGCGCACAGGTGGCGGTCGATCTGGTGGTCCGCGTGGGCAGAGAGGTGCCGGTCGGGACCGTGGTCACGAACAAAGCCCTCGTTGAGAGCGGCCTTACCGCGACCACGGACGATACAATCGTTGTGACCGCCAGCTATCCGCCGCTCGAGATGCGAAAGACCATCGTGGAAGGCTCGACCGGTGAAATCGATGACAGGGGACGGCCGTGCGTTGAGGCCGGCGAAGACATCACCTACGAGCTCTGCTACCGCAATCCGTCCAAGGACACCACCGTCACCCATATCTCGCTCGTCGATACGCTCCCTGAGGAGATGGGCTTCATCACGGCCGATGGCGACGGGGACTTCGGCTTCTACGACCCGAACACACACTCTTACACGTGGTTCTGTCCCCCGCTCGCGCCCACTGAGGAAGTCTGCCTGAACCTCGTCGCCCAGGTCAAGGCGCGAACCGAGCCGAACACCGTGATCAGCAATGTGGCCGTGATTCAAAGCAGACAGGCGAGTCCCAGCAAAGCCCGCGTTGATGCCGTTGTCTGCGTCAGGCCGGTGACGGCCCAGCTCTTCCTCCGACCGACATACATCTTCCGCAACAGCTCGACCGGCGCGACCATTCTGGCGATCGTGTATCTGGAAGAGGGCAAGGGTAAGGAACTCATCGCCGATGTCCCGCTCGTTCTGACCCCCGGCGGCATCCAAGGGACGGGCCAGACCATCTACGGCACGAGCGAGCAGGGCAAGGTTCTGTGCTCCTTCGATGTGGCCTCCATCCTTGCGGCGACCGACGGGTATGGGCAGTTTGACGTGAAGGTGACCGGCAGGCTCGTCGACGGTCGCTCCTTCACGGCCGAAAGCACGCTCTGGATCCTGAGCTTCGGCGGCCCGTGAGCGGGCAACGGCCGGACGTTGGATAACCGAAGAACGCGAGGGCGGAATTCGAATCCGGCGCCGACAGTCAGTCCACGCGCAGATTGCATCTGACGGAGCGCGTACCGCGCACGCCTCCGAATGCATCTCACAGGCCCCATACGGGCCATCCGGCCTACGCACTGGCCAAACTCGATCCTCGTCTGTAGAATAAGCGGTGGTCTGAGACCGGCAGGCCGGCTTGAGGCGAGTGCCATTCGCATTGCGCGGGGCCCAACGTGAGAGCAGACGACGAATTGGTTGAGCGAGCGAACCGGGGGGACGCGGAGGCATTCGAGGCGCTCTACCACCGCTACCGGGACTGGGTCTATCGATTGGCCTGGCGCTTCACCGGCAACCAGGCCGATGCGCTCGACGTCGTCCAGGAGACGTTCACGTACGTGCTGAAGAAGTTCCCCGGCTTTCGACTAACGGCGTCGATGACGACTTTCCTCTATCCCGTCGTCCGGCACGTGTCGTTGAATCTCCGCCGCCGACGGGGCGCTCCGGCTGATGAGCGGCTTCTGACGGGCATTCCCGACCCAACGACTCCGGCCACACCCCGTACGGAACTGGCGGCGGCGCTGGCCGCACTGCCCAACGACCAGCGGGAAGTCGTCCTCATGCGGTTCGTTGACGACATGAGCCTCGATGAGATCGCCGAAGCGCTGAGCGTCCCGACGGGCACCGTCAAATCCCGACTCCATCGCGCGATGGAGACCCTCCGCACCGATCCGCACACACGCGAATACTTCCTCAGGTAACGTGGACGCCGCCCCCTTGTTTCTACGCCGGGTGCTATGCTCACGCTCGCGTAAACATGCTTCCTGTCGGGCAGCGCCAGGAGATTCGGCCGATTCAGAAACGCGTACCGCCTCCGGCGCGCGGGTGGCATCCAGCGCCCTCCATTGTCACCCCCGCGCAGGCGGGGGGCCATTCTCAGGATACTGGATTCCCGCCTGCGCGGGAATGACAGACAGCGGTGCTCGATCCTCTCTGAACCTCCTTCGAGTCTTGGCCCAACGCGGAGAAGATTGAGCCAAGCCCAAAAAAAGTCTCGATCGTGGAACTTCTGGACCGGCTCGCGTGCTTAAAGGATAGGAGAACCAGATTATGACCGAACACAACGGACAATTCGACGACTTGGAGCGGCAGATGTCGGACGGCTTCCGCGCGGACCTGAAGGCCCTCTTTGAGCCGGCCGGTTCGGTGCCGCCGCAGGTCGATGAAGCGATCCTGGGCCAGGCCCGCCGGCACTTCGCCCGGCCGCGCCGGCACTTCGCCCGGCCGCGCCGGCTCGTCATACGCCTGCGGTGGGCGGCCGGCATCGCTGCAGCCGCCGCGCTGATCGCTATTGCTGTCGTCCTCTACAACGCAGGTGTACCGACGACGTATCAGTCCGCCGAGTCCCAGTTGAACGGACACCTCACCGCCCAAAGAATCAGCCCGGAGATGCCCGCAGCGCTGCCTGCCGCCGGGGCGGAGGGACGGGCTGATGTTGATAGCAACGGTCGCGTGGACATTCTCGATGCATTCCGGCTGGCCCGGCATATCGAGGCCCGCGGCCGCATCGAAGCCAGGTGGGACCTCAACGGCGACGGCCGGATCGACCGCGACGACGTCGATCTCGTCGCCTTCGCCGCCGTGCGTCTCGAAAAGGGAGTCTGACGATGAAGAGGTATCTGATACTAAGCCTGATCGCTGCGGCCCTGAGGGTCCTGATGCCGACGCATGGGGCAGGCCCGGCGAACAGGCCCGCCGCTGAGTTGAAGACGCGCTTTGCCCCGGTGCACGTGTATCTCGATTCCGGCCGCCGGCCGTTAGCGGCGTACCAGTTCGAGCTCGTTTGTAGTGTGCCCGCAAGGGCATATTCTTCCGGGGAAGACAACGCCTCGCGGCGTCACTACGAACCTCAGATCAAGATCGTCGGCGTCGAGGGCGGCGAGCACCCGGCTTTCCAAGAGGCCCCGTACTACGATCCGGCCGCCTTGATGAACGACCGCATCATCATCGCCGCCTTCAATACGGGCACCGACCTTCCCCAAGGCCGCACGCGCATCGCCACCATCCACCTCCAAATCCTCGGCGACGCCGAGCCCGAATACGACCTCAAACTCACGACGGCCGCGGATGCAGAGGGCCACGAAATATCCGCGCGGCTCGACCTGGAAAGAGGAGATAGAAAATGAGAAAAGCGATTCTTCTATCATCTGTTGTAGCGGCTGCCATAACGGCCGGAGCGAGCCTTTACTTTCTCACACGGGTTGACGTCGTCTTCGACGAGACCGCCGCTCTCCTGGAACCTCTCCCGCCTCCCGGTGAGACATTGGAGCCAAGAGCCCACGACCTCTTTCAACCGCTTTCCTCCTCGCGGGAAGAGGACAGTGATGAGGTTGTAATGACCGTTCCCAGTGGCCGAGCATCTTCGTCCACAGTCCCAGATATCTCTTTACCGCGACCCACTTCCCGACAGGTCGAGGTCGTTCGTGGACAAAGGCGGCTGGGGATAGAGGTCGGCGGACCTGACGCGGAGACGTCAGGTTTGGGGGGGCACAGCGTGGGACGATTACCTGTGCCGATGTCAGTCGGGACCCCCACCGACAGACGCCGACTGGAAGCTTTGTCATACCGCTATGGCCAGTCTGTATCATCGAAGCGGCCTCAGACGGCCGATCTGCTTGCGGGCGTCGTGGAGGACGAGATTTGGGTGATTTCGCGGCCGGAGGCGCCGCAGGCGACCGGGCCGGAGTATGACACGCCCGGGTCCGGCGCGATGCTGGTTGAGAAGGGCGAGGAGAAGGTGCCGCTGCCGCTCAAGCATACGGATGTGAGGGGGCGCGTTTGCGGGTACATCGCGACGGTCGAGGTCACGCAGCAGTTTCATAACCCATTCGATGAGAAGATCGAAGCGGTGTACGTGTTTCCCCTGCCACAAAATGCGGCGGTCAACGAGTTCATCATGGTCATCGGCGAGCGGCGGATTCGCGGAATCATCCGCGAGCGGCAGGAGGCTGAAGAGATCTATCGCGAGGCCCGGCGGCAGGGCCACGTCGCCTCGCTGCTGACGCAGGAGCGGCCGAATATCTTCACGCAGAAGGTCGCCAATATCGAGCCGGGCAAGGAGATCGATGTCAACATCAAGTACTTCAACACGCTTGCCTACGTGGACGGCTGGTACGAATTCGTTTTCCCGATGGTAGTCGGCCCGCGTTTCAATCCGCCCGGCTTCACGGACGGCGTCGGGGCCGTCGGTCGTGGCAAGCAGGGCCTCTCCGGGCAGAAGACCGAAGTCCAGTACCTCAAGCCGCACGAGCGCAGCGGACACGATATCTCCCTGGCCGTGGATATCGACGCGGGTGTCCGAATCGAGGAGATTGCCTGTCCCAGTCACGCCATCAAGAACAGCAAGGAAGGGGCGGAGAAAGCCCACGTTCAGCTCAGCCCGCTCGACAACATCCCCAATAAAGATTTCGTCCTGCGGTACAAGGTTGCCGGCAAGACGGTCAAATCCGCCCTCGTGACGCATCAGGACGAGCGAGGTGGGTTCTTCACGCTGATGCTGTATCCGCCGGACGACTTGCGGCAAGTCAAACGCGCCCCGATGGAGATGGTCTTCGTGCTCGACTGCTCCGGCAGCATGAGAGGCCAACCCATCGCCAAGGCCAAGGAGGCCATCAAGCGGGCCCTGCGAAAGCTCGAGCCCGACGATACCTTCCAGGTCATCCGCTTCTCGCAGAACGCCTCGCACTTCGGCCCGAGTCCCGTGCCCGCGACACGGAGGAACGTGCGCAAGGCCCTTGCCTACGTCGATTCGCTCGAAGGCGGCGGCGGGACCATGATGATCGAAGGCATCAAGGCCGCCCTCGATTTCCCGCACGACCCGCGCCGGTTCCGCCTCGTCTCCTTCATGACCGACGGCTACATCGGCAACGAAGCCCAGATCCTCGGCGAGATCCACAACCGGCTCGGCGAGACGCGAATCTTCAGCTTCGGCGTCGGCTCCTCTGTCAACCGCTACCTGCTCGACCGCATGGCCAAGCTCGGCAAGGGCGCCGTCGCCTACATCGGCCTCAACGACAGCGGCACCGAGGCCGTGGACCGGTTCTACGACTGCATCGCGCATCCGGCCCTGACGGATGTCACGATTGACTGGGGTGATCTGGACGTCGCGGACATTTACCCGCGCCGAGTGCCCGATCTGTTCGTGGGCCGCCCCATCGTTCTCACCGGTCGCTTCAAAGGCCGCAGCGATACGACCATCCGCGTGGCGGGCCGCCTGGGCAACATCGACAAGGAGCTTGCCGTCCCCGTGTCATTCGACGACGCGGCCGGCACACACGCGGGCATCGCCTGCGTCTGGGCCCGCAAGCGCATCGAGGACCTGGCCAACCAGGCAACCTACGACAACAATCCCGACCTGCCGGGCGAGATCAAGCAAGTCGCGCTGCAATATTGCTTGATGAGCGCGTATACTGCCTTTGTGGCGGTGGATTCGAGTCGGACCACCGCGGGCGATCACGGCGTGACCGTCGCGGTGCCCGTGCCCGTCCCCGACGGCGTCCGCTACGACACGACCGTGCAGGACTGAGGCCGACAGCGACACCTAGAGGACGCAAGGAGGCATGGACATGAACATTCTGAAGATGAGAGCACCGAGTGACAGGCGGTCCTGTGCGCTGTGGATCCTCCTTGTCGCGTTGATGCTCGCGCCGGCCGGACGGGGCCTGGCGCGGGACGACGAAACCGTTGCCGCCTTGCGCCGGGCAGGCAAAATCTTCGCCGAGATCGCGCAGGAAGCCTATCCGAAAGTGGTCGTCGTCACAGCGGACCGACCGGGCTCGGCGGAGAGAACGCCGAGATCGCTACAGGGGCGCATCGAACGATGGCGATCCCGGGACGCGGCGCCGTTCGAGCCGGCGCCTTCTCTCACGCTCCCGCAAGTCCAGCGAGAGGCGAGGGGACTCGGCATGATCGTTTCCGGCGACGGCCTCATCCTCACCAGCAGTGACATCATCCGCGACGCCGAGACCGTTCGCGTGACATTAGCCGACGACCGGTCCTTCGACGCCAAGGTCGTCGGCAGCGATCCGCCGACGGGAATCGCGATCATCCGAATCGAGGCGTCGAGCCTGCCGGCCTTTGAATTGAAGGACGCCGGCGCCGTGGAGTTGGGCGATTGGGTGGTCAGCATCGGCAATCCGATGGGGATCGGCCGGACCTTCACCGCCGGCCTCGTCACCGGCAAGGACAGGTCCCATTTCGGGATGGCGGACTACGAGAGCTACATCCAGCTCGATCGCGCCCTGAGCCTTGGCGATATAGGAGGCCCGCTGTTGAACCTCGACGGTCAGGTCGTCGGGATCAATGCGGCGACGTTCGCGGGCCGGACGGGCGCCGGATTCGGGCTGGCCATTGCGATCGACGCCGTCAAGTACGCGTACGAGCAGCTCGTAGCCACGGGCACCGTGCAACGGGGCTTTCTCGGCGTAGCGCTTCAGGACGTCAATCCGGAGATCGCCGAGACATTCGGGCTGCCGGCCCACACCGGTACGCTCATCGCCAACGTCGTGGAAGGCTCGCCCGCCGCCGAGGCAGGGTGCAAGACCGGCGATGTGATCGTCGAGTTGAACGGCGTGCGGATTCGTTCGAGCGAGCAATTGCGGCTGGCCGTCGCGCGCCTGAAGCCCGGCGAGCAGGTCGAACTGGTGGTGATGAGTGACGGAGAGCGAAAGACCCACTCCATCAAGCTTGCACAGCGTCCCGGCGCCCAATAGACGTCCGGCCGCTTCAAAATCAAACATCAAAACGTAGACATCATGATTGGTGTGCGACTGCATTTTGCAGCACGAGAAGCCCCTTCTGTCACCCCGAGCGCAGCCGAGGGGTCTGGCTGCGGACGGGAGGCGCGTCGCGGCCGCGGCCAGATGTCTCGATTGCGCTTCGCTCCACTCGACAGGACAAGAAAGAGGACGGACTCAGCTCCACACGGCCAATAGCAGAAGGCCCGCCGCGATATTCAGGCACACATCGGAATTGCGGCCTCGGCCCGCCGGCCGAGGCTGGTCGGATGAGCCGTGGGTGCCATGCTTACACCTGCATAAGCATGTCTTCCGTGCCAAACCCATATGTCCAAGCCAGCGAAAGTCTAGTACGGCATTTCAGAGATCGCACAGCGATAGATTGCTTCGCTTCGCTCGCAATGACATACAGTGGCCTATATATGTCATTGCGAGGAGCGTAGCGACGAAGCAATCCCTGCCCCGGATAGCTACGGAACCTGCGCCTTGTTTCGTCATTTGCAGCCACCGCGGCGCCGCGCACACCGCGAATCTCCCATGCCATCGGTTTGTTGTGTCTGCGCGCCGCTACGCCTGAGTGAAATCAGCAAACGCGCAGAAACGGCGTTACGCGTGCGCGGGAAAATGGCACTTAGTTGAAGAGAATCTGCACACCGTCGTAAATCTGCGCTGAAAGGGACGGAATATGTTAGGACGACGATTACTTCAATTCCTTGCGGCAGCGATTGCTGTCTTTTGTATGTTGGCCTTTTGCGGCGGATCGTTCGCGCAGGGCCAACGCGAAGCCGCCTTCGAGCGGGTAAGAGAGGTTCAGGAGCGGCACACGGATAGAATGATGGCCCAGGCCGGTGTGGTGGGCACCGCCATCGGGGAAGGTCAGGGCGCCCAGCCGATCATGCTCGTGCTCGTGGAGCACGGCACTGTTGGCGGCATTCCCTGGCAGCTTGAGGACGTGCCGGTGCGCCCGCTGCCTACCGGGAAGATCTACGCCCTGGTAAAGGGGGGCAACCCAAAGGGCCCCAAAGACAAACCCGGCGGCAAGCCGGCGATCGATCCTGCCTCCTGGTGGCCGCGCGCAGTCCCCATCGGCGTCTCCACAGGTCATGCGGCCCTCACGGCCGGCACCATTGCCTGCCGGGTGAAGGACGGCCTGGGAAACGTGTATGCCCTGAGCAACAATCACATCTATGCCAACCAGAACCAAGCCGCGATCGGCGACCCTGTCATACAGCCAGGGGTGTATGACGGCGGCATGAGTCCCGTCGATGATATCGGCACGCTATTCGACTACGAGCCCATCGTGTTCTCGACGAACGCCAAGAATGTCATCGATGCAGCGATTGCCCTCAGCGCGCCGGAGCTGCTCGGCAACGCCACTCCTTCCGACGGATACGGGCTGCCGAGATCCACGACGGCCACGGTCTCGTACGGTGCGAAGGTCATGAAGTACGGGCGCACCACCGGCCACACGTCGGGAATGGTCAAGGGCGTCAACGTCATTGTCAACGTGCAGTATGACGCGGGGGTCGCTCGATTCGTGGACCAGTTATTGATCGGCGGCGGGAACTTCTCCGCCAGCGGCGATTCCGGTTCGCTCGTCGTGCTTCGCGCGAAAGACGCGAAGGATCGCAAACCCGTGGGTCTGCTGTTCGCCGGGGGCAACCACTTCGCCGTTGCTAACCCGATCGGTTCCGTGCTGATGCGCTTCGATGTGACCATCGACGGGGAGTAGCCCAAGTCGGGGCTTCCTGATAAGATATGGCGCAGTAGGAACAGGCAGGACGCATGGTGGAGAAGACAATCGAGCGCATTCAGGAAGAACACACGAACGAGTGGATGGCTATCCCGGGCGTCGTCGGTACGGCCATCGGGCAGTATCAGGGCAAGCCGTGCATCTTCGTTCTGACGGCCTCGAATACCGAGCACGTACGACAGAAAATCCCCGCAAGCGTGGAAGGCTATCCCGTCGTCGTTCAGTACGTCGGTGAGATCCGCGCGTTGGACGAATGAGAGGAATCCTGCCGCGCCTACATGTCTGCACCAATGCTAACCTGGCATCTTGTTTCATCGCCTGCCGCTGCGCCGTAGCTCTGGACGAAGCAATCAATCTCGCGCGCGAGCTTCACCGAATCCATACGACCGATCATTTTGGATTTTGATTTGTCATTTTGATTCCTGAGTTTTGACCTTTTCATTTCCGCCGGCAGAGTTCGACGCCGGCGCGCATCGCACGAATCTTCCGAATTACTCCTTCTTCCGCGCTACGGCTCTGCGCTCTTGCGCGCGATCAACACACACGAGCAGAAACTGCGTTACATGTGCGCGGGCAAGTGGCACTACTAAGTAGACCGTGGTAAAGACGGGAGGACGCGTCCGACCCGCTGTCCTGCGAGCACACGCTCGCGTGGGATATCTCGGTGAGATCGGCAACGACACCCGATCCCACACACAAACCAAATCGAGGGGACGTACCAGGTATCCATGTCTGGGATTGGGGAGGTCGCGCTATCCCTACATGGCGCCCGCTGACAAACAACCAGTTTTTGAGGACTTACAGAAGAAAGAGGAGTACTACCATGAACAGAAAATGGATTTTGATTTGTATGATATCGGCTCTATGCATTGGCCAGACAAGCATCGGCAAGAGTCCGGATCCCGGCCCCCCCGCTGAACCTCCGGGCGCGAAAGATCCCACCCTCGTGGCCTGGTGGCAACTTGATGAGAGCTCCGGCGAGGACGCCGCCGACACGAGTCCCGGCAAGCAGCACGGCAAACTCAAGGGCGGACCCGCATGGTCGAAGGGCCATAAGGGCGGCGCCCTGAAGCTCGACGGCAAAGACGACTACGTTGCGATCACCAAGGCCTTCTACAAGAAGGCGGGCATCCCGGCCATAACGGTCGCGGCCTGGGTCCGTACGACCAGCCCGAACAATCAGGTCATCGCCTCTTTTGACCGCGACGAATACTGGGGACTGGAGATCAATGGCATTTATGCGAAGTACGGACAGGCCGGCTGGAGCCTGGAGACCGACGCGGGCCAGATCAATCTGGCCAGCCGGACCCGCGTCAACGACGGAAAATGGCACCACATCGCCGGCGTGTTCGACAACGGACGCGCCACGATCTATGTGGACGGTGCCCCGGAAGCCACGACGACTCGCGGACGGACCTTCGGAAGCGGCAACCGGCGGTACGGCTTCCTGGGTGTCGGCTCGAAGGCCGACAGGTACGATGGTAACAGGGCTTCGGGGACCCACTTTGCCGGCGATCTGGACGATGTCCGCATCTACGAACGGGCCCTGACCGAGATCGAGATACTGTCCTTCTTCGGCCCACCCAACGATGACTGCCAGTTCGCCGAGCCGGTCACCGAGGTGAAGGACCTTCCGTTCGACACCACGGAGGCGTCCGCGGACGGGCTGGGTATCTGCATGCGCAGCCCCAACCTGTGGTACCTCTATACCCCGGCCGCGACCGGTCTTGCCACGATCGACACGCTGGGCAGCCAGTACGACACCATGTTAGCCGTCTACGAAGGCCCCGAATGCAGCCCCGACTGGAGCAGACTTCTCGGATGCAACGACGACTTCGGCGGTCTGCAATCCCTGCTCAACGTTGAGGTCGTCGGGGGTGAGACGTATCTCATCGAGGTCGGCGGTTACTCCACGAGGACGGGCCAGGGCGTGCTGACGATCGCCCTCGAAGCCGTCGCCCAGGCCGAAGCCGATCTCGGCGATGCGCCGGACAGTTCGGAAAAGAGTATGACGGCGTATGTCGATGGCGGATACGGCGTGGTCCAGGGCCACTTCCCAACCGTGTTCGACGACACGGGCAAGCCCGCCGGACCGATGCATCTGGCCCCGCTGGCGGCGGCCCACCTGGGCGCCGCGGTCAGCCTCGAGAACGAGGCCGATGAAGGCGCCGACGAAGACGGGATCAACAACATCGACCCGTCCGCCGACGAAGCAGACCAGGACGGCGCCGATGACGGCGTGGTTCTGCCCCTTGTGTTGCCAGACGGCGAGTTCGCGAGTTTCGAATATATCGTCAGCGTGATCGATCCGGGTGCGGCCCTCTGGGTCAATGTCTGGTTCGACTGGAACCGCGACGGCGACTGGGACGATGACAGCATCAGCAATCCCGAGATGGTCGCGGGCGATCACAACTACGTATCCGAGTGGGCGGTGCGAAATCAGTACCTCTTCAACCTGCCGACCGGAACGCATCAGATCGAAACGCCCGCTTTCCGCGCATGGCATCGCGACAAGGGGCCCGAGGAAATCTGGATGAGGATTACCTTGTCGGAGACGCCGTGGACGGGCGGCGAGAACCCCGGCGCGTTAGGCAACGGCGGCTCGGGTCCGGCCGATGGATATGAGATCGGCGAAACCGAGGACTATCTGGTCGTTCCTGAGGCCGGCTGCTCGCTCTGCCGCGACTTCAATGGCGATGGCGAGATCGACTTCGACGACCTCATCGAGCTGATCTACACGTGGCTGGGCTGCTGCCTGCCGTAGCGCACGGAACGGCAGCAAGACGGCCACTCAAGCCCCTGAAGGCCGTGAGCGCCCCTCGCTCGCGGCCTTCTCTTTTCCCGCAAGAATGGGGAATCCCCCACCCAATAGGTCCGGCAGGTCGAACAAGACCTGTTCTCCAGAGACGAACACGGGTATCATGCCGGCGTATGTATGATGGTGTAATCTCGTTCTTGCAAGACCAAGGGTAATCAACGTGGAAGAAAGAATCAGCCTTGACGACAACAAGCTCGACATCCTCAGCCATCCCAGGCGGCGGGATCAGATCCATGTGCTGACGATCGATCACCTTCTGGCCGAGGATATCTGTGAGCGGATCGGCGCGGAGAAGCGGCTCAGACGCTACACGGTGCTCTGCCCGCGCGCCGCCGGGGTCCGCAGCGGCATCGAGGAAGTCGAGCAGATGGCGCAGGGCACGATCTCCTCGCGGTTACTCATCCTTGACGTGCGACGGGTCACGCTGCCCAAGCTGCGCCGGGCGTTCAACGCCATCGTCGGATACAATCGCAAAGACTTCAACAGTCTGTGCTACACCATTTGCATTGGCGACGGCCCCGTGAATCTGTTCCAGAACGGTCGGGCCATAGATCTGTTCATCCCCTATCTGGCGTCGCATCGGGTGGACTATCATCCTGCGGTCTTTTTTTACGATCCGTTCCTTCACTACGAGCCCCATGAGATGCTGCCGCAGGGCATCGACGACGATTTCAGTATCCCGGACGTGCTTCCGAAACGGCTGGTCCCCTATTTCAAGGATGACGGCATGAGGATCGACACGATCCGGCGTTTCTTCCGCGCCGTGGACAAGGACGAAGAGATCCGCAGAAAGCGCCGACGAATGCTCAAGCACATCTACAAAAAGCGACTGGCCGAGCAGTTCGCCGGACGGGAGGAGCACTACACGGACCTGCTCACGCGCCGTGGCATGCAACTGGCCACGGAGAAGCTGAATCTCTATCCTTTGTACTTCGAGGACTGGGTCCGCGAACTCCTTCGCAAAGCCCGCCACAACGCCTCGAACAAGCCAAGGCCTGAGTCCGAAGCCAAGGAGTAACGCCGTCCATTCACGATTGAATGGTCAAACGCATCTCTATTGATGACTGAACAGGCAGTTGGACCAAGGAACTGACCATGTCATTCCCGCGCAGGCGGGAATCCACTGTCTTTCGTGGCTTTCCTGGCCCCCCCGCCTGCGCGACGGTGACATCATCGGACCTTCTTCTCACGCGTGTTACTCGCCCTGGATGTGGGCCGCGAGGAGCAGGAATACGGCAGCGTGCTCGTCCCGAGTGGCGGCGGCAATCTCGGGCTCGCCCGGCGTAAGAACGATGTCTCCGGACCATTCCCAGCTTGCCCGATTGGGAGGGCGGTCCATCTCTTCGGGATCCTCAAGAAACATTTCGGTGGTGTAGCTGAACTCGACCTGCACGGCATTCGACGCGTGAGCGGTGCTCGTGACTGCGAACTGGTCGGTCGATTCGGAGCGGGCAGAGATTGGCCGCCGGGGGTCCGGCACCGCTTGCGTCCGGTAGATCGTCCGGTTCGCGCGGATCATTGCGCGTCCGTCATGCCGAGAAGCCGCCTTTGCGCCGGCGATTACACTGGCTTGGTCGGCCTCAAGGCATGTGAGGATGTTCTCCACGGATACGGCGTGAGGCGCCTCTCCGATGGGACTGACACCCATCTCGGCAAGGGCCGCAAGCTTCACCTTGACGACAAACGCTTCGACCAGGACCGTTGCATTCCCGGCAGGAGTAGCCGTGTTCTCCGCGCCGCCGCCCACCAGGGATAGCGCCGAAAACAAGGCGGCCGCCACGAGCGTCGCGCTTCTGTGATTTCCGAACATAGACATGCCCTTTCCAATTTCACTGTTCCGTCGTTGCACATATGCTTCACAGTGGAAAGGCACTCCGCCGGGCTGTGGTCACACAGAAAGCTGTCGAGGTGGAATTGGATCGCACGTGTGTGGGCAATCAGGTCCACTTGTGCCGCTTGACGGCACGAAGGATTTTCTGGGCGCACTTGAGAGCGGCGAGGCCCTCCTCGGCGCTGACCTCCGGGGTGAAGGCTCGGTCTCTGACGGCCCGGAGAAAGGCCTCCTGTTGGAGGCGGACCGGCTCCTTGTCGTCGATCTGAAGCTGCTCGATGTGCAGCAGGTCGGGCCAGTTGACGCTCGTGGGATCGAAGTTGCCTCCCTGTCGCCACTCCTTGATCATGCCCACGACGTTCGTATTCGGGTCGGTCTTGATGACGATGCCACTCTTTTTCAGATAATCGACGCTCAGGTACGCCTCCCGGCTGAATACGTGGACCCGCCGCTCGGTTTTCAGCGCGAGGCGCGAGGCGGTGATGTTCGCAATGCAGCCGTTTTCGAAGACGATTCGCGCGTTGCAGATATCCTCGCCGCCCTCGATGACGGTGACGCCGACGGCCTCCACCCGCTTGATCTTGCTGTGCGCCAGCGACAGGATGATATCGATGTCGTGAATCATGATATCGAGGACGACGCCGACGTCGGTCGAGCGGAACGGGTAAGGACTGACCCGGTGGGCCTCGATGAACTTCGGCTCGATGCTGAGCCGCTTCATCGCCTGCGCGACCGGGTTGCAGCGCTCCGAATGGCCGACGGCGACGACCGTGTCGTAGCGCCTGGCCAGGGCCACGATTTTGCGGCCCTCCCGGACGTTCGAGGCAAGAGGCTTCTCGATGAGAACCGGGATCTTGTTGCGCAAAAACACCTTCGCCAACTGCAGGTGTGTTATCGTGGGCGTGGCGACGGTAACGGCATCGACCTTGCCGAGGACCTCGGCGCAGTCCGTGAAGGCGAGACAGCCGTAGTTCTCCGCAAGCTGCGTCGCTCTATTGGGATCGGTATCCACGACCGCGACCAGTTCGCTGTCCGCCAACTGGCTGTATACTTTGGCGTGGATGGCGCCCATCTTACCTGCGCCAACCACGGCAGTCCGTATCCTGCTCTCACTCATCGAACGTTCCCGGCCTGTCAACAAACGTACATATCGAAGTTGTAGAACCACCGCCACGCGGCAGTAGCTTCCTCAAGCCCGCATCTTTCCGTCTGCATTGTGATGCTCATTCGGTCCTCAGGCTTTCGCGATACCGGCCGAACCTGTGCTCACTGCTCTTGAATATGGCATCGACCATGGCGCGCACGTTCTCATCGAGCCCGTCCTGCTGCGCCAGCTCGCGCGCATTCGCCAGCAACACGCCTCCCCGGCGATAGAGCTTCTTGTACGCTTCCGTTATTTGCTCCTGCTGCTCGGCGTTCAGCCCGGCGCGCGCCATGCCCCGCTTGTTCACCCCGCGCACTCTCGTTGGATAATGCCCGCTGGCGATCAGGAAAGGCGGCACATCGTGGGTGAGACCGGCCAGGCCGGCAATATAGGACCAGCGTCCGACCGTGACAAACTGGTGGGAGGCCGCCAGTCCGCTGAACCATGCCCCCTTCTCAATCTTGACGTGCCCGCCGATTTGCACGAGGTTGCTCAGGACCACCTTGTCCTCGACGATTGAGTCGTGGCCGATGTGCGAGCCAACCATCAAGAGGTTGTCGCTGCCGACCCGAGTAGGCGTGCCCTGGTGCTTGCTCAGGTGGATCGTAACGTTCTCGCGAATTACGTTGCGGTCTCCGACGACGAGTTCCCCCATCTGTTGCTCCGGGCCGAGTCCGAGGATTTGAGGTGGGCAACCGATCATGGAGTTTGGATAGAAGTGGTTCTCTCGGCCGATCGTCGTATGGCCGGCGATGACCACTCTGGCATCGAGAACGGTGGCGGCGCCAATCGACACGCCGCTGCCAACCGTGCAATACGGCCCGATGACCACGTCCTCATCCAACTGCACGTCCTTTTCCACTACCGCTGTGGGGTGAATTCTTGCCATGTCTGTGGTTCCTGCCCTTCCACAAAAAGGTCAATTCCGGTTCCCACCTGCAATCGATCACAAGCGGGTTCGGTCTCCCATACCTCAAAGCTTCTCATCATCGACGAGCATAAACTTGATCTCCGCCTCTGCGGCGACAACCTCTCCGACCATCGCCCGACATCGGCAGTGGGCGGTTCTCCTCCTGAGCCGGACCGTCTCCGCCGTCAGGATCAACTGATCCCCCGGGACAACCGGCTTCCGCAGCTTCACGCCGTCCATGCTCAGCAGCATCGCCAGTTTGCCGGTATGTTCGAGCCGTTGGGCGAACAGAAGTCCAGAGACCTGCGCCATCGCCTCAACGATCAGCACACCCGGCATGACCGGAGTCGACGGAAAATGGCCCTGAAAGAACTGCTCGTTGAACGTCACATTCTTGACGCCCTTGATTCGCGTATCGCCCTCGACCTCGATGATCTTATCCACCAGCAGGAAGGGGTAACGGTGCGGTAGAATCTTCTGGATCCGCCGAATGTCGAGAATGGCGTCGGTCCCGAACCGCTCGACGCGATCCTGTTGCTGGGCCATCTCGTACAGCTTGCGGACAAGCTGCTGGTTCAGTGCGTGGCCGCTCCTATAGGCCACAATCCGGCCGATCACCGGCCGACCGACCAGCATCAAATCGCCAATCAAGTCCACGATCTTGTGCCGGACGCATTCGTTCGGGAAACGGTAGCTGTTCTTGACCGGTCCGTCTGAGCCAATCACGAGGATATCGCGCGGGCCGATGTGCGTGCCGATGCCCCTCGCATGGAACTGCCTGGCCTCCACCTCCAGCAGAAAGCTCCGTGCAGAAGCCATGCTCGTCTCGAAGCTCTCAGGCGTGAGGCGATAGCTGTAAATCTGCCTGCCGATCCCCGCGTGTGCGCTGTAATCCAGATCGTAGGTGACATTCAGCTCGCCATCCGCATAGGGCAACGCATAAATCGTGGCGTCGGCGGCGCTCACACTGACCGGTTTCTTGATGACGAACTCCTTGCGTGGGTCCTTCTGCTCGATGATGCCGGCCTGCTTGAGCGTGTTGACGTATTCGGCACTGCTGCAGTCCGGCGCCGGCAATTCGGGCCCTTGGACCTCGATGATGATGTTGTCGATCTCCAGGGCGCGAATTGCCGCCAGGCAGTGCTCGACGGTCTCGATGCTGACCTCGCCCTTCTTGACACTCGTGCGACGGCTGCGCTCGGCGATGTTCGGGGCCGTCGCCGGGATGCGCACGGCACTGGCGACGTCGGTCCGCACGAAGACGATGCCGGTGTCCTCAGGCGCCGCATGGAAGGTTATAGAGGCATCCTGACCGCCGAACAAACCCTTGCCGGTGAGCTTAACCTCTTGCTTTATCGTTTTCTGCAGCTTCAAGTTGTTCTACCTTCGCCGTCAGGCGTTTCAGTTCCCGCGCAAGCTTCGGCAGGCGGAGGATGTGGGCAACCACCCTGATCGCTTCCTTGTGGTTCAGAGCGGGCGTCCAAGCCAGTTTCTCACCGGCCCCGACGCTGCTCATGATCCCCGCCTGAGCACCCACCATCGTGCCGGCGCCGATTTCAATATTGTCGGCCAGCCCCACTTGCCCGGCCAGCACGACGCCGTCGCCCAGCCGGCAACTGCCGGCGACGCCCACCTGGGAGGCGATCAGACAGCACTTGCCGACGACGACGTTGTGCGCGATCTGAACGAGGTTGTCGATCTTCGTACCGGCCCCAATTATGGTATTGCCGAATTTCGCCCTGTCAACGCAACTGTTGGCCCCGATCTCGACGAAATCCTCGATGATCACCCCGCCGTTGTGAGGGATGAGCTTGTGCGCTCCATCCACGAACGCGTAACCGAACCCGACCGACCCGACGGTGCTATTGGCCTGGATGATGACGTGGCTGCCCAAGACACAGTTGTGATACACGACGACGTTGCTATCGAGGCGGCAGTTCGTGCCGATCCTTGTGTTTTCGCCGATCTTGCAGCCCCCGCGGATGAGGCTGCCCGTTCCGATCTGCACGTTGTCTTCGAGCACGACGTGCGGTCCGATACAGACTCCCTCGCCGAGTTGTACATTCACCCCCACCCGGGCGGACGGGTCCACCCCTTCCACGGCGGGCTTGAGCTTTGGCGCAAAAAGGTTCAGGGTCTCGATGAGGGCCACGTTGACGTCTTTGACGACCAATTGTGGTATCGCCAGGCCATCGATCGGTTTGGGCACGATTGCGGCGCCCGCACCAGACCTGGCGAGGCCCTCCTCATGCCTGGCATCCGTCACGAACGTGACGTCGCTGCCGCCCGCGGCCTCCGCCGGCTTGATCCCGGTGATTTCTCTTTCCAGACCGGTACCTGCATCAGGCACCTCGGCCCCGAGCCGTTCCGCCAACTGTCCAACCGTCACGCCCATTGGAATCTCGCGTCCAACCATCCCGTCATGGTTTCAAGGTTTCGCTGGCGTCGATGCGCGCGATGACCTCGCTCGTCAGATCGAGGCATCCGCCGCCATAGAGCACCTTGTGTACGTTCAACGCGGCCATCAGCTCCTCGCCGGAAATCGGGAACTCCGGCTCGGTCCTCTCCAGCACGAGGTCCAGGCCCTTCTCGGCGGCGATTTCGTTCACGGCTTTCAGCGTCTCACGATAGAGCTCTTCGAGCCATCGCTTGTTCTCCATCGCCTGCAACTGCTTGATATAGTCCTCCTGGCCCTGTAGCTTGGCCCGCTTCTCCAGTACGAGCTGCAATTGCTCCATGTAGTCGGGCGTCCCCTGCTTCAGGACCTTGAGTTCGGCCTCCTCGACCTGGGCTTCCTTGGTCAGCTCATCCAACTGGGTCTTAGCGCGGTTCTGCTCGACCATCAATTGCGCGCTGTGCTGGGCGTGCTTCTTGGACCCCTTGAACACTCCACGAATACTGACGACCCCGATCTTCAGGGGCGAGCCCGCCGGTTCCGCGGCGGCCCGGCCGTGCTCCAACGCCGCGAACAGAGCCACCACGCAAATCAAGATCGTCGCAACTGCCGTCTTCCTATTCATCATCAGGATGTCCTTTCTTTCGTCTCTTACGATTGTGATCTTGCAGCAATGAGTTCTCACGGCTCTCAGTAGAGAAAACTCCCGCCTGAGAAGCTGAATACCTGGGTATCATCGTCATCATCCCTGAGCAGGGGCGTGGCGATCTCAAACCGCATCGGCACGTTCCCGAAGATCTGGGGCACCTTGATCTCGATGCCCGTTCCGATCGACATTCGATAGCTACCCGTATCGACCGTGCCGCTGTCCGCGAAGAACAGCAGGCCGAAATTCTCCCCGATCAGCGGGACCGTGATTTCGGCGCTGGCCAGGAAGATCGAATCGCTTCCGATCGGGTCCTTTCGCTCCGCGAGGGCGGGGTCCACGTTGGTCTGCAGGCCGCGCGTGCTCACCCCGCGGTATTCGAACCCGCGGATCCCGTAGCGGCTCGTGTGCGTGCCGCCTCCGTAGAATTTCTCAAACGGCGGCGCATCGCCGACCATCACGCCGCCCACCACCTTCGTTGCCAGTACGGTCGTTCGGCCGAGCACGTCCTCGTAGAGCGGCAAGTAATGGACGTAGCTGGCTTCGAGGACGCCGAATGCGTCGTCCCCTGTGACCTGCTCGTAGTACGTGTCCATTCTGCTTCCTTCGGTCGGATCGTACAGGTTGTCCAGATCGACCTTGCCGAGGCCCACTCGCATGCCGATCAGTTGAGTGTCGCCCTCCACGTCGCGGATCTCCTGCGGCGCATCAAAGTCCAGATCGTCGACGCCGACGTTCTCCGCCCGAAACCCAAGGTTCGGCCGCCAGCGGTTCTTCAGGCGGCTCTCGAAATCGATCTGGCCCTTGAGTCGTTCCTCATCGTAGCTCTCACGGAACCGCTCCCACTTGCGGCCGAGGACAGCGAGCTTGACCGGCTTGTCGCGCCAGTATGGATCGACAAAACTGACGGAGTACTGGCTGTAGCGGGTGCCGGGCTCGAGTATTACATTGAGCGTCTGCCCTGCACCGCGAAGCGCTCTCATGGAGAACAGGTCGTTGACATCCTCGGGCCAGTCGCCGATGTCGAAATTGTACTGCCGGTAGAGCAGCCGGCCGATCACGCCATCGTTGCTGCTGAACCCGACGCCGGGCATGATCAGCCCGGTCATGCCTTCCTTGAGATCGATCCGGACGTCTTTGCGGCCCGACTCATCGACGGCAGCGGCCTCCGGCGGGGCCGCCGTATCCTCCGCGGGAGGATCCACGGGACGGATCATGACGTCTTCCGCCACGGCGCCTCGTTGTACGTACTGTTCGAGCAATCCCCCACCCTGCTTGGGGGCCATCTTGGCGTTGTATAGCTCTCCCGGCGTGAAATCATATTCATCCAGAATTCGACGGACCACCTTCTCCTTGGTCAGCTCGTTGCCGGTGATCTCAATCCGGCCGATACGGAACTGCCGGCCCTCCCGGACCTCGAATCTTACGGCGACCAGGTTCTCTTCCTCCGGCGCAAAGTCCGGCATCTGGCGGACCTCGGCGTCAACGTACCCGCGCTCCCGGTAAAGCTGCACCAATTTCCGGGCGTCCCGGTCGGCCTTGGGTTTCAGGTACACGTCCCCCTCGTTCAACTCGATCATCGCTCGCAACTGTTCGTCGGTGAACTGTGTGCTGCCGGTGACATTGATCGCCGACACCCGGTAAACCGGCCCTTCCTCGATGAAGAACGTCACGCGCACTTTCTTCTGGTCGGCGGTGAACTTCGTCTCGGACTTGATCTCGTGGTCCAGATACCCCTTGTCATAGTAGAATTCGCGCAGGCTGTTCAGGTCCTCGTCGACATCCTCCTCGGTAAACGGGGGCGGCCAGAAGAACCACTCCCGCCGCTTCGTCTTCTTGACGATCTGCTCGAGCGTCCAGGAGTTGAACGCCTTGTTTCCGACGAAACGAACGGATCCCACCTCGGCGCGGGGACCCTCGTCGATCCGGTACAGCAGATGTCCCATGAGCAGACGCGTCTGATCGAGCGAGACCTCGACGAACGGATAGCCGATCTTGCGGTAGACCTCCGAGATGGTCAGTCGCCCGCCCTCGGCCAGGAATCGGTCCAGACGGTCGCCCAGCTCGAATCCAAGTCGATCGCGCAGCACGTGATCCTGGAACTTGTGGTTCCCCTCGAATTCGATCGACTTGATGATTTCCGCCCCCATCATGCCTCGCACCTCGGGGCCCTTCTCTCGCGCATTCGTCGCCACAGGTTCGTCCGCGGCAGACCCCGGAGAAGCCGAACCCATCAGCACCAATGACACGAGGAGAAACGAAATAGCATCCTGCATCTGTTATCTCATCAACAACGAATTCGATCGGCGTCTCTCGCTGCCCATCAGAAGGGTACGGCTTCCTGCTCAATCGGCGACAAGTTCTCGAAACGCGTGCATTTCTCCCGGAACGTGAGCTTTACCGTACCCGTCGGGCCGTTGCGCTGCTTGGCGATGATGACCTCGGCGGTGTTGTCGGCCTCGTAGCCCTCCTCGCCGCGGTGATAGTAGTCCTCACGGTGCAGCAGCATGACCACATCGGCATCCTGCTCGATGCTGCCGCTTTCCCGCAGGTCGCTCATCCGCGGCCGATGGCCTTCCCGGCCTTCCGGCGAACGGTTCAACTGGCTCAGCACCACGACCGGCGCGTTGAGCTCGCGCGCCAGCGACTTGAGGTACCGCGAAATGGCCGAGATCTCCTGCTGGCGGGATTCGACCCGGTTCGTCCCGATGTGCATCAGTTGCAGGTAGTCCACCAGGATGCACCGGATGCCGTAGGAACTCCTCAGACGCCTCGCCTTGGCGCGAATCTCCAGAGGCGTAAGGGCCGCCGTATCATCGATATAGATCGGCGCCTCCGACACCACCCCGCAGGCTTCCACCAGCTTCTGATAGTGGTCGGTGCTGAGCATTCCCTTGCGGACGAGTTGAGCGTCGATGCCGCTGTAGCTGCACAGGAACCGCTCGGCCAACTGCTGGCGGCCCATTTCCAGGGAAAAGATCGCCAGCGGAATCTTCTCGATGATGCCGATGTGCTCGGCGATGTTCAACGCCAGCGCCGTTTTGCCCATGCTGGGCCGGCCGGCGATGATGATCATCTCGCCGTTCTGCAGCCCGCAGGTCTTGTCGTCCAGCTCGTAGTACCCCGTCGGCAGACCCGTGACATGGGTGCCTTCGCGCTTTTCGATCAGCTCGTACGCTCGTGTGACCAGGTCCTTGAGCGCGACGGCGGAGCTGGTGATCCGCTTGTCCGTGACGGCGAAGATCTTGCGCTCCGCCTCGTCCAGTTTTTCGGCGGCGGTGCCTGATTCGTCGTAGGCGTCATTAAGAATCTCGGTGGCTGCGGAGATTGTCTCGCGGAGCAGCATCTTCTCCCGGACGATGTCGGCGTAGTACTGGACGTTGGCCGAAGACGGGACGCTCTCGATCACGCGCCGCAGGTATTCCGGCCCGCCGATGGCTTCTATCTGCTTGCGTCGCTCCAGCTCATCTCGCACGAGCACGCCATCGATCCCCTCGCCCCGATTGTTCTCGTAGAGGGTGATGATCGCGTCGAAGAGCATCTGATGCTCGCTGTGGTAGAAGGCATTGCGGTTGAGCAGCTCGATCACGTCGCCGATGCATCTCGGGTCGACAATCATGGAGCCGAGCACGGCCGCCTCCGCCGCCAGGGATTCCGGCATGCCGCGCGTCACGGTCAAATCCGCCTTCGCGTTCGACCGGGCCTCGACGCGGCCTGCGAGCGGGACCGTGGCAGATGCTGCCGGTCCAACCGCTTTTTTGTTCCTTCTCTCTGCCAATGCAGGTCCTTTATCCAGCCAGGGCGGGCGAAAAACCGCCTTCTTCGACAAGCTAAAGACGCGGATCATCCGCGTTTCAAGAGACAACCGGGCATTCTACCGGGCCGAACGCCGAGCGTCAAACCCCGTTCGGCTAAACCGCATCTCGGCCCGGACGCCCTGACCGTCGCAGGGACCGCGTCATGAGATCCGGGATACGAGGTATTCGCCGGCGCGGTAGGCCTTGCGCAGGCCCTTTTCGTCGAGGGTCGAATCCGGCGTCTGGGGCACCCCGCCGTAGTGGAGCGATCCAACCACCCGGGCCCCCATCATCGAAGCGGCGGTCTTCAAGGCCTTGCGGGAGCCGGGAGTCAGGAGCCTCGCCAGGAACGTCGGGCAGGCCGTCGCCGTGACCGTGACCGCTTTCTTCGCCGGCTTGGCCACGCGGAGTTTCGGCCCCATCTTCGCATCCCACGGCCAGTATGCGTAGGGCAACAGTCGCTCCATAAACCGGCGTGTGAGGGCGTTGACGTTGTAGAAGTTCATCGGCGCCCCAAGGACCAGGCCATCGGCGGCGTCGATCGCGTCGAGGATCTCGGCCATGTCGTCCTGGAGCACGCATGTTCCCCTTCGGCCGACGTCTTTTTCCTGCGTGCACGTCCGGCAATTCGTGCAGAACTCGACATGCGCGTCGAGCAGATCGATCCTCTGAATGTCCGCGCCGCTGTCGGCGGCGCCGCGGAGGACCTCCGATACGGCTGTGTCGATCACTCGGCCCTTCCGGTAGGTTCCGATAATCCCCAAAACCTTCCTGGTCATGGAAGCAAGTTCCTTCTTGTCACTTTTTCAGCCATCGGTCCAGCCAGCCGAGGACGGTCTCGTGCCAGAGGATCGAGTTGTGCGGCTTGAGCACCCAGTGGTTCTCATCCGGGAAATACAGCAGCTTGCTGGGCACACCCCGACGCTGGAGCGCATTGAACGTCGCGAGACCCTGCGTCACCGGGACCCGGAAGTCCAACTCACCGTGGATGACCAGCATCGGCGTCTTCCATTGCTCGACGAATCGAACCGGGTTCTGATCTTCATAGCCGGTCGGGTTCTCCCACGGCGCCCCGATGTGGTCCCACTCGGGGAACCATAATTCCTCCGTGTCGAAGTAGGCGAAGCGCTCGCCGAGGTTGCCGTCGTGGTTCACGAGGCACCGGAAGCGGTCGGGCCACTGGCCGGCGATCCAGTTGATCATGTAGCCGCCAAAAGAGGCACCGAGGGCGCCCACGCGGTCGCCGTCCATCCAGGGGTATCGCTCCAATGCCGCGGCCAGGCCCTTTTGCAGATCGACCAGCGGCTTGCCGCCCCAGTCGCCGCGAATCGAGTCGGTGAAGGCCTGCCCGTAGCCGGTGGAGCCGTGGAAGTCCACCATCACGGCGGCGTATCCGGCCCCGGCGTAGGCCTGCGGATTCCAGCGGTAATGGAAGACGTTCCCGAACGAGCCCTGCGGCCCGCCGTGAATCAGGAACGCCACCGGGTACTTCGTGTCGGGATCGAAATCCACGGGCTTGACGACGTAGGCGTACACAGTCTCGTCGTTCCAGCCGAGGAATGAGAACTGTTCATACTCCCCCATGCGAGCCGCCGCGACCTTCGCGGCGTTGACATTCGTAAGCTGCTTGCCGTCCCGGCCATCGGCCTGGATGCCGTACAATTCGGCCGGCGAGCCCAGATGGCTCAAACTGTACACGATCCGCCCGTCCGCCACCGCGAAGGCGTGAACCGAGCCGTCCTTGACGAGCGTTCGGACCCTGTCGTTCCTGATGTCTATGGCAAACAGGGATTTCTGCCCGGTATTCGTTGCGGTCGCATAGATCCCCTTGCCGTCGGCGGACCAGGCGATCGATGAAGCGCTGCGGTCCCACCCTTGGGCGATCCTGCGATTGTCGCCGGCCGGCCAATCCATGAGCACGATTCCGAACCGATCCGATTCGTATCGGGGCCTGCTCATGGCCAGATAGGCCAGTGTCTTGCCGTCAGGCGAGAAGACCGGGTGCGTATCCCATGCCTCGTTCTCTTGGGTCAGGCAGCGCGACGGCTGCGAGCCATCCACGGGCGCGTAGTAGAGGTCGAAGTCCGTGGACCAGGCCTCCTCGCGTCCGACGTCTCTGGCGGAGAAGACAATCCCTTTACCGTCCGGCGTGAACGCGATCTCCTCCGGCCCGCCGAAGGGCTGCGACGGGGTGTCGGCCTCCATGCCGGCCATCACATCGACCGATTCACCTCCATGCGCCGGTCTCACGAACAGGTGCGAGCGCCGCCCATCTTCCCAGGTATCCCAATGGCGGACAAGCAATCGATCGTAGATTCGCCCCGTGGCCTTGCTCTCTTCGCGACGTTCGAGTCTGGCCTTTGTGTCCGCGACGGTCTCACAGTCAGGAAAGACTTCCATCGTGTAGGCAATGTGTCCGCCGTTCGGCGAAACCCGCAGGTTGCCCACGTCCAGCGGCTCGTCGGTCGCCTGCTGAGCCTCGCCGCCGTCGACGGGAATCGCCCAGACCTGTGACGATCCCGACCGGTCCGACAGGAACCAGATTTTGCGCCCATCGCGGCTCCACTGGGGATTGGAGTCATTCTCCGGATGCGAGGTGAGCCGGCGAAGCCCCGTGCCGTCGATGGAGACGAGCCAGAGATCCGTTCGCCCGCGGTTGGCTTCGAGATCGGTCCGGCGTACGACAAAGGCCACGCGTTCACCGTCCGGCGAGACCTGCGGATCCGAGAGTCGCTCCGTCGCCACCATGTCGTGGACGGAAAACGGGTGTCTCTGTGAGGCCCCATCGGGGATTTCACCAGGCGCCGCCGCGCCGCAGAGCACCGTGACAACGAAGCCGAGAAATATCGTGCGAACTCGTTTGCTCATGAAGAGCTCCTTCCCTTGCCTGAGCCCGGTTGGGTCGCGATCCGGACGCATCCACCGTCAGGGGCGCATCCGATCAGCTCGTGACGGCGCTTGTGCTTCTTGGCGGTAGTCCCGTCTCGGGACTGAGCGTCACGGGGATGTCCAGCCAGAAGGTGGAGCCGGTATCGACCTCACTCTCGAATCCGACGGAGCCCGCCAGCATGGACGCCAGCTCCTTGCTGATGGCCAGACCCAGTCCGGTGCCCGGCGACTCGCGCGTCAAGGAACCGTCTCCCTGCCTGAATTTGTCGAAGATGTTCTCCTTGTCGGCCTCGGTGATCCCGCAGCCCGTGTCGCTGACGGCGATCCGCAGCATCTTGTCATCCAGCATGTGAGCGCGGATTTCAATACGCCCTTTGGCCGGCGTGAACTTCACCGCGTTGCTCAGATAGTTGTACAAAACCTGCTGCACCTTCCCGGCGTCGGTCACGATCAGAGGCACATCCGGACTGACCTCCATGTGCATCTTGACTCTCTTCTTCCGCGCCAGCAGGGAAAACGAACACACCAGCGACTCGCAGATCTGCGGCACCGACGCCTGCTCGATGTGCAGATCCATCTTGCCGGCCTGTGCCTTGGCCAGGTCCAGAAGGTCGTTGATCATGGTCAGCAGCCGGTTGCCACTGGTAATGATATTCTCCGCATAGCGCTGCCCCTTCTCGCGCTTTAACAATCCGGGCTTCTCACGCAGCACCTGCGCGAATCCGAGGATGGCGTTCAAAGGCGTTCTGAACTCATGCGACATGTTCGCCAGGAATTCGCTCTTGAGCTTGTTGGCCTTGAACAACTCGATGTTTCTCTCGGAAAGCTCGACGATCTTCGCATCAAGCTGACGATTCGCCTGATACAGTTCCTGCTGGGCCGCTTGGAGATTGTCGAGCATGTGGTTGAAGGCCTCGGCGAGCTTCTCGTACTCGTCGGCCGTGGCGATGGAGCTTCTGACGTCCAGGTTCCCTTCGGCCACGTTATTGGCCAGGGCCCGCAACTGGCGGATCGGCCGCAGAATCACGCGCTGCATGATCCAGTAGAACGCCACGATCGCGCCGGTCCCCCCGATGAGGCCGGCCATAAGAATCCAGATCCGGTTCAGGAATCGCATCTTGCTCAGTTCGCCGCCGCCGCCGGGCATCTGAACGACGGCCGCTCCGACGATCTCGTTCAGCGAGAAGGCCCCGGCCGAGCCTTCCGGGAAGTGACAGCTCATGCAGCCTTCCGTCGCTCGGAACAGCCGGACGTACTCGCTGTACAGCACGTCGTCGATCCGGTTCAGGCCGATGGCCTCCTCGCGGACGCCGTCGGCCACGATTTCATCCAGCAGCTCCTTCTGCTTCTCGTTGAGTGAGGCGAATTCGTCCTTCCCCTGCTCCTTCCGGAAGCGAATCCATTGGATATCGTTCGCGTCGCTGGCCATGCCCTGTTCGTTCAGCGCCGGCAGCTTGCCTTCGCCGGAGGAGCCCAACTGAAAGTGCGAGCGGAGCAGCACCGCCTCGGCCTTCGCCCGGTTGGTGTCCAGAAAGACCTTCCGCGTAAGCTGACGCATCCACACGTAGGGGATGAGCAGGGCGATCGCGAGACTAAACAGCACGGCCGCCCCGAACATGACCCTGCACTTCTCGGCCAGCGAAAGCGGCATCAGGTGCAGAAACCGCAGGACTCTCTGAAGCGTCTTGCCGAGGCTGATATGCATGGGCAGAACGGACTCAACGATATACCATTGACCATTCGGACGGCTCAACATGGGCCATCTCTTAGAATCCGCCCCCCGGCAAGTCGGATCGGGGCCCCCTGAAGGCGCGAAAGACCGCGCTGAGAACCCCCGTCAATCGTCCAGATCAAGCCCCGACCTCCCGCAGGGGCGCCCGTATTGTTACACAGCCGGAGGATTTTTTCAATTTCATTCCCGGTACAAAAGATACCGTTGCCTGGCCTGCCGGAAGGTCTCGCATTCGGCGTTCCAGAGGGCTCTGAGGTCTTCCAGGGGCCTCTTCGCAGTGACGGCTTCGCGAATCGTGGCGGTGCCGGAGAGGCGGTCGAAATGAGCTGCCCTCCACTCGAACTTGTCGGGCGCCGTCCGGAAGAGCACCTCAATAATGGCGACGCCGGCCCGGAATGGCTCGAGTTCGTCCCTCTTGGTGATGACGATTTCGACGCCGTGGCACCGCTGATCCTGGTACTTGGAGCTTGTGGGAACGAATGAGGTCGGCGTGAATCGCAGGCCGGGAAGGTCCAGGGCGTTCAGCCGGCCGGCCAAGGCGTTCGAATCGATCCAGGGGGCGCCGAACTGGCGGAAAGGCTTCGGCGTGCCCCGGCCCTCGGAGACGTTGGTTCCCTCCAGCAGGCACAGGCCGGGATAGATCGCCGCCGTCTCGACGTTCGGCATGTTGGGCGACGGCTTGATGAAGCGAAGGCCCGTCCGGTCGTACCACATCGAGCGGCGCCAGCCGGTCATGGGCACGACGGTCAGGTCCGCCCGGACGCCCTTGGCCAGCCATCCTTCGCCGTCGATCATCCGCGCGAGCTCCCCGATCGTCATGCCGTATCGCACGGGGATGGGGTACAGGCCGACGAAGCTGGCGAACGCCGGCTCCAGGATCTTGCCCTCGACGTGAACGCCCGTGATCGGATTGGGCCGGTCCAGGACGACGAAGCGCTTGCCGCACTCACCCGCCGCCTCCATCGCTAAGGACATGGTGTACAGGTACGTGTAGAACCGCACGCCGACGTCCTGAATGTCGAAGACCAGAACATCCACGTCCGCCAGCATCTGCGGCTTCGGTTTTTTTGTGTCGCCGTACAAGCTGTAGATTGGCACGCCCAGGGCCGGGTCAATCTGGCTGTCGATCTTCCGCCCCGCCTCTTCCACGCCGCGAAAGCCGTGCTCCGGACTGAACAGCGCGACCACGCGGACGCCCTCCATCTTTTTGAACACGTCCACGATGTGTTGGCCGTTCTTATTTAGGGAGGTGTGGTTCGCGATGATGCCGACGCGCCGGCCCGCGAACAGCTCTTTGTGTCCGCCGACGACATCAAGCCCCGTCCGCACCGCCGCCGGGCAATCTGCGATCAACCACGCAAGCAAAAAGAGACAACCGGCCTTTGCGAGTCTCATTCCGTCACTCCGAACAGAAGTCTGTGACATCGAAATCCCAATTCCCAGGCTCTAAATCGTAGGCAAACTCCAATGGCCCAAGTCCTATTGATGATTGCACAGCCAATTGAATCACGGAACTGACCATGTCATTCCCGCGGAGGCGGGAATCCAGCACCTTCCACGGCGTTCCTGGACCCCCGCCTGCGCGGGGGTGACATCGTCGGCTGCATTTGACCATTCAATGGTCAATAAGGTCCAAGACGGCGGGCCTCCTAAAGGTCCCAGCCCTGCCGGTACGGCCGTCGCAGGAACGCATCCGCCTCCGGACAGCCGACGGCCTTCAGGTTCTTCGCGTCCCACGTGAGCTTCTCGCCCGTCCGCAGCGCGACGTTGCACAGCAGCGCCGCCTCGGTCAGCGCGCCCGAGTAATCGAAGTTGCAGGTGGTCGGGCCGCCGGTCTTGCAGGCCTCGATCCACTCCTGATGGTGGCCGATCGAGTTGGGGATGAACGGCTCGGGCCGCTGGAAGTCCGCGAACTTCGCCTCCGGCAGCAGTTGATGCTTGTTATAGTCGGCGATCAGCATGCCCTCTGAGCCGATGAACAGCACGGCGCTGCCCCAGAGCGGAATGTCACGCTCTTTCACGAATTCCGGATAGCCGCCGCCGTTGTACCAGGTGAGCGTGACGGCCGGCAGCTCGCCGCGAGCCGGATACTGCTGCTTCGCAATCGTCCACTTGGCCGTACTTTCCGGATGCACGGGTCCGACGGCCTCGACACTCGTCGGATGCCGCAGCTTGAGCGCCCAGAACGCCAGGTCGCAATAGTGGCAGAAGAAATCGCCGAGCTGCCCGTTCGCGAAATTCCACCAGTATCGCCACTGGAACGGTGCGTACGCCGGGCTGTACGGCCGATACGGTGCGGGCCCCAGCCACAGATCCCAATCGAGCCCCTCCGGCACGGGCGGCCGGTCCGTCGGGGCGTTGGGCTGCGACATGTCCGTCGGCGTCGCCGGGCCTTCGAAGTTCGCCCCCAGCCACACGTGCACCTCGTCCACGCTGCCGATGGCTCCCGTCTGCACGAGCTCCACCGCGCGCCGATAGTTGTTGCCCGCGTGAATCTGCGTTCCCATCTGCGTGACGAGCTTGTTGTCGCGCGCGACGTCGGCCATGACTCGCGCTTCGTACACGCTGTGCGTGAGCGGCTTCTCGCAGTAGCAGTGTTTGCCGAGCTTCATGGCCATCACGCCGGCAGCGGCGTGCGTATGGTCCGGCGTCCCGATCACCACCGCGTCGATCTCGTCGTGCGTCTCCTCCAGCATCTTGCGGAAGTCCGTATACCGCTTGGCCGCCGGGAACTTCTCGAAGGTCGCCGCCGCGTGCTTGTGGTCCACGTCGCACAGCGCGACGAGATTCTCGCCGGCGACGCCCTCGATATCCGCCGCCCCGCGCCCGCCGACGCCGATCCCGGCGATATTCAGCCTGCTGTTCGCCGGCGTCCCCCGCACCGACCGGCTGTTCGATAGAATCACCAATCCCGACCCGGCCAAAGCCGCATTACGAAGGAACTTACGACGAGTCAAACATCGAGCCATCGGCCACCACTCCTTTCGCATCCCGAGGAACATCAACGATCAAACAGCAAAGAGCAAAATCGCGGCTTCGGCCTCGCAGCCGGAACGGGTCGGACAGGAAACAGGCGCCATGCCTACGCTCGCGTAAGCATGGCTTTCCGCCGGTCTGTCACCGGCCCCACCGTAGCACCCGACCGGCGCAAAGTCAACTCCGCTGACCCAGATGAGAAGGGCCTGGATTCCCGCCTTCGCGGGAATGACAATGAGAACACAGCCGCTCAGATGGGTAGGCTGCGGGCTGATGCGTGCCCGGCCAAGCCCGAAGGGCCCCAAAGAGCGCGGATCCCTTTGATTTCGCGGGCGCGGGCAGACGAACTGCGGGGTACGTCGGCCGGCGTCTGACTACTTTTCGTGGCAGGATAGGTCTTTTCTGTCACCCCGAGCGCAGTCGAGGGGTCTGCCTGGGAGTCGGAGGCGTCCTGCGGTCGCGGGCAGATGTCTCGACTACGCTTCGCTCCGCTCGACATGACAACAGGAAGGACGGGCTCGGCTCCACAGGGCGAATGACAGGAGGCCCGCCACGATATTTGGACACACACGTCGGCCGGCCGGACTCGCTTCGGCCTTGGAAATACGCAAACGCCAACCGCCTGCGAAGACCGTGGCGAGGCATCCATAGGGCGTTTCTGTCGAAAAGAGCTGCTTTGTGCGTGGTCGTCAGAAATGCCTACAAAGAATTGCCCGGTCCGCGTTGGCGGCATATTGCCGCGTACATACGGTGGCGGTATACTGGAACCTGGAGTGTTTTGTTGCGGTGATCACGAGAAAGCACCATTTCTCTTTCACCGTGTAAGGAGGACCGATGACCGGCTGCGAATCGATGCACGTGGGAGCATCTTAGGCCCGGTCCCCAGGTGTGTCCGGGGATGTGTGAGGTTTGTCTGTTGGTTGGGCTACCGAGCCGGCGGCATGGTGCTGCATGACTGCGGTGCGCCCGCGTACGTCGGAGAGCAGCCATGATGACGCATTCCAACGTTGCGTCGTTGGGGAAAGGAGGAAGATCATGCACAGGAAATTCATTCATTGACGCCCTCTCAATTCCATGCCTGCTCGAATGAGTTTCACTCAGGCAAGGCAGCGTGACGTTGCAAATCCTTTCTTGTGAATGAGGAGCGATAGCTTATGTTCAGGACAAGAATGATCCTCGCGATTTCTTTGCTTGTATTGTGTGTGGGGCCGGTCGCTCAGGCGGGCTGGCCTCCGAACTATGCACTGAACGGTACGGCCACGCAGAGCACCGTGGGTTGGGGCGGGGTCCCCGAAAATGCCATCAACGGCAACCTGGGCGACTTCACCCATACGGCCTCCGACGATCCGGATAAGTGGTGGGAACTGGATCTGGGCGAGGATCTCGAAGTCAAAGAGATCCTCGTCTACAACCGGGCGAGCTGCTGCGGGGAGCGTCTCAACAATGTGGTTGTCAAAGCGCTGGACGCGGCGCGCAACGAGATCTTCGTTAGCGATCCGATTGCCGGCGCGGTCACGGCCGACGTTCACGTCTTCGACAACGCCGGCGCCGGTTTTTCCGCCGTGCGCTACGTCCGCCTGGAGGGCGGCACGGACTTCCTGTCTGTCGGCGAAGTCGAGGTCATTGGGTACTATCCATACGCCTACGAGCCGGTTCCGGCCGACGGCGCCGTGGAAGTGACCGACAACACGCTGACCTGGATCGCCGGCGACGGTGCGGCAGTCAACAGAGTGTACCTCGGTACGGATCCGGCCGTCCTGGAAGTGGTCCAGGAGTCGGACGCCGCCGAGTACACGCCTGCTACTCCCTTCGTCGAGGGGACGACCTACTACTGGCGCGTCGACTCTGTCGACGCCGGCGGCGAGGTATCCGAAGGCGAGCTCTGGAGTTTCACGACACTGCCGTGGGAAGCCCATTTCCCAAGCCCGGCCGATGAGCAGGGAAACGTCCTGCTCGAAGGCGTCACCCTTACCTGGGCGCTCGGCAAGGACGCGATCCTCCACAATGTGTATTTCAGCACGGACCAGGCGGCCGTCGCAGCCAGGGATGAAAGCACGCTGTTCAGACCCATGTGGCTGCGCGATACAGTCGACCTCGATCCCCTGGACCCCGAGACCACCCACTACTGGGCTGTCGACGAGTGGGCGACTTCGGGCATCACCTACCCCGGTCCGGTCTGGAGCTTCACGACGATTCCGGCCGATGTGCCCGCGGCGATCGACGATCCGAGCCTCGTGGGATACTGGGCGTTCGACGAAGGCGCGCACCTGACGGCGCTGGACTCGTCCGGCAACAATTATCACGGCTCGATCACAGGCGCCACGTGGGTGGACCTTGAGGAGGGCAGTGCGCTGAACATCGACGGCGTCGGGTACGTGGACGTCCCGGCGGAAGCGTGGTCCACCATCGAAAACCAGATGACCGTTGCCTTCTGGGCGTACGGCGACCCCGAGCGGATGCCTCAGAGCCATACTATTTTCGCCGCCTACGTGGACCCCGCTGACGGCGGGACCAGAATTGCCTCGGCCCATATCCCCTGGGGCAACGGCAATGTCTATTTCGACACGGGCGGCACGCCCACCAGCGGCGGCTACGACAGGATCAACAAGGGCGCCGCTCCCGAGGAATACCAAGGCGAATGGAAACACTGGACATTCCTCAAGAACGCTGAGACGGGTGACCAGCAGATCTATCTGGACGGCATCCTCTGGCACAGCGTCGGCGATATGACCCGGCCCCTGTCAGGAGCAGAGGCCACCGCCTTCACGATCGGCTCCCATGCCAGCCATGAGGAAAGATACCCCGGGATGGTGGACGATTTCCGGCTGTACAACCGAGCCCTGACGGTCAATGAGATCCGGCTGCTGGGCGGCAATCCGCTGCTCGCCTGGGATCCGCAGCCGGCCGACGGCGCAGTAGTCGGCGACGGCGAGGTCGTCGCGCTGACCTGGCGGCCGGGCGACGACGCGGTCCAGCACCATGTCTATATGGGCGCCGACCCGAACCTCGTGGCCGCCGGCGATCCCAACCTGCTGCTGGGCATAACGTCCGAGGCCCGCATCGATTTGACGACCCCGCTCATCCGAAGCGTCACGTACTACTGGAAGGTCGATGAGATGACGGCCGACGGCACGTTCACGCCGGGTCGTCTTTGGTCGTTCACGGTGGCCGACGTCAACACCGAAAACTGGCAGGCTGTCGTCGCCGTTGCCGAGCCGAATTTCCTCGCCACCCATGTGGAGACCGGGATCTATGATATCGGCGCGCTCGGCGGCGAGCTCACCTACGAGTTCGTCGTGATTGCCAACCCTGACGAGATGGAGGTCAGCATGGGCCTGATCGGCAGGATAGGCTACGGCGATACGACCGCAGCGCTCAAGTACGAGCAGTTCGACAACACCGGCAACTACGGCGCGACCCACTTCGGCGTGATGGACTATGATTTCGGCGTGCCCAACACGCCGGGCGAGTACACCCACCTGGTCTTCGTCTCGAGCGAAGCGGCAGGCACGACCGCGCTGTACGTCAACGGCGTGTATCAAGCCACCGTCGACGGGCCGATCACGCTGTCGGGCATTGTCGGCATCGGCTACATCCCCCGGGATGAAGAAGGTAGTGCCTTCATCGACCCGTTCGACGGCATTATCTTCGGCGTGGCCATCTACAACGCGCCCCTGTCCGAAGCCGAGATCCAGGCGCACTCCGACGCCTATTTCGCACCTCCGCCGCCCGACGAGGAGTTATAAGCCCAACACCGACCTTCACGGCCGGGGCCGCATAGCTTGCGGCGTGAGTCGGTCGGCGAGGAGGGTGAAGAGGTCGTAGAGGATGGGTTCGGCGTGGGGGCCGTTGAGTAGGCCGAACCAGACGTAGGCGACGTGGCCGCCGTTCAGCGGCTGCGCGTAGGCGACTCCGTCGCCGAGGTAGTCGCCGGCGCTGTTGCGCAGCAGCAGCAAGGGGACGTAGATGGCGTGGTCGCGTGTGTAGAAAGGCCGCCAGCGGAGGTCGCCGGAGGTCGGGAAATCGAACTGCGCGGGCACGTGCGCCAGCGAGTGGTCCGCCTGGACGAAGCGCGGGTCGATTCCCTCGGCCGGGCGCTCCCATCCGCCGCGCAAGGTCAGGCCGAAGCGGTGGCTCTGGTTCACCGTCGTGCCGTTCTCGTCGTAGTAGAACGGCCACGGTTGCGACGGCAGAGCGACGAGGCAGCCGCCGTCGTTCAGGTAACGCACGAGGGCTTCATCGACGTCGTTGGTTGTTCGGACGGTTCGCTGGTAGCGCTCGCCGGAACAGTAGAGCAGGATCGGGTAGTCCTGCGGGCTCACGCCGTCGGCGATTGTCTCCCACGTCACCTGTTCCGGCTCGATGCCGATATCGAGCAGCCACCAGAAAGCCATCGATTCGGCGCGCGGCAGAACGGCGATGCGCGTCTTTTGCAGGCTGTCGCGAAGCAGATTCTTTTCCTGCTGTGTGATTCCTCCGGCCGGCGTGGCCGGATGGGCCTGGCGGCGGGAGGACTTGAAGCGGCCCGCCAACTCGCCCGTCAGCTCGATGTACTGGCTGCCGTACTCGACCGAAGGCTCGACCTCGCTGCCCTCATGCCACTCGTTGAAGCTCGTGACGAGGACCCAGTGCGGATCGGCGGCGATGGCCTGTTCCCACTGGATGCGGTACGACTCGCCGTCGAACCGCTCGACGGCCAGCCCCGGCGTGCGGATCTTCGTGTCGTCGTAGCCGGGGATGACGGTGATCGTGCTGATCTTGCCCGCCTCGTCGGCCAACCGGACCCACGATGGATACGTGTCGGCGGTCCAGGTCCGCACGTCATCGAGTGACAGGTCGCGCAGGGCCCCGGCGGTGTTGTACGTGTGGACGCCGTCGAAGACGCGGGCGGCGCCGTAGCTGAACTGGTCGCCCACGACGA
>CBFDBY010000029.1:0-53416 GCA_965603165.1 uncultured Phycisphaerae bacterium
GGTTTCCTTGGCGAGCAGGATTTTCGAGACGCCGCTTTGCCCTATCTGAAGCGCGCCTTCACCTGCCTCGACGTACCGGTCCGCTTCTTCCACAACGACGCCCAGGGCCTCGTCTGCGCCGGGTTTCTGAACGAAATCGGGGTGAATCTGTTCAACTTCAGCTTCGAGCACTCGCTGACGGAGATAAGAGAGCAGACCGACGGGAACGTGACCCTGCTGGGCAACATCCCGCCTCGCGACGTTCTGGCGCAGGGGACCGCGGCAGAGGTGGCCGAAAGCGTCAAGGCCATCCTTGAACCATTGCGTGACACCAGTCGGCTGATCCTTTCCTGCGGCGGTGGTATGCCCCCAGACGTTCCCACAGAAAATATCAGGGCCTTTGGCGTTTAGCGGTCCTCATCGCGCGGATAGTTCGTACCACCGGCGGCCGTCTGCTTCCAGGAGGGCGTCGGCCTTGGGGAAGCTCTCGCTGCCGGCGGGGTACTCGAAGGGCTTGTCTTTACTGTGCTGCCAGCTTTCCAGCACGGGCATCAGGAGCCGCCAGGCCACTTCGACGCCGTCGAATCTGGTGAAGAGCGTCTGATCGCCGACCATGCAGTCGAGCAGGAGCCGCTCGTAGGCCTCGGGCATCTCCACGCCGAACACGGTCTCGTAGCGGAACGTCATGTCCAGCGTGCCGATGCAGATCTTCGACCCGGGCCGCTTGGCCTGGAATTGCAGAGAAATGCCCTCTTCGGGCTGGATCTGGAATACCAGGACGTTCGCGGGCATGTGGTCGAGGCCCACCGAGCCGAAGAGTGAGTGCGGGATCTCCCTGAAGGTCACGATGATCTCGGTGTGTTTCCGGGCCAGCCTCTTGCCGGTACGCAGGTAGAAGGGGACATCCTTCCATCGCCAGTTGTCGATGAAGAGCCGGGCGGCAACATAGGTCTCCGTCGTGGAGTTGGGGTCTACTCCGGTCTCCTGCATATAGCCGGGTACGGTATCTCCATCCACTTCGCCCGGCCCATAGCGCCCGCGCACAAAGGACGGGACCCACGCGTCCAGCGAAAAGGGCCGGATCGCCCGCAGCAGCTTGACCTTCTCATCGCGAATCCGGTCCGCGTCAAATGAGATCGGCGGCTCCATCGCGATTAGCGCCAGCATCTGGAGCAGGTGGTTCTGAAGCATGTCGCGCGCAGCGCCCGATTTGTCGTAGTAGTTCGCCCGGTGCGCTACGCCCAGCGTTTCGGCGACGGTGAGCTGAATATTGTCGATGTGGTTGCGGTTCCACAGCGGCTCGAAGATCGCGTTCGCGAAGCGGAAAATCAGGATGTTCTGGACCGTTTCTTTGCCCAGGTAATGGTCGATGCGATAGACTTGCGACTCCTCGAACCGTTTCGAAATAGCGTGGTTGAGGGCAATAGCGCTATCGAGATCGTGACCGAAAGGTTTCTCCACGACCAGCCGAGCGCGCATCTGACATTCGGGATCGGCCTTGCACGAGAGGCTCGAGGAGCCGAGGTGGTCGATGATCGTTTCGTAGAGGACCGGGGGGACGGACAGATAGAACAGGTTGCAGCCGGTGACGTCGTGCCTGCTGCGCAGCTCGGACAGCCGGCCCTTGATACGATCGTATGTCCCGGCGTCGCCGTACTCGCCGCTCACGTAGTAGAACTTCTCAAGGAAGGCAGGTGAAACATCAGGTGGGGTGCCTGGCGAACTACTCTCGATCGCGTCCGCGACAATCTTGCGGAATTGCTCGTCGGAATACTCCGTGCGACCGACGCCCAACAGAAAGAACTGTTCACTCAGGAGCCCTCGCTTCTGGATCTGCGCGAGGCTGGGCAGCAGTTTTCTGCGTACGAGGTCGCCGGAGGCCCCGAACACGACCATCGCCGTGGACGGGGCCGCCGCCTCAACACAGATCGTATCCAAAACAGCTACCGACGGATGGATCTGTCGATTTGTCATGACGTCCGCTGCATCTCGCGACTTGTATCCCGGCGCGAGCTACGAATCGGGATTCAGTCTTCCACCGGCTCGAACTGGTCTTTGTCGGCGCCGCATTCGGGGCAGACCCAGTCGTCCGGCAAATCTGCAAAGGCCGTGCCGGGCTCGACGCCGTTGTCCGGATCGCCGACGGCCGGATCGTACACGTAGCTGCACAGGAGACATCGATACTTCATCATTCATTCCTTTCCCTTGGGAAGACCCTCGTTGTCCGCCATCAGGCGTTCAGCGCGTTCAGCCGGCGTCGCAGGTCCGCCACGTGCCTGACTTCCTCCTTGATGATGGCTTCGACCTTATCCCGGCCGGCCCGGGCGGAGACCAGGTCTTTCAGCCCAACGTAATACAGGACCGAGTTCTTTTCGGCGCCGATCGCGATCTCGAGCAGTTCCTGCGTGGATTCCTGACCGGTCAGCTTCTCGGTCGGACTCCTCATGCCCTCGAATCCTTTGCTGTCGGCCAACGCCTGCAAATACATGGCGGCCTCATCGTAAGGGTCGAAGACCGTGCTGCCTTTTTCCCGATTGCTGAGTTCTGTGCGCATTTCCTCAAAGGTGCGCAGGTGCGTGTCCTCCATGGAGGCCATGTTGAGGAACATCTCCTTGGTCTGCTGGTCCGATGCCTTCTGTGCGGCCTCGCGGTAGAACTTGGCGCCGCTGCGCTCGATCTGCTCGGCCATCTCGAAGACCTCGTCGGCGTTGAACGTCACGCTCATGCCTCATCTCCTTCGCTCATTGACGGTCTTTATTTGCGCTGGCCCAACGCCTGATCCAACATCAGCAGTGCGCCGGGAGCCTTCTCGGCCATCTTAAGCTTCTGGATGATGCCGTCAACCGAAGCTTCCTCCTCGACCTGTTCTTTCACGAACCACTGGAGCAGTCCGTTGGTTGCGTGGTCTTTCTCGGCGATGGCGAGATTCACGAGGTCGTTGATGCGCCCGGTGATGTGCTGCTCGTGTTTGAAGGCCGTTTCGAACGCCGCCAGCGCGGATTTCCACTCCTTGGTCGGTTCTTTGATGGCCTTCAGGACGACCCTGCCGCGGCGCTCGTTGATGAATCCGAAGAATTTCATCGCGTGGCCCTGCTCTTCCTGGGCCTGCGCGTGCATCCAGGCCGCACAGCCGGAGAGATTCTCCGATTCGAACCAAGCCGCCATGGCCAGGTACAGATAGGACGAGTACAGTTCTTCGTTGATTTGCTCGTTGAGAGCGGCCTGCATTTTCTTGCTGATCATGACGTTGCCTCCCACATTCCGTGAATGGTGCAGTGTTCTCTCGCTCGGACGTTCTCCGGGCTGACGTTGAAGACCGCCTCCGGCTTCTGTCCGGGACGCAGAAACTGACGGTACGCCTTGCCGTCGCTGATGATCTCAATCCACTCGATGTAGTGTTTTTCCTCCATCGGATGTGCAATGTCGCCCACTTTGACTTTGATGCCGCCATTGGATTTCTCGATGACGGGCACGTGTTTCTCCTTACCCTGGTCGGCCGTCTTGGCCGTGAGGTTCTCCATGGGCTTGCCGCAGCAGACGAGGTCGCCTTTGCCGCCGGTGAGGACCTCCACGATGTTGCCGCAGTCACGGCACTTGTAGACTTGAAGCTTTTCCGCCATCGTTCTACTCCTTTTTCTGTACCATCGTATTCAAGATAGATACGCCGGCCCGGGCGTTCTTCACCGGGCGATTCCGATTTCTTTGTGCCTGGCCAGAATCTGATCCGCCAGCTTGTCCACCGCACGAAAATCCTCTTCGTTCGGCTGGCCCTTGGCGATGACGGGATCGAGCAATTCGATCTTCAGATTGCCAAGCAATCCGGCGAGCTGCTCGACCATCTTTCCTCCCCAGCCGAAAGAGCCGATGATTGAGGCAAACCTGGTCTTCGGTCTCAGGGCATTGGCTACGAAGGCGGCGTAGGCGGCCTTGGGATGGGCTCCCGTCAGGACGGTGGGCGAACCGAGCACGACGGTGGCCGCATCGACCAAGGCGATGGCCAATTTGCCCAGATCGGTCGCGGCCAGGTTGAATTGGCGCACGACGACATTCCGCCGGATCAGGGCCCTGGAGAACTGCTCGACCATTTTCTTCGTGCTCTCATGCATGGACACATAAGCCAGCACGACTTCGTTCTTCACGCGATCGCTGACCCAGTCTTCATAGGCGTCGAGGATCGGTTGCGGCTTGCGGTGGACCGGCCCGTGACTCGGCGCGATCATGTCGATTCGAAGCCCGCCTAGTCTTTCGAGGTGCTTGCGGATCATCGTCCGAAAGGGCATCATGATCTCGGCATAGTACCTCTTCGCGGACTCATAGGCCATGGGCTCATCCTCAACGTACAGGCCGCTTGTGGCCAGGTGCGCGCCGAAGAAGTCGCACGGGAAGAGGATGTGGTCGTCTTGGAGCAGCGTCGCCATCGTTTCCGGCCAGTGGACCCAGGGGACGTCGAAGAATTGGAGTGTCTTGGTCCCCAGCGTCAACGTCTGGCCATCGGCGACCGTGAGGAATCTTGATTCGTCGATCTGCAACAGGTCGATCAGCATCGATCTGCACTTGGCGTTTGTCACCACTTTGGCGTCCGGATAGCGAGACAGAACCGCCGGGATGGAACCTGAGTGGTCCTGCTCCGCATGATGTGAGATCACGTAGTCGATCGTGTCCACCGCGGATGCGGCGAGGCTGTCCAGCAGCGTATCGGTCTTCGTCGGGTCCACGGTGTCAAGCAGGGCCGTCTTGTTCCCGCCTTCGATCAGATAGGCGTTGTAAGTGGTCCCTTCGGGTAACGGAATCAGCTCGTCGAACAACCTTCGATCCCAGTCAATCGCACGAATCGAATATACATTTGGCTTGAGCTGCTGCATCATATCTGATTCTCTTCTGGATCTTCCAGGTCCGGCACGATCACATGAGTTTCTTGGCCGCACTCAACGCCGCATCGTAATTCGGCTCGCTGGCGACCTCTTTCACAATCTCTATGTAGCGGATGGTCCCTTCTTTGTCCACGACGAAGACGGCGCGAGCCAGCAGGCGCAGGTCCTTGACGAGCAGGCCGTAGGTCTTCCCGAAATCGGCGCTGCGATGGTCGGAAAGCGTCTGCACGTTCTCTACGCCAGTCGCACCGCACCACCGTCCTTGGGCGAAGGGCAGGTCCATGCTGACGGTCAAGACAGTGATCCCCTCGCCGATTTTGCCGGCCTCTTCGTTGAAACGTCGGGTCTCCGTGTCGCAGACCGGGGTGTCGAGGGAAGGAACCGAGGTGATGATACACACCTTTCCCTGGCACAACGCCGACAGCTTGACCGTGGCGAGGTCGTTGGCTACCAGTTCCGCGTCCGGTGCTTTTTGGCCCACTTTCACCTCGTTGCCGACCAGGGTCAACGGATTGCCTTTCATTGTGACTATGCCCGTTCGTTCGGCCATTTCCCGCTCCTTTCCATCGTTGGATTTGCGGCACCCGGCCGTGACGACCAGGGCCAGGAAGACCACGCTCACGTTCCTCCAGCCGATCTGGGATCTCATTTGCGCACCTGCCTTCCTTGTAACCGTTGCCGTTCCAGCACGGGCGGAGGAGTCGAGAGAGACTCATTTCCGCCCTTGCTTGTATGCTTTTGTTACGCAGGTCAGGGGTGACACAGTTCGGTGAAAATCGGAAAAGGCCGTGTTTTGGGCGCGCCTTGTCAGAAACGCCCGGGTCGATTCATCCGAAGCTGCCCCGTCTCAGTAGTTGGCCGCCTCGATTTCAAAGAACGACTGTGGCTTCGCGCAGGCCGGGCAGACCTTCGGGGCCTCTGTCCCCTCGTGCACGAGCCCGCAGTTCCGGCAGACCCACCGCACAGAGCCGGCCCGCTTGAAGACAGTGCCTTCCGCGATGTTCTTCGCCAGGGCGACGTACCGGTCTTCGTGTCGCTTCTCGGCCACGGCGATCTTCTTGAAGACGGCGGCAATTTCCACAAATCCTTCTTCTTCCGCCACTTGCGCGAAGCTGGGGTACATCTCCGTGGTCTCGTAGTGCTCGCCGGCCGCGGCGGCCTTGAGGTTCTCCAGGGTCGTGCCGACGATGCCGGCGGGAAACGCCGCCTGCACTTGGGCCTCCCCGCCTTCGAGAAAGTTGAAAAGTCGTTTGGCGTGCTCTTTTTCCTGGTTGGCCGTCTCGTCGAAGATCGCGGCGATCTGCTCGTATCCTTCTTCTCGGGCCCGCTCGGCCGCATACGTGTAGCGGTTCCTCGCCTGAGATTCGCCCGCGAATGCCGTCAATACGTTCTTTTCCGTCTCGGTACCCTTCAAGTTCATGCATGACCTCCATCTGTAGTGTTGATTCCATCTGCTCTTTGCGGTGTCCTACTTGCTCTTCCTGGCACACCGGTCACAGAGCCCTTCGACGTAAACAGTTTTCCTGAGTACGGTGAATCGGGCCGCAAGGTTTCGCGGGATCTCGATCCGGTCGAAGGCTTCGTGATGGAAGTCTATGATACGCCTGCACTTAAGGCATTTGAAATGCTGATGATTTTTCAGGTTGGCGTCGAATCGTTTGGCGTCTCCCGAACCCTCGACGACGAACGCCATACCCATCTCGCTCAGGGTCAGCAAGGTCCGGTTGACCGTATCCAGCGAAATGCTGGGAAAGGTCTGGCGCACCTGCCGAAAGACCGCTTCCGCTGAGGGATGGGCGGTGCTCTCCATGAGGGCCTTGTAGACGGCCATGCGCTGGGGGGTGATCTTCAGGCCGGTTTCACGACATTTCGCTCGGAACGTGTTCATTCTCTCCTCGCTATCCTGTGTGGCTGCTGGGTCCTTCTTCCCTCTCATGCTTTTCCCCTCGGGAGCCCGGGTTCGCTAAAGACTCCGCCTTTGGTCTGAATCACGGGACTCAAGATGACTCGTTACGATCGCCAATACGATAACCTCCGCATAACCAAGGGTCCTCTCATCTGGCCAAGCCGTTCTGTCTCCCTTGTGCAAATACCCGGTCATCATAATCTGCGAGAATGGATCACGCAAGCCTTCGCAGGAAATTTGGGCGGAGTCCGGGGGAGAAAAAGACCGCTCACGGCAGGCCGTAGTTGACTGCGATTTGTCCCTTTCCTATCCTAATCGCATTGGGCTACGAACCAGGTGCTGCAATAGGAGGATATGCACAATGAAGAGGCAACAGAATGAGGTATCTCGTAGAAACTTGCTGAAGACGGGCGTCGTCCTGTCGGCAGGCGCCGTGCTATCGTCGGGCGGCCGCACCTTTGCGGCTGGTTCCGACCGGATTCGGGTGGCGATGATCGGTTGCGGCGGCCGGGGCACGGGCGATGCGATCGATTGCCTCAAGGCCGATCCCGGCGTCGAGCTGGTCGCCATGGCCGATGTTCTCAAAGATCGACTCGAAGGCTCGCTGAAGAGAATGAAGAACCAGTTTCGCGATCGCGTAAAGGTCACGTCGGAGACCAGCTTCCTCGGTTTTGACGCTTATAAGAAGGTCATGGCCATGGACGACGTGGACATCGTTCTGCTCCTGACGCCACCCGGATTTCGGCCTGCGATGGTCCGCGCCGCCGTGGAGGCCGGCAAGCACATCTTCATGGAAAAGCCGGCGGCCGTGGACCCGGTGGGCATACGCTCGCTGATGGAATCGGCGGACATGGCCGACCGAAAAAGACTCTCGATCGTGGTCGGGACGCAGCAGCGATGGCAGCCGCAGTATCAGGAGCTCATGCGACGCGTGCACGAAGGCGAGCTTGGCGAGATCGTCGGCGGACAGGCCTACTGGAATTGGGGCAGCTCGAAGTGGCACTGGGAGCCGCGGCAGGCCGGGTGGTCGGATATGGAATGGCAGATCCGCTGCTGGCCGTACTTCGTCTGGCTCTCGGGCGACCATATCGTCGAGCAGCACCTGCATAACATGGACGTGATCAACTGGGCCATCGGCTCGCATCCGGTCTCCTGCCTCGGCATGGGCGGCCGCCAGTCGCGGACCGGCCCGGAGTTCGGCAATATCTGGGACCATTTCACCGTCGAGTACGAGTATCCCAACGGCGTTCGCGTCATGAGCATGTGCTCGCAGATCGAAGGCTCGACGGCACGGGTCGGCGAGCGGGTGCTCTGCCAGAAGGGGGCCACCGTCACCGACCGCTCCATGGGCTACATCGAGGACTCGAAGGGCCGCAAAATCTACACGTACGATGACCCGATCCACAGCGGCGAGGTCACCCAGTTCGCCAACCTGATCGAGAGTATTCGCGACGGCCAACCGATCAACGAATGCCGGCGGATCGCCGAGACCACGATGACGCTCATCCTCGGCCGCATGAGTGCCTACACGGGTCGGGCCTTGAAATGGGATTGGGCCATGAAGGCCTCGAAGCTCGATCTTTCGGTCGAGAAGCTTGAGTTCGGAGACCTGCCGGTCGCGCCCGTCGCCGTCCCGGGCAAGACGCAGCTCATCTGAACCGATACTATCGAGCCGCTTGAAGCCCCGGCCTGTCCGAGAGGTCGGGGCTTTTTTCTGCGCATAGAGTCTGCTATTTCCACTTGCAGCGGCGTTGGGGCAGACGGTGGTTGCCGTGGCAGTCCGTGCAGACCTTCTTTTCGCCGACGGCCTCAGAGAAAAGCAGCTCATGTTGCGGGGTGTCGATCTTCTCTCTGGAATGGCAAGCCATGCAGGACGGATTGATCTTGTCTTTGGGATACATGATCTCGGGCGCCGTGCCGTTGCCGCCGGAGGCCCAGGATTCGTCGGCGATATGGGCGTCACTCGAACCGTGACAGTTCGCGCAGCCTATGTTCGCTCGCGCGTGACGGACGGCCAGCTCCTCCTGCATGTAGTTGACGTGACAAACGAAGCAACGGCTGTTGTCGGCCATCGGCCCGCTTGCAGCGTCGGCCCCCGGGTCGTCGTCGAGCAGCAGGGCGGGCTCTTCTTCGAGGAGCAACGGAACCTCTTCTTGGGCCTTGGGCCGCCTCTGCGCGACAGGCTCGGCGTTGTCTGCTTGATCGGTCTGCACTGTGGACCGGGTCGTTGTGTCGGTTCGCTCGCAGCCGCCGGTTGAGGGGATCAGCAGCGCACCGAGCAGAACAAACAGCGCAGTCACTAAGGGGGCGTGTTTAGGGAACGTCATACTGTCTATCCATCCACGACGGTGATTGTCAAATGGGGCTCCGGATCAAACGTATTCCCAGTTCTTGAGCCACTGATAGTTCGCAGGCAGATTGGCGAACGTCTGCTTTGCGGCCCGCTCCAGTTCCGCGGCCTCCTTCACGTCGAACTGTCGGCGCTCCTTCACGGCCTGGACCACATTGTCCACCTCCTGAAGGCTGTTCATGCCGGGGATGGGGATCACGGTGTTGCTGTGCAGGATGTAGCGGATGGCCAATCGGCCCCGCTTGTTGTTCTCTTCCGGATCACCCTGGAATAGCGAGGCGGCGGCAAACGGCTTGATCCCGAAGGCCCCGACGTCACGCTGCTTGAGCGCGTCGAAGAGACTGTCCTGCGGCGCTCGCTTGGTCATCGTGGTGAACGGAAAGCACACCACTTCGACCTGCGGGAAGTACTCGATCATGAACTTGATCCAACGGCGATCGTGCGAAGAGAAACCGCAGAAACGGGCCTTACCCTGCTTCTTGGCCTTCTCCAAAGCGTCCACGATCTCGCAGGCGGTATTGAACGTGTGTCGGCCGCCCGGTTCGAGGCACGTGATCCGCCACAGGTCCGTGTATTCCTGGCCGGAATCCCTGAGAAGCTCATCCAGCGAGGCCAGGAGCTTCTTGGACGTGCGGAAGTCCTCGTTGCGGACCTCTTTGGCCCCGTGTGAGAGCGCCAGATACATCTTGTCGCGTCGTCCCTTGAGCGCCTCGGCGTCCCGCTTGACCTCGCCATCCCAGCAGGCATCGATGTAGTTGATGCCCGCGTCGATGCAGCGGCTGACGATATCGGTGCGCTCCTGCTGATTGCTGCGCGAATGTCCACCCAGGCAAGCGGCGGAGACCATCAGCCCGGTCTTGCCGTGTCGCCGGTATTCCATGTCGGGGTTGTAGTTGAGGATCTTGGATGTGTCGACGGGCTTCTCGCCGGCCTGGGCCGTCCGGTTCGTCATACTTGCCGCACCGACAGCCGCGCCGGCCGCCGCGACCACCGTGCTCCGTACAAACTCGCGCCGGGTCACTGATTTGTCTTCCATCGTTTGTTTCCTTTACTGCTGAGATGAGGCCAATGGGCGATTGCTCTTCAGCTCGAACAATGCCTTGATTTCGTTTTCCGCCAGCGTGCGGTTGTAGATGCGCAAGTCGTCGAGCAGACCGTTGAATCTTCGCCCGATGCGAACGTCCAACTCGTCGCCCGTCTGGATGGGCCACAGGTCGAGCAGGCCGATATCGTGGATCTCGGCTTCGACGCCGTCCAGATAGAGCGTTACGTCGTCATGCAGATTGGGCAACTCCGCGTCCCGTACGACCGCGGCGACGTGATGCCACTCATCGTCGTCGGTTTCGGGGTTCATATAGAAGTACCCACCGCTGGGTGTGATGCCGATCCGGCCGCGAATGTGTCCGAAGATGAACATCTGGCCGAAGTCCTGCGTTCCCCACGAGACGATCTCTCCACGCGTGGCTTCCGTCTTGATCCAGGCCGACACAGTCCGGGGCCGTGTCCCCGTAACTCCCTTGTACTTGCGGATTTCGATACGCGTGTCTTTGCCGTCGAAACGGATGGCGTTGCCCGCACGCCCGACCGCCAAGTTCTTGTCGAATGCCAAACCGCCCATGAGTGTGCCGTTGTGCCCGTGTTGGGATGAATCCGCCGCAAGGGTTCCGGAGGTTTCGTCAAACTTCCACCAGCCGGCGAGGTTCGGGTCCGTGTCGAGAGTCAGGGACTTCTCATTGCCTATGGCCAGACCGGAGGTGAGCAGTACGACCGACAGAGCAATGATCCACGCAGAGAGGCGTTTGTGGTACATGGTCTTTCTCCTGTCACAACCTTGGCTGGCGGCGAACCCATCGCACTACAGGTGCCAGGGACTTCGCATCGGTTTCGAGAGCATCTGGTTGGCCTCCTCGCTGTCGGTGAATCGCTCGGCGGCGGGGTCCCAGTGGAGTTTGCGTTGCAGCCTCATAGCGATGTTGCCGAGGTGGCAGATCGTCGTCGAGCGATGGCCGACCTCCACCGGGGCTGCGGTCCGCTGGCGGCTCTTGATGCAGTCGATGAAGTTGCGGTGGTGGTCATTACTCTTGTAGAGATGGATTTCGTCGGCGCCGATCACAGTGGTCTTGAGCGATTCGGGCGAGCAGGTCCACTCGTTGCCTCGCGCCTCGATCCAGCCGTCGGTGCCCTCGAGGCGCCAGAATTCCCCGTCACCCGTCGTGCAGGTCAGCTCCAGGCCGTTTGCATAGCGGGCGCGGAAGGCCACGCGAGTCGCCGTCGTGAACAGTCCGTCTTCGGGGAATTCGCCGCCCAGGTCCTCCACCTCGACCGGGCCCGTTTCGTCGGTGCCGTTGGCCTGTTGAATCATGTCGATGACGTGGGCGCCGAGGTTCGTGGTTTGGCCGCCGGAATAGTCGAGTCCGAAGCGGAACGTGTAGAGACATCGGTCCTTGTGGTAGGAGGCCCGGGGGGCCGGCCCGAGCCACATCTCGTAGTCGAGCCATTCCGGGACCGGCATAGGCTGCCAGTCACTCGGCGGGGCCTGCTTGTTGTTGGGTCCGATCGTGGTAATGGCCCGTTGAAACGTGCCGATCCGGCCGTTGCGGATCAACTCGTTGATGAAGCGAAACTGCTCGCTCGAACGCCGCTGCGTACCCGTCTGAAAGACGACATTGTACCGACGTGCGGCCTCGACCATCGCCCGACCTTCAGCGACCGTCAGGCTCAGCGGCTTCTCGCAGTAGACATCCTTGCCCTTCGTGGCGGCCATGATGGCGCAGATGGCGTGCCAGTGGTCCGGCGTCGTGATGCAGACGGCGTCGATATCATCGCGTGCGATGATCTCTCGGAAGTCCACATAGGCGTCGCAGCCTTTGTATTGCGCGGACAAGCCTTTCTGTGCGTAATCGTTATCGACGATCTTGCGGGCGGGCTCGCGTCCGAACCACGGTCCGTTCCAGCCTTGCTTGTACCAGTGGCCGTACTCGTCGCTGGCCTCGACCACATCGCAGACCGCGACGACCTGAACGTCCGGCTGGGCCAGGAACGCCCGCATGTTGTTCGTGCCCATGCCGCCGAGGCCGATGAAGCCCATCGTGATCCGCTCGCTCGGCGGGAAACGGCCGGCATTGCCCAACGCGGCCGATGGAACGAACAGCGGCACAGCGAACGTGCCGGCGGCCGCAGCCGCCGCGTGCTTCAGAAATGTCCGACGCTCCAGCATCTTACCTGCCATGACGATCCTCCGAATCGACCTGCCAACCTCATGGTTCGTATCTGCACGTCACCGGTTCAAGCATCAGCCATCGGTGCCGCGAGACATTATAAACGACGCGAACGTTTGTTCAAAGCCGCGATTCTGGCTTGGCCCCGACGGATGGCACGGGGCGGACAAGGCAAGGATTGGCATCCGACGTCGGTTCTTCCTCTATTCCGGCAGACTGCCGGCCGGTGGGGGGCAATGAGCGAGGCTGCCGGCTGCGAGCTATGCCGGCGTGTCGGCTTGGACCAATAAAAAAGCCCCTGCGACGGCAGTACGAGGGTATTTGGTGTCTTTTCTCTTCCCGTATTGAAATACTCGTCTGCTACTTCGCAGGGGCACGGCCCAAATCGGTTGTGGCTCTCTCCTTTTTTACATAGCCGCCACCGCCGCCGCCCGGATTACGATCTGACATGCATGCCTACTCAAGTTGGACGGTGCGGCTTCGGGCTAAGATGACCTTGCTGGTCGCAGCTTCGAGCCACATTTTCAACCTATCCATCCTCAAGAATCGGCCGTCGGGGTTGAGTTTCTTGAGTCTTTTCTCGCGCTTTTTCCGTCCATGAATCGGATGTATCAATACAGGTAAGGCCGCTCGGCGGCACGTGATCCTGCCGGCTCCCGCGTCCTCCCGATCCTTACACGTTCCCCCGCATACAGGGCGGTTTGATCTGCCGCAGACTCACCGATTTAGCTCCGATAACATGAGCTGGGTCCCGCAAAGATTTTCTGGGCGAATCGTGCATGTGTGCGATCCCAGCATTGAGATTGGGCATCGACATTTCGGCCGGACGAACGCCGTCACGAGAGAAAGGATGGACCGTTGTCTGCGACGACAAAGCGGTCACTCACAGGGAGCACCGCGTTCTCCTTCCTCGGCCCCACTGGGCGCCAATTCCGGGGTCTACCTTCGGCGGTGCTCCTGTTTTGTCGCCAATATGTTCCTGCGACTTGCCGGCGGGCCCGAAACATAAAGAGACGTGGCAAGCCAGGCAAAACCCTTGACATCTAAGGCCGGAAAATGGATAATAATAGATAGTGGGGAGGATGGAGGCGGTTCGGTGTCGCTGAGAGACAGGACGGACGTGAGAGGGCCGACGAGGGATTGTTTCCGGCTTGTGCGACGTGCATCAGGAACAGGAAGGCCGATGAAAAGAATCCAGGTCATAGCGCTCATTGGGGGCCTTGCCTTCCTCGGCTCCGGGTGCGTCGCAAGCTCCGGCGACGCAAGCGCTGCAGTGGCCGTGCAGGATGCGGCGGCCGGAGGCGTGCAGGAGGGAATGTCAAACGTTCGCCTGACGCAGCACGGGTTCGCCGTGCTGGACTTCCGTGCGATACGCGACGGCTACGGCAAGGTATCCGTTATCGGGGAAGTCCGCAACGTCGGCAAAGCCGCCCGCGGCGTGGAGTTGCAGGCCACGCTTCGCAACTCGGACGGACGCGTGCTCGCGGTGCAGCATTTCCAGCCGGCCTCGGACAGTAGCATCGTGCCCGGCGAGGCCTGGCCTTTCGGATACTCCTTCGGCCGACAGCCCGACGCCGTGAAGGCCGAGCTGCGGATCGTCGGCGCTTTCCGCACGATCGACGCCTTGAACGTCGCCGCCGCAGCACAGTAGAGATGCCGACAGCACATCAGACGAAACAACTTCTGGGAAAACCCCACTCCGCGAGGTAATGGAGCCAATGGGATTCGAACCCACGACCTCTTGCATGCCATGCAAGCGCTCTCCCAACTGAGCTATGGCCCCGGTCGGCGTCTATAGTAGCATGGGCGGCGGGGGCGGGCAAGCAAATTTTCCGGCCATTTCTCTTGGTCGGCCCTGCCCGGGGATTTATCCTCTACAGGCCCGGATTCGGGGCGTCCTTCGCGAACCTGCGGCGGTGCCCGAGGTTATGGAGCCCGGCCAGACAGGAGAATTCAGGCTTTGCTCAAACGACAGAAGATTATGATGACCGGCCGCATCCAGGGGGTGGGCTTCCGGCCGGCCGTGTACCGCCTCGCCTGCGAGCTGGGCCTGACCGGGACGGTCTGTAACGATACGAAGGGAGTGACCGTCGAACTCCAGGGGACGGAGCAAAGGATCGACGAGTTTCTGTGCCGGCTGCGGTCGGGCCCCGACAAGCCGCCGATGGCGGAGATCCGGTCCTGCCGGCAGGTGGACATTGAGCCGGTCGAGGGAGAGAGCGACTTCACGATCGCAAGAAGCGATGCGCAAGGGACGGCCCTGTCGCAGGTGACGGCCGATATCGCCACCTGCGCCGATTGTCTCGGCGAGCTGCGCGACCCGAAGGACTTTCGGTATCGGTATCCTTTCATCAACTGCACGAACTGCGGGCCGCGATATTCGATTGTGCGAACGATCCCCTACGACCGGCCGAACACGACGATGCGTGTGTTCGAGATGTGCGAGCGGTGTGCGGGGCAGTATGGAGACGTGACGGATCGGCGGTTTCACGCCCAGCCCGTGGCGTGTCCGGCGTGTGGGCCGAAGATCCGGCTGACCGACTCTGACGGCAACGTGTTGCAGACCGGCAGCGATGAGGTCATTACGGAGACGGCGAAGTTGCTGCGCGCCGGGAAGATCGTCGCAATCAAGGGAGTTGGCGGATTTCAGTTGGCCTGCGATGCGCTCAACGACGAAGCGGTGCTTCGGCTCCGCCGACGGAAGCGGCGGGACCACAAGCCGTTTGCCATGATGGCCCGCTCGGTCGAGGACATTCGCAGGTATGCCGTGGTTGATCACGCCGCCGAGGAGATCCTTGGCAGCGCGGAGAGCCCGATCGTGTTGCTGCCGAAGAGGCCGGATACCGCTATTGCGCCGTCGGTGGCGGCGGGCGTCAACACGTTCGGCTTCATGCTGTGCTATGCGCCGCTGCACTACTTGCTGTTTACCGAAGGCCTGGACGTGCTGGTGATGACCAGTGCGAATCTCTCCGAGGAGCCGCTGATCTGCCGGAACGAGCGCGCATTAGAGAAGCTCGGCGAAGTCGCAGACGCCTTCCTGATGCACGATAGAGAGATCTATCGGCAGGTCGATGACTCGATTGTGTACTTTGTCGCGGATGCGCCGGCCCTGCTGCGACGGGCGCGCGGCTACGTGCCCACGCCAATCCTCATGGACCGAGCTTCGCGGCAGGAGATTCTCGCGACCGGCGCGGACATGAAGAATACGTTCTGCCTCGTGAAGCAAAACCAGCTCATTCTCAGCGAGCATATCGGCGATCTGGAAGACGCCGAGGTCTACCACCATTACGTGGAATCCATCCGGCATTTGGCCCGACTTTTCGAGGTTGAGCCGGAGGTGATTGCGTGCGATCTGCATCCGGGCTATCTGTCCACACAGTACGCGAGGTCCCTGCCCGATGTGAGGGTCATCGAGATTCAGCACCACTGGGCCCATATCGCTTCGGTCCTGGCCGAGCACGGCGTGAACGGCCCGGTGATCGGGATCGAATGCGACGGCACGGGCTACGGCACAGACGGCGCGATCTGGGGATGCGAGTGCATGATCGCTTCCCTGGATACGTTCGAGCGCTTCGGACATCTGGCGTACTATCCCCTGGCCGGCGGGGACAAGGCGAGCAGGGAAGCAGTCCGGCCTCTCTTGAGCCTCTTGAAGGCCGCGTGTGGCGATCACTTCCGGCTTGACGAATTCCTGTGGGTGCTGAAGCGAGTCGAGCCGGATGAGGCGCGACTGAAGCTCCTCGTCGAGCAGATCGACAAACGCATCAACACCGTGAACACGTCCAGCCTGGGCCGGGTCTTCGATGCGGTTGCAGCGCTGCTCGGCTTGGGTGGCCACAACCACTTCGACGCCCAACTGCCGATGGCCCTGGAGTCGATAGCTGCCCCGGATATCGATGACTGCTACGAATTCGACCTTCACCACACCGCCGGCGAACCGTTACAACTGAACCTCGGTAGAATGTTCCGAGCTGTGTTGGAGGACATTCGACGAGACGAAGCTCCGGCGGATGTCTCCGCGAAGTTCCACAACACGCTTGCCGAGGCGTTGCTGGCGATGGCGAAGGCCGCGAGGGAGTGCACACGTCTGGAGGTCGCGGCCCTCAGCGGCGGCGTCTTCTGCAACCGATATCTGCTAAATCGCCTGACCGCGCGTTTGAACCAGGAAGGATTTGCGGTATTATTGAACCGCGAAGTCCCGTCCAACGACGGCGGCATCGCCCTCGGCCAGGCCGCGATTGCGGCATGGATTCTTGGAAACAGTACATGAGAGGATATACGAAACATGTGTTTAGCAGTACCGGCACGAATTATTGAGATGGAGGGAGATCGGGCGGTTGTGGATGCGATGGGCAATCGCTGGAAGGCGAAGACCACGCTTCTGCCCGATGCCAAGCTGGGGGACGTCGTGCTGGTGCACGCCGGCTTTGCCATTTCGGTCGTGGATGAGGAAGAGGCCAGGAAGACGTGGGAGCTGTTCGCTCAGATCGAAGACTTTGCGAAGACGCCGAACAAGGTTTCCGGATGACGCCGATGCTGGAAAGGATCGCCAACGCACAACGTACGATCGATGACGCCTGCAGCAAGCTGGGCCGGCAGGTCACGATCATGGAGGTATGCGGGACGCACACGGTCTCGATCTTCCGCAACGGGATTCGCTCGATACTGCCCGACGGTTTGAAGCTGCTGTCGGGGCCGGGGTGCCCGGTGTGCGTGACGGATCAGGGGTATATCGATGCCGTGATGCAGCTTGCGGGCCGCAGCGATTGTCTGATTGCCACCTACGGCGACATGATCCGCGTGCCCGGCAGCAGCGGCTCGCTCGAGACGCGCGCGTCGAAGGGCAACGTTAAGGTCGTTCTGAGCAGCGAGGACGCCCTCCAGTTGGCGCGGGAGAATCCTGATAAGACGGTGGTGTTCATCGCGGTTGGCTTCGAGACGACCGCGCCTGCTTCTGCCGTCGTCGTCAAAGAAGCCGCGAGCGAGGGCGTCGAGAACTTCTGCATTCTCAGCGGGCACAAACTGGTCCTTCCGGCCATGCGTGCGCTGCTCGGCGGGATGAACGACCGCGTGGACGCTTTTCTTTGCCCCGGACACGTCAGTGTGATCATCGGTTCGGGTGCGTTTGGCCAGATCGTCGATGATTTCCATCGCCCGTGTGTGGTGGCGGGCTTTGAGCCCGTGCAGATCGTCGAGGCCCTGGCGGAGATCTGCCGTCAACTTTCGGAGGGGACGGCCGAAGTGAAGTCCGTCTATGGCGCGGTCGTGACGGAGAAAGGGAATGCCGCCGCCCAGAAAGTCATGACGGAGTGCTTCGAGCCGGTGGACGGTTACTGGCGCGGCCTTGGAAAGATAGAGAAGAGTACGCTTGCCCTCAGAGAGGGATTTAGTCAATTCGACGCCTTCCGGCGATTCAGCGTAACGGACGAGCCGGGCAAAGATCTCAGCGGGTGTCGTTGTGGCGAGGTCTTGTGCGGATTGATCGAGCCGGTGGAGTGTCCGCTGTTCGGAGAGAGCTGCACGCCTCAGAAGCCGGTTGGGCCGTGTATGGTCAGTTCGGAGGGGACGTGTGCGGCGTGGTTCAAGTATGGTCGGAGGAGCTAACGCGAACGATGGCAAGTGATCCCGAAAGAATCCTGCTCGCGCACGGCGGGGGAGGGCGGCTCTCCAGTCAGCTCATTAGCGAACGAATCCTGCCGAAGTTCAGGAACGATGTGCTGTCGGAACTGGGCGATTCCGCTCATCTGGCGCTGCCGTCGGGTGCGATTTGCTTCACGACGGACAGCTATGTGGTCAAGCCGCTGTTCTTCAAGGGTGGCAATATCGGCAAGCTTGCCGTCTGCGGGACCGTCAACGATTTGGCCGTAGCCGGGTCGAAGCCGATCGCTCTGTCTCTGGCGTTCATCATTGAAGAAGGCTTTGAGATGGAGCTTCTGGAGAGGATCCTGCAGAGCATCAGCGAGACCGCTCAACGCAATTCCGTGTCCATCGTGACGGGGGATACAAAGACGGTCGAGCGCGGCTCGGCCGATGGGATCTTCATCAATACGGCCGGTATTGGCGTTCGATTGCCGAATGTGGAACTCGGGACAGCAAAGATCGAAGTTGGCGACAAGATCCTCATCAGCGGCACGATCGGCGACCATGGCATGGCGATTCTCTCGCAGCGGGAAGGAATGAGCTTCGAATCGCCGTTGGAGAGCGACTGTGCCGGGCTTGCCGAGCTGACGTGTGCCTTACTGGAGAATGTGCCGGGCATTCGATTCATGCGCGATCCGACTCGGGGCGGATTGGCCGCCACATTGAATGAGATCGTTGAGGGCAGTGATCTGAGCGCGCTGATCGACGAGAGGGAGATCCCTGTGAGGCCAGCCGTGCAGGCGGCGGCCGACATGCTCGGCTTTGACGTGCTGAATACCGCAAACGAGGGGAAATTCGTGGCCGTTGTGTCCTCGGATGCTGCCCAGGAGTGCCTGAAGATCTGTCGCGACCATCCGCTGGGCCGGGATGCGAAGGCCATTGGTGAGATCGTCGAGACGTGCGACGTTCCTTTGGTCGAGCTGACGACGCGCATCGGTGGCAGGCGCGTGGTGCAGATGCCGTACGGGCGAGAATTGCCGAGGATTTGCTGATGCATGAGACGGCCGTGGCCCAGAGTCTTATCGAAGTCATATCGCAGGAGGCGGAGAAACGCTGCGCCCGGCCGATCCGGGCAAAGATAAGTTGCGGTCAGTTGAACATGGTCAACGATGAAGTGCTTTCGTTTGCCTTTGAGGCCGTCGCTCAAGGCACACGCTGCGAGGGCATGGGGCTGGAGATCGAGCACAAGGGGTTGCAGGCCGAATGTTGGGTATGCAATCACACCTTTGCAGTCGATCTGGCCGACGTGCGGTGCCCAAACTGCGGGACGGAGAACTTCCGGCTTCTGCCCGATGCCCCCTTGCTCTTGGAAGAGATCGAATTCGAAGAAGGAGCTGATGATGGCGAAGGTTGATATCGGCAAGAAGATCCTGAACGCGAATGAGACATACGCACTGAGAAACCGCGAACTTTTGGCCCGGCATAAGCGGCCGTGCTTCAACATCATCTCCTCTCCCGGTTCGGGCAAGACGACCATTCTCGTACGGACCATCAGCGACTTGGCGGACAGGGTTCGCATCGGAGTCATCGAAGGCGACATCCAAACGGATATCGATGCCGAGCGAATCCGGGCCACGAGGGCGCCGGCGGTTCAGATCAACACGGAAGGCGCGTGCCATCTGTCTGCCGCACAGGTGAATCACGCTCTGGAGAAGCTGCCTCTCGAACGTCTGGATATCGTTTTCATTGAGAATGTCGGTAATCTGGTCTGTCCGTCAGCGTTTGAGTTGGGGGAAGATGGGAAGGTTGTCGTTCTGTCGGTGGCGGAGGGAGATGATAAGCCGGTGAAGTATCCGGCCATTTTTGCCAAATCTCAGGTTCTCCTGGTGAACAAAATCGATCTGCTCGCCGGCGGGGCGCAGGTCGATTTCGATCTCGACCGCGTCCGGGCCGACGCTCGAAGGCTCAACAAGGGCATTGAGATATTCCCTGTATCGGCCAAAACGGGAGAGGGCATGCAGAACTGGTATGACTGGCTGGCGGGTCAGGTTCGTTGACGGCAAACGGCACCTGCCGGCGGTTTGGAATCATGTTTTTCGATAGAGGTCGTGTTCGCGAATGTACTGGATCACGTCGGGATGAAGCATGCCACTGACGTCTTCGCCGGTCGCCAACCGTCTTCGCACCTCGGTGCTGCTGACGTCGATTAGTGGGGTCTGGACCGCATTCTGCTTGAGTTTGGCCACGCGCTCAGGTCCCCATAGGGATTCGAATCGGTCGAAGTCGGATGCGTAGCCGGGCCGTTGCATCGTGGTCAGGTAGCACTCATCGATCAACTCTTGAATCTTGTACCAGTGCACCACGTCCGTGATACTATCGGCGCCGAGCAGCCAATGGAGGCACATCTCCGGACCGTAATCGTGCTTGAACTGTCGGATCGTATCGAGTGTGTAGCTGGGGGCGGGCCGCTCCAGCTCGCAATGGCTGACGGCGAAACGATCGTTCCCTGCGATCGCGAGCGCTATCATGCTCAGTCGATCCGCGTCACTCGCATGGGGCAGGAACCCTTTCAACGGAGAACGTTTGGCTGGGATGAAGACGACCTTCTCCGCGCCGATCTGTTTCGCCGCCGCATCGGCGACCCTCGTGTGACCTGAATGGATCGGATCGAACGTGCCGCCGAACAATGCAATTCTTCTCTGTGCCATAGAGTATTAACAGCAAATCTGTGTGTTTCTTCGGATCGCGGCCAGTTGCCGTCAACGAAAATTCCATACACCTACTAAGAAACATTTGGCTCTCGTGAAAGTCAAGTTGCTTCTTTGCCGCTCTTGATTTTGCGGGTGCTTCCCTTGAAGTGTATCGGGGTCGTGAAATAGAGGATTTTCGCAGACCGCGAATATCTGTACGTACAGGCTGATTCGATTCATGTCGCGCATATTGTGACATCAGAAAGGCGCAATGTCGTTGTGAGTGGGGCTGTTCGATGTCGCGGCCTTGGTGTCACGCGGCGGTCGTCGGCATGGTCCAAGAAAAATTTGTGTCAAGGAATTGGAAATACTTGGACGATAAATAACATAACAGTTGTTATCAGCTATTTGTCATAATGGTGTTGACAGCAGTTGGATGAGTAACTTGCGTGTTACTCAGCAACGTAAATATGGAAACCACTGTTTCATGGTCAACTTGAAGGAGAAAAGTAATGGCCAAGAAGAAGAAGGCAGCAAAGAAGAAGACCGCGAAGAAAACCAAGAAGAAGGCTGTGAAGAAGAAAGCCAAGAAGAAAGCCAAGAAGAAGGCCAAGAAGAAAGCCAAGAAGAAAAAATAAGCTGACTGCGGTCTAAAGCCTGCCGATCATCGCTCAGTTCAGCCTGAGTGAGTAACACTTAGAAACGATCAAATGGTAGCAGGCTTTCAGGGAGTGGAAGGTTTTCCAGGCATTGGAAAACCTTCCATTTTCTTTTTGGGGGAGGATGAGCCGGGGGGTTCCTGCAACGCTGCATCCAGGCCCGTCATACCCGTCGGGGAGGTTCCCGTGCCATCCCTTGTAATTCATCAGGATTCCCCTATACTGTGCTGCTGTGGCGACGGGCGTGAGGCCCTTCGGCGGATGCCAGATACTGTTTTGGGGGATGCCTGATCGATGGATTTGTTCAATTACAGGGGCGGCCGGCTCTTCGCGGAGGACGTCGATATCGAGCGGATTGCGGCGGAGGTGGGCACTCCTGTCTACATTTACAGCCGGCAGACGTTTATCGATCACCTCCGCAAGATGCGCGAGGCCTACAGAGAGTTGGCGACCACCATCTGTTATTCGGTCAAGGCCTGCGCTAACGTGCACATCCTTCGGCTGATGGTCGAGCAGGGCAGCGGATTCGATATCGTCAGCGGCGGTGAGCTGTATCGTGTTCTTCAGGCGGGTGGTGACCCCTCGCAGGTGGTGTACGCGGGTGTGGGCAAGACCGATGAAGAGATCCTCGCCGCCCTCCGGGCGGGCGTCGGATGCTTCAATATCGAGTCGGAACAGGAGCTGGAGAACCTGATCCGCCTGAGCGAACGACATGCAGGGGAGGTGAAAGCGACGCCCATCGCGGCTTTGCGTGTCAATCCTGATGTGGATTACAAGACCCACGCGTTTCTGACCACGGGCAAGAAGCTGACCAAGTTCGGGGTCGATATCGAAAGGGCCATCTCTGTTTTTGACAAGTACGGCGGCAGTCCTTCCATTCGGTTGCGGGCCATTCACGTCCATCTCGGCACGGGCGGCAAGACGATCGATCCGTACGTCGAAGCGGTGAGGAAGATCGTTCCTCTCATCGATCAGCTTCGCGAGCGCGGGCATACCATCGAAGCGCTGGACCTCGGCGGTGGATACGGTGCCGACTACGAAACGGAAACGGTGCCGTCGGCGGAGCAGTACGCGGCCGGAATTGTGCCTCTGCTCAAGGGCAAGGACCTGCGACTCATCCTCGAGCCCGGAAAGAGCATCTGTGCCAACGCCGGCATCCTCCTGACCCGGGTCCTCTACACGAAGCAGGGCGGCGATAAGAAGTTCGTCATCGTGGACGCCGGTATGAATGACCTCATCCGTCCGTCGTTGTATGACGCGTTCCACTTCGTCTGGCCTGCGCGAACGGAAGAGAGATTCATGCCTTCCGCTCGCAGCGAGGACTTGTGTGTGCAAGGTGCAGAAGCGGTCGACGTCGTAGGCCCGATCTGCGAAGGGGCCGATTTCCTTGCCAAGGATCGATCGATTCCCCCCGTGCAGCGGGGTGATTTGATGTCGGTCTTCACGGCCGGTGCGTATGGCTTTACGATGAGCAGCAACTATAACAGTCGGCCTCGCACGCCGGAAGTGCTCGTCGATGGCGATGCATTCCGCGTGATCCGCAGGCGTGAGACCTATGAAGACCTCGTCGCACTGGAGCGATGAGCGAAAGCCTCGACCCGGCCGCGGCACGACGGATCAGAAGTTTCTCTCGATGAATCCCGTGTCGATCTTGCCCTTGACGAACAGATTGTGGGAGAGAATCTCCAGGCAGGCGGGAATGGTCGTCTTGATCGGGTGAATGATGAACTCCTGGAGGGCTCGGCGCATCGTGGCAATCGCTTCGGCTCGCGTCTTCTGGTGGACGATGAGCTTGGCGATCAGGGAATCGTAATGCGGCGCGACCGTCCAGCCCTGATGGGCGTGTGTGTCCACCCGCACGCCGAGGCCGCCGGGGGCTACGTATTCGGTGATGGTTCCGGGCGAGGGCGAGAAGTTGTTCGCGGGATCCTCGGCATTGATGCGACATTCGATTGCCACCCCCTGGTGCTTGATGTTCTTCTGACGCATCCGAATCGTGTGTCCGCTGGCAATCTTGATCTGCCACTTGATGAGGTCGTGCCCCGTGACCATCTCGGTGACGGGGTGCTCGACCTGGATTCGCGTGTTCACCTCGATGAAATAGAACTTCTTGTCCTTGTCCAGGAGGAATTCGACGGTGGCGGCGTTCACATAGTTGGCCTCTTTGATCAGCCGGATCGCCGCGTCTGCCAGACGCTGTCGGTCACGGTCCTCCAGCGCGGGGCAGGGCGACTCCTCGATCATCTTCTGGTGACGCCTTTGGATGGAGCAGTCGCGCTCATAGAAATGAATCGCGTTACCCTCCTGATCGGCCATCACCTGGACCTCGACGTGTCTTGGCTCAACGATGAACTTCTCGACGTACACGCTTCCTTCGCCGAAGGCGGCTTCGGCCTCCATGCGTGCGGCGTTGAATGCCCCACGTAGGCTGATGTCGTTGTGCACGACGCGCATGCCTCGCCCGCCTCCGCCCGCCACGGCCTTGATGATGACCGGATATCCGATCTGGTTGGCGAGCTTCAGGGCCTCGGCCTCATTCGGAACGACGCCCTCGGATCCGGGGACCACGGGAACCTTGGCCTTCCTCGCGAGCCTGCGGGCCTCGACCTTATCGCCCAGCAGCCGCATAGCCTCGACCGGCGGGCCGACGAAGCCGATGCCGCAGTCCCGGCAGATCTCCGCAAAGTTGATGTTCTCGGCCAGAAACCCGTAGCCGGGGTGGATGGCGTCAACGTTGGTGATCTCGGCGGCGCTGATGATACGCGGGATATTGAGGTAACTCTGGTTGCAGTCCGCCGGTCCGATGCACACCGCCTCATCGGCAAGCCGCAGGTACGGAGCGCTGCAGTCGGCCTCGGAATAGACCGCCACCGTCTCGATCCCCAGTTCCCGGCAGGCTCGGATAATCCGCAGGGCAATCTCACCGCGATTCGCAACAAGGATTCGTGATAGCATTTCCTGTGACTCTTTTCTTGATGAACTGGATACCGTCGCTACCGGATCGGCTGCAGCCGGCCAGTGAATGATGCCGTTTAGTCAGGCCTGATCCGGAAGAGCACCTGGCCGTACTCCAGGGCTTGGCCGTTCTTCACCACTCGCTCGACGATGCTGCCACTGACCTCGGCCTTGATCTCGTTCATCACCTTCATGGCTTCGATGATGCACACAACGGTCTGCGGGTCCACATGGGAGCCGGGCTCGACGTACGGATCGGAGTCTGGACTGGGGGCCTCATAGAACGTGCCGACGATCGGCGATTTGATCTCCAGCAGTTCCTCGGCCTCCGGGGCGGCAGGGCCCTCGCCCGGGGATGGCGTCTGTGCTTGCGGCACCATAGCCGGAGCGGCCCCTCCGGGCATGGCGTGGACGATGGGGCCCATGGCTACGCCCGGCCGCGGAGGCTGCGCCCGCTGCAGGGAGATCCGGTCCTCCCCGTGCGCGATATCGATCTTCACGAGATCGTTTTCCTTCATGATTTTGATCAGTTCTTCTATCTTCTCGACGTCGGCGTCTTTCTCGGCCATTGTCGCGTCCTTTCCGGGGACCCGGATGAACCGGCTGGCGTCCCTGTATCAAGTCGCTCGGAGCAGGCCCCAGCGACGATTTGACTGGGGGACCAGTATAGTCACCCCAGGGGGCTTTGCAAGCCAATTTCCGGGCCGGCCGTCGATGCATAGGGACGGTGGGAGTCGTGGCGGGTGCGGGCGGCCCATCGGCGTGGCTGGGCCGGCAGGGCGCAAAAAGAAAGCGCCGCGGCCAAAGACGGCCGCGGCGCGAATCGGATTCGACTAATTGCCGTTGTTGTACTGTTCGTAGATGTGTGTCGCCTCCATCACTTCCACGGGCAGCGCGAGCTGGTCCGTACGCATGGAGACCTTGAGCCTGACATCACCGGAGCGGGTGCCTCGGACCACGAGACGCCAGGTGGCCTTGGTCTTCGGCTCGAGACTGCGCAGCGGTGTGAAGCTGACCGTCTTGCCCATGATCGAGCCGGCGGTGGCGCCCGCCGAGGAGACGTACTGCAGCTTATCGTCGAGCTGGCACACAATCCGGATGTTGCTATCGGCCGCAGAGCCCTCGTTCGAGACCGTGATGACGTACGTTGTTGTCTCCCCAATCTCCACGGGATCCTCGAGATCGACCACCTCGAGGTGAGGTGCGGCGATGCCCGCGACGGTCGTCTTGGCCGTATCCGTGACGGGTTCGGCGCAGTAGGCGGTGGCCGTTGCGGTGGACATCACATCGCCTTCCTTGGTCGGCGTATACGAGACCTCCACTTCCTTCGACGTGTTCGGCTCGAGCGTGCCAAGCTCCCAGACCAGCTTCGAGCCGGAGAACTGCGAGCCGCTCGTGGCCTGGATTTCGGTCACGTTCGGCGGAATCATGTCTTCCACGACGGTGTCCTGCGCCGGACCGTCGCCCATGTTGGCGACTTTGATCTTATACGTGATCGAGCGACCGAGGTACTGTCGCTTCGGGCCGGATTTCGTGAGGGTGAGGATCGGCTGGCGAACGTTTATCATCGTCGCCTCGGATTCCGCCTTGAGCCCTGAAGCCGACGTGGCCACGGCCTTGTTCACGTAGGCCCCGGGCTTCGTCGCCCGCAGCTTGACCGAGAACCGTCGGGACTCTCCCGCCGCCAGCGTGCCGGCCTCGAGAACGATCTTGCCCTTGCCGTCGGCCGTTTGCAGACCCGCAGGCAGCGTGTCCACGATTTGCACGTTCTGAGCGGTGCCGGATCCGGTGTTGGTCACCATGAAATCGACCTGAATCGGCTCGCACAAGAGGGCGTCGCTTGGCGCGATCTTGGCTAATTCCAGCGTCGGCTCGACGATCTTCACCACGGCGCAATCACGGATCGTGTAGGTAATGGCGGTGCAATGCTCCAGCTGCCCGCCGGCGCCGGCGATGCCGGAGATCTTGATGCTCTTGTTCGCCTGCGGGCCAAGCGAGTCAATCTTCCAGACGAGATTGTTGTTCTCCGTGAGAGCGGTCGGCTGGGAGGCCTGGAACTCGAATTCCTTCGAGAGGGTTTCCGTGATCGTGATGTCGGTGAGCATCGTGTCGGTCAGGTTCGCGACCTTGATGAGGTAGGCGAACGGCGTGTTGGCTCGCACCTCTTCCGGCATGACCTTGTCGATTTGAAGAATGCCGTAGTCGGAGCGCGGATACATGATGGAGACGGTGTGCCCTTCCGCTTCATCGAGTCTCACGAGGCCGGAAGCGAAGGACGTGGTTCTCTCGCGAGTAGTGGTGACGAAGCTGGATCTGGGCGGCTCGATCTGCTCCACGGAGGCAGTCATAAGATCGGCGGGAATGACCGGCGCGCGCTTTGCCGCTTCGACCTCCGTCTGAGTCAGTTGCCCGACCCTCGGCTCGGTGGGGGCGGCGGCTTCCGGTTGCGCCTTCGGTCTTGCCCTTGGCGCCGTCGCCACCATGGGTCTGAGGTCCTTGTCCCAGAAGTACCTTCTGCCCGAGGCCATTGTCCGGGGCCGGCTCTCATCGACCGCTTGTGCGTCGTTTGTGCTCTGGCATCCTGCGAACAGGGCCATCACAACGAGAAATGAGATCACCCACGACTTCTTCATCACACCGCTCCTTTCACATCTTGAAGCTCGCTCGTCTGATTCGGGTCCCCCCGAGTACGGCCCCCATGGGTTAGTCATTGGGTGCTACAAAGGCGAGCTTCGAGAAATGCCCGACGTTACCGTCTGTGTGGCTAATGATCTAACACCTTCCTTCCATACCGCAGATACGGCCCGCCGCCTCTTCTGGAGGCCGTGACGGGCTGTGCATAATGGCATTTGCTGTGGCCACTTATGTACTTTCCCACGTAAAATATACGAAAGACCTGCCGTGAGAACAACACAGAGACGACTCCCAATAATTGCCTGATTATAGCATATTGCCCAATATTAAGTCAAGCTCTAAGTCGTGCGTAGATAGGTGTTTTGGGTGTCTCGCGGTATTTCCCTCATCCTGATGGAGGTATCCATTTGCGGGGAGGTAGTGGGTCGCACGGGCGGGGCTTTTGGTGTTCGTCCGATAAAGCTGCGCCCGATTTGCGGAAGGCCGATCAGTTGGATGCCGGGCGAAAGGGGGGCTGATGAGGTCGAATGTGCCACTGGTCATAGTGGTTTCACTCGGGCGGGCAGAGGGTTTGCTTGCATTCAGGAATGGGCGCTTGCCTCCCAGGCGGTATATTCACTCCTCACTCCGGGCTCGATTCAAATCGCTTGCATCCGCACGGCTCAATGGCTATTGTGCCTGATGCCAGAGTGGCGCTCGCAGTCGTACGGTCTGGACCGGCTGACGGGCGGGGGCCGAATGCGAACGGAGATGCAGGCTTGACGCCATCTGCCTTTGAACAGCTTGTTTCAGAACGGATTCTCATCGGCGATGGGGCGATGGGGACGATGCTGTACCAGCACGGGATCTTCCTCAACCGGTGCTTCGATGAGTTGAATCTCGCCAATCCCAAGCTCATTCGGAAGGTCCACAATGCTTATGTCGAGGCCGGGGCGGAACTGATCGAGACGAACACATTCGGTGCCAACCGGTTGAAGCTGTCGAAGTTCGGTCTGGCCGGTGAGGTCGAGCAGATCAACCGGGCGGGAGCTCGGATTGCCAGGGAAGCCGCCGGGGAGGCGGGCCTGGTTGCCGGCGCGATAGGGCCGCTGGGGGGCGAATGGACGGAGCACGGCCCGATAACCATCAAGGAAGCTGGGCAGGTGTTCCAGGAACAGGGCAAGGCGCTGGTGGCCGGCGGCGTGGACTTGCTGCTTCTGGAGACTTTCTCGAATGCCGATGAACTGCTGGCTGCGATCCGGGCGGTGGCCGGCTTGGGGAACGTGCCGATCATTGCGCAAATGACGGTCAATGAGAACAACGAGACGATCTACGGCGAGCGAATCGACCGCGCGATCTCCAGGATCACGCGCGAGCCGGCGGTCACGGCCGTCGGCCTGAATTGTTCGGTCGGCCCTTCGGGGATGCTCAGTAGTCTTGAGCTGGTCCGCGCGGTCACCGACAAGCCCATTTCCGTGCAGCCGAATGCGGGTATGCCCCGGCAGGTCGAGGGAAGGCAGCTCTACATGTGCACGCCCGAGTACATGGCGGAGTATGCCAAGCGTTTCTTCGAGATGGGGGCTCGGATTATCGGTGGCTGCTGCGGGACGACGCCGGACCACATCAGGGAGATCGTGCGAGCCGTCCGCTCCATCAGCAGGGCGGCGACTCGGAGTATCACCGCGGTCCCCGCCGAGCCGCGGCCGACGGCGCGATCCGTGCTCAGGGAGCCACAGCCGTTGGCCGCCAGATCCCGGCTCGGGGCGAAACTGGCGGCGGGAGAGTGTGTCACAACGATCGAGATTACCCCGCCTCGCGGCGTTGACGTGACGGCGATTCTTGAGAAGGCCTCGCGGTGCGCCCAGGCTGGGATCGATGCGATCAACATTCCGGATGGGCCGCGAGCCAGTTCCCGGCTCTCACCTCTGGTCACCGCCGTGCGGATCCAGCAGGACGCCGGCATTGAGGCCATTCTGCATTTCTGCTGCCGCGACCGAAACCTCATCGGCATGCAGTCGGACATCCTCGGCGCCTCCGCGATTGGCGTGCGAGACCTGCTCATCATCACCGGCGATCCGCCGAAGCTGGGCGAGTATCCCAGCGCCACCGGCGTCTTTGACATGGATTCGATTGCGCTCACAGGCGTCGTGCGGAATCTGAATCGCGGCGTGGATATCGGCGGAAACGGCATTGAGCCGCCGACGTCGCTGGTCATCGGCGTGGGAGCGAATCCCGTGGCGGCGGACCCGGACCGCGAGATCGAGCGTTTCCGGCAGAAAGTCCTTGCCGGCGCCGAGTTCGCGATCACGCAACCGGTTTTCGATCCTGACGGTCTGGCACGTTTTCTCGACGCGACGCGGGAGTTCGCAATCCCCATCGTCGCGGGGATATGGCCGTTCACGAGTCTTAAGAATGCCGAATTCATGGCCAATGAGGTCCCCGGCGTTGTTGTCCCGAGCCGGCTGCTCGACCGCATGAGCCAGGCAAAGACCAGGGAGCAGGGTCGAGCCACAGGCGTGGAGATCGCGCGGGAATTGGTGGCGGCGATCCGGGATCGCGTCGCGGGCTTTGCCGTCAGTGCGCCGTTCGGCAACGTGGAGACGGCCCTGGCCGTGCTGGGAAAAGTTGACATAAGTGTCGTCTGATGCGTGGCGAATGACGGGGAGTTTGGGAAGGGCCGCGCATCGCGAGGAGCGTTTATGGAACAGTCTGTATGTGGGGCCCAGTTGGCGGTGGAACTGATCGCCATGACCCCGGAGCCCGAGAAGGTGATTGAGCAGGCCGGCCGAACCTGCTATTTGAGCTTCGACCGGATCGATGATGATTCACAAAGTGCCTTCATTCGGCGGCTCATCACGATGGGGCACGAATCCCCGCTGGAGCACGCTTACGCCACGTTCCGCGTGCGAAACTGCTCGCGCGCGATGACCCATCAGCTTGTCAGGCACCGCCTCATGGCCATCTCGCAGCAGTCGCAGCGATACGTCGATGAAGAAGAGTTCGCCTACGTTGTTCCCGAAGGTCTTCCGGCGGAGTTTGTGGAAGACTTCCACCGGGACATGAGTACGATCCGACAGATGTACCGCAAGTGGCGCGACCGGGGCGTGAAGAGGGAGGATGCGCGCTTCGTGCTGCCCAACGCATGTGTGAGCGAGATCGTCGTCTCGGCGAATTTCCGGGAGTGGCGGCACATCTTCTCGCTTCGCTTGTCCGCGAAGGCCCAGTGGGAGATCCGCAAGGCCTGCGGACTGATGCTCGCGATTCTCAAGGAACATGCCCCGGCCTGCTTTGGGGATATCGCCGTCGGCGAGACGTAGCCCGCCGGCTCGGTCGGGAACGTGGCGCTTGGCGATCAGAGGATCTCAAGACCCAGCAGGGTCTGGTCGTCCACTTCCGCCGGCTCCATCTCGCGGCGCTCCGCCGCTTCGGTCAGTTGATCGATGATCTCGGTGATCGGGGCGTCTTTGAGCGCGAGGAATTCGTCCGTGAATTGAAAGCCCGTCTCATCCTGAGGCTGCCCGATCAAAGGTTCGGCGCCGTCGGAGTACAGCAAGAGCCGGTCGCCCGCCTGAAGCGGAATGGTCCGCTGGGCAAACTCCGCATTCTCGAAGACGCCCAACAGCGAACCTCGCACCTCCAACTGCTGCGGGGGCTGATCTTGCCTGAGCAGAATCGGATAGGGATGGCCGGCCCGGGCGAACGTGAGATGGCGGGTCTTGACGTTCAGGAGGCAATAGCAGCATGTGGCGAATTGGTACCCCGACAGTTTCTGACCGGTCATCCTCTGGTTCAGATTCGTCATGGCCTCGGTCGGGGTGAAGATGCGATAGCGGTTCTCGATGGTCTGCCTCATAACGAGCGCCTGCTTGATGAACATCGTGAGCAGAGCGGCAGGCATCGAGTGCCCCACGGCGTCGGCCACATAGAATCCGATATGCTGCTCGTCGATCCGCGCGACATCATAGATATCGCCCGATACCCATTCGGCGGGCAGGAAGGTCGCCGCCCATCGGACCTCATCCGTATTCGGCAGATGAGACGGCAGAAAGTCCCGCTGGACCAATCCGGCCAGGCGCAACTGCTCCTTGAGGCTGTCCACGAACGTTCCCTGCGGGTGAGTTTCATCGGCAGGGTGGCTCGTCCAGAGCCTCTCGGTGACGCTCATGGAGGAAGGTGTTTTCACGGCGATCCCGCGGTTCTGGTGCTTGCGATGAGCCAGGTTCACGCTCACGCACGCCCACAGGTCGTCCACAGAGATGGATTCACCCGTATCGGACATTGAGAAACTGTTCTCCGTGGAGACCAGGGAGAAGCTCCTGACACGGCGCCTGACGGGCTGCGTGAGCAGGACGATCGGGACGTTGTCGCGTTCCAGGCATCCGAGAATGTGTCCCAACTGCTGGTCCTCGGAAACACTCATCCCCTCGGCATCGATCAAAGCGATCCCGACGAGGTCGGCATGCCGGCGAATCAGGTCGTACTTGTCAAATGGCAGCAGCCAGGAGGACACTTTTTTCTGCCGGAACAATCGTTTGACTTCAGCCGGCATATCCGTCTTATCGGACAGATAGACCACATCGATGAAACCCTCCGGCTTTCCAGCCTCGTCTGACGGCCGTTTCTTGCCCATACTGATTGCCCTTTTCCCTCTAAGACCGTGACATCCAATGCACACGCACACAGGCGGACTCGGTACACCTGATTTCGTCCGAATTCGGGCGCCACTTTTGGGGATTTTCGGGCTTTTCCGCAGAGGGCCGATGGGAATGGGAGGCTCGGAAGGGGCGTGGACCAGCCGCGTCAGCCTGCGAAGATGGCCGATCCCACGCGCAGGATCGTGGCGCCTTCCTCGACGGCGATCTCGTAGTCGGAGCTCATGCCCATGCTCAGCTCCGTGAACTGGCTGCCGACGATCTTCTCGCCCCGCATCTCATAGAACAACTCGCGCGCCCGCGTGAAGCACGCGCGGATGACGTCCTTGTTGCGGGTCAGCGGCGCCATGGTCATCAGCCCGATCAGATTGAGGTGGGGCAGCGTATCGATCTGCTCCGCCAGGTGCGTCGCGGCCCCGACGGGCACGCCGTATTTCTGCGGCTCGTGCGACGCGTTCACCTGGAGCAGAACGCGGGGGCAAAGGTTCAGTCGAGCCGCCGAATTGTTGATCTCTTCCGCCAGGCGAAGCGTGTCTACGGAATGGATCAAAGAAACCACCGGCAGGACCTGGCGCACCTTGTTGCGCTGCAGGTGCCCGATCATGTGCCAATGGACTTCTTTCGAGGGCACAGCGTTGTCGGGTTGCTTCTGCGCAAATTCGACCACTTGCGCGGAGACTCTCTTCAACTGCTGCACGCGATTCTCGCCGAGGTGATGGCAGCCGAGACGGATCACCTCCTGGATCTGCTCGATCTCCGCCGATTTCGTGACGACGACAAGTCTGATATCCTCCGGCTCTCTGCCTGCCCGGGCGCAGGCATTCGCGATGGTCTCCTCGACGCGTTTGATTCTCTCTTCTATTTTCGTCATACCCAAGCGTTGCGAGCAAATGCACAACTCAATCCATTTTGCCATCAGATGCTCTGTCGCCTCATCAGTTTATGGGAGTTTGACGCCGGGCACAAGGGATTATTAACCCTTGGATCATAAATCCAGAGAGTCGGGTGGCGCCGGTACGCGACGATGTTCTCTTGTGTATGGAAGAAAGCCATTGCCGGCGCTTTCGGCCTTGACGCTCGCGCCGGGGGCTCAGGCATCAGTGGTTCACAGGTGTCGGGGCCGATCGAAGTCAGGATGATTCGGCCACCGTCGGTGGTGTTATCGTGACGGGCCGAACGCACTCACAAACGTTCTGAATTGTGGGCATATCAGGTGCACATTTGTGGATGGTTGAGCCGACAAGATCGGGGCCAGTGGACTGATTGCCGACGAGCTCAACGGCCGGCACGCTCGGATGCGTCGGAAACCGCATCTCCGCGGGCTCGTTCCGGCAGCCAGGTGTCGCCGGAACGAGGGCGTCCGGCGAGCCAGTGGAGGGATGTATACTGCCGTTTGTGTCGAAAATGAGGGTTGTAGTGCCGTGCCGGGAGTGGGCCCCGCGGCCCTTTGGCGCCCCTCCGGAGAAAAGGCCTCCCCCGGGTAGCCACATCTCCAGCGAAATCAGGGTGTCACAAAGGACACGAATCGGGGACCCTGCGGCTGGTGCGGGGCCGTGACAACGTGAAAAAAATGGGAAAATGGCCGCTTTTTGTCTTGCATCCGGGAGCGTACGCAGGTATAATTCGGGGGTGAATGGAGTGGAATGGGGTGGGAGATTCGCCCTGACACATTTGGTTTTCGCGCATTTTTGTTGGATAACGTGGTTTCGGGCACTGCATTTGCTCTTTGAATTCCGGTAAGAATGTCGTTTCTGGCGGCATATAGACCTCGGCGAGGCAGTGTGGTCCACCGGTCTCCCCCCCAGCCGGTCCCACCACCTCGCCATTTTTATGCGCCGGCGCGGCGTGACCTCAGATGGCCGGACCGACGGTGAGTCACTCTCCGCGGATCTGCAGGATGACCCTTCGGTTGCGGGAGCCGTCGAACTCACAGAAATAGACTCCCTGCCAGGTCCCCAGCGTGAGATGGCCGTCCTTGATGAGAACCTGCTCGCTGCACCCGACGAGCGAGCTCTTGACGTGGGCATCGGAGTTCCCCTCCGAGTGACGATAACGGACATTCGATACCGGGACCGCTTCGTCGAGGGTCAGGAGGATGTCGTGGGACACTGAGGGGTCGGCATTCTCGTTGATCGTGATGCCGGCGGTCGTATGCGGACAGTAGACGATGACATCGCCGTTTTGAATGCCTGCCTCATGGACGGCGGCCTGGATCCGGCTGGTGATATCGACCATTTCGGTGCGGTTGCGCGTGCTGACCCGGAATTCCGTCTGAACGATCTTCATGGTTCCTCCCTGTTACATCTGCTTGACGACCGCGATCCCGAGCAATTTGCTGAGTCCGTGCCCGATCGTCCTGGCCGTCAACTCGCACAACAGCAGCCGTGTGGGCCGCCTGGTCGGCGGGGCGTCGAGCACGGGGCAGTTCGTATAGAAGGCGCTGAACTTCTGCGCCAGTTCGTAGAGGTACGAGGTCAGGGAGTGCGGCCGATAGTCGGCGACGGCCACTTCAACCGCCTCCGCATAACGGACGAGGTGCTTTCCCAAATCCAGCTCCGCCGGCTCACTCAGATCCAGGCTCGCGATCTCCTTGAGCTCGTCGGTAATACGGACGCTCTTACTCTCGGCTTTGCGCTCGATGGACTTGACGCGCGCATAGGCATACTGCATGTACGGAGCGGTGTTGCCGTCCATGGCCAACATTCGCTCGAAGCTGAAGACGTAGTCGCTGGTCCGGTTGTTGGAATAGTCGGCGTACTTGACGGCCCCGATGCCGACAGCCTCGGCGATCCGGCGTTTCTCCCGCGGCTTCAACCCCGGGTTCTTCTCCTCGACCACCGCTTTCGCACACTCCACGGCCTCATCGAGCAGGTCCTTGAGTTTCACATTCTCGCCCGACCGCGTCTTAAGCGGTTTGCCGTTCTCACCCAAGACGCTGCCGAAGGTCACGTGCTTAAGCTCCACTTCTTCACCATCTCGCCTGTTCCACCCTGCCATCTTTGCCACCTCGAACAACATGTCGAAGTGCTGGGTCTGGCGGGTATCCGTGACGTAGATGATCTTGTCGGCCTTTAGCTTGCCGACGCGGTAGCGCAAGGCCGCCAAGTCAGTCGTTGCATAAAGGTGCGCCCCGTCCGACTTTTGAATAATGAATGGCAGTGGCTCACCTTCCTTGGTTTTGAATCCCTCCGGGAATGCGCAGACGGCACCATCGGAAATCTTGGCTATTCCTCTTTGTTTCAGGCGCTTGACTAGGGGTGCCAGAAGCCGTCTGTAGAAACTCTCGCCGCGAACATCTCTCATAGACAATTCGACGTTGAGCCTTCTGTAAATCTCGTCGCAATAGGTTAGTGAGATTTCGCTAATCAGTTCCCATGCGTCTTTCTCTTGCCTGTTGTCTTCATCATCAATCTTCTGCAGCATGGCTGTTACGTGGCGCGAAAGGGACTCGTATGGTATCAGAGGGTACTCAAAGGGGCCTTCATCTTCTCTTTGAGATTCCCGCTTCTTTCGCGTTGTGATCATTAGTTCAAATGCACCACATGACTCCTCCAGTAGATTGACATATTGATAGAGAACGGTTGTCTTTTCCCATATCTCGCTCTTGTCCCTGTTCTTGAGGTCTTGAAGAAATGGCTTGAAGTATCTTTCGCCATCACCCCGTATGTGTTCGAAATCTTCCTCCCAATCTTTCTCATGTCGATCACGTATCTTCTGGCAAAGGGTCAGCAGGCCCTCTTGGTTTCTCTTCTGAGCCTTAAGCTGTTCAAGCTCGTTTACGTAGTACAGGCTCGACCCATGTCTCTTCTCATCCATGCACATGTGCCACAGCCCAACAATCACCTTTCCCAACGCCGTGCCCCAGTCGCCGATGTGGTTCTGGCGGATGATATGGTGGCCCTCGAATTCCAGGAGGCGGCAGATGCAGTCGCCTATGATTGTGCTTCGCAAGTGGCCGACGTGCATCTCTTTGGCGATGTTCGGGCTGGAGAAATCGACGACGACGGTCTGAGGCGTGTCTGTCGTTCGGATGCCCAGGTGGTCCTCATCCTCTCGGGCGATCCGCAGCAGCTCGGATGCGACGTAGTCGGGCTTGAGACGCAAGTTGATGAATCCCGGTCCGGCCACTTCCGGCGGCTCGCAGAGGTCGCCGAGGTCGAGCTGCTCGACCACGGATTCGGCGAGCTTGCGCGGGTTGGTCTTCATCCGCTTGGCCAGAGCCATCACGCCGTTGGCCTGGTAATCCCCGAATTTCGGGTCGGTCGCCGGTCGCACGATGGCTGCGCAGTCCTGCTGTCCTGTCACCTGCACCATCACGGCGCTGATTCGCTCGTTGAGTATATCGATCGCGGATTTCACGAAATCATCAATAATCAATCATCGATAATCAATTCTTTCTGCGTCTCCCCAGAGGAGGTCGAGGTCGTAGTAGCCTCGGTACTCGGGGTCGAAGAGATGGACGATGACATCCACGAAGTCGAGCAGGACCCAGCGGGCCTGGTCGTAGCCGGCCCGGCCGAAACGCGGCATCCCCTGCTGCCGACCCGCCTGCGAGATTTCGTCGGCGACCGTCTTCATCTGCCTCCCGCTGGTTCCTGTGGCAATCACGAAGTAGTCGGTCGCGGGCGACAGGCCCCGCAGGTCCAGGATGACGATATCGCTGCAATGCCGATCTTCGGCGACCTTCGCCGCCGCGATGGCAAAATCCTTGGCTTGCTTGTTCGGTTTTCTTCTCGGCAATCCTTGTATCCTTATTTGCAGAAGTCCAGTCCTCACTGTGAAAGAAAAGGGGCGGCCACACATGGGCCGCCCCTTCAGAGTACAGAGATCGTCCGGCAACGTCAACCGTTGCCCCGGACGAGCGGCATCGCCCGGCTTACTGGCTGCCGAGGTGCAGCCATTCGCTGATCTGCGGCGAGAACTTGACGATCACCCCGGAGAAGACCACGCTGACCATCGTCATCAGCTTGATGAGGATGTTCAGGCTCGGGCCGGAGGTATCCTTGAACGGATCGCCGACCGTGTCGCCGATGACGGCGGCGCCGTGGACCGGGTTCTTGCTGCCGTCGGGCAGCTTCTTGCCGCCATGGGCGCCCTTTTCAATGTACTTCTTGGCGTTATCCCAGGCGCCGCCGGCGTTGTTGAGCGTGATGGCCAGCACGAATCCTGCGGTCAAGCCACCGGCGAGAAGACCCATGACACCCGCCACGCCCAGCAACAGACCCGTCACCACTGGCACGATGATCGCCAGGAGCGAGGGCAGGAGCATCTCCCGCTGGGCGCCCTTGGTGGAAATCGCTACACACCGGGCGTAATCGGGCGTTCCCGTGCCTTCCATGATGCCGGCGATCTCTTTGAATTGCCTGCGGACCTCCTCCACCATGGCCCCGGCGGCACGGCCGACGGCCTTCATCGTCATGGCGCTGAAAACAAAGGCCATCATGGCGCCGATGAAGAGACCGCCGATGAGCTTGGGGTTCATGATGGTGAGGTTATAGGCATTGACAAAATCGGCCATTTCCGCCGTCGCGTAGTGGACCTTGCCGCCAACGGCGGCAGCCGCATCGCTGACGAAGGTGATGGAGCCGACGACGTATTCGCCACCTGTTTCAGCCGCCAGCCGGCCGATCCAGATTCGCACCTCTTCAATGTAGGCGGCCAGCAGGGCCATGGCGGTCAGAGCAGCCGAGCCAATGGCGAAGCCCTTGCCGGTGGCAGCCGTCGTGTTGCCCAGTGAATCGAGGGCGTCGGTTCTCTTGCGAACCTCCGGCCCCAGACCGCTCATCTCGGCGTTGCCGCCGGCGTTGTCGGCGATCGGGCCGTAGGCGTCCGTCGCCAGCGTGATGCCAAGCGTCGCCAGCATGCCGACGGCGGCGAAGCCGATGCCGTAGAGGCCCATCGCGATGTTGGAGAAGCCGCCGGCAAAACCGAACGCGCAAAGAATGCCGATGACGATCGTAATGACCGGCAATCCCGCCGAGTACATGCCCGTGGCGAAACCGTCGATGATCGTTGTCGCCGGTCCCATGATGGCCTGGCTGGCGATGCCTTTGGTTGGCTTGTATTCGTCGGACGTGTAGTACTCGGTGAACTGGCCGATCAGCACGCCGGCGACCAGGCCCGCAATGACCGATCCGAAGATCCCCCAGGTAATCCACCCGAAGGCGGCCAGGCCGGCCACCGCGGCGATGATCAGAACGGAACTGCCGAGCGTCCCGATCAGCAGGGCACGCAGCAGGTTCTTCTGGCTGGCGTCTTCTTTGCAGCGAACGAGGAAGATGCCGGCGATCGACAGGACGATACCCAAGCCGGCCACGACCATCGGCGCCAGGACCGCTTTGAGCGGAGTCACGCTCTCGGGCAGGGCCCCTACCGTCAGGGCGGCGCCGAGAGCGGCGGTGGCGAGAATCGATCCGCAATAGCTCTCGTAAAGGTCGGCGCCCATGCCGGCCACGTCGCCGACGTTGTCGCCGACGTTGTCTGCGATGGTGGCCGGGTTGCGGGGATCGTCTTCGGGAATGCCGGCCTCGACCTTACCGACCAGGTCGGCCCCGACATCCGCGGCCTTGGTGTAGATGCCGCCGCCGACACGGGCGAACAGCGCCTGAGTGGAGGCGCCCATGCCGAAGGTGATCATCGTCGTGGTGATTTCCACGAGCTTATGGTCTGCGGCCATCCCCGCCTTGACCAGGGTCAGTCCCCCGAGCGTCAGGCCGTCCCGCATATGGGCGGCCGTATACACGATCTTGTCGAGGATCAGGTACCACATGGAAATGTCGAAGAGGCCAAAGCCTACGACGACCAGCCCCATGACGGCGCCGGAACGGAAGGCGACCTGCAGCCCGCTGTTGAGGCTCTTGCTGGCCCCCTGGGCCGTCCTGGCGGAGGCGTTGGTCGCGGTCTTCATGCCTAGGAACCCGCAGAGACCGCTGAAGAACCCGCCGGTCAGGAAGGCCACGGGCACGAAGGGATTCTGAACGCCCTTGTAGGCCAGAAAGGCGAAGATCGCCAGCAGGACGACGAACACGATGGTTACCACGCTGTACTGCCGAAACAGGTAGGCATAGGCACCTTCCCGGACATGGCGAGCGATCTCGATCATCTTCTCCGTGCCTTCCGGGGCCTCCATCATCTTTATGTAAAAGTAGATAGCGAACCCCAGGGCCAGCAGCGATGCGAGAGGCGCGATGTACCAGACCCACGGCGTGCCCGTCGGCGCGGCGGTTTCGGCAGCTTCTGCGGCTGTCGCCACGGTATTCAGGGCCAGGATCGGCACTGACAGCCCAATAATCTTGTTGAGCGCACTCACTTCTTAGCTCCTTTCGATGTAATGGATCTCTTTAGCGTACACAATCATCCAAGAGTCCAAAGAGTGTACCGAACGGAGGCCGCTTTTCAAGCCTTTTTCGGCCGACCCGTGGAGAAATCACGGCCCCTGCTCGCTCTGGGGTCTGATAGCGCCCGCGACTCCGGCCTTGATACGGTGAGAATCCCCCCCCCGCGTGGATCATGTCGCGTTACGTGTGGTAGTCGGCGTTGATTCGCACGTATTCGGCCGTGAGGTCGCAGCCGTAATAGAAATCACGGCTTCGACCCACTCCCAGGTCGATGCTGATAGTGTGTTCCTGCTGGGAGACGATGCGCGATGCCTCTTTGACGTCGAACTTCGTGGGTGTCCCGTTGCGAAAGACGTACAGATTGTCCAGTCGGCAGGAGAGCTTCTCAGGATTCAGTTTCACGCCGGCGGAGCCGACGGCGCAGATGATCCGGCCCCAGTTGGGGTCGCGGCCGTGGACCGCGCACTTGAAGAGCGGATAGTCCGCGACCGCCCGGGCCGCCCGGGTGGCATCGGCCTTGGTGGCCGCCCCTTTGACAACGACCTTGAAGATCCGCGTGGCCCCCTCGGCGTCCAAGGCCATCTGTCGCACCAAGTCCGTGCACAGGTCCGTGAGAGCTTTCGCAAACTTCCCATATTGTCCCGACCGGCTCGTGATCCGCGGATTGCCGGCCATGCCCGAGGCCAGGAGGATTGCGGTATCGTTCGTGCTCTGGTGGCCGTCCACGGTGAGCCGGTTGAGCGAGGAACCGACGGCGTCCTTCAGGGCCCTGCCAAGCAGGGGCTTGCTGATCGTGACATCGGTGGTGATGAACAGCAGGGTGGTCGCCATATTGGGGCCGATCATCCCTGCGCCCTTGACCGTGCCCGCGATCTTCACCGTCGCCCGCGACAGCTTGATCTCGCGGTATGCCTGCTTGCATCTCGTATCCGTGGTCATAATGGCTTGGGCAAATGCGAGCCCGGCCTCCTGCGAGTCGGACAGACGTTGAGCGGCCTCGTTGATCCCCGCCGTCACTTTGTCCATGGGAAGTTGATGGCCGATGATCCCCGTCGAGGCCACGAGCACTTCGCCCGGCTCGACGCCCAGGTGCCGCGCCGTCAGCCCACACATCTTCTTGGCGTCGGCCAGCCCCTTCGTGCCGGTACAGGCGTTGGCGTTGCCGGAATTGACGACGACTGCATGGACCTTGCGGCTGCTCATGTGCTCCCGGCTGACCTGCACCGCCGCCGAGACGATCTTGTTTGTCGTAAACACCGCCGCCGCCGTCGCCCCGCCCGGACACACCAGCAAGCCCAGATCCGCCTTGCCCGAAACCTTGATCCCACACGCGACCCCCGCCGCCGAAAACCCCTGCGGGGCCGTGATGCTGTCATTGCTCATGTATTGTCTTCTCCCACTGTGTCGTGTCACGAACGGTCACAGGATAGTAGTGTTCTTGGAACGTGCGTCGTTGATGTTGTCGGGGCCGTTGTGGAGCTTGCCGGCGAGGGCCATTTCGCGAAAGCCTATCATCGGGTCGTAGAACTCTCTGCTCAGGTCCACGGTGTTGACCGTCATGCCCGGGCGGTTGGCGCGGAGCTGCTCGGCGATCATGCCGTCCGGCTGGATGAAGCAGGACGGATAGGGCGCGTAGTAGCCGCTTGAATTCGTCATGCTGATCCAGAAATGGTTTGTCGCCGCCCGGCACTGCATCGTCTGCCGCATGATATGCGTGTGCACGCTCGGGCCTCTCTGTCGAGCGTTGTAGAACGACTGAAAGACACACTGCGCGCCCAGCTTGTAGAGCTCGCGATAGAGCTCCGGGAATCGCAGATCGAAGCAGATGAGCAGAGAGCACTTGACGCCGTTCAGGGTGAAGGTGACGAACCGATTGCCCGGCGTGAAGTGATCCAGGTCGCCCGGCGTGCAGAACCGCTTGTCGTAGCGGTCCACGAGCTTGCCCTCGGGGCTGATGAGGTACAGGCAGTTGTGCGGCTTGTGGGGCGCGGTCAACGGGTGCGTGCTGCCCAGGACGACCCAGACGCCCAACTCGCCCGCCAGCGCCATAATCTTCAACGTCTCGTCTCTCAGCAAGGCCCAGTCGTAACCGTCCAGCGAGTCCAGGTCCACGCCGACGTAACCACTCAGCGCGCACTCGGAGAAGTGAACGATCTCGGCGCCGGCCTGTTGGGCTTTCTGGAGGAACTGTCGAATCGTACGGGCGTTCGACTTCACCGATTCGTTGACCGCGAACTGACACGAAGCGATTCTGAGCGTTCCATCTTCCATCTGCGCGATTCAACCTCCGAAAACGCTCTCCATAACATCAAGGGCGAAACGGGTCGAGACGGTGGCCGGACCGCCGCCCATTTCGATCCCCACCTCGATAGCTTCAAGGATCTCCTGCTGCGTGGCGCCGGCCTTTGCGGCTTGTTCGCATGCAGGACTCGCAATCAATCACGACCGAGATGCCGACCGCCACAAGCTCCTTGTACTTCCGGGCCAGGGCCCCGTCGGAGTAGGCGGCCGCCTCCATGTCCAGGAAGGCCCGATAGACCTTCGAATCCAGGGACAGCAACTTCTCGTGTGCGTGTTGTCTCTTCCGGCGGATTTCCTCGATCTTGTTCACGAGTCCCTCCTGCATACATGCGGCTATTCGAGGCCCATGGTCTCCCGTAGACCGAAGAGGAGGTTCATGTTCTGGATGGCCTGGCCGGAGGCGCCTTTCGTCAGGTTGTCGATCGCCGAGAAGATCACGATTCTGCCTTTGACCAGCGTCGGGAAGAGGTGACAGTAGTTCGTCCCACAGATGTCCTTGACCCCCGGCGCCGTCTTGCGGACCTGCACGAAGGGCTCGCCTTGGTAGAAATCCTGGTATAGCGGCAAGAGTTTCTCGGCAGCGACGGTTTTCTTGGGCCGGCAATAGACGGTCGACAGAATGCCGCGGTCGAAGGGCCCGACGTGCGGCTGGAACAGCACCTGTACCGGCGAGCCCGCCACCTCGGCGGCGATCTGCTCGATCTCCGGCATGTGGCGGTGTGTCCCGATCCCGTACGCGAAGAGGTTCTCGTTCATGTTCGGGAAATGGAACTTGCTCGAAGGGTTCTTGCCCGCGCCGGATGTCCCCGTGACCGAGTTGACGATGATCGACTCGGTCTCGATGAGGCCCGCCTTCAGCAGCGGCGCCATGGCCAGGACCGCCCCGGTCGGGAAGCACCCCGGGTTTGCCACGAGCCGCGTCTTCTTGATCTGCTCCCGGAACAGCTCCGGCAGGCCATAGACGGCGTCTTTCAGATTCGTCGTGTCCGTGTGCGCGACTTGGTAGAACTTCTCGTAGACACGGACGTCCTTCAGCCGGTAGTCCGCGCTGAAATCGATCACCTTGACTCCCGCGCCGAGCAGCTCGGGAACGAACTGCATCGAGACTTTGTGCGGTAGGCAGCACAGGGCTACATCCGCCATCTTCTTGAGCTTGTCCAGGTCCAGCGGCTCGATCGGCAGGCCGCACCGGCCCTGGAATTCGGGAAAGACGACCTCCGCCGGGCCGCACTCTTCCGGCAGCGCGGTCAGATACGTCAACTCCGCCTCGCTGTGGCGAAGAAGAATCCGGATGGACTCGGCCCCCGTGTAGCCGCTGGCCCCTATGATTGCCACTCGTACCATATGAACTCCTAAAAAAACAGCCGCTAAGATTCTCTCTCGGCGGCTGTCGCAGTCTGGTTCGTTGTTTCGCAGATTAACGTTTCGAGAACTGGAATCTCCGCCTCGCACCCGGCTGGCCGGGCTTTTTCCGCTCGACCATCCTGGGGTCGCGCGTCAGGTGCCCGTGATCTCGCAGGATGCCGACATAGTTCTCGTCGTAGCATCTCAAGGCCCTGGCGACTCCGAGCAGCGATGCGCCGGCCTGTCCCGTGATGCCGCCACCTCGGACGTTGATGAAGACGTCGAACGCCTTCTCGCCATGCACGGCCTTCAAAGGCGCCACGACCGCTTTGCGATCCTGGTCTCTATTGAAGTAGTCGTCGAGTTCCTTCTTGTTGACGAGGAGCTTGCCGCTGCCCGGTCGGATCCGCACCCGGGCGACGGACGTCTTGCGCCGGCCGGTGCCCCACCAATAGCCGTACTTCTGTTTGCCCGTATTGCCTGGGGCGAGGGTCGGTTTGGCTTCGGCCGCCTCCGGCTTGGGCTCTTGCTCAACTGTCGCGTTTTCCGGTGTATTCTCTGCCATAGCTCTTTGGTTCCGCTTAGAACAGTTCTATCTTCTCCGGCTTCTGGGCGTGGTGCTCGTGTTTCGGCCCGCCGAAGACCTTCAACTTCTTGAGGGCCTTGCGTCCCATCTGTGTCTTGGGCAGCATCCGTCGCACGGCTAATTCCACGATCCGCTCCGGCTTCTTCGCCATCATCCGGCTGAAGCTGACGACCTTCCGGCCCCCCGGATAACCGGTGTACCAGTCGTACTCTTTTTGCTCCGTCTTCTTGCCGGTCAGCTTCACCTTTTCGGCGTTGACCACCACGACGTAATCCCCGACATCTACGTTCGGCGTATACGTCGGCTTGGTCTTGCCCATCAGGATCGGAGCGATCTTGGCGGCCATCCGACCCAGCACGGCCCCCTCGGCGTCCACCAGGACCCATTTCTGCTCCACCTGCCCCTTCTTTGCCACAAAGCTCTTCATAGACGTACTCTCTTCTTGTTCCTATATCGAAACCCCAGATTTTAGCAAACGCCCCGGCCCTGTCAAAACATTTTTCCGCCGAATTTCGACGATTCCAGGCAGTGGCCGACTATATTTCGCGGCACACGGACCTCTTGTTCGACCTAAGTCCGGGCCGGCCTGCTTTCCCGAAGGCTGCGTCCAGGGTCTCCGACCTCGCATCGCGCATACGAACAGCGCGGAACGTGTTACGCCATCCGGGTCGCGACGCTACAGGTTAGCCTTGTCCTGCCGCGGCCGATATGGCCACCTCTGTCGGCCATGGAATCGTGGGGATGCCAGGTAACGGCTGCCCATCACGGGTATCGAGGAGCTCTCTAGTTTCAGCGGGAAGCGAAAAGAAGAAGTTGATGGTGCGATCTGAGCGTCATTCCATCGGGCAGTGCGTCGAGAACGACGGTGGCAGGGAAAGCAGCCAGTTCCCTTGGTTCAAGTTTGTGGAGGCCGCCGCCGTAGGTGCGTCCGTGGCCGACAAGGCTCTCTGCCGTCACGGATGAAAGAGCTTTCCATATGACTCTTGCGAGTCCGGGCGTGGACTCCAGCATGGCGGCAAGCGCTGACCTTGGATACAGCATCAGATAGACGTTTGCCGCCGTGGCCTGGGAATGGTTGAGGATGAAGCGGAACGGCGATTGACTTTTCGTTGTGGGTCTTCCCATATAGGTGCAGAGAAACGGCGCAGGCGGGCGATTCTCCTGGCAATACCATGGTTCGCGATGGCGGCACAGATACCGCTCGTGGATTCCCTCATGCATCCCCTGCTCGAGATAGCGCCAAAGGGCCAGATGCTCCGCCTGAATTCGTTCCTCGGGCAGATCGCAAGAAAGCAGATAGCGCCGTCTTGCGATTATCGGTTCTCCGTCAGCATCCGCCAGGATCTCGTTGTTCTCAAGCTCCCTGGGACTTGGGAGAATCGGTCGAAGGAATTTCGTGGGCAAATTGTGCTTCTCCACTTGCTCCTCGGTGAGGACGAAGAATGCATTGCACCCTGTGGCTAATCCTCGCTTGATGGTGAACAGGTCGGCCATCGTACCTGGGCTACTCTCATTGTTGCGCTTGGCTTTTGCATGGGGCAGGTGAGTCCACTTCGGCGTTCTGCACAACTGGTCCAGCCCAATGAGGGTGGAGACCTTCGGTTTGTCCAGTGTGCCGCCAAAGGAGAATTCCACCTGGTGATCGGCGGGGGGCAGCGCGTTAGTGAAGAACACCACGGCCGACGACACCAGAGCATCTTCAAACTGGATTTCGTTGGGGTCAAAACGGTGGATACGGTTGAGCGTCACCCTGCCTGCGAGAAACTCTTTGATCTTGCGCCCGTAATTGACATCCATGAATTCGCTCGGAATCAGCCAGGCACCGACGGCTCCCTTCGACATCCATGGTTGTGAGAGAACCAGGAAATAGGTATACAGCCCGCTCAGCCCATTCATTTGGAACTTGAGTCTCTCTGACACGACCGCCTGAAGCTCCTGCTTCTGCACACTGCTGAGATGATGGTGGCGGACATAGGGTGGATTACACACGACGAGATTGTACTTCTCGGTCTCATCGGCTGGAGGTTCGGCCTTTGTGAAGTCGGCAAGATGCAGCCGCAGCCCGGTGTCGTCCCAGAGGTGAGTATTCGGCTCACCGTAATCTGCGTCGATCTCGTAGCCTGTGGCGATGTCGATGCGTGATGCGGGGGCGCTGTGCCGCAGGGCCGAGTAAAATGGACCCGTCCCGAAACCAGGTTCGAGGAAGCGTATTCTCTGGCCTCGTGGGAGCCACGACAGGGCAAGACGAATGATGTCGCGGGCCAGAGTCGGGGGCGTGGCAAATTGCCCCAGCCTGTTCCGCAGGCTCTGGTCCTTCATGCTATGCAGTCGTTCCTGCACTCGCCGGCGAGCCCTCTCATGTTTGCCAAGGGTGGTCATGGCCTACAGTCCGAATTCCTTCCAGTCACCCATCCTGTGCTCCCAGACCCAGTCGATTCCCTCTGCGGCTTCATATCCGAGATAGCCGCTATCGAAATAGCCACAAAGAAAGAGAACGTATCGTACTACATTCCCGTACCTTCTTCTCAACTGACCGATTTTCGCCGCTTCCTCCTTTCTGCGCTTGTTCGTATTTGTGAAGTCCCCCGCCGACTTGGCCTCGACCATGACCGGTAGCTCCCCAGGCTTGGCCTTGCGTGGCATCACCACGGCATCGACCGGGATGTTGATCGTCTTTTGGTCCTCCTTCAGCCCCGCTACGTTCAGCCGGAAGGCGAATGTACCCGGTTCCATATCCTTCAGAGCAGCCCTTCCTGATACGTCTTCATACCGGTGGGCCTCAAGCCAAGCCTTGATCTTGTCCAGTTGCCTTCGCTCCTGGGCATTACGAACTATGGGATTGGCGTTGGCTCCGCAAACACGGTCCGCCACGATTGTCGCTGCCCTATACAGCTCCTGTTGCGTCGGATCGCGGTTCTCCGCCAGCCACGTGAAGATGTCGATGTCTACAAGCCGCGTGATCATGGCGATGATCTTGTCGACGGATTTCTTTAAGGCAGTCTTGTTCGTCTGGGGCGGAAAACGATCGTCCTTTTCCATCCTATCGACCAGTGCCCTCGGAACGTCGGCCAGCCCAACCAAGCGATCCCTGGCAATCGGAGGAGCCGTACACATGCGAAGGCCGGCGAGAACCGAAGGATGCTCGCTCAACTCACGGAACGAGAGCTTCCGAAGGTAGCCGGTCCGCTTGAGCATGGTCTCGACATTCGCGGTGGCTCTGACTCGTTCCTCCCGATACGTGTTCGGGGCGAAATTCAGGAACCAGTCATTGTACAGGTCCACGGAAAGGGCGATGTCCCGTTTCCACCGTTCCGGCTTATCGCAATTCACTCCCATGTACTCTGTTCCCCGCTCGGTCAGCGGACCGACTCGACTGCAGAAACTGGCCAATAGACATCCATACACTATAGGGTTGTCGAAAACAACCCGCAAGTACGAAACCGTCCTCCCCTGCCGCATGGTGTCAGCTCTCCAGCGAATCAGGGGTGTTCAGGGGCAGAACCTCGCCTTGCTCCTCGGTTCGCAGGGAAACAGAATCGCTTGAGCGTCTGATTGCGGCGACGGATCGGGAGATCGATCAGCTTGTGTACGAGTTGTACGGCCTGACGGACGAGGATATTCGGATCGTGGAGGAGGCGACGCAATGAAGCCGAGCCGCAAGAAATCGTTGTAATCACGGTGTACACCTACTATTATTGAGGGCAGGTTCCCTATGAAGATAAGCTACGATCCCGAAGTGGATGCCCTGAGCATCGTGTTCCGTGAGGCAACGGTGACGACGAAGCATTTAGCCGAAGGCATCGCCGCCGATTACGACAGCGAAGGCCGGTTGGCCGGGCTGGAGATCCTGGACGCGGTGCGTCGCTTCGGCGGACAGGATACCTTGCGTCAGGTTACGTTCGAAGGCATTGGCCCAGCGGCGCACGTCTAACCTATTGATGCGATGGAGCAAGTCCGTTCTCTGCGATTCTGCCGATGCCACAACGATCCCCGGCAACATCCGTCAGGGCAAATCTCCCACGCCTTGGGTGGCGATTCCGAACCGGCGCGGCGGACCATCAGATCGATCAGCTTGTGTACGAGTTGTACGGCCTGACGGACGCGGAGATCCGGATCGTGGAGGAGGTGACGAGATGAAGTGTGTTTCCGTATGGCAGCCGTGGGCGAACTTGATTGTCAAGGGTGATTCTCGGAGCGGTGGACCTGATCGACTGCAGGAAGAAGAGAACCAGCATTTGGCACGCGCGAGGCCAGGTGGGCTGGTACTTCGAGAATCCCCGCCGTCTGCGCACCCCTATTTCCTACAAAGGCCAGTTGGGTCTGTTCGACGTGCCGGACAGGCTTCTGCCGAAATCCTGGCGACCATGACGATTTCGCCCCTTGCCGGCCCTTGCGAGATGGAGTACTCTCAACGGGTGGCGAAGGCTTGTGGACAGCGGACAGGTCCGGAACTGGGGCGTGAGAGCCGCAAGGGATGTTCGTGGGATAGGGAGGAAATCGATGGATAGAGAACTCGTTGCGAGGCTTCATTCCAGTTTCGAAGAGATGGTGCAGAAGCTCCCCGGCGCAGACACCGAGTTCTGGTGTGCGCGCGACCTCCAGGGGCTGTTGGGATACGCGCGCTGGGAGAATTTCGCCAAGGTTATCGACAAGGCGATAACGGCTTGTGCGAACTCGGGTTATGATCCGAAGGACCATTTTCTTGGTGTCACGAAAATGGTCGAGCTTGGTTCGGGGGCCAAGCGAGAAATTGATGATATCGCACTGAGCCGATATGCCTGTTACCTGATCGCTCAAAACGGCGATCCGTCAAAGGAGCAGATCGCCTTTGCGCAGACCTACTTCGCCGTCCAGACTCGTAAACAGGAGATCATCGAGAGGCGTCTGGCGGAGGCTGAGCGGGTCAGCGCCCGCAAGCGGCTCAGCCGGTCGGAGAAGGAACTATCGGGGGTCATCTTCGAGCGTCTCAGCGACGGCGAGAGTTTCGCGAGGATTCGCAGCAAAGGAGACAGGGCTCTCTTTGGCGGCCGGACCACACAAGATATGAAGCGCCGACTCCGGGTGCCGGGTGCGCGGCCGCTGGCCGACTTTCTCCCGACGATTACCATAAAGGCCAAGGATTTCGCCAACGAGATCACGAACTTCAACGTCAAGCAGAACGATTTGCGTGTCGAGTCTCGCATCACCGCCGAGCACGTAGGGAACAACGAGGAGGTCCGTCGTTTGCTCGTGGATCGGGGCATCGTCCCTGAGGATCTGCCGCCGGCGGAGGACGTGAAGAAGGTCGAACGCCGGCTTGCCGCCGAACATAGAAAGCTGCCCAAACAAGTCAAACCGCTTGAAGGTCCCAACGCCGGACAAACCGAATGAGCGAGTCGCTGGAATTTGCCCTTCAACTGCTCATCGCCACACCTTGGCCGCATGGGAACATCGTTCCTCCCCGCGGACAGGCGTCTATTCTTCAGCCAGTTCGTAGGCGACAATCAGGTTGCCGTCGTAGGGGCCGCCGGAGATCTGGTGTTGGACGACGAATCTTCTGTCGTCTGCATACAGGGCCTCCTTGCGGTTCAGGAGCATCCCATGGAGTTTCCGCAGTTGAAGCACTTGTAGCAGGTGCCGTTGCGGACGGTGATGGCGCCGCAGATGTCGCAGGCCGGTGCGTCGTCGCCGAAATGCTCGAACTGGGCGTTGAACTGCTGCATCACGACGGCCTCCCCCTGCGAGCCGTCTTCCGCGACGTCGCCGGCGGGGGTGACCAGAGCCCCGATCCGGTTCGGCCGGCCGGTGGAGAGCTTGGCGGACAAGGCGGCCTTGTTGAGCTTGGGTTCGCTTGCCTTCTGGCTCTTCTTTCCGTTGCCTCCGGCCGCTTTGGCTTCCGCGATCTTGTGGGCGAGGTCCTTGGTCTTCTCGACCAGCTCCCGGGCGGTCGCGGCGGTTTTGTTGCCCGGGTTGCCTGTCGCGCCGGTTCGGTTGGGCTGGTTCTTGTCGGCGTAGCCGGGGATGAACTGGCAGCCGAGCCAGCAGAAGATGTAGTCGATCAGGCTCTTGGCGAAGGGGATGTCGCGGTTGGAGGTCATGCCGGAAGGCTCGAACCGGGCGTGCCGGAACTTGTCCACGAGCGTAATCAGCGGGACCCCGTACTGCAGGGCCATCGAAGTGCATGTGCCGATTACGTCCATGAGGCCCCCGACGGTGCTGCCCTCCTTGGCCATAGTGATAAACAACTCACCAGGCTGACCGTCCTCGTATAGCCCCACCGTCAGGTAGCCTTCATGTCCGGCAACAGAAAACTTATGCGTTATGCTGTGCCGCGTGTCGGGCAGCCTCCTCCGGAACGGCCTGCCCACCACCGCCTCAGCACCCGCCTTCGCGTCGGCCTTAGCCTTGCCATCTTTATGTTTATCGGTCGATACGGGTTGAAGTCGCTTCGACCCGTCGCGGTAAATGGCGACCGCCTTGAGCCCGAGCTTCCACCCCTCCATATAGGCCGCCATGATTTCCTCGGTCGTGCTCTCCTTGGGCATGTTGATCGTCTTGCTGATGGCGCCGGAGATGAACGGCTGGACGGCGGCCATCATCTTGAGATGGGCGATATAGTGGATAAACCGCTTGCCGTTCCTCGGCTTGAAAGCGCAATCGAAGATCGGCAGGTGGTCCTCCATGAGCTTTGGCGCGCCTTCGATCGTCTCGTTCTTATCGATGTAATCGCAGATCGCCTTGATGTCCTCGGGGCTGTAACCGAGCCGTTCGAGGGCCATGGGGACGGTGCGGTTGACGAGCTTGAGCATGCCGCCGCCGGCTAAGAGCTTGTATTTGATCAGGGCGATATCCGGCTCGACCCCGGTCGTGTCGCAGTCCATCAGGAAGCCGATGGTGCCGGTCGGCGCCAGGACGGTCGTCTGGGCGTTGCGGAAGCCGAACTTGGTGCCGGTGTCGACGGCCTCGTTCCACGCGTCCTTGGCGGCGTCGCGCAGGTAGTCCGGGCAGTGCGCCTCGGGCAGGTCGTATGCGTGCTGACGGTGCATGTTGACGACGGTCAGCATTGGGTCCTTATTCTTCTCGAACTCCTCGAAGGGGCCCTTGAGCTGTGCGATCTCCGCACTGGCGGCATAGGCGGTCCCCGTCAGAATCGCACTGACCGCCGAGGCGAGCGTCCGGGCCTGATCGGAATCGTAGGGCAGGGCCAGGCTCATGATCAGTGAGCCGAGATTGGCGAAGCCCAGGCCCAGGGCCCTGAAACGGTGGCTGTTCAGGGTGATGGGACTATCCGGATAGCTGCCGTTATCGACCAAGATCTCCTGGGCGATGATGAAGATGCGAACGGCCTTCTTAAAGGCCTGGACGTCGAACGATCCGTCGTCCCGCCGGAACTTCATCAGGTTCAGCGAGGCCAGGTTGCAGGCCGAATCATCGATGAACATGTACTCGCTGCACGGATTGGAGGCATTGATCGGCCCGGAGCTGGGGCAGGTGTGCCAGCGGTTGATCGTGCTGTGGTACTGGACGCCCGGGTCGCCGCAGATCCGGGTGCCGTCGGCGATCAACTGCATCAATTCGTGGGCGGAATGGGTGTCCATCTTATCACCCGTCGTGACGGAGAAGGTGGACCAGGTATCATCCTTCTCCACGGCCTGCATGAACTCGTCCGTGACCCGCACGGAGAGGTTGGAGTTCTGGAACATGACGCTGTCATAGGCCTCGTTGTTGTGCTCGCCGGCGTAGCCGGCCTCGATGAGGGCCCATGCTTTCTTCTCCTCGACGGTCTTGCAGGTGATAAAGTCCTTGATATCGGGGTGGTCGACCTTGAGCGACTGCATCTTGGCGGCCCGGCGGGTCTTGCCGCCGGACTTGATGACGGCCGCGATCTGGTCGTATACCCGCATGAAACTCAATGGGCCGGAAGGCTTACCGCCGCCGGCGAGCTTCTCTCTGCGGCTTCTCAGTGTTGATAAGTCGGTTCCGGTCCCCGAGCCGTGCTTGAACAGCATCGCTTCGCTGGTGGCCAGACGCATGATATCTTCCATCGAGTCCTTCACGGCCTGGATGAAACACGCCGATGCCTGCGGGTATTCGTAGCTGTTCTGGCACAGCACCGCCGTATGCTCCTGCGGGTCCCAGCGATAGTTGTGCTTGCTCCCGGCGATGCCGTAGACATCATGAAGCCCGACGTTGAACCACACGGGCGAGTTGAACGCCCCGTGCTGATTCACGCAGAGCCAGGTTAGCTCATTATAGTAGATTTCCGCCTGGTCCTGGGTGGCGAAGTAGCCATCCTTCAGGCCGCGGTCGGCGATGGTCTTGCAGACGCGGTGGACGAGCTGCTTGACGGAATGTTCCCGCTGACCGCCTTCGAGATCGCCGTAGAAGTATTTGCTCGCCACGACCTTGGTCGCCAACTGGCTCCAGCTAACCGGAACCTCGATATTGTCCTGCTCGAAAATCGCCTCGCCGCTATCGCTCGAGATCTTGGCCGATCGCGTCTCCCATTCGAGTTGCTCGAAGGGATGGACGCCCGGCGTGGAGAAGAAATGCTCGATCGGTAAGCCTTTCCCGTCTTTGCCTTGGAGGGTCTTTTTCACTCGCGTCCGTTCCGCCTTGAACGGATTCTCAGGGTCAAACTTATACGACATTACGCGTCTCCATGCTGAGAAACAAAGACCACAACATATAGTCAGGGAGAACTGGGCTTTCGCCAGATATTGTTGCTTAGTCCATACAACAAGTATCGGCAGAGTAATGAGAATCGCCTGAAGTGTAAAGGTCAAAAAATCAGAATTCTGGCCTTCGCTCGCGGGGCTTTTTTGCTTAACCCTTGCGAATGCTGAATCTACGGAAGGGAAAATTTTTTTCGCGCGTGACACTCGATCAAAGATGATTGACTCTTCGCCGACGCTACGCGACTTGTGCATAGACCCACACGTGTGGACGCGTGGTGTCCTTGGTTCATTTCTCGGACGGATCGCTCAGTGTTCCCTGCAAGTAACTGGTCGTATGTTAGTTCGTATCCACGTGGCAAAAGCCGGCTTCGCCGAGGGCCGAGATTCTGCGGTCTTTTCGTTGCGAGCGGCCGGCCAAACTCGTAGAATAGAGGAGTTCCGTACCGAACAGTTGATACGCTCTTCGCATCTTGGTAGGGATACGAAGACGTACAGAGCACCCGATTAACGGGGAGGACCGTGGTCATGCGTTCACACAAGGCATTCACCCTCATTGAACTGCTCGTCGTTATCGCGGTCATTGCTATCTTGATGGCCATTCTCATGCCGGCCCTGCAGCGGGCCCGCGAGCAGGGCAAACGGGCCGCCTGCCTGAACAACCTCAAGCAGCTCCAGCTCGCCTGGATCATGTACGCCGACGAAAACGACGACAAGATCGTCAACGGCGCCACCGGTTTCAGCAACAGTGACCAAGCGTGGGGGGACCACAGGAATGAATTGGCGTGGGTCAACACGTTTGACAATACAATCTGGGACAACCAGGTCAAAGGGATAAGGGAAGGCGCTCTTTGGCCGTATGTCAGAGATGAAGACCTGTACCGCTGTCCGACGGGGCGGCGCGGACAGGCGCTCACCTACTCGATCATGTTTTCTATGAATGCGGTCAACCACACATGGTCACAGGGAGTGAGGGGGGCGTTCGTCAAGAAGAGAACTGAGATCCTCCCGAACCCGGCCTTCCGCCTCGTTTTCATCGACGAAGGCTTTATGACCTCGGATGGCTACGCTGTCTATTACCATCTGGAGGAATGGTTTGACAACCCTCCGGTCCGGCACGGGGATGGGGTAACCGTGTCCTTTGTGGACGGGCATGTAGAACACTGGAAGTGGAAGGGCACGGATACGATAAAACAGGCCAGACTCATGGAGAACAGTGATCCACTGGTCGGGTGGAAGCCGGAGACGGACGAAGGTTTTCAGGACCTCTACCGAATGCAAAGGGGTTGCTGGGGCAAGCTGGGGTATGCCCCAAGTCATTGATTGAGTCCAATACCGGCGGATGGCCGGTGTTATGGTTGTGCTGGCCGGTTGCTCCTCGGGCGAGCCGGGGCGTGTCGAGCAAGGCTCCACCAATATCGCAATCCGATCCTTTGGAAGCGTGTTCGGTTCCTATTCGCCGGGCGAGGGCGGGGCGGCGTGCCAGTTTTCCGGGTCGTTTCCATAGGCGGTCGAGTCGGTGCGGTGTAGCGACAGGCCGTGCCCGTCGGGCGACATCGGCCACGGGTCGATGCCGCTCGGGAAGTCCGCCTGCTGTGAGCCGTCGCTGTAGACCACCCGATCTATGCGAATCCAGTGCCGCGTGCCATCCTGCCCCTGATTCCCGGGCTTGCTGAGTTGGATCTTCTCGCTGCCGTTGGCTAAGTTGCCGGCCCCCCAGA
>CBFDBY010000030.1:0-52251 GCA_965603165.1 uncultured Phycisphaerae bacterium
TTCATACGATTACGCCGACCCTAGGTTCAATAAATTATGCTCCAATTAGTATGTGCTGCGAGAAATAAGATCGGGATCGGGAATCGATAAGACGGAGTGTCAGATGTCCAGAATCGTGATTGCCGTAGGACTTGTGCTCGTGTGGGCGTCGTGCATCCAGGCGGCCCGGGGCCCCGAGTTCAACGTGGATTTCTTCTGCGGCTGGGATGGGTACTACCGACCGTTGGAGTGGATGCCCGTCGAGATCGGTATCGGCAGCGAGCTGAAAGAGCCGTTTGCCGGGTCCTTCACGGTCTCGGTCCGGCAGGACTCGCTGAACACGTTGAACATCGTGCATACGTTCGTCCTGACGCCCGACGTTCCACTGACCCTTCCGCTGGTGACCAAGTTCGCCGCCTGGGCCGAACGGTGCGACTTGACGATTCGAGACCAGCGGGGCCGAAGGCGGTGGGAGCAGACGATCAACATGCTGGATTTCTCGATCACCAACCGCCTGCTGCGCATGGTTCAGGAGGAAGATCTGCTCATCGGCCTGATCGGACAGGGCCAGTTCGGCCTGTTGCGATTGCCCCGGGAGACCGCGTGCATGTCATATCGCGGTGAGGGTAAGGTCTGCCTTGGCGCCAAGGTGCCCAGAGCCATGCCCTGGGATTGGACGGGCTACGTGAGCCTCGATTTGCTCGTGCTGTACGATCCGGACTGGTCGCTCCTGCGGCAGCAGCAAATGCAGGCCGTTCGGGAGTGGGTCTCCAACGGCGGAACCCTTCTCCTCGTGCTCGGCCAGCGTCCTTTGCCGCCCGACAGTCCTCTGCGCGAAGTCCTTCCGTTCGAGATAGGCGAGCCAAGACAGATGGAGATTCCCGCGGCCGCGCTGGAGCAGTGGGGGCTGAATTCGAGCGAGCCCGAGACCGTGACCGCTTGGCCTCTCACGGCAAAACCAAAGGCAACACTGACAAAGACGGTGGAGACATCCGAGGGCGAATGCCTTTATGGGTTGGGCGCGGCGGGCTTTGGGCGTGTGGCCGTTCTATCGTTCAACCCCGTTCAACTGGGTGCGAGCCAATCCGGACGGACCGCCGAATTCTGGACGAGACACATTACCGCTTGCATCGGGGAACAGCCGAACCGATTGGACGATCCGGGCCCCGTTCGCTCCCCGGGCAGCTCGAATCAGGTCGGATACGGACGCACCATCGTGCTGGCCGAGGAAGAGTCCCAGGCCGGCGAGCAATCGTCCAGCCAACGCACTCCGTACGATAACCGCTACCGAATCAGCGTGGCCCAGGACGCAAGCAACAGGGTGATGGAGCATTTGTACCAGCTTCGTCAGATGCGGCCTCTGAGTATTTGGTGGGTGATTCTGACGCTGTCGGCGCTGGCGGTTCTGCTCGGCCCGGTGGACTACCTGCTGCTCAAGCGGCTGGACAAGCTGCCCTACACATGGCTGACGAGCACCGGCTGGATCGTGATCTTCACCGTCGGCGCGTACTACGGCGTGCAATGGCTCCGCAGTGGAACGATGGAACTGAGAGTCGTCTCCGTTCTCGACGGCCTGGCCGACAGCAACGACGCCTGGGCCACGTGCTACGCGGGCCTCTTTGCGCCGCGCAGCGATGATTACAAATTCGAAGGCCTCGCGCCGAACCAATGGTGGTCGGGCATTGCGCCGAGCCGTCAGGAGATCTGGAGGCATCAGCAGGAGTCGGGCATGCGGCAAATCCATTGCGTGCAGGCCGACGGTGGCAACCTCCCGGTATCAGTGCCTATTAACATATGGACCGTTCAATCCTTGCTGACCGAGTGGACGCTGGACGAAATCCCGTTTTCCGCTCGAGTCGAACGCGGGGATGGCGAGTTGATCGTGGAGATCGACAACCGTTCGGAAACCGCGATCTCCAGGGGCTACGTGTTGCTTCAAGACGTCTGTGCCGATCTGGGACCGGTTCCGCCCCAATCACAGAAGCGGCTTGAGGTGCGCACCCGTCCATTCTATCCGTGGCAATCTCAGCGTCCCTACGTCGGCCCTGGCCGGCGATCGCCGAATGAATGGCCCAACACGAGCCTCCCGCGGTATCCTGGTTCTCTGGGGCTCGCCGGGGACAGCGCGTTGTTCGCTCAGGGTTCCTTGCGCCGGACCCTGGCCATGCATGAATATCTTCGCTTTGGTGCGGCGCTGGTCTGCGTGGCGTACGAGAATCCACCGGCGCCGTTCACGCTGCCGGGGCGCTCGTACGCGGTGAACCACATCCTGTTGGCAAGGCAGCTTGTTCCTTCCGTTGAATCCAATGAGGACATGAGACATGATTGAGACGAAGGGCCTGACCAAGAATTTCGGGAGCCTCGTAGCGGTGAGCGACCTCGACTTGTGCATCGAGGCCGGCGATATCTTCGGCTTCATCGGACCCAACGGGGCGGGCAAGACAACGACGATGCGCATCCTCGTGACGTTGCTTGAGCCGACGAAGGGGACCGCGTTCATCGACGGTCTGGACGTCACGAAGAAGGGCAAGGAGGTCCGCCGGCGGGTGGGGTACATGCCGGACTTCATGGGCGTCTATGACGATCTCAAGGTGTTCGAGTACCTGGAGTTCTTCGCGGCGGCCTTCGGCATCGAGTACCGCAAGCGGGAGAGCATCGTCGACGGCGTGCTGGAACTGACGGACCTCGTCTCGAAACGCAGCGCGCCTGTGGACAGCCTCTCCCGCGGCATGCAGCAGCGTCTGGGCCTGGCCCGCGTGCTGATCCACGATCCCAAGGTGCTGATCCTGGATGAGCCGGCCAGCGGGCTCGACCCGCGAGCGCGAATCGAAATCCGCGAGCTGCTCCGCGAGCTCAAACGCATGGGCAAGACGATCATGATCTCCAGTCATATCCTCAGCGAGCTGGAGGAGATCTGCGATCGCATCGGCATCATCGAGCACGGCCAGTTTGTGTTCAGCGGGACGCTGGAGGAGATTCGGCCGCGCCTCGGTCTGCACAGCAAGGTTCGCGTGAAGGTGCTCGGCGACCAGAACAGGGCGGTCGAACTCCTGACCGTGCTGCCGCAGATTGAGCGAGTCGAGGTAGCAGGCGATTACGTTTCCGTGACGTTTCGCGAAGGCGAGAGCACCGACGGAATCATCGCGCGTACGCTGGTCAACGGCGGGATCGACCTGGTCTATCTGCAGCCCGAGCAACTCAAACTGGACGATGCGTTCCTGCAACTGACCAAAGGGATTGTGCACTGACCGGAGTCTCTCAGGATCGCGGATTGCGGGCCCGATGACGCACGACACACGACGAACCTATGCAGACAGCAGCCACATTCAGTTTCCTACGGCACCTGGCTTTCCTGCGATTGACGGGGCCGGTTTTCGACAAGGAAGTGCGCATGGCCAGCCGGAGGGTCCGCAACTATGTACTGCGGGCCGCCTATGTTTTGCTCATGGGCGTCTTCACCATCTCGGCCTGGTACTATGTCGTAGGTCTGCGGGGCACAAGGACAGGTGTCTTCGCGGTATCCAGAGCGCCGGAGATCGGCCGGCACGTCGCCTCGCAGATCATCTGGTTTCAATTGGCGGCGGCCCAGCTTATTGCCGCCGTCATGCTCAGTTCATCCATCGGTGATGAGGTGCGCCGTGGGACCTTGAGCCTGCTGATGACCACGCCGATTCACAGCGCTCATATTGTTGTGGGAAAGCTGTTGAGCGGACTGCTGCAGGTCGTGCTGCTGTTGGCAATCAGTCTGCCGGTGCTGGCGATTCTGCGTGTGCTCGGCGGCGTGCCGTGGGGTTTTGTCCTTGCGGGTTTTTGTATCGCACTGACCGCCTCCGTATTCGCCGGTGCACTGAGTCTTCTATTGTCTACCCACTATCGTCATCCCTCCGACGTGATTTCGGCCGGCATTGCCGTATATCTACTCATGCTGGCCGTTGTACCGGCCGCAGCAGCGGTGCTGGTCTCGGCGGGCAAGCTGAGCCAACCGTTGAGTTCTGAGATTCTCGGTCTGATCAATCCGTTCCGGACGCTGCATCTGGTTGACTCCCGAGCATGGCCAACCGGATCGCCTGCCGGGCGGCCTGTCTTCTCATGGCCCGTGCACTGTTTGACCATGGCCGCTGTCACTGGTGCGATCGTATGGGTTTCCATAGGGCGTATTCGTCGCGCGAATTTGGCAGCCCTATCCGCGTGGGCCGGAAGGTCCGATTGCCCATCGGCGACAAAGAAGAAGCTCTCCCGTGGATGGAAGAGAAGTGACATCGTTGCCGGCGTTGTGGCTGTGGCCGTGTGCGCTCTGGCCGTAGCCGCCGACGCGAGCGGCGTGAGAACTTATGGCGCCTACCTGTACTACTTTTCATGGGGCTTCTGGATGGTCGCGCTTCTTCGCCTGGCCGTCTCCGCCGCCGGGGGCATCACAGAGGAGAAGGAGAGCGGCACATGGCCCGTCTTATTGACAACGCCGCTCGACGATGACCGGATCCTGCGCAGCAAGGCATACGCCGCCCTGCGCCGCAACATCGTGCTGCTGCTATCAGCCGCGGCGGTTCACGTGTGCTTCATGCTGTGCGCGAGCACTTCCCCAAAGGCATTGTCCTTCGGGCTTTGTGTGCTGTCGGCGGCAGCTTCTGTCTTCTTCATTACGGCCGCCGGCCTGTATTTCGGCACGCGTCTGAGGGGAACAACCACTGCGGTGGTGGTGACGCTGGGTGCCTACTTGTGTCTGAACTATATCGTTTGCGGGCAGCACAATCCTCTGTACGGCTGGCTGCTCTGGAAGATCGCTTCGAAGGGCGGCACCGGAGGTGCGTCGTTCATGCTCCTCGCATTCGGGATGGGGGCGGCGGCGTTTGTACTCGACACGGCTCTTGGCATGCTTCTCGTGCGGCGGGCGCTAAAGAACCTGCGACACCGCATCTTTTAGGGCAGGGATGAGAGTGGTATGACGGCAGTATCGACACGGTTCGTTTGGCTCCTGTGGAATGCGCGTCGGCTGACTGGCCCGATCTTCCACAAGGAGTTGCGGGTCGCCGGCCGCAGCGTCGTAAGCTATGGCTTGCGTAGCGGCTATCTGATGCTCTTGTGCATCCTCATGCTCGCCGGCCGGCACTCGTTTATCCGGACCTCGCAGCTCACCGCGACTGCCTTTGGCATATCTCAGGCGTCCGTCGTGGCAGTGTGGGTAGCCATGCGCACGGCGTATCTTCGACTGATTGCGGCGCAGATCATGACTGCCGTGATGCTCAGCGCCGCCGTCAGCGAGGAATCCCGCTCTGGCAGTCTTGCGGTGCTCCTGACCACGCCCTTGGGGAGCCGCCACATCGTGACGGGCAAGCTACTGAGCCGGCTGTTCCAGGTCGGACTGGTCTTGGCGGCGGGGGTGCCGGCACTGACGACTCTGCGCCTGCTCGGAGGCTTGCCGTGGAGCGATGTTCTCGCGGCGTTCTGTATCACGGGCACAGCAGCGCTATTTGCCGGCGCATTGGCGCTGTGGATGTCCACTTATTTTCGCGACAGTCATAATGCGATCCTGGCTTGTGCCGTCATCTACGCCGTCCTCTTCGTCGGTCTGCCGATGGCGGTATTCGTCATGGCCGCCGCGCTGGGGTGGAATGCGACCGTCGTGGCGTCGGTCCTTGACCTCGTCAATCCCTTCCGGGCAACCCATGCTTCCATAGGGCCGGCCTGGACCCGTCCGGCCGCAGCATCTGCTCCATCGGCCCTTTCCTGGCTATTGCACTGCCTGATTATGATGGGAGCTTCCGGCGTGATCCTGCTGCTATCGGTGTGGCGAGTGCGGCCGGCGGCGTACGGCATGGTGGCCAAAGAGACGAAGAGGTTCATACCGGTCTACCGTCTGCGAGGAGCTCCGATCCCCTGGAAGGATAATCCCGCCAGTGCTTTGCGAGCGAATCTGGCGGTCGTCGTGGTGGCTTTGCTGGTGGGCGCGACGATCGTGATGGCTGATGTTCTCCGTGTCCGGCGGTATGAAGTCTACGCCGACTATGCCTCCTGGGGTTTCTGGACGGTGGGCTTGGTATACCTGGCGGTTCGTGCCGCCGGCGCCGTGGCCGGCGAGAAGGAGAGCGGTACGTGGTTCCTGCTGCTGACCACGTCGCTCGATGAGAGCCAGATCCTCCGTGGCAAAGCGATTGCTGTCCTGCGGCACAGTATCGTGCTGCTGCTATCGGCCATGCTGGTCCGCCAGTGTTTCTACTTCTGCGTGTGCTCGCCTGAGGAGAAGGTACGCTCGTTGCTGTTCTATCCACTGCCCGCCATGGCTTCGATCCTTCTCATCATGGCGGCCGGTCTTTACTTTGGTGTTCGCCTGCGAACGACCACGGCCGCAGCCTGCGCGGCTTTCGGTCTGTATGTGGGCCTGAACTATCTCATCGCTGGCCGTTATAATCCCCTTTATGTCTTACTGGAAGGGCGGTTCCGCACGTCGTACAAATCCATAATGACTTTCGCCTTGAGCGTAGTGGCGGTGACGGCCCTGTTGGACGTCATCGTTGGCGTGTCGCTGTTGCGACGTGCGCGGCGGGTGATGAGACACTACGTCTTCTGAGCGAGGAATCCGCAACGTATGAACGCGACATCGCTATCCACCGCATGGCTGCTCCTGAACCGGCTCCTGCCGCCAGGCGCGATGCTCCATAAGGAGTTGCGCGTCGCCAGCCGACAGCGGAGGAACTACGCGCTTCGCTTTCTGTACGTCGGCCTGCTGACCGTCTTCATGATTTTCGTGTGGCTCGGCACCGTGCGAGGGGGTGGCCCCAGTTCCGCGGTTTTTCAGGCTTCCCGCATGGCACAAGTAGGCCGAAGCGTCACAGTCCTGGTCGTCTGGCTGCAGTTCCTTTCCGCGCAGGTTCTGGCAGTCGTCCTGCTCAGCGGTGCCGTCAGTGGCGAGATACGCCAGCGCACGCTGGATGCCTTGCTTGTGACGCCGATCAGTTCGGCGCAGGTCGTGCTCGGGAAGTTCGCAAGCAAGCTGCTGCAGGTGGGCATCCTCGTGGCCGCGAGCCTACCTTTGCTGGCTGTGATCCGCGTGTTCGGCGGTGTGCCCTGGGACTACCTCGTCTCCGGCCTCGGCCTGACGTTCACGGCCGCCGCGTTCGCCGGGGCTCTGAGCCTGCTGTTCTCCTCGTACTTCCGGCGCGCACACGAAGCCATGCTGGCGGCAGTACTATGGGAAATAGGCATAATTGGTGGGATTCTTGTGGCAACGACACTGCTCGCGCATTGGGACGTGATCGGTGCCGGAGCTGCCGAATCGGTCGTACTGCTGTCGAACCCCTTCGCGGCTCTGATCTCCCGGACTGGTGCGATGCTCTCGGCCCGGCCGAACCCGGGACCATCCTTCTCCTGCTTAATGCAGTGCGCGCCCCTGCTCGGAGTTGCGGGAATGGCGCTTTTGCTTTCGCTGTGGCGAGTCCACAGACTCAGGTCTGGCACGGCGGTCCAGATCGCTCCTGCTGCCGTCGGGCACTCGGGAGCAATCCGACATGTGAAGGGGTCTCCGATCGTGTGGAAGGAACTGCGCAAGCCCCTGTTCTCGCGCTGGCGACGCAGCCTGTTGATGTACGCGTTCCTCGCCATCGTTGCTGCCGGCATCCTTATCGTGCCGTTGTTGCTCGGTGCCCATGTAGCAGCCGGCCCGTATATTCTTGGGTACGCGCTGTACGTCCTCTTCATCATTCATCTGGCCGCCTCGGCCGGCGCGGCCGTGACAACCGAGCGCGAAGCTCGCACGTGGCCCATTCTCCTGACAACCCCGCTTGAGAACCGCCAGATCATCAAGGGTAAAGCGATGGGGCTGTTGCGCAGGAACCTGCCGCTCCTTGCGCCCCTGCCTGTCCTGTATGCGCTGGGGATCTTGGTAACGCCGGGGCTCGGCGGCGCCATTCAGCGTTATCTGTTTTCTGTTCTCATCGCGGCTGTTGGCCTGGTCGGGACCACGATCTTTCTGCTTGGAGTCGGTCTGTATCTCAGCGCCAGGCTGCGAAAGACGACGACGGCCGTCGCGGCGACCTTTCTACTGTTCGTCGGGTCGAAGTTTTTCTGTTGTGGCGGCCTCACCTCGGTGATGTTTCGCGCGGCTGTTTTCCGGCCGCCGGGTCAAGGCTCGCTGGCAGGGCTGTTCCCTGCGCTGATCGTATTATGTATACCCACGATCGCCCAGATGGGCATCGGGCTGTTGTGTCTGGGGGCCGCCATCGGCCGCGTGCGACGTGATATCTTTTGAGAGGAGCGATCCTTGGGATTCGCGACGACGATGAGGTTGCTTTCTCTTCCGGCCGGTCTCTTCCGGCACGCAGGGCCTCTGTTCGACAAGGACCTGCGGGTGGCCAGCCGGCGCAGGCGAAGCTATGCGCTGCGGGCGGCGTACGTGCTCGTCCTGATGATCTACATCGCCATCGTGTGGGTCCCCGCGGTGGAAATCCAGCGATCCGCCGTGATGTCGCGGGCCCAGATGGAAGCAGCCGCTAAGGTCATCACCCAGGGAATCGTCTGGTTCCAGTTCTACGGCGCCCAGGTCGTGACCGTCATCATCATGAGCACGGCAATCGGCGAAGAGGTCTACGGCCGGACGCTGGCGGTGCTCATGACGACTCCGCTGAGCGGTCGTCAGTTCGTGACAAGCAAGTTCTTCAGCCGGCTGTTCCAGATCGTCTTGCTCGTGCTGGCGAGTCTTCCACTGCTGGCTGTCGTTCGTGTGCTGGGCGGGATCCCGTGGGGGTATCTGATCCTGAGTCTGTGTCTGACCTTGGCCACGACCGCCTACGTGGGTTCAGTCAGCCTGTTCTTCTCAGCCCTGTGCCGGCGCGCCTATCTCGTTGTGATCGCCTCCACGTTGAGTGCACCATTGCTGTTGTTCCTCGTATCGGTTATCATGGCACTCGCGATGGGGATTCCACTTCCGAGATTGGAGGAAGTTCCGGTGGCTCTGTGCCTGAATCCCTATATCCTGCTGGATAGCCTCACAGACTATATGATGTCGCCGGGCAGGGCAGGGGCCCTCTCGGTGCCGGCGCTGGTGCTCTGTTGTATGCTACTGGGGGGCGCCTCGCTCCTTTTCCTCACGTTGTCCGTACGGCTCGTGCGGAGCGTTTCCCTCCGGCGCGCCATGGGCGAGCCGGCGCGATTGGATGTCCTGCGATTCCGCCGCCGGCGCAACGTCGAGATCGATACGATTCCGCGCAAGCGGTCACGGAGCATTCGGCGAGTGACCGGCCCACCGATGATCTGGAAGGAACTGACTCGCGCCCTGACGCGACGCGAAAGGCTTGTCATAGGGATGGTTGTCGGAATTGAAATCCTTCTCATTGGCATCGCCTATTCGTTTCCCGCGATCACGACGCAAGTAAGCTATGTGCTGGCGCACGTTCTGTATCTGTGGGTGTTTCTGGCGCTCGGAATCTACTTCACCATAACCGCTTCGGCCACAGTGATCAGTATGGAGAGGGAATCGCAAGCTTGGCCGCTGCTGCTGCTCACCCCCCTGACCAACCGGGATATCCTGGCCGGCAAGTTCGTCGGTGTGCTGCGCCGCTGCGGGCTCATCTGGCTGGCGCTCTTTGCGTACATCGCCGCATTCACGTACGCGCAGTGCTTCCGTCCTCTCGCCGTTGCCCAGGTGACGATCATGATTGTCTCGATCGTGCTGTTCCTCTCGGCAACCGGCTTCTATTTTGGCTTGCATTACAGGACAGCGACGGAAGCCGTCACGGCCAATCTCGTGCTGGCGGGAAGTCTCTGGGTTATTCTGCCAATTCTGGTGTATACGGCGGCGCGCGGTCTGACCCATGACTGGAACGACGGCATGACCCTTACTCTGAGTTCCATTCCCTTCGGCCAGGCTCTCGCCATGATCGCCACCACGCTTGATGGCGGCGAGCGACAGATCGAGTTGTTTGACGACTCCATCCAAGCTTTCGGCATGACCGTGCTGATGCTCCTCTCGATGTTTGTGTACATGCTTATATCGCTTGGGTTCTTCTGGCGGGCTATGCGCACGTTCAGACGGAACATTGTGTGATCCCTGCGGAGATAAGGAATGATAGGCCTCATAGGAAAGACAGTGCGGACCATTCTGAATCTGGCGTGGTTCACCGGGCCGATCTTTGAGAAGGAGCTGCGCGTCTCCAGCCGCCGGCGGAGAAACTACAGCCTGCGCGTCTTCTATATCCTGCTGCTGAGCGTCTTTATCGCGATCGTCTGGCTCAGCGTCGTGGCGTCGCGGGGCAGCACGGCCGTCGAGCAATCGCGCATGGCAGTGGCGGGCAAGCGGATCGTTACGACAACCGTCGTCTTCCAGTTCATCGCCGCCCAGATCCTGGCCGTGATCATGCTCAGCACCGCCATCAGCGATGAGATCCACCATCGCACGCTCGGCCTGCTGATGACCACACCCATCAACAGCTTCCAGATCGTCATGGGCAAGGTCCTCAGCCGCCTGCTCCAATTGATCCTTCTGCTGGCTATCAGTCTGCCGATGCTGGCGATCGTGCGCGTCTTCGGCGGCGTCTCCTGGGGCTATCTCCTGGCGAGCCTCTCCGTGACCCTGACGGCTGCCATCTTCGCGGGCTCTGTGAGTTTGTTGCTGTCCATCTCGTACCGCCACGCATACGGAGTGATCATCCGGACAGTCTTCTTGCTTGGTTTCTTCTACTTCCTTCTGCCGCCACTGATCGCGGTGTTGTGGCGTTTTGGCCTGCCGATGCTCGGGATCGACATCGATCCACAATCGCGCATCTTCGACGTCGCCGTAGCGATCCTGGCCAACATCAACCCGTACCTGGGAATCTCGCAGATGACACAACAGGCGCTGTCGCCCCTGCGCCTCGGCGTGTCGTATTCCTGGCTGCTCCAGTCGGGCATCATGCTCGCGCTGTCGCTGGCCGTCCTCATTCGGGCAACCGCCGTCGTGCGACATACGGCGCTGCGACAAGCCACGGGCCAGCTTGAGGTGTCGTCCCGAACGAGAAGGATGCGACGAAGGAAATCGTCGTCGCCGAACGACGGGTCAAGCCCCGGTCATATCCTCAAACGGGTGCACGGCCCCGCCGTGGTCTGGAAGGAACTGCGAGCGCCGTTCATCTACGGGGTAGACAACCGCAACAGCTACATTGGTCTCGGGATAACCGTCATGGCGCTTCTGCTGACCTACTGGTCGGCGGCGCATGGTGGCATCCTGGATGAGGACTTCGCCCATGTCTGCTACGCCATGCTCTTTCTTTTCCTGGGGATCATCATCAACATCGTCTTTGCTGCGACGCAAGTGACGACGGAGCGGGAGTCGCAATCTCTGCTGCTGCTCTTGACGACACCGCTGAACGAATGGCAGATTCTGCTCGGAAAGGGGATCAGCGCGTTTCGACGATGTCTGCCGATCTGGGGCCTGCTGGCCGGCCACCTGCTCTTCTTCTCACTGATTGGCTACATTCACCCCATGGCGATTCTCCACCTGTCCATCGTAGTCGCCTGGCTGACGTGTTTCCTCACGGGAGCCGGTCTGTATTTCAGCACGCGTTTCGCGAAGACGACCTCCTCCGTCGTGGCGAGTTTCGCCCTGGCTCTGGGCCTCTGGGCGATTGGCCCGATGGTGATTGGACTGCTGTCGGCCCTGACCCGTTACGGCAGCGGCCTTCAGCGAGTGCTGTGGGCCCATCCGGCGATCCAGGCCGAGATCATTATGGCCGGTGCAGCCGGCGCCGAAAACGGTCGCCGGCCCTGGCACTCACTCGCCTACGGCGCCGAACATATCCTGTTCCATTCCGGGCGGGACGCCATTGGCGCCGTCGGCCTGACAGGCATGCTCGTACTCATCGCCGCCGTGTACGTGCTGGTCGGATTGCTCTTGCTCTGGCGCGCGAAATGTCACCTTCGGAGGAATATTCTTTGATCCACCGAACTCGAACGGACGACGGACTTGCGATACTCACAGACGCGCATACCTGTCCTTGCGGTTGCCCGTTGTGGGCCCTATACTCACCGACGATGCAGGTGAACTGCACGCGTGACAAAGGAGCTGGATGAATCATATCGTGCTCAGTTGGATCTTGCGGATCCTCGGCCCCGCGCGGCTGACCGGCCCGATCTTCGATAAGGAGCTGCGGGTTTCCAGCCGACGCCGGCGGAACTACGTGCTGCGTTTCGTCTACGTGGGCCTCTTCACGTGTCTGCTGGCCATGATCTGGCAGGGGGGGGTGTCGCAGGGCACCTCGGCGCTCTATCAAAGCGCCAGGATGGCGGAAGCCGGGATGGCCATCATGACAGTCGTTGTATGGTTCCAGTTCATTGCGACGCAGGCCATCGCGATCGTCATGCTCAGCACGTCCATCAGCGATGAGATCTACCATCGCACCCTCGGCGTGCTCATGACCACACCGATCGGGGGCTTTCAGATTGTCCTGGGCAAGCTGCTCAGCAAGTTGCTCCAGCTCGTGTTACTGCTCGGGATCAGCCTGCCGCTGTTGGCGATCGTGCGCGTCTTTGGCGGCGTTCCCTGGGGATACCTGGTCTCCACCCTGTGCGTAATGTTGACGACGGTGATCTTTGTCGGGTCGCTCAGTCTATTCTTCTCGATCTTCACGCGCCGTGCGTACGTGGTGATTATCGCGACCATTCTGGCAATGGGGCTGCTGTTCGCCTTGCTCCCTCTTATCGCTGGGTTCGTGATCCACTACCTTGTGGATGACTCCTTGCGCAGCGGCACATTCTTCGCCGCTCTGGCCTGCGTGAATCCATACGTCATTATGGTTGCCGGAACTGAGGCGTTGTTCTCGGCCGCGCCCCCATTTCCACTGCACTGGCCAGTTCATTGCGGAGCCATGCTCGGCGCCTCGGCCTTGTTGGTATTGGCGGCGGTCCTGCTGGTGCGGCGGGCCGCGCTGAGACAGGCGATGGGCCAGACAGGACTGTGGTCGGGCAAATCCTTCGACGAATCAAACAAGCGGCCGCGCGCACACAGTGTGCGCCGAGTCGCCGGCCCTCCGGTCCTGTGGAAAGAACGCAGGGCGCCGCTGCTGGGACGACGCAAGAGCCTGGCCATCATGGGAATCGCGATCGCTCTGGCATTGCTCCTGCTAACCTACGGGCTCTGCACCATTGAAAACGCGCTCGACGATGAAGAAACGCACATCGCCTACGTTGTCGTCTTTGTCGCGCTCGGAATGTTGTTTGCCGTTGTTCTGCCGGCAACGTGCATTACCTCGGAGAAGGAATCTCAGACGTGGCCGCTTCTGCTGACGACAACCGTCAGTGACTGGCAGATCCTCTGGGGCAAGTTCCTGGGCGTCTTGCGCCGATGTCTGCCAATATGGCTGCTCTTATTCGGACATCTTCTCGTGTTCACACTGACGGGCGTGATCCACTGGATCGCTCTGATCCAGATGTCCGTCCTCGTGGCCTGGACGGTGATCTTTCTTGCCAGCACCGGGCTGTACTTCAGCACTCGCTTCAAACACACGACAACCGCGGTCATCGCCAACATGGCCCTGGCGGCAGGCCTCTGGGCCGTTGTCCCGATCCTGCTGATTATCGTTCTGATCATGACCCATGGCGATGAGGACCTGCTGAGCCTGTACGTGGATATGAACCCGTTCGTTCACGCGGTCGTCATTGCGACCGCAAACGGTCACTACGAGTGGATGCAAGGTGGAATGAGCAGCGTAGCCGATGCAACAGGCTGGATCGTCCTGAACTTCATCATTTATGTGACCGTTGGGCTTGTTTTCGTCGGACGGGCGGGGATGCGCCTGCGACTGAATCCATTCTAACGTCTTTGACCCAGAGCTATGGCATCCGTCTCTCTGCAAAACATAACCAAGGTATTCGGCCGGCGCGTCACGGCGGTCGCCGAACTCTCTCTGGATATTCGCGATGGCGAGCTCATGGCGATTGTCGGACCGAGCGGGTGCGGCAAGACAACGATCCTGCGACTCCTCGCTGGCCTGGAGACCTTGACCTCGGGCGAAATCCGCCTCGGGGACAACATGATCAACGATGCCTCGCCCAAGGAACGCAACATCGCCATGGTCTTCGAGGATGCCGCCCTGTACCCTCATATGAACCTCTACGACAATCTGGCTTTCGCCCTGCGCCGGCGCGGCCAGTCGGGGGAAGAGATCAGGCGGCGAATTCGTTCCGTTGCGCAAATGTTAGGCATAGAGGGCTTGCTTGATCGAAAGCCGGCGGCCATTTCAGGCGGCCAGCGGCAACGTGCGGCTCTGGGCCGGGCGATTGTGCGCGAGCCGGCGGTGTTTCTCTTCGATGAGCCGCTGAGCAGCCTGGATGCCGGCCTTCGCCTCGCCATGCGATCGGAGATCAAGGCCCTGCATCAAAGGCTCGGCGCGACCATGCTTTACGTCACGCACGACCAGTCCGAAGCCATGGCTCTGGGCGACCGTATCTGCGTAGTGCGCGAGGGGCGAATGCAGCAGGTCGGCCGCCCGCCGGACATCTATGACCGGCCGGTCAATAGATTCGTAGCGGGCTTCTTTGGCGTCCCTCCCATGAACTTCTTGACGGGGCGGCTCCGGCTCAAGGGGGGAGCCGCTTCTCTGGAGTTTGCGGGCGACTGCATCAGCCTCCCCCCGTCTCTGCGATCTCTTGCAGCGGATCGCGCCGACGACACAATCATCGTCGGAATCCGTCCGCAGGACCTGTCGCTAGTCCCGCCGGCGGAGCAGAAGGACACCATACTTGGCGGCCGGGTGGACCTCATCGAACTGCTTGGCTCGCGAACCGACGTGTATGTGAAAGTGCCCTCCGGAGAGCAGTGCATTATCTCTTGTCCTCCGTCCGAGACGGCACAAACCGGTGAAGAGATCCAGGTGAATATCGACATCGAGAAGATTCACCTGTTCGATTCGGATGATGCCGGGCTGCGTCTCACCCCGACGATGCCTCAGCAAGCTTGAGCAAGAGACGATACGGTCTGGCCGGTGCGTTACAACGTGCTTGCCTTTGTGCGGCTCGCTCGCTACCTTGTTGGGCGAACGATAATCGTGTTTCTTGCGGCTCTTGTTGGAGGTGCCTTCCATGACGTACCGAAGCCTCGTGCGAACGATTCAGGGGAGATTTCCGTTCTTGGTCTGCGCGCTGTTGCTGACGACGGCCGCCGGCCGGGCCGGGACTTTCCGACTGGAAAGCGACTGCCTTGTCGTCGAAATCGATGATGAGACGGCACAATGGACGCTCTTGGACAAGCGATCGGGCGTGCGATGGCCTTCCGAAGGGACGGCGGATTCCGGATTGCAGGGAAAGCCGGTTCGCGTGGAGAAACTGTCGGGACAGTCCGTCCGGTTCGTCGGGGAAAACAACGCCGCCGTGGTCTTCTCGCTCGGCGGCGGAGGGCAGATGCTGGAACTGAGCTATGAGAAGAGCGGCAGCGAGACGATCCGGGCCCTCGGCGATGCGCTGGCAATCACCAGTGCGGAAGGCGGCTATATCATCGTGCCCTGTCGAGAAGGGTTGCTCGTTCCGGCTGAGAGCGACAAGGCCTTCAAACGGGGGTTCGGTACATCTGAGTACGAAGGCTGCCACATGAACATGCTCGGCTTTGTGAAACAGGGCTCGGTCCTGATCGCGACATGGGACGATGCGTACGTGTTTGCGGAGTTGGAGAGAACCGTTGCGGATGGACACAGACTCACGGCGACGTTCGAGCTGCGCGGCCCGGCGAAGACGCTGCGGCTGATGCCGCTGGGCAAGGGCGACTGGGACACGATTGCCCGCGAGTACCGCAGGTATGCAGAGGGGCAAGGCTTCGCCGTGACGTTGCAGGAGAAGATTCGGCGTGACCCGCACCTGGAACTCATGCTCGGCGCCTCGAACGCGAAGCTCTGGACGTGCCTGGCGCGTCGCATGAACGAAGAGAGCACGGCCGAAGAGTCCGTCAACGTCCGCTGGACATTCGACGAGGCCGCCCGGATCGCGGAGCATCTGCGCCAGGACGTGGGCATCGAGCGATGTTTCTTCATGATAGGCGGCTGGACGGAAGGGGGGTACGACGTCCGGCACCCGGACAACCTTCCGGCCAATCCAGAGTGCGGCGGCAACGAGGCCCTGGCGGACGCCGTCCAGCGCATCCAGAAGCTGGGCTATATGGCCTGTCTGCATGACAACGTGCAGGACATGTACCGCGACGCAAAGAGCTGGGACCCGAGTTTCATCGAAAAGCGCCCGGATGGCTCGCTCATCACCGGTGGTCGCTGGCTCGGGGGACGAGCATACATGGTCTGTGCCCCGAAGCAACTGGAGCTTGCCCAGCGGGTGCAGAATCTTGGGGCCATTCGCGATCTCTTCAAGCCGTGGAGCTATTTCATCGACACCACCTACGCCGTCGGCCCGCGCGAATGTCACGACCCGAACCATCCCATCGGGCGCAACGACGACATCGCGTGGAAGATCCTGCTCAGCGACTACGCCCGCAACACCTTCGGCGTCTTCGGCAGCGAGTGCGGGCGCGAATGGGCCTTGCCCCACAGCGACTTCTTCGAGGGCCTCGTCGGCGTAGGCGGGCGCTACTACCACCAGCTCAAGCCGGAGGATCTGGGTGCGAAGACGATCCCATTCTTCGAGATGGCCTACCACGATTGTCAGGTCTGCTATGGCAAGTACGGCTACCGGGCCGAGGATGCGGGGCAGTACGTCGCCCATCATGTCCTCTGCGCCCGCCCGCTGCACTACCATTCGTTCCCGGATCACCTCTATTGGCAGTCGCCCCGAGGCGACAGGTCTGCGGCGACGGAACCCAACGCGTGCTACACGCGCAGCGACAACGGCTGGGCGGAAGGCCTGCACCCACTCGACGTATTTCTGAAGAACACCCACGAAGTGCTCGGCCCACTGCATCACGTCACGGCCCACGACCGGCTCAGCCAATTCGAGTTCCTCACGGCCGATGGCAACGTCAGACGGGCCACCTACGGCGATGGTCCGGAGGCCACGACAGTCACCGTCAACTTCGGCCCAAACCCGGCCGACATGCATTCACCAACTGGCGGCCGCACCGTATTGCCGCCGTGGGGCTTCATCGTAGAAGGGCCGCGGTTCATAGCATTCCATGCCCGCCACTGGAACGGCCAGGACTACGGCGACGGAGCGCTCTTCACTTTGCGTGCGACGGACGATAAGCCCCTGAAGGAGTCCGCCAGCCTCCGCATCTTCCACGCCTTCGGCCCAGCCACTCTTGCCTGGCGCGGCAAGACCTACGAGATCAAACGCGAGGACGTGATCAAACCGAACATCTGACAATGCGGGTACAAGGCTCGCCGCCCACGTCCGGCGGCCCGCGCAGGGGTGCTCTTTAGTGGGGGATCATCATCGTTCTGACGGGGAGAAAAGATGGTGCTACGGATCCGACAGAGAATCGGCGAGGCATTGTCCAAAACGAAGTCGGGGGAGACCAGGACACCGGTCACCCCGCTTGTCCTTGGCCGACGCGCGTGGGCGTTCGTCGCTGTCGCTGCAGTGCTGCTTTGGGCTGTGGCGCTGGCACTCTGGACGCAGGGCGACATCGACCGGCTGATCCTGGTTGAGCACAACGCGCTTCGCGGCAACGACAGCGCGGCCGGCGTGTTCAAGTCGATTTCCGGGTACGGCATGGCATTCATCGTATTCGTCGTCCTCGCTCACCTCGTGCTTGCCGTACGATTCAAGACGCCCAAAGGGGCCCACATGGCTTACCTGCTGATCATCTTCTCATACGGCATCGGCGGGATAACGGGCGACCTGCTGAAACCGGTCTTCAATCGGCCCCGGCCTTTCGTCGAATATGCGGATGAAATCACGCCTCTGTCGCATCCAGCGACACCGTCCATGCCGTCGGGGCACGCCACGAAGAGCATGGCCCTGGCACTGCCTTTTACGATATTCGTCTCCAATCGACGGTGGTGGGGCCGGGTTATGAGAGGTGCCGTGTTGGCCGTCGCCCTGGCGGTTGGCTATGCCCGCATCGTGATGGGCGTTCACTACGCCAGCGACGTCCTTGCGGGAATCGGAGTCGCGACCGCGTGTCTTCCGCTGGTCGTATGGGCGGCGAACAAAATAGGCCGCCGAGCCACCCAGGAGAAACTGGGCGTGATGGTCAGGGTGTGGGGAGCGATCCTGTTCTTCCTGATGTTGTACCTGCTCAAGTACTCATAGCGCCCCATCGGCTCCAAGGCAGGGGGGACTTGTTGCGTGGCTGAAGATACCCTGAAGATGCCGGAGTCCGCGTGCTCTCGGTATCGGCGTCGTAGGGAGGCAAAACAAACAGCGGCTGATGGGATTCGAACCCACAACATCTACCTTGGGAAGGTAGCACTCTACCATTGAGTTACAGCCGCATATTTGACTTCTACGGCTGTAATTCTATCCGCCCCCACAGCCGGCTGTCAACCGGAAAAAGACCGCTGATTTCGGCTATTTCCCAAGGCGAGCGGCCGCGCGGAGAATGAGGAAGGTTGCAGTGCAGTGTACGGTCACGCCCGGATTGCCAGGTTTGCAGACATGGGTTTGAAGTATCGTCCGCGAACTGGTATAATGGACATTGTGGGAGGCCAAGCTGTAGGTCAGATTGGAGGAGATTTGGGCATGAAATTTCGCCTCTTAGTGGTACTGATGTTACTTTTGTTGGCCGGCGTGTGCGGCGGGGCGACGGTGCGTCCGAGGCCGGGGGCCGTGCTGGAGACCCCTTTCCACCGCGGCGTGAACCTCACGGGCTGGCTGCAAGTCGGCAGTCCCCGCGAGATTCAGTTCACCAGATTCACAAAGCAGGACCTCATCAATATCAAGGGCCTGGGCTGCGACGTGATCCGGCTGCCGATCAACCTGCATTTCATGACCGACGGGGAGCCGAACTATACGATCGATCCGCTCTTTTTCTATTTCCTCGACCAGATCGTCGACTGGACGGAAGAGCTGGAGCTGCACCTGATCCTCGACAATCATACGTTCGACGTGGATTCCGATACCGCGCCGGACATCGACAAGGTCCTGGTGCCCGTGTGGTCGCAGATGGCGGAGCACTACAAGGACCGTTCGCCGCTGCTCTATTACGAGATCCTGAACGAGCCGCACGGGATCTCCGACAACCGGTGGGCCCAGATTCAGCAGGAGGTCATCAATGCGATTCGGGCGGTCGATCCGACGCACACCATCGTCGTCACCGGGGCGGGGTGGGGCAGCTACAACAACCTACAGTATCTGCCCGTCTATGGCGACGACAACCTGATCTACTCGTTTCATTTCTACGATCCATTCCTGTTCACGCATCAGGGCGCCGGTTGGACCGATCCGTCGATGGTGCCGTTAGCCGGCGTGCCGTTCCCGTACGGCGTGGACGACATGCCCTCGTGCCCGCCGGAATTGCAGGGCACCTGGGTAGAGAGTTCTCTATCCGGATATAGTAGCGACGGGACCATCAAACGCGTGAAGGAACGGATCGACATAGCGGCGGACTTTCGGGACCGGCGGCAAATCCCGGTCTTCTGCGGCGAGCTTGGCGTCTACATGCGAAACAGCAACGACGAGCACCGCGTTCACTGGTACGAGGTCGTCCGCACGTACTTAGAGGAGAAGGGCGTCGCCTGGACCATGTGGGACTATCAGGGGGGCTTCGGCCTGTTTGAAGCCGGGACGAACGAGCTGTTCGAGCACGATTTGAATATCCCGCTGGTCGAGGCGCTCGACCTGACGGCCCCGGAGCAGACGCCGTTCGTGATGACCCCGGACGTTGGAGGCTTCCCCATCTACACAGACTACATGGCCCCGCGCGTGTCGGGCTTCGGTTGGCTCAGCCAGGGAACGCTCGACTACTACTGGGACATCGACCCAGCGGAAGGCCTGTACTGCATCCATTGTACGGGCATCAGCCGCTACAACACGATCGGATTTGACTTCCGGCCGAACAAGGACCTCACGCTGCTTGTGCAGAGAGGCGGTTGCCTGGTGCTCTGGATCTGCGGCGACACGCCGGGGGCGCAAGTCGAGATCCGCTTCGTCGATACGAAGACGGATGACCCGGATGACCACCCCTGGCGAATGGGCACGACCATCGATGGGAAGATCGCCGCCTGGAACGGCCTGTGGCAGCAAGTGCGAATCCCGCTCGAGGACCTCACGGAACGCGGCTCCTGGGACGACGCCTGGTTCAACCCCCGGGGCGACTACGACTGGAGCGCCGTGGACCGTTTTGAGATCGTCTCCGAGCACCACGATTGGGTCGGCATGAACTTCTGGTTCGACGACATTCGCGTCACGGGCTCGAGCAGAGACCCATAGGACCAAGGCCGGCTCGACACCGCCTGAACGCGCGGCTTCGCGTTTGGTGACCCACTCCGAACGCGGCCGAAGCGACCGTGCTGGCAGAGTCTACCGCTCATGTCATTGCGAGCCCAGCGCGGCAATCTCCTCCTCGGGCCTCCAGCATGGTACTCCAAGCAATGGGCAGCCAAGACCGGGAGGCGTATAAGTGCTTTTTGGATAAGGAGTTATACGAGTAGGCAGAGAAAATGTACTTGAGACCTTCAGTTCGCCCTGCTGCGCCTATCTTCCCGACCTCAGGGAGATGACTTCTCGCAGCTCTTATTGTGTTGGGCCGGACACCATGCTACAATGCCCGGAGTGACCGAGAAGGAGCCATGAGTGCTGCAAGTGCGTGGGCTTCATCATCGCGCCTTCGGCGAGAAAGCCGAAGGTGCCTCATAGGGACAGGAACCTGCGATCCTGCATCTTATGCAAGTCCGGCTGATTGATATTAGGTGGCCACTCCAGACATGACTCGATCCCGCCACATAGATTTCAATGCACTTGAAAAGAACTCCTTAGGTGTATATACGGTCCCCCTGGCAGAGGTCGGAGCGCTTAGGTTTGCTGATGTCCCGTACTATTCAACGGTAGAGGTTGAGGGGCTGCCCGGAACTGACGAAACATACGGTCTCAAGATCACTGCAACACACGCCGGAGGCCCCACCGATGAGTTCTTTACGCTCAATCTACATGTCACTTTTCATGTTCAAGGACACCCAGATGACGACACGGCTGTTAAGACCTGCAGGCGCAAGAGCAAGCACATAAAGCGGTTCTTTTGGAAACTTGCAGATGTGCTCGCACTTAAGGATGGACCAGATTGGGTTCCTTTTTTCGTGCACGATTCAGCGCTCTATCAAGATATCCTCTTTTCGCGTACCTTCTCACGCAGCGAAAACCCCGTACTTATTGCCTTTATCGAGCCATTCGTTGCGCGCTTCACGGAGCTCTTGAAATCGAAAAACCCACTGCTCTTTATATGCCACGCATCAGAAGATAGGCCAGTGGTTGATGCCCTCTGCAATTTCCTCGACGAGCAGAACGTGCCCGTGTGGTATGACAGGCGCGAGATCAGGGTGGGGGAAAGTATTGTCCAGCGCATCGAGTAAGGACTTGATGCCGCATCTCATGTAGTAGTCGTATTGTCGTCTACTTCCACTCAAAGGCCTTGGGTTCAGAGAGAGCTTTCATCAGCGCTTACGCGCCAACTCCAGGATGCATCCGTGCAAATCCTTCCTGTAGTCATTGAGCAATGCACCCTGCCAGTGCTGCTCTCGGATATCCGGTTCGCCGATTGCAGAACTGACCTCCATACTGGGTTCCGAGAACTCTTGGGCGCTGTTCTGTAAATAGTGCGGACAGCTATCAATTACGGACGTCAATAACCGGTATCTGTTCCCAGTGTCTCCGTCCTCTCCCCTCATCAGCTCACAGAGCCAACCTGATATGACAGCCAAGGGCGCTTCCCAGTGACCGTCCTCAAATGCGCCGCAACTTGGTTAGTTGATTTGACGGCCAATTTGAAGACAAAGTCCCTATACCTCAGGACGTAATCTTTTACGATCGGATCTTCAGTCCGACCGCGGTGGGCGATGGCTCCACGGTCATTGATGTGTCTTATCAAGTTGTTCCTTGCTTGGTCTACGGACTGCCCCTGCCACTTCCAGCACGCCGACAGACGCCGCAGGCCAATAAGCCCTTCAAACAGTGCGTCGATGCTGTCTGGTTTGGGCGTATTGAAACTTCCGACATAGCGTTTCATCAGTTCTCCTCTGTGATCCTTTAGGACGCTCCGCCATCCATCACCCGCCAACGACCAGACCGCCGCAGTATCCCCATTCTCTTTGATGAGAGGCTTCGTCGAAAGAGCACGAACTTTCTTCGGGACTGCGTTGGGTCCATTCGCCTGGGTCAGAAGAAAGTCAAAGGCCTCCTCCGCCAAATCTTCAATGAAGGCTTCCCAGAACGCCGTGATAAGAACGACACCACTATGGTTCAATACTGCCATCCCCCAGCGTCGACCGGGCCTATCACCTGTAATGTTCTCATGGATCTCAATCAAACGCTCGGCATCCTTCATATTCTCTATGAGACGCTCGACCGCTTGGCACGAACGGGCTACTTGCTTCACCATGCGTGACTCCTCGGTTTACACCTGATAACGGGGACAGGCACGAATGGCGGAACCGCCAACCACTTCGTCGCAGCTTCGTCACGGTGCTTCTCGGTGGACAATTATCGCGAAATGGATCGAGGCAGGCAAGGAGAAAAAGCGGAAAGCCCCGCTTTGAAAACCCGAAATTTGAAACTCGAAATCCGAAATAAATTCAAAGCACGAAACACCTCGAGGCGGGGAAATCCGAAGCACGAAACTCGAAATGCGAAACAAGCGCGAAGGACCGAAATGCTGCTGCTTGGGTTACGATTCTGGCCCGGTGGAACCTACCGCCAGCAGCTTTGCCTGCGCGGATTCCAGGATCGTGTCGCGGAGGAACGAACTGGCCTTGAGGATCTCGATACCGATCAACTCTCCTTTGTCGTTCAACTCCGCCGTAACATTGGGGCTCAGCTCGACACTCTGTGCCTCGGGTCCTTCGTTGACGACCAGGTGCAGCACATCCTCTTTCTCAAAATACACCAAACGGGGCTTACTCATGAACGAACCTCCCGGTCTGAACGCGGAATGCGATCTGTCGGCGCGTGGTCGCGTGGACGGTTATGGGCGTAATCACTTCATTGCCTGTTTCATACGGGACCAACACCAGTGTCTTCCCGCAACGACCGACGGCGATCCGACGGTCCGTTGCCGTATCCACGTACCTTTCCGTGGAATGCTTCACGATCTCTTCGATTCTGTCGAGGTCGAATCCTCGCCGTGCTGCTCTGTACCTGAAATAGTCAGTCCAGGCAATCTCCATCGCGTCTTCATCTCTCCTGGCATATCGATTGGATCATAACTTGTTCAGTCTAAGCGGCTCGTGGCGGCCTGTCAATTACAGCATCGTGCTTCCGCGGTCCTATTTCGCGGCCGCGGGTCGCGGGCACTGGTTCACGAAATCGAGGGCCTTTTCCATGAAGATTTCGCCGGTCATTTCGCCTAAACAGGTGCGGGTGATGTATTCGTAGCGGTCGAAGCTGTCCCAATCGACCCTGGCGAGGATGTAGCCGAAGGCGTCGTTGGTCAGGCCGAAGAGCAAGTTGTGCTCGCCGTGCATCTTTCGCTTGAGATAGTAGCCGATGTTGGGCAGGGCCTCGCCCGGGATCGTGAGCATCTGAGCGTTGCCGAGGTTCACGACGTTGACCTGGCTCGAGACGCCGCCACGATCGTTGAGCTGGAAGCCCAGCGGCGACAGCTTCACCACCGCCAGCAGCATCTCGTTCTCGATGGGAAAGTCCACGGTAGTGGCGCCGCAGAACAGTACGGGATCCTCCTGGATGGGAGCGTCCGCAACGATTCGAATCGCCTCGTCCGCCAGCAGGTTCCCAATGCGGATACACTCATCCCACCTCTGCACATCCCTGCCGTCGGAATCGCGGCAGTCGGCGGTCACCATGCCGCCGAGCGCGCCGTTCATGAAGATGCCGGCGCCCGCGCCCCGTTCTTCGAGGCGGTCGTAGAGCGGGCCGACGAAATCCGGACACAGAATGCCCTGTCCCGGCCCGATGATTTCCGGGTGACACGCGTAGCTGATGAGGGACGCGATCGGCTCGCCCGCGACGTCGAGGACCTGCACGACGCTGCACCGGGGATCGTAGAGGCGCTCGGCGTAGTAATTGTATGCGATCTTGCCCTGCGCCTTGCCCGTGGCGATCTTCACATGTCCCGGCTGCAGGTTCTCCACGGCCTCGTTGATCGCATCCGCTAGCTTGAGGCAGACATCCTCGATATAGGCAAGATCGGCGGAGGTGTTGCCGCTCTGGTCCGGAAAGCCGTAGCAGTCGGGGGCGCTATGGTTGTGCGTGGCGCCGATCAAGATGTTCTCCGGGGCAATGCCCGAGACGCGGCTGCGGACCCTGTCGCACAGGACCCCGGGGAAGCCGAGGAAGTCCGTGCTGCAGATGGCGACGCGGACGCCGCTGTTCTCGAGCACGAGCGCACGTACGGTCAAAGCGTCGATCTTCTGTGTGACGGGCCGCGAAGGACCGACGCCGCCCGAGACGGGCAACATCTTCTCCGGCGTCACGTCGCGCACGGCAACGCCCGCGCGAAACGCCGCAGACGTACGTCCGAGCGGCGCCAGACAAAGCAACACCACCACGACTGTATAGAAACACTTGCGTCCTGTGCTCATGGCATTCCTCCTGAGTCACTACAGAGTTACCGGTCCAACCGATATTGGTTCGGGGTCATCCCCATCGTACTGCGAAAATGTCGGGTGAAATGGCTGTGATCGTAGAACCCGTGCTTCTGGGCGATCTGGGTAATCGTCTGGTCCGTGTGCACCAGATCGTAGCAGGCCCGATGAATCCGGTACTTCACGAGAAAGGTCGTCGGGGAGATCTGAAAGACCTGCTTGAACTTCCGCTCGAACTGGTTGACCGAGAGGTACATCAGCGCGGCCAGCTCTTCCACCCGAATGGGCCCGCTGTAGTTTTCATTGATGTACCGGACGACCTCCGCGAACGGCTGGTGAGGGCGCCAGCTCTCGCCGGACCTGCGAAAGAATCGCGTGATGCCGGCGACGCCGACCACATGGTCGCGTCGAGAGACAAGCGGCACTTTGCTCGTGATATGCCAGTCGATGCTGCCGTCGTTGTTCGAGACGAGCTCGATGCGGTCCACCAGGGTCTTCCGCGTCTTCATCACCCAGCGATCGTCACGCAGAAACAACTCCACGAGGCGCGGGGGAAAGAACTCGAAGTCGTCTTTGCCGATGAGGTCCTCTTCCTTGTCGAGGCCCAATTTCTCGAGAAAGGCGTGATTGCCCATGATGAATCGGCCGGTGCGATCCTTAGCGAAGAAACAGGCGTCGGGGAGAGAGTCGAACAGCCGTACAAAGTCGGTTCCTGTCTGCAGTCTGGCGAGCAGTCGGTTCTTGAAGTCCAGGGCACGCATGGTATAGCGATATTCTCGTTAAACCCACTCAAAGCGACCTTCACGGCATGGTGAAATTGTACACAAAAAAGGTGGCCTCATGCAATCGTCTAATTCCCCGTTTTCGTAGGATTAAAGTGCCGATGATCGAGATGGCAGAGGCTTGGAATCATCCTTGTGTTCTGCCTGTACGTCGGGTCCGGTCGGCCATTAGGTCGGCTGTAGGCCTGCGGCGGATCTCTCATGAAAGGCGCACTCTACTGGTTTGCGTGGAAAGACGAGGAGCAAGACGATGCACAGACGTGCCGCCGCATTCACGCTGATCGAGCTACTGGTGGTCATCGCGATCATTGCCATCCTGATGGCCATTCTCATCCCCACGCTGCATCGGGCCCGCGAGCAGGGGCAACGCGCCGCCTGTCTGAGCAATCTCAAACAGCTCACGATGGCATGGATTCTCTACGCCGACGACAACGACAACAAGATCGTTCATGGTTGTACGGGCGGACCGGGCGAGATGCCGATCCCGCAAGATGAAGACGGCTGGGTCCATTGGGCCGGCTACTCGGATACCACAACCGACGTGGATCAAATCAAAGCCATCGAGGAAGGCGCCCTGTTTCCATTCTGCAAAACCGCCAAGCTGTACCAGTGCCCCAGCGGGCTGCGCGGGGAGATGCGGACGTACGCCATCGTCGATTCCATGAACGGCTGGCCCACCAAGCCGGAGCTTACGATCAAGAACCGGATGCAGATCACCCGCGGCGGGGAACGCATCGTCTTCGTCGATGAGGGTTGGGTCACGCAGGCGAGTTGGAGCATCCCGTACGACCGCGAGTCGTGGTGGGGCTCCACAATCGCTCAGGCCGGAATCACGGCGGCCGATAATCGTCACAAGGACCCGCCCCCCGTTCGGCATGGCGGCGGAACCTCCTTCTCCTTTGCCGATGGGCACAGCGAATACTGGAAATGGAGGGATCAGCGGACGATCGATTATGGCAAATTGACGCCGGGCGCCAACCCTCTCCAGCCGGGCAATCCGGACCTGCACCGTGTTCAGCAGGCCGTCTGGGGCAAATTGGGATACGAGCCGGTGCCTGAGGGCTCAAGCTGACGCTTGGCCCGGACCGATGGGCAGCAGTGTTTGTCTCGGACCGAATCGATGCTGCAATATGGTTGATCGCCGGGCGACACCAACTATGTCAGATAGGGTGTAGTCGCAGGTAGACGCAAAATGGTGACATGTGGACACAAAATATGTTGCCCTGAAGACCTGAAATATCCGATTGCTATGAAGTGCCCGTTCACAGCGTCATATGGGATGAGTCACGATCTCAATAGTAACGGAAGGAGACTGTTGTCGCCAAAATGATAAGGGTGCCGCTATGTGACGCGTTGGAGGCTACGATCCGTGTCTCTTCGAGGAGGAACAACAATCAGAACGACCCTCGCATTGGCTGTATTATCGGTCTGTGCGGCTGGCGGGCCGGTAGCATTGGCCAATCTACACATCAGCGGGTAGGTCGTCTCGTACTCGCCTGAACACGTCGCCGAGGATATCTCGGGGAACGAGTGCTACGGCACAGCACGAGGCGAGCCGGACCATGTGGACATACTCACCGAATCCATATAGAGCAGCATTCTGTGAAGGAGGATGTATCATGTCGAGAAAGATGTATGATTCTCAGAAGTTCATTTACATAACCTCCCTTTTTCTGGTGCTGGGGTTGGCCGCAAGTGTGGCGAATGCCGATATCAGGAGCGGCTTGGTGGGGTACTACCCTCTTGATGAAGGGCAGGGGGACATCGCTCACGATATGTCGGGCGCGGGACACGACGGGACCCTTCATAATGGCATAACATGGATTTCACAAGCCTACCAAGGCGGCGGCGTCAACTGTGACGGCACGGCCGACACCAGGATTGAACTGGGGACCTGGAATCCGGCTGAAGGAACGGGGCGGCTTTCTCTGGCATTATGGATCCGGTGGGCCGGCGGAGGCGGCACGTATCAAGGCCTGATCGGCAAGAGGGATCTATGGCCTGATACCACGATGTTTCAGTTTCAGGTCAGGCCGGAAAGCGGCGGCACCTTTCGTATTGAGACCGGATCAGTTGCGATCGTTTCACCCAGCAACACTCTGAATCCAGTCGCCCAAACCTGGGTGCACGTAGCGGCCACCTTTGACGGAACCACGGCCAGGCTGTACCTCAATGGGCAGGAAGTAGCGTCCGGCGCCTTTTCCTTCTACGCCGCAGGCGAAGGATCCAATATGGGCATAGGCTGTGTTACCGGCGGTGGCGCAGGCTACAGCGGGAATGGCGAAGTCTTCCTGGGCGATATGGACGAAGTCTGTATCTACAACCGGCCACTGTCGGTGGAGGACCTTGCGCTTGTCATGGCCGGCATCGGTGGCGACGCGGCTTCCAATCCCAGCCCGGAAGATAAGGCCACCGATGTACCGCGGGATGTGGTCTTGAGTTGGGAGCCGATGGAAACGGCGGCCACGCGCGATGTGTACTTTGGGACGACCTACGACGATGTCAATGATGCCAGTGTGCTCAACCCGGGGGATGTCCTGGCCGGCGCGGATCAGATAGATACGACCTATGATCCCGACGGCCTTCTCGAATACGGCCAGACGTATTACTGGCGGGTCGATGAGGTCAATGCGACACCCGATAACGCGGTCTTCAGAGGCCGGATCTGGAGTTTCACGACCGAACCGTTCGGGTATCCGATCGAGAGCCTGACGGTCAAGGCGTCCACTGAGCAACTCGCCTCGCCCGCGACCAGGACCATCGACGGCTCCGGCCTCAACGCGGATGACCAGCACTCCGACGATCTGGCACAAATGTGGATGAGTATCGGCGTGCCGGCCTGGATCCAATACACCTTCGACAAAGAATACAAGCTCGATGAGTTGTGGGTGTGGAACGCCAACTCCCAGCTCGAAGCCTACATGGCCTTTGGGGCCAAGGACGTCACGATCGAGTACTCCACAGACGGCGAGGTCTGGACTCAGTTGGAGGATGTGCCCGAATTCGCCCGGGGGACAGGTCTGACGACCTACACTGCCAATACCATCGTCAATTTCGGCGGAGTCACCGCGAAGCACGTCAGACTGACCGTCAACGCGACCTGGGGCAGTCCCATTGCAGCCAGCCTGAGCGAAGTGCGGTTCTTCTACGTGCCCGTGCAGGCGCGGGAGCCGCAGCCGGCGGACGGAGCAACGGACGTCGGCGTGGACACCATGCTGAATTGGCGGCCGGGCCGCGAGGCGGTATCACACGCCGTATCCTTCGACACCGACAGCAGCACCGTCCTGGATGGCTCGGCCCTGCGCGATACCGTGACCGAGCATAGCTACAATCCCGGGCCCCTCGATTTGGGCACGATGTACTACTGGAAGATCGACGAGGTTGGCGACGCCGAGGCGTATGAAGGCGGGCTCTGGAGTTTCACCACCCAGGAGTATGTCAGCATTGATGATTTTGAGAGCTACACGGACAACATCGAAGCCGAAGAGGCTATTTGGCAAACCTGGATCGACGGTTTGACGAACCTGACGGGCTCGGTCGTCGGGTACTTCGATGCCGTCAACGGTACCTTCGGTGAGAGGAGCATCGTCAACAGCGGCAGTCAGTCGATGCCGCTTGAGTATAACAATGCGAGTTCGCCATACTACTCCGAGGCGGATCGCGAGTTTGCGCCCGCTCAGGATTGGACGGACCGCGAAGCCAACACCCTCGTGCTGCACGTGCGAGGCAACGCCCCCGGCTTTGAGGAGACCACCGACGGCCAGATCATCATGAACGCCACCGGCGTCGATATCTGGGACACCGCCGACCAGTTCCGCTATGTCTACAAGAACCTGAGCGGGAACGGCTCGATGGTGGCCCGCGTCGACAGCCTGGTTCGCACCGACGGCTGGGCCAAGGCAGGCGTGATGATCCGCGAGAGCGTCCATCCCGGCTCGAAGCACGCATTTGTGTGTCTGACGCCGGACTATGGGGTCTCGTTCCAGCAGCGTCCGGAAACCGGCAACGTGATGGACCAGGTGTCGACAGAAAACGTGGTCGCCTCGTCTTGGGTGAAGCTGACCCGCACGGGCGATGTCTTCACCGCTCAGGAATCGGCCGACGGCGTCACATGGAGCGATGTCACGTTCACGGCGCCGGTGAATGTCTCAATGGCTGCCGACGTCCTGGTCGGTCTGGCCGTCACCAGCCACAATGCCACTGCGGTCACGGCCGCCGAATTCTCCAGCCTCTCGACGACCGGCAACGTGACGGGCCAATGGCAGATCGCCGAGATCGGTGCGGAGCAGCCTGAGGGCAACTCGACCGAGCCGATGTACGTGACGATCGAGGACAGTGCCGGCGGAAGCGCGACGATCGTGAATGCCGATGAGGCGATCACGCTGCGTTCCATGTGGCAACAGTGGGCGATCCCGTACAGTGACCTGGCCGGCGTGGATTTGAGCAAGGTCAGGGCGATGCATATCGGCATCGGCAACCCCGACGCACCAACTGTCGGCGGCACCGGCATGGTCTACATCGATGACATCGCCGTCGGTCGGCTGCTTGCTCCGTAGTCGCACGTTTGGAAATCGCCACGACCCAGCCAGTCGGCGCTCTTGCCGATTGGCTGGGGTTCTGGTCGGTGTTTCCGCCGCTTCGCCGCGTCGGTATCCGGCACGTTTCGCATTGTCAATTGCGACCGGTCGCGGTACAGTCTCAGGTTGAGATCGTGAGTCTTTCTCTCGAGCGGATTGAAGGCTACAATGGCGGCGTTGATTCCCCATGGCGGGGACAATCATATTCAGAGGACACCAAACGCGACGTGTCGCATTTGGGAACCGAGCACGATGGAGTAGATTATGGTCGATCGAACGAGAGCGACGCGAAGGGAGTTTCTAAGAGCGACGGCATCCGCCGTTGCCATGCCCTATGTGATTAGCGGCTCGGCCCTGGCCGGCCCGGGTAAGACGCCGCCCAGCGAGCGAATCCGGATGGGATTCGTGGGACTCGGGGGCCAAGGCTCCGGACACCTTCTGGGGGGCGCCTGGACCTACGTGCCGGGCGGGTACGTAGCCCGCACGGATGTGCAGGTGCTTGCGGTCTGCGATGTGCGGCGGGAGCGGCGCGAGCACGCCCGCCAGCGCTGCAACCAGGTCTATGCCGAGAGATTCGGTCAAGCCGACTACAACGGTGTGCAGGCCTACAACGACTTCCGCGAAGTCCTCGGACGGTCCGACATCGATGCCGTGCTGCTGGCGCTGCCGTACCACTGGGCCGCGCCGATGGCGACGATGGCGTTGCGGGCGGGCAAGGATGTGTATTGCGAGAAGCCCATCGCCATCACCATCCGCGAAGGACGCAACCTGTTGGAGACGGCTCGTCGATACAATCGCATCTATCAGGCGGGCATGCAGCAGCGATCGGAATACGACGGCAAGTTCCGCATAACCTGCGACCTGGTTCGCAACGGTCGCATCGGCCAACTCAAGGAGGTTTACGCCTATCGCTTGCCCGGGGCGTTGTTCCCGACGGCCTGGACCTCCGACCATTCCGTGCCCGTGCCCGACGGATTCGACTGGGACATGTGGCTGGGCCCGCTGCCGTGGCGGCCATTCGGCGGTGAGGCCGGGCATACGCTCTCCGGGCTCTTCGTTGGAGACGTCAACTGGAGTCCCCATCACTACGACATCATCCAATGGACGGTCAATCCGGATCCGAAAGCGCCCATCGAGGTCGAGTTCGACAACGGCAACGTCCACTACCACTACGCCAACGGCGCCGTGGTTCACTCGACCGGCTATCCGGGCGAGCCCGTGGGCGGCGAAGGCGGGGCTTGTTTCGTCGGCACCGAAGGCCGCATCGCGGTGGACCGCTCGAACCTGGTCTCGTACCCCGCCAGCATTCTCAAGCAGCCGCTTGGCCCGGACGATTCCCGCGTCTATCACGCCACCAGTCATTCCGGGAATTTCCTCGACTGCATTCGGACGCGTCGGGCCACGATCTGCAATCCCGAAACGGCCGTGTACACCATGAACGCGATCCTCATCGGGGGCATTTCGCTGGCACTGAAACGCGCAGTGACGTGGGACCCGGTCAAAGAGGCGTTTGTCGGAGATGACCAGGCCAATCGCCTGCTGTCTTACAGCAAACGCGCCCCGTGGCGAATATGAGTTCATGCTATCTTAAGTCGTTGTCTGCGGTGTAACTACAAGGACGTCCAAATGAGAAGAAATCGTTTGCATCACATAGCTGCATGTCTCCTGGTTCTTGTTGTGGGCCGCGCGTATGCGGATCAGGAACAGGACCTCATCTCGATCCTCCAGTCGGAGGCCGGTGCCGCGCAGAAGTGGGACGCCTGCTTCCAGTTACGCATGGTCGGGACGGCCAAGTCCGTTCCCGCGCTGGCGGCCCTGCTGGGCGAGGAACGCCTTTCGCACGCCGCCCGCAATGCGCTGGAAGGTATGCCGTGTGCGGAAGCGGGCAAGGCCTTGCGTGAAGCGTTGGGCGCGAGCTCCGGCACGATCAAAGTCGGCCTGATTGACTCGCTTGGTTGGCGCCGCGAGCCAGAAGCTGTTGCGCTGCTGAGACCGCTGCTGTCAGATACCGACGCGGCGATTGCGTCGGCAGCGGCGTCGGCCCTGGGACGGATCGGTGGCAAAGAGGCCATGCAGTCGCTGGAGAAAGCCCTTCTAGACCAGCAGGCCGTGCTGCGCGAAGGCGTGGCGGATGCCTATCTCAAGGGTGCGGATGTGCTGTGCCGCGGGCAAGACCGAAGACAGGCATCCTTCATCTATCGAACGGTTCTCCATTCCGACTTGCCCGGCCACGTGCGCGGGGCCGCCCTGACGGGATTGGCGCAGTGTGGGCCGGTGGCGCAAGAGTTGATCTCGGCCTTCCGCAACGACGATGCGCAGTTGCCCATCGCGGCGGCGCACGTCGTTCGAGAGACGGCCGGGGAGCCGACTCTGAGGGGGTTGGCGGTGGCCTTGCCCGGCCTGCCGACCGATGCGCAAACGCTGTTGATTCGAGCATTGGCCGCACGCCGCGCCAGCGGCGCGCTCCGGGCCGTCACAAGCGTCTGCAAGAGTGATGACGGCCCCGTACGTCTCGCCGCTTTGGAGGCGCTCGGGCCCCTCGGGAATGCGGATTCCGTCCCCATCCTCCTCGGTGCAGCAGTCCAGGGCACGGAAGCAGAACAGGCGGCCGCACGAGGCAGCCTCGAAACCCTGCAGGGAGAAGGGGTCGACGAGGCCCTGATCTCTCGCATGAGTAATGCGGACAAGCGGGAAACGGTTGAAATCGTTCAGGCCCTGACCTCGCGCGACGCGACGGATGCCGTGCCGACGCTGCTCCGGACGACCGGCAGTGAGAGTCGCGAAGTTCGAACTGCGGCCGTCGATGGCCTGGGCGAACTGGCCGGCCAAGATAACATTCCTGCGCTGGTCGATTTGCTTGCGAAGGCTGACGCGGAGGACCGCCGCGGCGTCCGCAAGATGCTCGTCGCCGTAGCCCGGCGTTGCCAGGCCGACGAGCGCGTTTCGCGAGAGCTGGTGACGAAACTTGATGCGGTCGAGGATGATGAAACGCGAGCGTCGTTTCTGCTGGCGCTCGGCGAGATGGGCGACAACTCCGCTCTGCCGACACTCCGCAAGGCGCTTAAGGATCCCAAGGATGCAATCAAGCGAACGGCGATTGTCGCGCTGAGCGGCTGGCCGACTGCCGAGCCGGCGCAGGATTTGCTCGAGATCGCAAGGGAGCAAGGCAACACCACGCATCAGGTCCTTGCCCTCCGCGGCTTCATTGATCTGACGCAGAAGGACAGCTCTCTCGAAGCAGGTAGGAGGCTTCAGTGTTACAGGACCGCACTTGATCTGGCGGCGAACGCTGCGGAGAAGAGACGCGTTCTCTCGGCTCTGGCGGCGGTCAAGACGCCCGAATCGCTGGAACTGGCGGCCTCACAGGTGGCCGATGCGCAGGTCCGGGAAGAGGCCGCACTGGCGACAGTGACGATTGCCGCCGAACTCTACGCCGGCAACGCCGAAGCGGTCAAGCCCGCTCTCGAACGCATGGTTGCCGCCGACATCAGGGACGGCACGAAGCAGCAGGCCCAGAAGACACTCGATGAGATCGAGGCCGTCGAAAGCTATCTCGTCCAATGGGAAGTGGCCGGGCCGTACGTCCAGGAGGGAAAGAATCACGCGCAACTCTTCGACATTCCGTTCGAGCCGGAGCAGCCCGATAGCGACGTTCAGTGGCGGAAGATGCCGGTCTCAAAGAACGGCCAGCACATCGGCTATTTGGACCTGCTCAAGGAATTGGACGGCGGCGAACAGCGCGTGGCGTACTTGCGGACCCAGTTCGAATCGGGTGAAGCAAAATCCGCGACGCTGGAGGTTTTCAGTGACGATGGCGTGAAGGCCTGGCTGAACGGGAAAGTCGTCCACGCGAATAATATCGCCCGACCGATCATGCCCGAGCCCGATCGCGTCAATGTCACGCTACAAAAGGGCGTCAACAAGCTGATGCTCAAGGTCACCCAGAACAACCTGCCGTGGGGCGCGATCGTCCGCGTGCGGGAAGCAAAGACGGTGGAGCCCAAGCTCGGTGAGGGTTTTCGCTTGCACACAATCAATGCCGATTCGCGATTCGAGGCGGCGGGCATCCTCGATGTGAACCGCGACGGCATGCTCGACATCTTCTGTGGTGGGTTCTGGTACGAGGCTCCGGACTGGAAGCCGCACTTCGTCCGTGAAGTGCGGGAGGAGGGGGGCTACCACTATGACTTCGCCAACCTGCCGCTCGACGTGGACGGCGACGGCTGGACGGACATCGTCAACGCGGCCTGGCACAATAAGATGGTCTTCTGGACGCGCAATCCAGGCAAGAGCGACAGAGCGTGGGAACTATTCGAGGTTGATACGCCGGGCAATATGGAAACCGCCATGGCGTACGACATCAACGGCGATGGGCAGCTCGACATCCTGCCGAACATCATGAGCCAGGCGGCGTGGTACGAGGTTCATCACGACGGCTCGGCGCCGCAGGGCGTGCGATGGGAGAAGCACGCGCTGCCACAAGAGGCTGCGGGACACGGTCTGGGGGCAGGCGACGTGAACGCCGACGGACGCTGCGATGTCGTGACACCTCGCGGCTGGCTCGAACAGACAGCCGACGGCTGGCAGTGGCATGCCGAGTTCGAGCTCGGGCACGCCAGCATTCCGATCCTCGTCCACGACGTGGATGCCGACGGCGATTCGGACATCATCTGGGGCCTGGGGCACAACTACGGCCTGTCCTGGCTCGAACAGACCGCCGATGGCGGCCAGCGCACGTGGCGGAAACACCTCATCGATGACTCCTGGTCGCAGCCGCATTACATGCTGATGGCCGATTTGGACAATGACGGCAAAGATGAGCTCGTCACGGGCAAGCGCTACCACGCTCACAACGGCAACGACCCGGGCGGCAACGATCCGGTCTGTGTCTACTACTATGATTTTGACGCCACGGCCGGGAAATGGACGCGCCACACGATGCACGAAGGCGGTCGTGTGGCCCTGGGGATCAACACCGCCGTGGCGGATATGGACAACGACGGGGACCTGGACGTGGTCGCGCCCGGCAAGAGCGGGCTGTACCTGTTCGAGAACCTTCTGAAGTAGTATGGCCCGGTGAGCAAGGACCGAATGCAGTTAGGAGATACGCACGATGGCGAAGCCGAAAATTGCGATGATTGGAGCGGGGAGTCTTATCTTCTGCAAGACGCTGACGATGGATATCCTGGCCACGGAGGCGCTGCAGAACACTGAGATCTGCCTGATGGACAAGGTCAAGCCCAGGCTCGACAAGATGGAGGCCTTCGTCAAGGAGGTGGTCAAGAAGAATAAGCTGCCGACGAAAGTGACGGCCACGCTGGACCGCCGCGAAGCGCTCGACGGTGCGAAGTACGTCATCAATATGATCCAGGTCGGCGGCGTCGATGCATTCCGCATGGACTACGAGATCCCGCTGAAGTACGGCGTGGACCAGTGCATCGCGGATTCCATCGGCCCCGGCGGCGTCTTCCGGGCGCTGCGAACGATCCCGATCCTGGCCGAGATGTCGCGGGACATCAATGAATTGTGCCCGGATGCGATTCTGCTGAACTACGCGAATCCGATGGGGGCCAACTGCTCGGCCCTCGGACGAGTCGCCGAGGCGCAATTCATCGGCCTCTGTCACGGGGTGCAGACGACCCTGGACCTGATCAGCCGCTATGTCGATGTGCCCAAAGACCAGGTCGATTTCGTTTGTGCCGGGATCAACCACATGGGGTGGTTCCTGGCGATCCGGGATAAGCGCGACGGGCGGGACCTGTACCCGATCCTGCGCGAGAAATGCGAGAGGCCGGAATACTACGTCAACGAGAAGGTCCGCTGCGAGGTGCTGCGGCACTTCGGCTACTTCATGACCGAGAGCACGGGGCACCTGTCGGAATACGTGCCGTGGTTCCGCAGCAGCCGCAGGGCGCTGGACTTGTACTGCGATCAGCCGGCCTTCGGCGGGGCCTCCGGAGCCTACTTCAACTACTGCAACATGCTCGCGGAAAAGTACAAGAGCGTCGACTATCTGGCCACGGAATCGCGGAAGATCGAACGTCGCAGCATCGAATACTGCTCCTACATTCTTGAAGCGGCCGAGACGGACAACGTCTTCCGCCTCAACGGCAACGTGCGCAACGATGGCTACATCACGAACCTGCCGCAGGGCTGCTGTGTCGAGGTGCCGGTATTTGTCGATGCGCGCGGGCTCCACCCCGTGAGGATCGGCGATCTGCCGCTGCAGTGTGCGGCCCTGAACCAGAGCAACGTCACCGTCCAGCAGCTTGCGGTCGAGGCCGCACTGACGGGCAATCCCGAGTATGCGATGCAGGCGATTGCCCTGGACCCCCTGACCTCCGCCGTCTGCACGCTTAAGGAAGTGCGGGAGATGACGCGCGAGATGCTGAAGGCCCAGCAGAAGTGGCTGCCGGAGTTCAAAGGCAAAGAGCTGCCGGCGAAGCCGGTTGTCGAAATCTGCGACGATACGACGCCGGTGGACGTCCCGCTCGATCCGGCTCTGGCCATCGTGCATCGCTTCGGAGAACTGGCAAAGTAACGAGCGAGGCTGGAACCTCCGCTATGGACGCGTGCAGCCGTGGACGACCTTCCTGCCGTTGTCGCCGGCGTGGAGAATCCATGTCGCTATCGATATCGTTCGATTCGGTGTTCGCCCGAGCAGACATCCTGAAGCACAACGAAGGAGCCGATGAGTGTTCCCTTGACTGGCTCGCCGTCTACACGCAGGTCCGGGGTCTCACTTCCCAGGCTGGGCAGATGGACCTCCGCCTTGACGTTCGCCGGCAAGACGAGGTTCAGCACAAACGAGCGGTCGCGTGCGGACTCGAAGTCCATGTGGATGGTTCCTCGGATCGTAGGCAGATCGAGGCTGCCCGTTTTCAAAGAACCGACTTGCGGCTTGACGCGGACCTGCGCGAATCCCGGCTCGATGGGTTGAACGCCCATCAGACAGCGCGGGATGATATTGGCGGGGGCCGCACCCCAGGCATGGTTCCAATCCTGGTTGGGCTTGTACTTATTGTCCCACGCCTCAAGCGTAATCGTGGTCCCCACATCGTAGATCATGTGCGGCCAGCTTCGATCGCTGGTGCGGTCCGTCATGAGCTCCAGAGCGTAATCACCCGCACCGCCTGCATAAAGGGCCTCCAGCAGATATTGAGAGCCGTACACGCTGCAGACCATGCCGCGACTCTTGATGAATTCGGTCACTGAAGCGACGTGCTCCGGCGGCACCAGGCCGAAAGCGAGCGGAAACATGTTCGCGTGCAGCGCGCTGTGGCGGCTTCCCTCGCCGTCCACGTAGATCCCCTTGGCCCTGTTGAACAGCTTTTCGTTAAACGAGGACTTCGCACGATCTGCGGCTTCGACAAAACGCTGAGCGTCCGCTATCTCGCCGAGGGCTTGGGCGATCTCGGCCATAAGTACGAGGGCCCGATAGTGGAAGGCGTTGACGACCGTGTTGATGGGCCGGAACTCGAAGTCGTCCGTCTCGCCGTAGCCGCCCCGGAGGCCAAGGATATTGCCGTGCGGCCAATCCACGATGTCACGCAGTTTTCCTCGGAAGTGAATCGATTGCAGCACCTCGTCGGTCACCAGACCGGTCTGCGTGCTGATCAGGCCGTCGTCGCGGGCCAGGGCGATCAGCGTCTTGGCCTTCAGGTCGTCGTAGAAGTGCTCGATAGAGTCTGTGTCGCCCGTGCACATATAGTCGGCCCAGGCCATGAGAACCGAGTGCAGAATCCACTCGGTGGGCCAAGTGGGGTGCGACATCAGGTACTCATGGGTGTAGCGAGCCATCGTGTACTCGCGGTCCACGGCGTAGTGGCAGAGCTGATTGATGTATGCATCGGCCTCGTAGGGGATCCTTTCGCGATCGCCGTCGATGTAGACGCCGCAGAAGCTCGTGGCCTTGATGCTGTATTTGCACAACTCCCACACATCATTGAGCACCTTGTTGGAGCAGGTGAATCGCGAGGCCTCCTCGTCGAAGGGATAGTGCACGGCGATTTGCCGGATCGATGACGCGTCGAGCGAAGAGGGACTGCCGATCACTTCACAGTATCGAAAGGGCATGACCTCACCGACAGTGCCGGGCATTCTGATGGCCTGGGGTCCCGTGTTTCGCTTGTCCACAGGGATCGGCACTCTGTACGTATGTGTATCCGCGTCGAGTGTCAGTGTTATCATTCGATAGCGGCGTGAACCACCCGGCTCTCGATGGATCGTGCAGTCATCGAACGGCACCTCCCCCAGATGGATCTGCACTTGTTTTCCGGCCGTTGGACTGGTCAGAGTCAGTTCGACCGTGCCGAATGCGGCCCTGCCAAAATCCACGAAGTAATGCCCCTCGGCCTTCCGGATCAGCCGTGCCGGGCGGACTTTTGTCGTCGCTAACGGATAGCGCGCCGTCGCATGGGTTTCGCTGAGTACGCCCGTCCGGAACGTCTGTGCCTGGGCATAGGGGCTCGCTTGGTCCGCCCCATTCCACACGCGGACCTTCCAGAGACAGGTCGTATTCAATGAAAGGGGTTTGCCGGCGTACTCGATTCCGATAGACCGGGCGGAAGCTGTCTTTCCGCTATCCCACAGATCGCCTTCGTCGCGATCGAGCCGCTCACGACTTGACGCCACCAGGATCTGGTAGGCCGTTTGCGTATCACTGCGGACGCGGGAGCGAACGACCCACCCGAATTCGGGCCTGGGATCGGTGATTTTGGCCAGTTCCGGATGGCCCATGAGCTCGCACATCAAGCCGGAGGGCGCATCGGGCTTTTCGGGGCTTGCTGCCCCGGCGGCCGATCCGGTCACGGCGATGCCAATAATGAGCATGTAATCCAGCATTGATCCCCTGTGCAAAACAGCGTTCTTGACGGTCGTTCTCACGGTCAGGACTCCTTGAGGATTCTGGATAGCGACAGCCGTCGCAGCACGAAGCTCCAAGAACCTCGATCGTATCTGTCTTCCGCACCGACTGCAACCGCCAACCTGGGATGCTGCACAATCAGCAGGGGGGGCAGCAGGAAGAAATTAACCACCCGGCTTGCGTGCAGAGCCAGGCTCTTATATGATCGGGCCTTTCAGAGGTTTGCTGCCGTACTGACAGTGGTGCGGCTTGCTGGTGGTTGAGATGGGTAACGTCTGGGCCGTGCTCCAGCCTCGCATACATGCAGGCAGAAGCCAGGCCCGGGCAGTTGCGGCCGTCCGTGGCAAGGCGGTTCGGGCCCTTTTGCCGCATGCAGGCCGGTGAGGTTATTGGATGGATAAATACGTTTGTGTACACGGGCACTTCTATCAGCCGCCGAGGGAGAATCCCTGGCTGGAATACGTCGAGTTGCAGGATTCGGCGTATCCCTACCACGACTGGAATGTCCGAATCACCGAGGAATGTTACCGACAGAATGCTGCCTCGCGCATCCTCGGCCCGGACAAGAAGATCATTGAGATCGTCAGCAACTACGAGAGTATCAGTTTCAATTTCGGCCCAACCCTCTTGTACTGGCTCCAGTCGCATGCCCCGGATGCCTACGAGTCTGTTCTGGAAGCCGACCGGAGAAGCCGGGAGAGGTTTTCCGGGCACGGCTGCGCGATCGCTCAGGCCTATAACCACAGCATCCTGCCGTTAGCGAATACGAACGATAAGCATACCCAGGTGATCTGGGGCATCGAGGATTTCAAAGCGCGCTTCCAGAGAGAACCGGAGGGGATGTGGCTGCCGGAAACGGCGGTTGATATCCCCACGCTGGAGGTGCTGGCCGAGTATGGGATCAAGTTCACCATTCTGGCGCCGCGCCAGGCGAAACGGGTACGAAAACTCGGCAGCGGACGCCGCTGGAAGGACGTGAATGAGGGCAATCTGGATACGAGCGTTCCGTACGTGTGCAATCTGCCTTCCGGCAAGCAGATGAGCCTGTTCTTCTACAACGGCCCGGTTTCTCACAGCATCGCTTATGGGGGATTGCTGCACAGTGGCGAGAACTTCGCCGCACGGATGATCGGCTCCTTTCCAAACGACGGAGAAGAACCTCGCTTGGTCAGCGCGGCCACGGACGGTGAGTCGTTCGGCCATCATCATCATCACGGCGACATGGCACTGGCCTACTGCCTCCATCGGATCGCGACCGACAACACAGCCACGATTACCATCTATCCTGAGTATCTCGAGAAGTTTCCGCCGGAGCATGAGGTGGAGATCTGGGAGAAGAGTTCGTGGAGTTGCGTGCACGGGGTCGAACGATGGAAAAGCAACTGCGGTTGTGCGGCCGACCAGACACGCTCGGGGCAACAGCAGTGGCGCGCCCCGCTCCGGGAGGCCTTCGACTGGCTTCGGGACAGGTTGATCACCGTCTACCAGGATCGCATGGGCGCCTATCATCCGGATCCCTGGCGGATCCGAAACGATTATATCCGTGTCATCAACGACCGCTCCCCGGAAAACGTGGCTGGCTTCATTGGGGACACGGTGGGCAGGGAGCTGGATCCCAACAACAAGAGCACGTTTCTGAAACTCCTTGAGATGCAGCGCAACGCCATGCTCATGTACACCAGTTGCGGGTGGTTCTTCGACAATATTTCCGGCATCGAGAGCGTGCAGGTGATGATGTACGCCTCGCGAGCCATGCAGTTGTGCAGAGAGGTCCAGAATTGGGACCTGGAAGCGGACTTCAAGAACATGCTGCTGAATGCCCCGACGAGCCGCAGGCCGTTCAACAACGGCAGGGAGGTGTATGAGGCCTATGTCGAGCCGGCGCGCGTCGACCTGCATCGCGTCGGCGCGCACTTCGCGTTGAGCTCGGTCTTTGAGGAGTCCAGCGAGGAGGAAGCCGAGATCTACTGCTATTCGGCCCACATTGAGGACTTCCAACATGTCGAGGCGGGCGTACAGGTCCTGACGACGAGTCGCACGAAGATTCAGTCGAACATTACGCTCGAGGAGTACTCAGTCGATTCGGCCGTGCTGTACCTGGGGGACCACCACCTGTTCGCGGCGGTGCAGGGCCGCATGGCCGACGAGCAGTTCGAACGCGTCCAACAGGATCTCGTGAAGGCCTTTCGGAAAGGCGACAGCAACGAGGTCATGCGGCTGATGAATGTGGCTTTTGACGGGAAGAACTATTCGCTGTCCCACCTGTTCAAAGACCAGCAGCGGGAGATTCTCAACCGGCTTCTCGAAGGAACCTGGGAAGAGATCGAGAGTTCGTTCCGCCATATCTACGAGCACAATTACGCGATCATGCAGATGATTCGGAACATGAACATGCCGCTGCCGAAAGCCCTGTCGGCTCCGGCCGAGTTCATCCTGAACGAGGACATCTGTGCCGCCATCCAGGACGATGAGGTCGACCTGAATCGATTGCGCGACCTTGCCGATGAGGCGGAGCGACTGTCCCTGGCCCTGGACAGGGAGCGATTGAGCTTCGAGGGCAGCCGAAAGATCAATCTGATGGCGAGCCTGTGGGAGGATTCGCCCGAGGAGGTCGATCTGCTGGGGTCCATCGAGAGATCGCTGGAGATCCTTCACATGCTCACGCCCGAGATGGATCTTCAGCACGCACAAAACGTATTCTTCACGATCGCCAAGCACAAGTATCCCGAGATGAAACGCAAGGCAGCGGCGGCCGATGAGAAAGCGAGCCAATGGATCGAGCATTTCGGTCACCTCGCGCAGCGCCTCGGCCTGGTAATCCCGTAACGAATGCCAAGTGAACAGGCAAAAGGGCAATCTTGAGAAGCCCCTCCGGCCGGGTCAGGTTCGACGCTCCTGCCGGTTGACCTGTGGAGACTGATTCTATGCTCAGACGACGATCGAGCGGCATCCTGATGCACGTCACGTCCATCCCCTCGAAGTATGGCATCGGCGACTTCGGTCCCGATGCGTACAAGTTCGTGGATTTCCTCAAAGCGGCGGGCCAAAACTACTGGCAAATCCTGCCGTTGAATCACACGACGGCCAAGGCGGGGTACTCACCCTACGGCAGTTCTTCGGCGTTTGCCGGCAATCCGCTGTTGATCAGCCCGGACCTGCTCTGTCGCGATGGGCTTCTGACGCGTGCGGAGATCTCCCGTCCTCCGGCCTTCCCGGCCGAGACGGTGGACTATGACAAGGCATCGTCCTACAAGGACAAACTGCTGGCAACAGCCTTCGAACGTTTCCGCAGAACGTCGAAACCGTCTGACTACGAGGCGTTCGTGGAGAAACACGCCGGGTGGCTGGAGCCGTTCGCCAGCTTCGTGGCACTCCGTCGACACTTCAAGGAACGAGTGTGGTCTGATTGGCCGCCCGCTATCCGGGATGGCAAGGTCGCTGCTCTGGAGGCTGTCAAAGACCAGTTGCGCGTGTCTATCGAACGGGAGCGCTTCCTGCAATATGTGTTCTACCGGCAGTACCTCCATCTGAAACGCTACTGTAACGAGCAGGGCATCCAGGTGGTCGGAGATGTCCCGATCTACGTGGCCTACGACAGCGCCGATGTTTGGTCGCACCCGGACCTGTTCAAATTGACCAGGTCGAAGAAGCCGCGTTTCATTGGCGGCGTCCCGCCGGACTACTTCAGCGAGACGGGGCAGCTTTGGGGCAATCCGGTCTATGACTGGCGGCGCCTGGAGGAGACGAATTTCGACTGGTGGATACAGCGCATGAAGCACAATTTGCTTCTGTTCGACTTCGTCCGGATCGACCATTTCCGCGGGTTTGTCGCCTACTGGGAGGTGCCCGCAAGCCACAAGAACGCGATACGGGGCAAGTGGGTGCAGGCCCCCCACGCGCGCTTCTTCCGCGAGCTGTTCCGGCAGATTCCCTTCGCCGCCATCTTTGCCGAAGACCTTGGCTATATCACGGCTGACGTGAGAGAGGTGGTGGCCCGGGACCATTTCCCTCGTATGAACGTGCTGCAGTTTGCCTTCGAGGGCGACCCCGCGCGGAATCCGCACATGCCGCACAATCACGTCGAGAACTCGATCGTCTACACGGGCACGCACGACAACAATACGACGCGCGGTTGGTTCGAGAAGGAAATCAAAGGACTGGGGCGAAGGCGTTTGTTTGATTACCTCGGGCACAAGGTCTCCGCCCGCGACATTTCGTCGGAGTTGATGCGCCTGGCGATGCGCTCGGTGGCAAGGGTCGCCATCATTCCCATGCAGGACGTTCTGGGGCTGGGGGCAAAAGCACGAATGAACCTCCCGGCCAGGACGGACGGTAACTGGCGGTGGCGAATGCCTCCGGGGCAAATCACGGCCGCCCGGGCCGGTCGGTTAAGAAACCTGACGGTTACCTACGGCCGCGTGTAAAGCGACCTCCAGGTGGTTTCACGCTCCGACGGTCGTCGGCCCGCTCAGCAGTATGGAGACAGGAAAATCGCTCAGAATGTCTCCGATGAACGTCTCGCCCCGTGCGCTGTATGTCTTGCCCGTGATCGCATCGCGCCACTGCCAGGGCGCTTTCGAAGGCAAACCGATCCGCGTATCTTCCCACACTTGCCTGCCCATTGGGAATCGGCCAGGCTCGATCAGCGGGGTCAGGAACCGCGGCGCCACGATCAATGCGTAGCGGTCATGCCATACGCGGAAGAACGCGACGATGTGCCGCACGCAGGCTCCCGTGACGGAGGCCGGAAGGTAATCTCCCGCTTGGAAGAGGTCCTGGTTCTCCCGGCGAGCCTGCAGACCTCGATGAACCAGGAAGAGCTTGATGCGTCCGTCCTGCTTCGAATCCATTAGCTCGCGGGCCAACTGGGCGCAACCGTTCGCAGACGTCTCCTGGAGTTCCTTGAGCAAACCCGCCCGTCTGGCGAAATCGACAGGCCGGCGGTTGTCCGGATCCACGAGGTTGAGATCCCACGTTTCAGTTCCCTGGTAGAAATCCGGCAGTCCCGGACACGTTATTTTCAGGATGGTCTGCGACAGAGAGTTGTAGATGCCGTACTCGCTCACCTCTCGTTGAAAGGGCACAAAGTCGGCCCAGAAGCGATTCGCCTCCGAACGATCCAGAACCCTGTCAACGAACTGGAGGCATGCCGCTTCGTAGGCCACATTCGGCTGCTCCCAGGTACTGTGAACCTTCGCTTCGCGCACCGCCTTGGTCATGTAATCTTTGATGCGCCGGGTAAAACGGTCGTACTGACATTCATCGAAGGGCAAGGCGCCGACGAGGGTTTGATAGAGCAGGTACTCGTCGTTTCGGTCCGGAATCGAGAGGCCATTGTCCCGCTGCTTGTGAGGCTCATTCAAGTCCGCCCAGCGCGTCACGGCGTTGCGCCAGCGCTCCGGGATTTCTGAAAGGACGTTGATCCTGGCACGGACGTCTTCGGCCCGCTTGGAATCGTGTGTGCTCGTGGCGTTCATCGCCTGCGGCCAATCTCGTGCGCGGGCCTGATTAAAGCGGTGGAACCGGTCAAGGGAAAGACCGAGTGTGTTGGGATTGCCGCCCACGGTGTTGAGAGACAGCAGCCGGTTGTAGCGGTAGAGCAGTGTGTCCTCGAAGCCCTTGGCCATGGCCGGACCGGTGAACTGCTGAAACCGCATCCGAACGTGCTGCCATGCCTCCCGAGTTCGGCGGTCCGGGGCATCCTGCCAGTCGGCAAGCAGCAATTGGCCGATCCGGTCGATATGTCTCGCGCAGTCAGCGGCCCGCTTCTTCGCCTCGTCGACGGCCGCTGTAACATACGCTTTGTCCGATTCCGCGAAATGGTGCGCGTCGACATACGTACGATACACAGGAAGCGCCGCTATGACCGCAGTCAATGCCTGTCGTGTGGACTCGGCATCTTGCAGGCTGTCGTCCGTCGAGGCCCGCGCGAACAGATGCGCCAGGTACGTCACCTCGCCGGCCATGTGCTGTTCGAGGGTTTCCCGTTTGGCCTCATAAAGCAGCGAGGCGTAATCCAACTCCGTACCGATGAATTCGTGATAGGTTTGTGTGAGCGTCCGCTCGTTCTCCTGCCGGCAGAAGAGAGCATTGACGTAGTTGCAGAATTCGTAGCCGGACGTGCCCTGGATCGGCCAGTCGGTGGGCAGGGTTTCGTCGAGTTCGAGGATCTTCTCGATCACAAGGTAGATCTGCGGCAACGTCTCACGCAGGCGATTGAGGTAGCCCCGCGGGTCGTACAGCCCGTCGATGTGATCGATGCGGAGCCCGGTAATGACGCCGGCGCGGGCCAGTTGGAGGATCTTTCTGTGCGTGTGCTGGAATACCTTCGGATCCTCCATGCGCAAGGCAATGAAGTCGCTCAAGTAGAAAAACCGGCGGTAATTGATCGTCTCCTGCGCATCCTGCCAGAAGACGAGTTTGAAGAATTGCTCGTCGAGCAGGCGGAACAGGGGGCTTTGCTCCACCCCGCCCTGTACGGGGCGGTTGAACCATTGCAGGGTTTCATCAATGTCGGCACGGACTTGCGGGTCTTGGTCATACAGCCGCAACAGTGTACGCTTGGCCTCGTTGAATTCTGCCGGCCCCTCCGTACGGTTCTCCCTTCCGCCCCGTCGGGCGAACAGGTCCGATACTCGCATAAGGATATAGGGTCGCCGGTGGCCCCCGCTTTGGGACTCACCCGGCCGGTCGCGGTCGCCCTGTAAGACGGCCGGATACGACCGCACGCACAAAGGGAAACGCCACGCTTCGTACCGCACCCCAAACCCGTCGCGGTCCAGGACGAGACGGATCTCTCCTCGCCGGAGGGCCTCGGCGAGCGGCCTTGCCAGGAACGGGGCCAGCACTTTCGTTCGCAGCTCCGGGCCCGGGTGGTCTCGAAAGACATCGAAGAACTCGTGGAATGCGCTGTCGGGGCCGTGCTCAAGAACATCCATGAGCATCCCGTTCTGGCTCGAGTAGGCCATGTGATTGGGCACGATGTCTTGCACCCATCCCATGTGCCGAGCCCGGACCTCGGCGGCGAGGCTCTGGAATTGTTCCCACGTGCCTAATTCCGGATTCAACTCATCCGGGCCGGTGACGTCATATCCGTGGGTACTGCCCTGCGTCGCTTTGAGGATGGGGGACACATAGAGGTCGCTGATGCCGAGTTCCGAAAGATAGCCGATGACGGCCTTGGCGTCTTCGAACCCAAATGCGGGGCTGAGCTGCAGTCTATAGGTTGCTGCCGGAATGTGCATGGACGATCTCTCCGGTGCCTACCTCTCCTACTGACGCCATCCGGTGTGCTCCGCGCGCTACTCTGCAGATACGGTTGGCTCTACATGCTTGGACTTCGTGCTTTGGCCTTCCGGTGATTCGTCGGCCATGCTCTTGAAGATGACCATCGCTAACGGGGGAAGGGTAATCGACAGCGTGTAGTCGAACTTTCCGTAGAAGGACTCGGGCGAAGCCTCGACACCGCCCAGGTTGCCCTGGCCGCTACCGCCGTAATCGGCGGCATCGCTGTTGAGAATCTCGGTCCACAAGCCGGGGTGTGGAACGCCCATGCGGTAGTTGTGGCGGGGTACCGGCGTGAAGTTGCACACGACGGCCAAAAAGGTGGAGCCAGCCTTGTCCCGGCGCAGATAGCTGATCACGCTGCTGTCCGCGTCGTGGCAGTCAATCCACTCGAAGCCTTTCCCGTCAAAGTCCGTCTCGAACAGGGCCGGTTCGGTGCGGTATAAATGATTCAGATCGCGCACCCATGTCTGCACGTTGCGATGCCCCGGGTCGTCAAGATGGTGCCAATCGAGACTGTGGTCGTGGGCCCACTCGCGGTGCTGGCCGAACTCACCTCCCATGAACACGAGCTTCTTGCCGGGATGGGTGTACATATAGCCGAACAGCAGCCGAAGATTGGCCAGCTTCTGCCAGATGTCGCCGGGCATTCTCCCGTAGAGCGAGCCCTTGCCGTGCACGACCTCATCATGCGAGAGTGGCAGGATGAAGTTCTCGGAGAAGGCGTACCAGATGGAGAAGGTCAGCTTGTCCTGATGGTACTTGCGATAGATGCAGTCCTGATTGAAGTATTCGAGCGTATCGGGCATCCACCCCATATTCCACTTCATGCCAAAGCCGAGGCCGCCGGTCTCGATGGGCTTGGTCACCATCGGCCAAGCCGTGGATTCTTCCGCGATGGCTTGGCTGCCGGGGAACTCCTGGTACACCATCTGATTGAAGCGCCGCAGGAACTGAATGGCCTCGAGGTTCTCCCTTCCGCCGGACTCATTCGCGATCCATTCGCCATCCTTGCGGGAGTAATCCAGGTAGAGCATCGAAGCGACGGCGTCGACGCGCAGGGCGTCGGCATGGTATTTGTCCAGCCAGAACATGGCGCTGCTGATGAGATAGGCGCGCACCTCGTGCCGGCCGTAATTGAAGATGGCGCTCTTCCAGTCGGGGTGGAACCCCAGGCGCGGGTCCGCGTGCTCGTAGAGGTGCGTGCCGTCGAAGTAGCCCAGGCCATATTCATCCGTGGGAAAATGCGACGGCACCCAATCCAGAATCACGCCGATGCCGTTCTGATGCAGCTGGTCGATCAGGTACATCAGGTCCTGGGGACAGCCGTACCGACGCGAGGGGGCGTAGTAGCCGCCCGTCTGGTATCCCCACGATGCGTAGAACGGATGCTCCATCACGGGAAGAAACTCCACGTGCGTGAAGCCCATGTCCTTCACGTACTCGGCCAACTGCGGCGCGATCTCGTTGTAGCTGAGCATTCGGCTCGGATCGTTCGGATCCCGGCGCCACGAGCCGAGGTGGACCTCGTAAATGCTGACGGGCGCGTTGAGCGAATTGTGCTGCGTCTGCGTCTGTCGCCAGCGGTCGTCCCCCCAGTCATAGTCCATGTCCCAGATCACCGACGCCGTGTGGGGCGGCAGCTCCCAGAAGAAGGCAAACGGGTCGCCCTTGTCGACCGTGTAGTTGTTGTGCTTCGAGACGATATGATACTTGTACACGGCCCCTTTGCCGATCCGCGGCACGAAACCTTCCCAGATCCCGGAATTATCCGCTCGGGCGGTAAGGGGGTGCCTTTGCGGATCCCAGCGATTGAAATCGCCGACGACAGATACGGTCGCGGCGTTGGGAGCCCAGACGGCAAAGTGCGTCCCGCGGACGCCGTCGCGCTCGATGACGTGGGCGCCCAGCTTCTCGTACAGGCGAAAGTGGTTGCCTTCTTTGTGCAGATAGATGTCGTGGTCCGTCAGCAGGCTGAAATCCGTCAAGACCTGGCTCTGCTCCTTCATGCGACCTCCATGGACGCGTTCACAACCCCGCCTTGGGTATCTGTTCGATGCCGCGAACCGGTATCATCAGTCAGTCCGGGCGATTGTTCGGTTCATAGCCCAGTCAATGATAACGAAATCCTTGCCGGTGTAAAGGACTTGGGCGAGATGATCGTTCCCCCGGGCCCGAATCTTCATGGCCGATGACCTCGAGTACGGACGTGGGGATCGTCATTGGGAGGGCCAAATACAAGACGCAACGCCCTATAATACCATCGAGACGTCAAGTGGTCGCTTTCGCGAGCCGATGAGGTAGCAGGACACCCGTGGAATTCGACCGTAGATTTTCGGGGCACTGCCCGGGACAGCAAAGATGAGAAACGCGTTTTCCCTCGTGGAAATGGTGATCGTCGTGGCCATGATAGGGATCGTGGCTGCACTGGTCATCCCCAGTTTCAACGGGCAGACCCTGCAAGCGAAAGAAGCGGCCGCCAAGGACGACCTGCGAGCTCTCCGAAATGCGATCGAGTTCTATGCGGTGCGCCACCGCGGCGTGCCCCCGGGCTATCCGGACGACGACCGCGCTCGCGCGCCGACCGAGGCGGCGTTTCGCGCCCAAATGAGTGGCCCGGGACGCTGCTTGCGAGCGATGCCCGAGAACCCGTTCAATGACTTGGATACGATGCACATCATCGGGAACAGCGAGGCGTTTCCGTCTGACGCTACCGGTACCTACGGCTGGATCTACCAACCGGCCACAAAGGTAATCCGTCTGGACTGGCCCGGCCATGACGGCGGCAGCGTCCGATACTTCGATTACTGACCAAGCGGCATGAAGACTACGGCTCCGTGACTTTGAGCAGGCCCTCGCACCACTGCCGCAGGTCCCATGGGCCGACCCGAATGTCGGCCGTGACCACGTAGACAGCGGCCCGGCATTCATCCGGGACCTTGATTTCGAAATCAGCCTCGACTTCCTGTCCCGGCTCCGCTGTAACGCTCGCTTCCGGCGGCTCTACGCCGAAGCCTCGCGGGGCGTGTGGAGCGACCGCGAACGTGCTTGGCCTGCGAGAGTGATTGAGCAGCTTCACTGTGAGCCGCACCGACTCCCCTGGCACAGCCTGTTGTCCGTATGGATATATCCGAGCCCACTGTTCGTCGATGCCGTAATTCGGCTCGTCCCACGGAAGTAGATCCCTCAGCAGTTCTTTTCGTTCGCCGAGGGTCTCAACCAGGCGATCCAACTGCCTGCGATCGAAGCGGAAGGGCTCGACAACGTGCTCGTTGATCAGCAAAGCCTCCGATGGAATCGTATCCTTCAGGAGAGCGAGGCAGTAAGAGTATCCCATGTCGTCGTGAAGAAGGTTGCGGTTCTGCAGGCAGTAGTCGTCGAGCCCGGACGGCGTGAAGGAATCACCGATGAAGAAGATCTTCCCGCCTGTGTCTCGCTCGACGAGCAGGGCGTCGTGATACAAAGTCTGGCCCGGGAAGTCGTAGAACGCGAGCGAAAACTCCTTCCATCGCATGCGATGGCCGTCCGGGACGATCCGGAGCCGATCCAGCGCATTGGCCGTGAGGCAAGGCAACCGATATGCCCCCGGCCTCTTGAGAACGTCCTCCAGGATCGGCGTGGCGTACACGGGGCAGTCATACGTCTGCAAAAGCTCATTGACTTTGTCCGTGTGGTCGTCGTGGTAGTGTGTGACGAACAGGCCGTCGAGAGATTTCAGCCGGCCTTGCTCTTTCAGCTTAGTAATCTCATCAATGATGGTTCGCGAACCGCAGTCGATCAGCAAGCCCGCTCCATCGCCGGCGAGAACCAGACGGCTATTGTGAATGGCGACGACCCACTCAGGTGGCGACTCTTCGACGGTAGCGGCATAAGGCATCCATCGTACCCTGTCCGGACTTGCCAGCGCTCGCACGGCCAGGGTGTCGTACTGGTCGCGGAAATACCAGCGGCCTGCGCTAATGGACAGGTAGTTCTCATACGCTGCCTTGAGCCGTTGAATCAGGCGGTTGATCGCCGCCGTCGGCTCTCTGATCACGGGGCCGCGAGCGGGCACAAGCACATCAGGCTTCTGAGCAGCGGCTTTGCGCAAGCTCATGAGCAGATCGCCGATCCTGCCGGCATATCCGTGATATCCGCCGATGCGGGCCTGCGGTACGGCGTCCTGCAGGCTGTACAGGTCCAACAGGCGGCCGTCGCCATGGATCAGGTCGCCGACGAAGCCGTATTTGACGCCATCAATCTCGATGAAATAGGAAACCGCGCCCCGCGTATACCCCGGTGTATCCAGAACGTGTACCGTGAGGTCCTGCCATGCGATCTCGTCGTCTTGCCGTACGGCGCGATCCACGCGCAGGGGGGCCGTCATGATCCTCGTGCTCTGCTGCGCGTAATCGTGGAACCGTTTCTCCCAGAAACTCGTCCAGAAATCGGCAACCTCGGTGAATTGCTCGGCCTCCCCGGCCGGCACGATGGATTGCGCTCCGCTCTGCACAAGCGCCCGGCCCGCCCAGGCAACATCCCGCCGGGCGTGAGTAAAGAGCACCATATCGGCCGTTTTCCAGGTTTGCGCTGGATCGCCGTAGACCACGAGTCTGTGGTCGTCACGCTCGATGCACACGCCGTTGACGGCGTCGCGATCAACCGTAATGCCGGAAGCAAGAACCTCCTGATCCCCGGCACGGCAAACGCACGCGGTCATGACGAGCGAGGCACAAATATACACGACAGTGGGGCGTCTCTTCGCGAGAATCATGGTTGTCCTCCTGACAGACCAGATGGAGGCTATCAGACAGCCGATCAATCATTCACCGACCCGGGCGTCGGGATCGTCGCGTGCCAGTTGTTCGGGTCGTTACCGTATTGCGAGGGAAATATACAGTTGAGCGAAGGGCCGAGACCGTCGGCTTGCATAGGCCACGGATCGACACCGCCCGGAAACTCCTCGCCGTGCGACCCGTCACTATAACCGACGCGGCTCACCTCGATCCAGTAGCGCGTGCCTCTGTCGTCGACGTCGCCGGGCCGGAGCAGTTGGACCGTCTCGCCCTGGTTGGCGAGTCGGCCGGAGCCCCAATCGAACACCCTCGCCTCGGCGGGCACCGTGTACTGCCACATGGCATCCACATCCCGCACGAGCAGAATGTGCTCGTCCGTATCGAGCGTCACAGGCACGTCGCTGGGAAAACGAAACTCGATTCCCGCTCCATCCGTCAGCCGCCACGGTTCCATCGCCACAAAGTCGAACAGGGTGATCGGTCCGCCGGAGATATTCAGCAATTCAACGTACTCCGCATCGGCGTCAAGCACGGGATGATACATGATCTCATTGATGACGACGGGTCCGACGAGCGGGTATGCGTTCGCCTCGCCCGGCGTCACCTCGCTCATCGTCACGAAGTCGTACGTTCCCGTGCTCTTCAAGTGCCGGCCAAAGGAATAGCCGGTCTCGGAGGCCCCGAATTGCTCTGATAGCAGAAAGTCGGGAAAGACGGGGTCGTCGCCGGAGAACAGGCACGCCACTTCGCCGTTCTCGCTGAAGGCGAATGGCGTTCGCACGCCCGGATCGAAGGGACTCGCAAAGTGCGTCGTCTCATAGAATACGATGTATCCATCGGGCTCGATCGTCGTTCCCGCCGGGATTTGGTATCGCTCCAGATCGTTTCGGTTGTCACTCAGGAACCAGCCCCCGATGTGCACGGGGATGCTGCTGGGATTGTAGAGCTCCACCCAGTCGGAGGCGGCCGCATGCGCATGAGCGAGCACTTCGTTGATCACGATCGGGCAATCCCGTCGGCGCCAGTCTTTGCCGAGCAGGGCGAGGTCGGCTCCGTCCACATGTCCGCTGCCATCGAGGTCCGCCGACGCCTCCGGGCCCGTCAACCACTGCCCGGCGAACACCAGCAGATCGGCAATGTCCACACGGCAGTCATTGTTGAGGTCCGAGGCCGGATAATCCGCGTGCGCGGCCACACACGGAGTCAAAACCAGCAGAATCAAAGACAATGTAAACTTCAAATTCCAAGTCCCTCGTATTTCAACACTTGTATGATTTATTGTGTAGTCTATGTTCATACGTCTGCTACTGTCCTGGTGAGGGGTTCGCCGCATGCCAGTTCGTCGGGTCGTTGCCGTAGGCGGCGGGGTCCGTCCGGCTGAGCGATGAGCCCTGGCCG
>CBFDBY010000031.1:0-51542 GCA_965603165.1 uncultured Phycisphaerae bacterium
GCGATCTGCTGCGCTTCTACGTGCTCAAGACGCAACGCGGCGTCCGGGCCGTCTGCGCCGAGTTGCGCAGAGACCCGGACGTCGAATACGCCCAGCCGAACTATATCTATCACATCTGTCGCACGCCGAACGATCCGGACTTTCCGGACCAGTATGCTCATCAACTGATCCAGATGGAGGATGCCTGGGATATCTCGACCGGCAGTCACGACACCGTCATCGCCATCCTCGGCACCGGCGTCGACGTCAACCACCCCGACCTCAAAGACAACATCTGGACAAATGAGGACGAGGACCCCAACAACGAAGTGGATGACGACGGCAACGGCTACGTGGACGACGTCCACGGCTGGAACTTCGAAGAATCCAACAACAATGTCGTCCCGGACGGCTACTATGATATCTCCAGCCACGAGACGCAGGTGGCCGGGGTCATCGCCGCCGTGGGCAATAACGACGAGGGGGTCAGCGGCGTCAACTGGCAGTGCAGCGTCATGGCGTTGCGATTGAGTCTTGAGCTGACCTCCGACGAGATTGCCGAGGCCCTCGATTACGCGACGGCCAATGGCGCGCGGGTCGTCAACATGAGCTTCGGCGGCGAAGCGTCCGACCCGGAGCTGGACGAGGTTATGAAGACGGCGATCAACAACGCCTACGCTCAAGGCGTCCTGCTGATCGCCAGCGCGGGCAACTCCGATACGAGCAAGCCGCACTTTCCCGCCGCGTACTATAACGTCATGGCCGTGGCCTCCACCAACGGCGAGGATTACAAGACCGGCCACAGCACGTTCGGGCTCTGGGTCGATATCGCCGCACCGGGCACGGACATTGTCACGACCACGCTCGACAACGAATACATCGCTACGGCGGGGACGTCATTCTCCGCACCGTATGTGGCGGCCGTGGCGACCCTGGTCCTTTCGCATCGGCCCGCGCTGACGCACATCGAGGTCCGCGCCATTCTTGAGAACACGGCCGACCCCGTGGACTACGGCGATCTCGATCCCGAGCTTGGCTATCTCGGCACCGGACGGGTCAATGCCTATGAAGCTTTGTTGGCCGCCGACCGCAAGTGTCCGCTGGGGGAAATTGTCACGCCCGAGCCGACGCAGACATTCGCCGCCGATGTCAACGCCATCGATGTGTCTGCGCTCGTACACGGGGAGTCGTACACGCTGGACTACCAGCTCTACGGGATGAGGGACTGGACGGTCTTGAGCGAGGGCGTCGCACCGGCCGACCCGAACGGGATGGTGTCCCTGTCGATGGTGAATCCCGGGGTGGGCACGTACGAGCTGCGGCTTCGCGTGAGCAGCGACGGGTACACCCACACCGACCGCAAGCTCTTCGGCATTGAGATGGCCTGGCCCCAGAGCCATTGGCCCAAGCCGGACGAAACGGTGGAAGCGGAGGATATGTGGGGCGAGTACTTCATCGGCAGTCCGATCTGTATGGACGTGGACGGAGACGGCAGCAACGAGATCATCCAGTCTTCGCTGGACTTGGCCAGCTACTGGGGCGGCGGCAAGGTCGATATCTGGGGGGCGGACGGCAACTCGCTTCCCGGCTGGCCGGTGGAATTCGAGACGTTCTGGCCCTCCACGGTCGCAACGGGAGATATCGATGGCGACGGCGATTACGAGCTGGTGGTCGCCTCCGAGATCGATAATGCTGCGTACGCCTATCACGCGGAAAGCGGTGAGATCGTGGACGGTAACTGGCCCGCGCTGTTCGGAAGCTGGTCCGGCTATGTCTCCGCCGGGCCCGTCCTCGCCGACCTCGACGGCGACGGGGACAGCGAGATCATCATTGCCCTCGACGCCGAGTCGCGCGAAAGCGATGGGTTGTACGCCTTTCAGGGCGACGGCAATCCCATGTGGCAGCGACGGTACACGTCGGAGGGACCGATCAGCGTTGCCGATTTCGATGCGGACGGTGACGTGGAGATCTGCCTGAGCGGATATGGCCCGGGCCTGAGCCGCCTCTACACGTTCCTTCTCGACCACCGGGGACAGCAGCTCGAGAGATGGCGAGGGGGCAGCCCGAAAGGAACAGCCGTGGCCGACCTGGACGCTGATGGCACGCCGGAGATCGTCTTCTGCACCGACGAGGACGTCATGGCCACCCATGCCGATGGGAGCACGGTCTGGAAGACTGAGGTGTCTGACGCGCTTGACGAGCCCGGGACGCTGAGCATCGGCGACCTGAACGGCGACGGCCTCAGCGAGGTCTATGTCGCGACGTACATTGTCGAGGCGGACGGTTTCGCCTTCACGCGCCTTTATGGCTTCGATCATGAAGGCCGCGACCTGGAGGACGCCGGTTTCCCCAAGATTGCCATGGGCCCGCCCACGGGCTGTGTCCCCCTGATCGCGGATGTTGACGGGGACGGACAACAGGAGTTGATCTTCGCCCCGGGGGGCGAGCCCATGATGGCGTGGGAGGCCGACGGCTCGGTCACGCCGGGATTCCCCACGCTGAATCTCAGCGCGGACTACGAGATCACGCCAGCGCTGGCAGACCTCGATCAGGACGGCGATTTGGAGTTCATGGTCGTTGCGGACGACTACCGCTTCCACGTTCTCGATCTACCCGCCCCGTACGTGCCCGAGTTGATCGACTGGGGCATGGCCCGGCACGATCCTCAGAACTCCCGATGGACCCAGGCGGGGCCGAGGCTGGATCCCATATCGGCGCCGGCCGAGATCCAGCCGGGCGAGCGACTGCACGTGCAGGTCACCGCCTCGAATCCCGCGAACGGGCCGCTTCGCTGGGCGGTCGGCAATCTGCCGGAGGGGGCATACTACGATGTGGACAACCACAGCCTTTTCTGGAAGCCCGCGGCGGACCAGGTATTCCACACGTATGAACTGTCCTTCCTCGTTACGAACGGCATCCGGCAGGACAGCCGCAGCATATCGGTGGCCGTGGTCCCGAACGCAATCTACCATGCCAACATGGATGTCGATCCGGATTGGACGCTCGACGAAGGCTGGGCCTGGGGCGCCCCGACCGGCGAGGGTTCCTGGAAAGGCGACCCGAACTCCGGTCACACGGGCGACAATGTCGTCGGCTACGCCCTTGACGGCGATTACCCTGATAACCTGGCCGAGACGCGCTACGCCACGGTCGGCCCGATCAACTGCGAGGGATACAAGAATGTCCATCTGAGCTTCTGGCGCTGGCTCGGCGTCGAATCGCCATACGATTACGCCTGCGTCCAGGTCTCGAACGACGGCGTGACATGGACGGACCTTTGGACGACGGGCCCGTCCCACGTTTCGGACGGCGCCTGGCGACTCATGGAATACGCCGTTCCCGCAGGCGTTGCGGACGCCCAACCGACGGTCTACTTCCGCTGGGGTCTCGGCCCGACCGACGACTGGGTCACCTGCCCCGGCTGGAACATCGACGACGTCCAGGTCACTGGCGAACCGATCTGAGGTTGACGATTTGCAGCCTGTTGTTTGCGAAGCAGGACCACCGGCTTCGGCTCTGCCGGTGGCCTTGCTTCCCACTTGCGTCTTAGGGAAATCGAGCGACTATCCCCGCCGTGCTTGTCCGGATCGCGCTCGCCCGGCCCGGATGAGCGTCGCCATATTCTCCTCACGATGCATTGCCCTTGTCTTTCTCCCCTGTCTCACTTAGCATACAGCATAGCGTTGGTTGAGGCCGCGTCGCGGCTCTGCATGATATCGGTGTCTCTCACGGAGGTATAGTGCCATGGCCGGAGCAATGAATGGGTTCCTGTGCGTTGTCCTGACGTCCCTGCTTTCACTCACTCCTGCGGTCTGCGGCCAGGGGTTGCCGACGGCGTCGCCTCAGTCGGTTGGGCTGTCACAAGAGCGGCTGGATCGTATCACGTCCCTGATGCGAGAGCATGTGGACGAGGGCTTGCTGGCCGGTGCCGTTGCGCTGGTTGCGCGTGAAGGCGACGTCGCCTACCTGCAGAGCGTGGGCATGAGAGATCGGGAGAAGGGCGCCGAAATGAGCGCCGATACGATCTTCCGAATCGCCTCCATGTCGAAGGCAATCACGAGCGTCGCCGTGATGATGCTGTACGAGCAGGGGCGTTTCCAGCTCAAGGACCCTGTCTCGCGGTACATCCCGGCGTTCCAGTCGCCGAAGGTGTTAGCCGGGACCTCGTCCGAGGAGATCGTGCCCGCGAAACGGGAAATCACGATTCGCCACCTGCTGACGCATACCTCCGGGTTGACGTATCAGTGGGACGGGCGGGTCGGCCCGAAATACGCCGAAGCCGGAATCACGCACGGGCTGGTGCAGGATGAGGATCTGCTTGCCGACGACATCAACAAGCTCGCGCAACTGCCTCTCGTGCACCAGCCGGGCGAGGCGTGGACTTACGGCCTCTCCACGGACGTGCTCGGCCGCGTGGTGGAAGTGGCCTCCGGCATGCCCTTCGACGAATTCCTCCGCAAACGGCTCTTCGGGCCCCTGCGCATGACCGACACGTATTTCCGCCTTCCGGCGAGCAAGGTATCCAGGCTCGCCGCGGTCTACGGCACCGACCCCAACGGCGGGCTGAGGCGACTGCCCGATGGGCTTCTCGGCGAAGGCAACATGCGGATCAGCGTGACATACCCTTACGAGGGGACCCACAGGTACTGCTCCGGCGGCGGGGGGCTATGTTCCACGATCTGGGATTACGCTCGCTTCCTGCAGATGCTGCTCAACGGCGGCGAGCTGGACGGCGTCCGCGTGCTTAGCCGAAAGACTGTCGAACTGATGACTGCCGACCACGTGGGCGACCTGAACCAGGGCTCCGGCTTCGGGCTGGGCTTTGGTGTCACGCGCAGCCTCCGCGCGGCCGGCGAGCTGACCAGCGTCGGCGCCTACCGGTGGGGTGGTTTCTGGTATACGACCTTCTTCGTCGATTCGACGGAGAGGATGATCGGCGTCTGCATGGCCCAGGTTCACCCCTCCGGCGGGGCCACCCTGAACGACAAATTCGAGGCCCTCGCTCACCAAGCGATCATTGACTGAACCGGCCGTTTGCCGCGCCGACAACCTGCTGGGACAGAAAGCGAAGAGTTACGCGTACGGCGGCTGACGCTCGTCAACCGGACCTTTTGGCGAGCTTCTTGGCGACGTCGGTCAGCCAGTCTTCGGTGAGTTCGGCGTACGGGCGAAACCGTTCCACGCCACCCTGCTCCTCGCTGTAGAGAAGGGCTCGGTGAAGACCGAGCTGATTGGCGACGGGAGAATCGATCAGGTTGCTGGAGTCCGCCGCGCTCATCTGGAACAGCACGCGATGGTCGAACTCGCGAATGGTCTGACGATCCAACGTCCGCTCCAGCGTGGTGAGCGTGTCGGACCAGGCGAGGATATGGATCCCGACGTTGGGGCCCTCTCGCAACAGGCTCGCGAATTGAGCATCCGGGCGCGGCTTCGCCTCCTCATCGGGGGAAAACGCGAAAACGTCCTCGCTACGGCGCAGCATCCGATATCGCTGCACGCCGAAGACCAGAAGGAAGGTGGCAGGCCCCTTGTGCTGAGCGTCCTGCATACGCTGGTCGGTTTCCTGCGCGAGCTGGGCGATTGTGTCGGCGACATCACGCCAGGCTACGTTGCGGCAGACTTGAGGAATGGCAGAGGCTACACGTTGGAGGACGCCGGCCTGGGGGGAATCCGGGGGGCTTCCGTCCAGCAGGATGAACTGGGCCGCCGAGGCGGGGAGCTGCGCCGCTAAGCTGACGATGGCCGCGCTCATCAGGTTCATGGCGAGGTCGTCCCGCTGCCCGATGAGCAACAGGTTGCCGCCGCTCTGCCGCCGGAGCACTACGGCCGTCGGCTCCTTGATGGTCACGGGCGCCCCCAGCCAGATCATCGGTGTCGAGCTCTGCGCGGGCTGGGTGTCACTGGCCAGGCACGCCGCCAACAGGCGATTCTCCGTGATATCGGCGGGCGCGCTGCCCTCGAAGACAATCAGCGGCTCGCGGGGCTCCTGCGTTTCGAACGTGCGGGCGCTGATCTTGTTCAAATAGGAATCGCGCGTGGTGTCGGGCAGCCACGCCGTCTGGAACGGGCTGTTGCCGGCGGCGGCGCCCCCGGCGTCATTGTAGATGGCCTCACCCGGTCGCGACAGCAGTCGGGCCGCCACGTTGTTATCATCCAGGATGAGCTGGGAGTCGGCCTCCGAGCATTGCAGGGCGATTCGCACAGCCATCTGGCCGATCGTACTCCGCGCCAAGCCAAAGATGCCGCCAAGGGTCTGCGAGCCAAGCACGACGTGGATGCCGAACGCCCGCCCCTGCCGAACGAGCTGTTCGAGCAGAACGGCGGCGTCCTGGGCAAGCTTGTCGTCTTCGGCGAAGAAGATCTGAAATTCATCCACGATAAGCACGGTGCGAGGCATGGCCTTGCCGGTTGCCTTGCGATAGGCGGCCAGGTCCTGGACGCCGGCCTCACGGAACAAGTCGCCGCGGCGGGCCATCTCGCCATCCAACCTTTGCAGGATGCTCAGGCCGAACTCCCGGTCGCTCTCGATGGCGATCGCGCGGGCGTGCGGCAGATGGTGCGTGGCATATGTCTTGAATTCGACCCCCTGCTTAAAGTCGATGAGATAGAACTGCACCTCATCGGGTGCATACCACAAAGCGAGATTGGTGACCATCACGTGGAGCAGCGTCGACTTGCCGGAGCCGGTCTTGCCGGCAATGAGCAAGTGCTGCGCGACTCCGCGACCGAGATGCAGATACTGCAATCGCGTGGCGCCGGTGCGACCGAGGCCGACGCGCAAATCCTCACGGCTGTCCAGAGACCAGGTCTGATCGTCGGCGGGAGCGATGGCGGTGAACGGAACCTCGACGCGTGCGGAAGCCGCTGCCGCCTTGCCGATGAGATGCATGGTTCTCGTGACGACCGCTTCGTCGGGAGGCTGGTCCGGGACGAGGGGAAACTGCTGGATCACCTGATCCTGCCACACGAATTTGCCGTCCTCGTATGTGAGATGCGCGCTGTTGGCGCCGATGTCCTTGAGATCCACACCGCTCGGCAGTTCGCCCCGTGTGTCGTACGCGATCAGGGTGTGGACGCCGCATCGCGGGCCACTGTGAACAATGCTGCTCAGGCGTCGAGCGGCATCCTCGTTGAAGTTCCTGGGGAAATCGGCGATCACCAGGAACCGGTACGGCTCGGCCAGCTCGCCGGCCTGCTCGTTGTATTGCTCGATCGTCTCGAATTCGTTGCGAAGGTACTTCTGGATGATGTTCTCCATGTGCTGCGTGAGGTCTTCCAGTTGCTCCTGGATTTGGATGACCTCGGTCCAGATGCAGCCCCCGACGAGCGCCTCCAGATAATCGCCGGCGTGCATGAATCCTGCGAAACTCTCGCCCAGTCCCACGGGATCGAGAATCGTGAAGCGGACCTGGCCCGGCGGCAACGACGTGAAGAGCCGCACGATCACCGCACGCAACAGGTCGATAGCCTGCTGCCGCCCCTCACGCGGGTACTCCAGCAGCATGGAGCAGCGGTCGGGCAGTTCCAGCATGGTCGGTACAGTCGCGGGTTTTGTCACGTCGGGCGTCGATCCGGCCCGCGCCGCCACCGAGCCGGCCAGGCGCCGCAAGTCCAACTCGATTGTTCCGAACCGTGCGCCGGGGCAGGGCTCCTGAGAGGGTTTCCATGATTCATCCTCCAGATGCCCCCAGTCACCGGCGGCTCTCCTGTCAAAACCCTTTGCGTGCCGAAGCAGCGTTTCAATCGAGGCCAAGCCCTGGTCCCAGCGGTCCTCGAGGGACTTGCGGGCGGTGCGATACTTGTTCTCGCACGCGGCTATTTCGTCGTCGTATCGCTGCTGGATCTCGGCCAGCTCCTGCCGGGACCGGCCTTCGATCTCGGAGAGCGTCTTCTGATACTCCTGCTCGGCCTCGCCGACTGCCTGGTCTCGACGGTTCCTCAGGTTCTTCAAGGCTTCCCGTCGCTCGTCCTCAATTTGATGCAGAGAGGTGTTGCGTTGCTTCGCGATGCGCGCCTTGGTGCCCTCCAAAGCGGCGTGCGCTTCGTTGAGCTCAGCATGCTTCTGTTTGACGGAGGCCTGCCACTGCTGCTCGATGTGCTCCAGTGCGAAGGCGAGCTGCTGCTCCAGGGCCTCGCGAGCACCTGCCATCGCTTCCTGGAATTCGCCGTACACGCGTCGCACCCGGCGCTTCGCGCGCCGCCACAGAATGCGGCCGCCGAAGCCGATCAGCAAGGCCACGAGGACAAAGACGATCGGCCCGGTCAGCACGACCGGCGGCAGGCCGGGGGCCTTGAGAAGATACAGGATCGTCAGCAGCACCGCAGCCCCACCCAAGAGCCCGCCGGCGAGAACCACGGGACGGGTCCCCACGAAGAGCTGGGCCACGAACAGTCGGCCCAGCGTGTTCAGATGTCGCTCGGCCATCGCCTGCTGCGCCCGACAGACCTCGCCCGGATTGGCACCGCTGTCCACGTTCGGTCCAGGTTGCTCGGTGGACGTAAGATCACGTTGACGATAAAGCTGCACCAGTCCGTCCGCTTGCGCGCTCAGGGCATTGAGGCGACGGCGAATCTCCTCGGCATTCGCCTTCGCTTCGACGTTCTTCTGCTGCCTTTTCGCGGCGGCCCCCTCGCCCACGAACTCCACGACCATTTCCTTTTCCTGTCGTTCCTTCTCCGCCTTGCTCTCCAACTCAGCCGCAGTCTGGGCGGCCCGCTTGTGCTTCTGCCGGGCGTCGATCTTGATCTCGCTCATCTGGCTTTCGAACGCGGCCTGGGCTTCCTTGAGCCGGGATTCGTACTGCTCCCGAATCTCCTGGCTCTGCGACTGTACCTGCCGCTCCACGCGGTCCTTGTCCGCGTCAAATCGCTCTTGCGCCTGGATCTTGGCCGTCTGGTAGTCCGATTCAATCTGGGATTCCAGGGGCTCGACCACTGCAGAAGAAAGTCTCAGCACTTCATTCAGGGCTTGACGGAGAAGGCCGGTGTAACCGGTTCCATCTCCGGGTCCTGAATCACGAAGATATGCTTCCAGATCGCTGCTCATATGCCGGATTCTCCGCGCCTTCCGCAATCGTGCCGGGCCTTCTCAAGCGTGGCCCCCATGCGCTCCATCGCCATCGTGGCCGCGCGGATGCCGGCCTCCAACGGTGCGATGTACTTCTTCTCGAACTGCAGGCAGTTCTCATCGCGCCAAATCTCCTTGACCTCATACCACTCCAGCATCAGTTTCTTGGCTGCTTGCACCAGCTTTGCATGGCCCTCGAAGGCGCTCATGGATCTACTCTCCCGTTCTACGATCAAGAAAGCGAAGTCCTACTATTGGAATTCCAGATGAACCACAATGGCCGATCGCTCGGATTCCGGACCGCGAGCCAAACGCCATGAGAGTATTCTGGTTATTCGGTGTTTTGAGTTTGATTTTTCTCATTGGATGATCCATTCGAGTCCAGCCCGGGTTCCACACCTGGCATCTCGGATTCAGGCGGCTCCTCCCGAGGCGGCGGAGTTGTGGTTTCGAGCTCTTCTCCCACGGCCGTCGGCATCTCCGGCGGGGCGAGCGCGACGTACGCCTCCAGGGAATCCAGCATCTTGTCCAAGCGGGCACATGCGTTGGGGATGTCGGTCTCAACGGCGCTGATGAGCCGCTGGGTACCTCCCCGAAAATCCAACGACTCTTTCTCCAACTGGCGATTCCACAGCTTGACCTGTTGAAGCTTGTGCTCCGCTTCCCGGAGCCGCCTCTGTGCTGCCGCCACGGCTTTCCTCTCATCCACGCACGAGCTGCGGGTGCCCGCCAGGGCCCGGTCCAGGACCTCTCTTTGCTTCAGAGCGAGCTTCGCCCGTACGAACTGCTCTGTGCACGCGCGGACCTGGTTCTTCCAGTAGCGATGCTGGTCCCCTCGCAGCCACAGGAGCGTTCCGTCAAAGTCCGCGCCGGCCTCATCCACCGCGCCGGACGCGATCGAGGCGAAGGTCATGAGCGAGGCCCGGAACTGCCTGAGCATCGTGAAGGAACTGACTTTGGCTTGCCGGCTCATCCGATCTCCTATCGTTGCTGGAGATAATCTTCGATATATCGTGCTTTCTTGGCCAGGAACGTCACGTGCTGCCCGGAGGCCTCGAGGAAACGGCTCAGGGTCTTCACCGTCTGCTCGAACTCCTGGGCGAACCGTTTCTGCTCCTGGTCCGTCCAGGTTCTCTCCAGTTCCCTCATGCGGATCTGGAGGCCGGTCATCAGGGTCTCGAGCTCCGAGTTGAACCGGGTCAGGTCCCGGGCGAACCTTCGCAGTTCGGCGGGATCAACACTGGCCTTGCCCATGCTTACCTCCATATCGCGGTGCCGCCCACCTCACCGGGTCAGCGGCCGCTGAAGCGGCCATTCACTGGCCTCAGATTTCGCACTCATCACACACCTACAGTATACCGGATTCGCCCGCCGGTTTCCATGGATGGCTTTGTGTTCCCGGATCGCGTGCCGTCGGTGAGGTTCGCCGATGAATGACTTGCTCGTTTGGAGGTCGGAATTGAGCCATGACGCCCGGTGGGCAGACCTCAGACCACCATGGTCGTCACAGTTCCGCCGTCGGCCAATGCCGGATATCACTGGAAACGACGAGGCGAAAATGCTATAATAAGAGTGGTCGGATGGGCGGGGGTCGTACCTCCGGCAATACGGGACGCTCACAGGACGAGTGCGTCGTCCGGTTGAACGTGATTTGACGTACATCCGGACGCCGTCACGGGCGCTTGTGTGTGAACCGACGCCGCAGAATGTAGGAATCGACCTTATTCACGGGCGTTGAAGGAGCCCGGTGTAGCCGATGCAGGGGGGGCCTGCGAATATGAACCCACACGAGATCCCGGAAGGAGTAGGGTAATCATGGGCAAGGCGGGCGTTCTTGCCGGCATTCTGATTCTGCTGGGCGCGGCACTGGCGGCAGGCGGCGATGAGGTGATGCTCAAGTCGCGGACGTTCGTGCCTGCGGCCGGGCTCAGCGAGCCTCTGCGCACGCGGTTGGCCGCGGTCGAAGGACAGGTGCACGTTCTCATCCAATTGGACGCGGTGCCGACGGCGGAGCGCCGGGCCACCTTGATCGAGGAAGGCGTCAAGCTGCTGTCGTACATCCCGAACCGTGCGTGGTTTGCGAGCATTCCGGCCGACAGGGCCGCCGAGGTCGCGCAGCTCGCGGGCATACGGGCCGTCTGCGAGGTCCTGCCCCAGGACAAGCTCGCTCCCTCCATCCGCCAGACGGGGATCAACGCCTACTCGACTACCCCCACGGGCGAGGCGAAGCTCACGGCGATCCTCTTCGAAGATGTTGTGCTCGATCTCGGCGTAGCGGCGGTTGAGGCCCTCGGCGGACAGATCGTCAATCGGGATTCGCATGAGAACAGTCTCACCTTTCACCTGCCCATGGGGGTGATCTACGCCCTGGCAGCATACGACGGCATCAAGTGGATCGACCAGCACTATGCGTCGGTCGATCTGAACGACGGCGTCCGGTTCGCCATCAATGCCGACGCCGTCCAGGCTCCCTCCTATGGCTTGACTGGTGCCGGTGTCATCATCGGTCAATGGGAATCGAAGCACCCGGACGGCACCCATGTCGATCTGGTCGACCGGATCACAAATAGGGATGATAACTGGCCGGTCGGCGATCATGCGACCCAGGTCGCCGGCACGATGATCGGTGACGGCAGCCTGCTGGCCGACCGCCGCTACCGCGGCCTGGCCCCCGCCGCCACGATCGTGTCGTTCCACTCCTGGGACGACGCCAGCGACCTGCGAAGGCAGTACCAGGAGGCAATCGATCTATACAATATCGACATTGCCAACAATTCCTGGGGCAAGGTCGAGTGGCACGTGTACAAGGAGTACACGGCCGTCATGGACGGCATCGTCCGCGGGTCGCTCGGCGAGCCGATCTCAATCGTCTGGGCGGTCGGCAATGAGGGTGGATGGTCCACCGTGCTTTGCACGGCCGTGGGCAAGAACGTCGTGACCGTCGGCGCAACGAACTCCGATGACAATTCCCTGTGGGCGTGGAGCAACAAGGGCCCGACGGAGGACGGACGGCTCAAGCCGGATATCGTCGCGCCCGGCTGCGAGATTCGCAACGGCGGCTCGATCTGGTCGACGCTGCCCGGTAACCGCTATGGCGGCGCTTGCGGCACCTCTCTGGCGGCGCCGTCGGTGAGCGGCACGATGGCGTTGATCCTCGAGGACTGGCGCGCCACGCATGACGGCGACCCGCTGCCCTCGACGATCAAAGGCATCTTGATCCACACGGCGACGGACCTGGGCGAGCCCGGACCGGACTACCGTTTCGGTTACGGCTTGGTCGATGCCAGGAGTTGCATCGACCTGGTCCGGTACGATACGATCGAGGATGTCATCGTGGAGGACGCGATCGGTCGGCAGGGCGAGACGGATTTGCATACGGTCGAGGTCGCACCGGGCGAAACGGAGCTGAAAATCTCACTCGTCTGGGACGACTACCCGGCCGACCCGCTCGCGGCCCATGCCCTCGTGAACGACCTGGACCTCGTGGTGACCGGGCCCGACGGGACCCGGTATTATCCCTGGAATCTGGACCCGTACGCGCCCGAGGCGGCGGCCGAGCGGGTGCAGGCCGATCACACGAACAACGTGGAGCAGGTCTGCGTCGAGCAGCCGGCCGAAGGGACATGGCTGATCGCCGTCTGGGGCACCAGTGTGCCGCAGTACCATCAGACCTACTCGCTTCTGGCGACGCGGGGCGGATACACCTCCGTGCTTCCGGGCACATCGGTTCTGTCCGTCACGGGATTCTCGGGCAATACGGTTGCCCAGTTCGACGATTCGGGCAACCTTATCCTGCAGGGCGGCCTGACCACGTACGCCGAACTCACACCGCCCGCCGGCGCGCTTGTCTTCCACAGCATCGACCAGACCGTCGCGGGTTACATCGATCTGGCCGGCAACATGTGCATCAGGGGCGAGTTGAACGAGCTGTCCAACTGCTCCATGACGGGCGGCGGCTTCAGCGTCCGCGACTGGTTCGGCAACACCGTCGCCTACGTCGACGCCGCCGGAAATCTCTGCCTGGCCGGCCGACTCTACCAGAATCCCTGATCCTCATGACGCCGGCACATGCGCACCCAACGCAATCCAGATAAACACGATCCTTCATGGCGAGTGGGGCGCCTCTGACGGAATTCGCTCTGCAGCCCGATGGCACGCCGCCTCTGCACTCGCATCCATGGTAATGGACTGGTTGCCTCGTCAAACGGCACATCCGTCTTGCGGTCAGCAGCCAGGAATAGAGGGCCGGTCCCCGTGGTTGCCGGCGCGCACCGATGAGCATCGTGGCGAATCACTTATCGATCGGCCGCCCAAAAAATATTTCACCTATTTCGGAAAATGTGTTGACACCAAGAGGGATCGGCATACAATTCGACACCAGAGTAGGCAGTTGTGGAGACGAGCCACAGTTTGCGAGCACAGTAGTCCGAAACCAGGCAAGGCCGACGGTCCTGTACCGGTGTCGCATTTCCGGGAAGCGCCTATAGATCGGTGCGGCTAACGGAATGCGGAACACGCAGGTCTGGGCCGGCGGGGACGTTCTGGCGATGAGGTGTCGGAGACAGACGACAACCAGCGGGAGAAATCTACAGACATGAGTCCGTGATTGCTTGATGAGCACTCACATACGGCCAGAGAATATCCGCAGTCCTGTCTACCTGTGTGGGCAGACAACTCCGGGAGCGCCAAGACTCTGGCCGTGTTTTTTCGCTGAATCGCGGGTGCGCCCGCATTTACGGCCAGGGCGCTATCGGGGCAAACGAGTGACATGTGAATAAGGTGCCCTACTCGTTGATAGTTCGCTGCTGGCAACAGCAAGCTGCCCTGGCCACCTTTTTCTGAGACGACCGCTGCGCGGGTGAGACTCGCGCAGCGGCATAAGAAAGGCAGCGCGCTCCGGGAGCAAATGTTTCGCTGCGCGGCGGCTCCCGAGCGGTGGGACTCACTGTCCTTGCCATCCATTGCGGTGAGAGAAAAGCCGGGGTGTGGAAGGTCTCCATTCCAGGCCCAGTCTGCGAGGAACCGCTACTGGTCGCTGCCGCCGCATCATCACGCACTCTGATGACTTTGGCCGGTACGGTTGCGGGCAGGCTCTCGATGAGAGCACAGGCGGCCACCACCGTTGCGATTCCTTTTAACCTCTCCGTTTTCCGCTCCGTTCGTAATGACCGTTCTCCAGGTGGAATGGGGGCATCCGTGGTTCCAGGGGCTTGGTCCGACGAATAATGCGCTCTCGGAGAAATCCTTGCGCTGTACGGACCGCTGTCATCCTGAGGCGAAGCCGAAGGATCTGGTCGTCGAATGGGAAGTGTCTGGCGTTCGCGGCCCAGATCTTTCATTTCACTGCGCCGCGCTCAAGATGACAAACCGCGCGAGAATTAACCAGAATCCGAAAGAGAGAGTCTCCGTCATGACCGCCACTGACAACGGCAGGATCTGTCTCTATGGCGGAGATCTGCCGCTGGCAAGCCATCGAGTCCTATAACCGAACCAGTCTCGCCGAAGGAGGATATTTCGCTTGAAAAACTGAGGAGAATGGGTATAATGCAGGTTTGGAGCCAACTTTGTCGGAGGACAGAAGGCTATATGGGTAAGCGCGTTGCAGCACTGGCGGTTTTTCTCCTCGTCGCTCCCGGCTGGGGCAGGACACTTACGGTTGACGATGGCGGCTCGGCCGATTTTCGGACGATAGGGGACGCGATCGAGAGTTCGTCGCACGGGGATACGATTGTCGTCCGGCCGGGAACGTATCGCGAGCAGGTCAACTTTAGTGGCCGGCGGATTACCGTACGCAGCGAGAACCCCGACGACCCGACAGTCGTGAAGGGCACCATCATCGCCAATCCGGATGTCAAATTGGCTGCGAGCGTTGTCTTTGACGCCGGGGAGCGCGAGGAATCCGTGCTGACCGGCTTCACCATCACCGAATACGGAATTCTGTGTTCGGCGTCCTCGCCCACGATTGCGAAGAACGTGATCAGCAACGGTGTCGGCATGGGAATCCGCGGCCAGAACGGCGCCGCTCCGACCATCATCGCAAATGAGATCCTCTTTAACACGCAGGAAGGCATTTACTCCTGCGAGGGTCTGATTCAGGGCAATACGATATCCGGTAACAGAGCCGGGATCGCCTCCTGCAGCGGCCCGATTCTCGACAACATCATCTCCGAGAACATGAGCCTCGGCGGAATCGCCTCCTGCAGCGGGGAAATCGCGGGCAATCGGATCGTGGGCAATTACGCCGCTCTGGACGGCGGAGGGCTGTACAATTGCGATGGCTCCATCCACCACAACATCATCGCGGGCAATCGGGCCGACCGCTCCGGCGGCGGACTGTCCAACTGCGACGGAGCGATCTACAACAACACGATCTTCGCCAACCGCGCCGCGTCCGTGGGGGGAGGCATCTACGATTGCCCGAAAGCCGTCTACAACAACATCATCAGTCACAATGAGGCACCGCAGGGCGCCGGCCTTTACGGCTTGTCGAACAATACGTACAACATCTTCTGGCTGAATCACAATCATGCCTACGGCGGCGGCGCGATTCCCGGCACTGGGGACGACAGCGCGGACCCCCTGTTCCTGGTGCCCGGTTATTGGGATGACAACGACACGCCGACGACCAACGACGACGTGTGGTTCGACGGTGATTATCACCTGAAATCCAAGGCCGGTCGCTGGGACGCACGATTTCGGCAGTGGGTGACGGACAGCGTGACGAGCCAGTGTATCGACGTCGGCAAGCCGAGTTCGGACTGGGCGGCCGAGCTCTGGCCGCATGGCAAACGAATCAACGTCGGAGCGTACGGCGGGAAGCCCGAGGCGAGTATGTCCCCGGCCAGTATCGGTCGTCTGGCTGACCTCGACCACGATGAGCTGATCGGACCGTTCGATCTGAGGCGGCTGGCAGAGAGTTGGGCGGTCCAGGAGGATTTGCTCGCGGCGGACCTGAATCGCGACGGTTGGGTCGATGGCATGGACTTCGCCCTTCTCGGGATGCAATGGCGCACCGAACCGCCGGCGGCCACCCCGCCGCTGCCGAATCCCATGACGTGGGCAATCGATCCCTACCCGATCCCCCCGGGCAAGATTGCCATGGTGGCCACCGCGGCCACCTCCACCGACGGGACCGGCGTGGAATACTATTTCGAGGATTTCTTCTATCACGACATCAACAGTGGCTGGTTGTACTTCCCTCCCGGAAAAGACCCGTGTTGGGTGGATGAGAACAGCAGTCTCCAGCCCCAGACACTATACTGGTACCATGTCAAGGCGCGGAACCGGGGCAACAAGCTGGTGACTGGGTGGTCTGAGCGCAAAGCGGCGGAACTGCCGCCTATTGACTCGGAGCCGCCGGAGCCCAATCCCATGACCTGGCAGACCCCGCCGTTCGTCGTTGCAGCCGGCACGATCCGAATGGTCGCCACTACGGCCACCGACGACAGCGGTGTTGAATACCAGTTCGAGTGCGTCTCGCACGCCGTCTACAGCGGTGGCTGGCAGGACAGCCCGACCTATGAGGTCAGCGGCGTGCCAAAGGGACACTACACGTTCAGGGTCCGGGCGCGCGACAAATCGCTCAATCAGAATGCGACGATGTGGTCGAGCGACCAGACCATGGACCTGACGCCGCCCACGCCCGATCCAATGAAATGGGAGGTCCCGCCGAAGGAGATTCATATCGGAACGGCCTGGGACAGCTACTATGCGACCATGACCGCGGTCGAAGCGAGCGATGATTCCGAAAGCGTCGAGTACTACTTCGAGTGCACATCGGAGTCCGGGTTCAGCAGCGGCTGGCAGACATCGCGCGAGTACACGGTCCTGGTGGGGCGCAAGAATCTAGCCTATCGCTTCCGGGTCCGCGCGCGTGACAAATGGGGCAACACGACCGGCTGGTCAGCGGAATGGCCCGCGATGCCCCCGATGTAGGGCCCCTCCAGGCGCGAAAGGAGCATTTCAAGCCACAGACAGGACGTCAGTCTGTGCTGGGTCAGGTCCTTCGCTTCATCTCATGACGACCAGACGAGCAGCGCCGTCACCCTTTGCACGCATCATCGCATAACAAGGCAAGCTTGTCAGCACAAGTGAGTAACGCTCGTGGATTCGGAAGCAATTTGATTTCGGGTCCGTATCCTGCGTGTTAATATGTGCGCGGTCTGTTTGTTTCCGATTGGCGTATCGGTGTCGGTTATGGGTGAAGCACACTGGGAGTTGTTCTCGCATCCGGCGGATATCGGGGTTCGCGGCTTTGGGCCGACGAGGGAGGAGGCGTTCGCGCAGGCCGCCGTGGCGTTAACCGCCGTCATAACCGACCCACAGAAGGTCCAGCCGAAAGAAGCGGTTGAGATCGTCTGCATGGAGCAGGACGACGAACTGCTCTTCCTGAGCTGGCTCAGTTCGTTGCTCTACGAGATGGGAACACGCGGCATGTTGTTCAGCCGCTTCGAAGTCGAGCCGATCGACGGAGGCGTTCGGGCGATAGCCTGGGGAGAGCCGGTCGATATCGAGAAGCACGAGCCGGCCGTCGAGGTCAAGGCCGCCACGTACGCGGCTCTGAAGATCGAGCAGCACCGAGATGGCAGTTGGCTGGCCCAGTGCATCGTCGATGTATGACATGAATTCATAGGTCTCATAGGTCCCATGGGACTGATCGGGACAGGAGCGCAAGCTATGTTCGCCGAGAAGTTGCAGAAGCGCGCGGAGGCACAGTGGGTGATCGAGCCATTCGGCAGGATGCGGGTGCCCGTGACGATCTTCGCCGATGAGGGCTTGATTGGTGACATGGATGAGCAGGTCTATCAGCAGGCGGCGAACGTGGCGGCCCTGCCCGGGATCGTGAAGGCCTCGTACGCCATGCCGGACGCCCACTGGGGCTACGGTTTTCCCATCGGCGGGGTCGCCGCCTTCGATCCGGACGAGGGCGGCGTTATCTCCGCGGGCGGCGTCGGCTTCGATATCGCCTGCGGCGTCCGGGCACTTTGCACCGGCTTGACCGCCGACGAGGTCGAGCCCAACAAAGAGAAGCTGGCCGATGTACTGGCCCGGCGCATCCCCGCCGGCGTCGGCAGCAAGGGCAAGCTGCGACTCTCCCCGCTGGAAATGGATGAGATGCTCCGACGCGGGGCCGTGTGGGCCGTCGAGCAGGGCTACGGCAACAGGGCCGACCTCGCCCGTATCGAGGAGAACGGCCGAATGGCCGGCGCCGAGCCGCGATACGTCTCGGACCACGCCAAGAACCGCCAGGAGAGACAAGTCGGCACGCTCGGCTCGGGCAATCACTACCTCGAAGTGCAAAGGGTCTCCGCCATCTACGATGAGGGCATCGCCAAGGCATTCGGGCTCGGTTTCAACGAGATCACGGTGATGATCCATTGCGGCTCACGCGGCCTGGGCCACCAGGTCGCCACGGACTACGGGCCACGCATGATCAAGGCCGCCCGGGAGCGGGGCTTCGAGCTGCCCGAAAAGGAGCTGGCCTGCGCCCCGATTCAATCCGATGTGGGCCGGCAGTACTACGGCGCGATGTGCGCGGGCATCAACTGCGCCCTGGCCAACCGCCAGGTGCTCACGCATCTGACGCGCGAGGCCTTCGCCCAGATCTTCGGCCGCGCGAATCTCACGCTGCTCTACGACGTCTCGCACAACACCTGCAAGGTGGAAGAGCACGAGATCGACGGCGTGCGGAAGACGCTGTACGTCCATCGCAAGGGCGCAACGCGCGCCTTCGGGCCGGGGCATCCCTCGCTGCCGCAGGAGCTGCGGGCCACGGGCCAGCCCGTCCTCATCGGCGGCACGATGGGCACCGCATCGTACATCCTCGCCGGCACGGCTCAGGGCATGAACCTTTCCTTTGGCTCGTGCTGTCACGGTGCCGGGCGGGCCATGAGCCGCAGCCAGGCCACGAAACGCTGGAAGGGCAAGGACGTCGTGATGCACCTCGCCCAAAAGGGCATCATCATCAGGGGCGCCTCGCCTCGCGGCATCGCCGAGGAGGCCCCGGGCGCCTACAAGGACGTTGCCGTCGTCGTCGACGCCACCGAAAAAGCCGGCTTAGCCAGAAAGGTCGCCCGCCTCGAACCGCTGCTCTGCGTGAAGGGATGACCCAGGCGCGTTCTGTGCGGTTGGACGCCCGCCCACGCTACGTGGACATGCCGCAACAGAGGGCGAGAACATGCCTGTGCCAGCGTAAGCATGGCACCGGGCAGGAATCTCCTGTCATTTCACGGTCTTGGACGCGTATACGAATCAGTGGCCCGGTATCGCCTGCGAATTTTCAGGGAACCAAGCGGGATGAGACCGAGAAGAACCAGTGCCAAGCTCGCCGGCGCGGGGATTCGCGTGACGGTGACATAGTCGACGTCATAGTAGCAGATGATGTCGCCATAGGGGTCGGCGGTCGGCTGCATCGTGCTGTCCCAAGCGAGCGGCCAGCCGTCCGTGGAGGCCCAGAAGTTGAAGCGCAGGGTCAGCGCCTCGTCCGGCACCACGGAGGACATCTTGTGTATGAGAACATCCGGGTAGAGATCCTGGCCCTGGACCGTGTCCGGGTCCCAGTACCACTCGACGGAATCACTCAGCCAACGCACCTTGAAGACATTGAATTCAGTCAAATCGAGGTCTGGTACGACGGGGTTGGCATCGGCATGATATACGCCATCGTTCCATGTGCTTCCTGGCGCGCCGAAATCATTCCAGGAGGCGACCACGACCCTATGACCGCCGGTCTCGGGCGGATTGTTGATCTGATTCGAGAGGAATTCGATGTCGATCTCATCCGACCACATGGGCAAGCCTGTGGACATCGGTTTGTCCATGTATCCGAAAAACGATGCGACCAGCCCGCTGGCGACAGGCGACCGGACCCTTACCCTCGCTTCGAGCTGCAGACCCGGCCCGAGGGCAAACGCGTTGTTGGAGTAGATTTCCTGGCCAAGGCAGGAAGAACCCGGGTCACCTGGGTTGTAGGTGTGATGCGTGAATGTCGCGATACCTCCGGAAACAGTGGGGGGGCCGTTGAACCAGGTCTGGCCGATGGGCCAATTACGCTCCTGGTAGCTCCATTTTGCCGCATCGAGCGTGTCCCCGTCGAAGTCGTCTGAGAACACGACCGACACCGCCAGCACAGGCGAGGTCAGGATCAGCACAGACGCTACGACAGCACATAAGGTGGTAGTGGATCTTGGGCTTCTCATCGTTCACACTCCTTTCCCAGCAAGATCGAACCTCCTGTCCGTACCCGACAAGGTTGACCGTCAGAACTGTCGATCAGCCGCTCGCTCACAAGGGTGTGTCATCAGTGCGTGCATTGCGAACGCGTTGAATGCATCAAACCCTACCGCGCAAACGGGAAAAGTTCAAGAAAAACATAGTTCTCTCGAAAAAAGTATCGTTGAAGAGATTCGTGGGTGCTCTCAGGGTCGTCTGCGACGTAATCCATTGCGCAACAAACAGTTAAGAGCTATGAGCCGTGCCTGCTTCTATTGGGCTGAATGATGTCAGCCTGCCCTCTCGGCACAACCGATTGGGTAGAGGGCCAAATTAGGGCAGCCCGGGGGGCATTTGGGTCTCTGGGGCCCCCGGGCGCCTACAAGGATGTTGCCGCCGTCGTCGACGCCACCGAAGAAGCCGGTTTGGCCCCAAAAAGTCGCCCGCCTCGAACCGCTGCTTTGCGTGAAAGGACAGGGGGTATTCGTCGTCCCGATAGGCCTATCGGGGTTTGTGGTCGAGCCGCCGCGAGTTTCTGTCCTCGTACGACCTCGATTCCTTTCCGGGGAACTGGATGATCGTAGGGCTCTCGTCGGTTTGCGGCGCGGTGTTCTCCTCGGCGCCCGGGATGTAGGGGATCACGCCTTGGGCATATGCCGCCTCCTGGATCTCGCGCGGCGCCGTGCGTGCATCCATCAAGAACCCATTCACCTCGATCATCCAGGCGAGCGGGTTCTCCCCCACCCGGCTGTCTACGGTGTAGTCGGGATCGAACGGAGCCAGATCGAGCGTTTCTTCGATGATTCGCTTCTTGGCCGACAGGGTGGCGGCACTGACGCCGAGCTTCTCGGTGAGGTCTTTCGTGGTCATGAAAGGCGGAAAACTGGGGTCCGTCAAAAAGTTGACCCAGCCGGCAGCATGGACAATCCCTGCGGCCCACGTGAGAGGTTTGCCTCGCAGCAGCGGGCACGGCTCGGTGACTGCAAGGTCCTCCGCGAGGTCTCGGCAGACGACCGCGTATTCCTCATCCAGATACTTCCGGCAGAAGGTGTCGGTCGTGTCCAGGATTGTATCCAGGATCGACGCGATCTTGTTGGCTTCGTCGTTTCGGTGCTTTCGCTTACTCATTTCATTCGGCCTCCACCATCGGGTGCGTAAACGGCCAATTCCTGCGTATGGCAACCGTCCTGTATTCTGTTGGGTCCTCAAAGCCCCTGCAAGGAAAAAGAAGCTGTATTTTCTCTCCCGATGTTATGGGCGGGCAAAACTGTTCTGTACGCCTTGATGTGATGATGACGCGATGTTACAATCCCTACCTTCGTAGCGGGGAGAGGAGGTGTGAAGGGTAGCTCGAAGAAAGGAGTACCGCGATGCATGCACGTTTGTCAGCCGTTGTTGTTGGCCTTTCCGTGATGATTCTCTCGGGCGCGGCTTGGTGTGCCGAGCCGCTGGCGACGATTACAGTCGAGGCGGGTCCGTATGCGCGGGTCGATACGCCGGTATCGGTGCCGCTGGCGACCGTGCCGGAGGCTGCGGCCAATGTACCGCTGTCGCTGCAGGAGGTCCGAGGCTCCGATCGTTTCATCGTCCCGGCACAGATTGAGCACGGGACCGTGCCGAGACTGCACTGGATCATCAAGGGCACGCTGCCTGCCGGCCAGTCGAGGACGTATGAACTGGTCGTGAGGAACGTAGTCGCCAGCCGGCAGGTTCGGGCGATCGAGGGGGCCAAGGATCTCACGCTTCAAGTGGGCGACGCGCAGGTGATGCGCTATCACCACGCGACCGTGCCGCCGCCGGCCGGGCAGAGCGAGCTGTACAATCGCAGCGCGTTTATCCATCCGCTGTGGTCGCCCGCCGGGACCGTCCTGACGAACATCCATCCGAAGGACCATATCCATCACATGGGAATCTGGATGCCTTGGACGCACGCGGAGTTCGAGGGCAAGCCGGTCGATTTCTGGAACCTCAACAAAGGGGAGGGCACCGTTCGGTTCGTGAGATATCTGGGCACGACGACTGGTCCTATCTACGGCGGATTTCGGTCGGAGCATCACCATGTCGTGCTGAAGACCGACGCCGGGGAGAAGGTCGTCCTCGACGAGGTCTGGGACGTCCGCGTGTACAACGTGGGCGGGCCGGACAAGGGCTGCTGGCTGATCGACTTCACATCGACGCAGCGCAACATCGCGGACAGCCCACTGAAGCAGGTCAAGTACCGCTATGGCGGGCTCGGCTATCGTGGGGCCGCCGAATGGGATGAGGCGAACTCGGCCTACCTCACCAGCGAGGGCAAGGATCGCAAGAACGGCCACGCCACGCGGGCACGCTGGTGCGACATGACCGGCTCGATCGACGGCAAGTGGGAAGGCATCACGATGTACAGCCACCCGAAGAACTTCCAGCACCCCGAGCCGATGCGCATCTGGCCCGAGGGGCAGGTGTTCTTCAACTTCTGCCCGTCGCAGGCCCAGGACTGGGAGATGAAGCCGGGCGAGGATCACGTGTTCCAATATCGTTGGTACGTGCATGAGGGCAAGCCGGACGTGGACACGATCGAGCGCATCTGGCACGACTACGCCGAGCCGCCGCAAGTGAATGTCGAGTGCAGCCGCCCCGAGCAGGCGATTGTTCTGTTCGACGGCAAGGACTTCTCTCACTGGCGCAAGGAAGGCGACGGCGAGATCGGCTGGAAGATCACCGGCGACGGCGCGATGCGGATCGTCCCCAAAACCGGCAGCATCATGACGAAGCGCGACTTCGCCGACTTCATGCTGCACGCCGAGTTCCGCACACCTCAGATGTCCCCGGAAGTCAAAGGCCAGGGCCGCGGCAACAGCGGCATCTACATCCAACGACGCTACGAGCTGCAAATCCTCGATTCCTACGGCCTGGAGCCGAAGAACAATGAGTGCGGCGGCATCTACAAGTTCCAGGCGCCCGACCGCAATGTCTGCAAGAAGCCCGGCGAATGGCAGACGTATGATATCCTCTTCCGCGCGGCCCGGTGGACCGGCGAGGGACAGAACGCGGTCAAAACACACAATGCCCGGATCACGGTGTTCCACAACGGCGTGCTGATCCACGACGACGTCGAGGTCCCGAACAAGACCGGCGCCGGCCGGCCCGAAGGACCGAAACCCGCGCCGGTCCTCCTGCAGGAGCATGGAAGTGAGGTAAGCTTCCGCAACGTCTGGATCGTGCCCTTGAATTGATTGAGGATGATCGATTATTGATGATTGTGCCGGTGGCAGCCTCAAGTGCAGCTTGGGGATGGCTTCACTGCGGATTTCGTGCGTCGGGTTTGTGACACGAAAGAAAGAGGGGATCACGATGGAGCGAAAGAGGATTGATCGAGGGACACGGCTGGATCGCCGCACATTTCTCAAGAGTACCGGTGCGGCGGCGCTGAGCCTATCTGTGCCCACGATTGTGCCGTCGTCGGTCTTCGGAGCGAACGCGCCGAGCAAACGCATTTCCATGGCCTGCATCGGCCTGGGCATTCAAGGCACCGGCAATATGCGCGCCTTCCTGGGGCAGGACGATGTGCGGGTCATCGCCGTCTGCGACGTCAGCGAGAACCAGCGGCGGAAGGGCAAGGCCGTCGTCGATGCGCACTATGGAAATGAGGATTGTCGGGCGGTCGGCGATTTTCGTGAGGTCTGCGCGCGGCCGGACGTCGATGCGGTGTTGATCGCGACGCCCGATCACTGGCACGTGTTGATCGGGCTCGAGGCGGCCCGGCACGGCAAGCACATGTACTATGAGAAGCCCATCGGCTGGAGCTTCCGGGCAGGGCAGGCCCTCCGTGCGGCCATCCATCGCTACGGCGTCGTGTTCCAGTTCGGGACGCAGCAGCGGTCCGGCCGGGACTTCCGCTTTGCCTGCGAGTTGGTGCGCAACGGCCGCATCGGAAAGCTGGAAACGATCCTCGTCGGCGTCCCCGGCGGCGTGCCGTTCCCCAACCTGCCGAGCGAGCCGGTCCCGGACGACATCGATTACGAGCGATGGCTCGGCCCGGCCCCGTGGGCCCCCTACAGCTTCGAGCGATGCCGGCCCTACACTCACCGGCCCGACAAGCCGTGGACCCAGAATTACAGCACGTGGTATCACATCGCGGATTACTGTATCGGGTTCATCGGAAATTGGGGCATTCACCACGTGGACATCGCGCAGTGGGGCCATGGGACCGAGGATACCGGCCCGGTCGAGATTGTCGGTCGTGGTGCGTTCGCGCAGGACGGCGTCGCGGATTGCGCGTTGACCTGGCAGGTTGAGAACCGGTTCGCGAACGGCGTCACCGTCGTGCACATGGACAACGAGACCAGCGCAGCGCACCCGGCCCAGGTCCAGGGCTTCAGCCAGGGCGTCCTGTTTCGCGGTACGGACGGGTGGGTCTTCGTCAACCGCAGCAAGATCGACGCGAACCCGAAATCGCTCTTACAGTCAGAGATCGGGCCCAGTGAAATCAGGCTGCACGCCAGCAGCAGTCATCATCGCGACTTCCTGGACGCCGTCCGGACGGGCCGAGCCACGGCCTGCCCGATCGACGTGGCGGTCCGCTCCAACACGATTTGCCAGTTGGATGACATCGCGGTCCGGCTCGGCCGCAAGCTCCGATGGGACCCCGCCAAAGAGCAATTCCCGGACGATCCGCAAGCCACCCGAATGCTCACACGCCCGATGCGCAGTCCCTGGCACACATAGCCGTCAGGCTGTCTCGGACTATGGAGAGCCGCGCGCACGTGCAAACCGCGGACCCGTCGGGTTGAGAGTCTAACGGGAGCTTACGCGCCTTGGGGCACGATGTAGATCTCGACGCGGCGGTTCTTGGGGTTGCCGCGTTTGTTCGGGGCGTTCGCCTCGACCGGGCGAAACTCGCCGAACCCGCGCGTGCTCAGCCGGCCCGCCTCGACGCCGCTTTCCTCCATCAGCTTCACAACCGAGATCGCCCGATGCGACGACAGATGGCGATTCGTGGGATGCGCCGCCCGCGTCTGCGGCCTCTGAATGGGCATGTCGTCCGTGTGCCCGGCCACGATAATATGGAACTGGCGGGCCTGCTCGGAATTGAGGATGCCACACAAGGTCCGAACTGCCTCCGAGGCCCTGCTCGTCACGTCGTCGCTGCCCTTCTCGAACAGCAGATCGCTCTTGAACTTGACGATGCCCCGGCTGGAATCGTACTCGATCATATCGTTGTCCCGAGCGAGATCCTCCAGGGCCGTGCTCAACTCCACCGGTAGCGGCGAGACGCCCATCAGACGGTCCTGCATGGACTTGATCAGCTCCGCCTTCTTGGCCACATCTTCTTCGAGGGCCGCGACCTTCTGACGCAGCGTTTCGACCTCGACGCCGCCCGTCGCCTCCGCCGCCTCCAGCCGTCTCTTGAGCTGATCGAGCTGCAGCCTGGCCGCCTGCAACTGGCTCTCCAGATCCGCGATGCGCGACTGCTGCGTGCGGTTCTGCAGCCTCAACTGGTCCATCTCCCCCGTACAGCCACTGGTGAAAGCCATCCCGGCGCACAAACCGAGCACAACGAGAAGGGTCGCAAGTTTCACGCTCCGCATTGCCCAATCCTTTCCAAGAGTGCCAATCCTTTCCGGCGTCCCATAAGAGATGAGCGGATGGCTGGTCCCCACAGGCGACAAACCACCCCTGGGAGCCGCTCAGGACCTCAAAACCACCAAGCGCTCGTGGCCTTTCCGGCCGTGACGTGTTAATAGAACCGATTTACGAAACCGCGTCAAGGGTAATTTAGGGAATGTTAGGGCTTGACGAAAACATTCTGATTTGGTCTGATAATACAAAAGAGGTTCACCTGTACGCCCGTTGGAGGGTTCAGCCATGAGACGCTCGCGTTCGCTCCTCAGAATCATCTTGCTTCCGCCGGTACTCTGGGTCTGCAGCGGCACCGTCATTCTGTTCTGGCTGGCGCCCGGACCTTCCTATGCCTGGGGACCTGCGACACACGCCTATATCGCGCATGAACTGGGCAGCGAGCAGGGACGGGCGGATCTTGAGGAGGTCTACGGGGCCGTTCTGCCCGACGCATTCAATCTGATGTTCGGCGACCCTCTGCAGGAGTCCCTGTGGACGCAGACCCATTACGAGTTCATGCAACTTGTCGAGAAGGCCGAATCCAACAGCGACAAAGCATTGGCGTATGGATTCGCGAGTCACAATGAAGCGTGGGGCGCCGACCGGACGGCGCATATCAGCTCGACAAGCCACCCGGAAGCCGGCTACGTGATCCGCAAGCGCGATGAGTTGGCGGCGATTCTGGAGCCGCAGGTCAGGTTCTTTCTTCTGCTCAGCGGCGTGTTCAACGCGGGCGCCGTGGTCAAAGAAGTGCTGCCCACTGTCGCGGACAGCGCGATCGAGACGGCCGTCGATCTACTCGTCTGCCGGAACGAAGATCCGCAGATCGGCGAGCGATTGGTGTTGGCCGCACGCGCACGAGGATGGTCTGCTCCTATCCTGCTGAGCAAGGCCTACGCGCACGACCTCGCCGCGACCGCCGGAACGACAGAAGCCGTGGCCAGCTCACTCATCATCGCTGCCGAGAAGGAATTCCGCGAGCAGATCGAGTTGTACGGAGCGGCCCTGGCGCAGGAAGAACCGATCAACGTTCTGGCGGAACAGGGAGCCGAGTTGGCCAAACTGCTCCTGGCGGCTGAGCATGGGACCATCGTCGATATCCCTGCGGACCTGATGACGCAGATTCTCGACGAAGCAATCGAGGTGGTGAAGGACGACTACGCTGCGGAATTGGCCGCTACCGTCGCACAGGTCCGACTTGAATTAGAGGCCCACGGCGTCACAACGGCAATCGCGGAATAAAGAGCCGAATGGAACGAAGTGAATGGCTCGGCTGTGAGCCGTGAGCTCAGCCGAATCGGCCAGTGACATAATCTTCGGTCTCCTTCTTGGTTGGATTGCTGAATATCTTCGAGGTTCGGTCGTATTCGACGAGCTCGCCGAGACAGAAGAAGGCGGCTCTTTCGCTGACGCGGGCCGCCTGCTGCATGTTGTGCGTGACGATCACAATCGTATAGGTGCTCTGGAGCTGACCGATCAGATCCTCGATCCGGCCGGTGGCGATTGGATCGAGCGCCGAGCACGGCTCGTCCATCAGGAGCACCCGCGGCTTCGTGGCCAGGGCCCGCGCGATGCACAGACGCTGCTGCTGCCCGCCGGACAGCGCCAGCGCCGATTTCTTCAGGTCATCCTTCACTTCCTCCCACAAGGCGGCGGCCTTGAGGCTCTGCTCGACGATGTGCTCCAACTCCCCCTTACTCTTGCCCCCCTGCAGGCGCGGGCCATAGGCGACGTTCTCGAAGATGCTCTTCGGGAACGGATTGGGCTTCTGGAAGACCATGCCGACCCGCTGGCGAAGCCCAACGAGATTCGTGCGCTTGTCGTAGACGTCGTGCCCATCCACGCGAAGGCTGCCCTCGGTGCGGACGTGAGGAATGAGATCGTTCATCCGGTTGATGCTTCGCAAGAACGTGCTCTTGCCGCAGCCGCTCGGGCCGATGATGGCGGTCACACTGCATGGATAAATGTCCATCGTGATGCTCTTGACTCCCACCTTCGAGCCGTAGTACAGACTGAAGTCTTCAGATCGAATCACCGCACACGGACAGGAATCGGCGGCTGCTTCGGCAGCCAATTCCTCTCGACCCGCCATGACGATGGTGGTCCGGACATCTGACCTTCTGATTCGCTCGTCTGTCAGGGCAATCTGCATCTCTTTGCTCTCTTCCGGCATCGAGCCATTCCTTCCGGCGCCAAGGGGCCGGACGTTATTGTCCTCTTAGCTTCTTGAAAACGCGCCACCGCAGGACGATGGCCATCCCGTTCAGAATCAGGATGAGCATCACGAGCGTGACGACCATGCCGTACTGGTTGTGCGGCACCATCATCGCCAGACGGTCGCCGACGGCCATGTCGTAGCTGCCGTACGACAGGGTCCGCGTGGGATCGAAGATGGAATCCGGCACGGCGCCCAGCGAGACGGCGCCCGTGAATAAAATCGGCGCCGTTTCCCCTGCGATTCGACTAAGGCTCAGGATGATCCCCGTCAGGATCCCGGGTAGAGCGGCGGGCAAGGTCACCGTCAGAAACGTACGAGACCGGCTGGCGCCCAGCGCGAGAGAGCCTTCCTTGTACGACTGCGGCACCGTGCGGATGGCCTCCTCGCTGGCCCGAATCATCACGGGCAACGTCAGAATCGCCAGCGTCAGGGACGCCGCCAGGATGCAGGGCTTGGGCTCGAAGCCGAGCAGCGGGAACAAGAACAGTACGAAGAACGCCAGTCCGAACAGCCCGAAGACGATGCTCGGGACGCCGGCTAACGTGTTGATGCACATCCGAATGATTCGCATCACCCAGTTGTCCGACGCACATTCGACCAGATACGCCGCCGAGATCACGCCGAGCGGGATCACGAAGAGCATCCCCAGCACAGTGATGAGGAGCGTGCCGAGGATCTCTGGCCCGACGCCGCCGAAGTAATGGCTGTTGACGTTATCATCGATGAAGAACTGCCAGTAGAACGTGAACCTGGGCCTGAGCATCTTGCCGGCGTTCGCTTCGATGTATGTGAACAAGGGACGGAACGACTCGGGGAACAGATCCGCCCGAGCCGTTCGCTCCATCACCAGCGGCTCGCCGGGCGTCTTCTCGACCCACTGCTCGGCCCACAGGATCCGATCGAGAAGCTCCTGGGCCCGATCCCAGCGGGTGGCCCCGTAACGCAGCATGACCAGCAGGGGCGCCGCCTCGCCGGGACGAGGGCCCAGAAGACCCGGACGTTCGTCCGAATGAAACAGCAGCTCCTCCACTTCCTGCAGGGCGGCGGCATAGTCGTGATGCTTGCTCAGATCGATCTGCCGGGCCACCTGGAGGAAATCGCGGGCGATGGGAAACAGCTTCTCGGCCGATGTGTCTTTGAACTGCGGATGGTCGTCATGCTGAAGCACCTCGTCGACGATCCGCTGGATCTCCTCGATGTCCTGGCTGCCGAACGCCTGCTCGAGCTTGTCTCGAATCTCGCGGGTCAAGCCGCGTAGTTCGGTGTACTGCTCGGGGGAAACGTCCTTGTCGCGCAGCTCTCGACCGAACTCGCGATGAATCTCTCGCACGCGGTCCGACATCGCCTCGACGTCGATTCCCTTCTTGAATGCGTCGATCATCTCATAGACGTTGCGGCGGAATTCCTCCGCTTCGACGATCTCGGCGTCCAAGGCCGGTTCATCGGCGCGATCGAACAGCTCCCTTTGCATCTTGCGAAATTCAACGGTGCCCTTGAAGAACACGGCGCCGCTGCCCCGGTAGACCATGGGCCCGAGCACGCCGATGAGGATGAGCGTCAGCAATACGACCGACAGGCCCGTGGCGACCGTGAACACCTGATCCAGTTTTCCGCGAATTCGCAGATTCATCTATGCTTTCCCCGACGCTTTCTTGGCCCGCGAGAGAAAGTACTCGCTGATGATGTTCAGGCCGAACGTCAGAACCAGCAGCAGCACGCCAATCGCAAAGAGACCGCCGCGGTGCAGGGAGGCCTCCGGCGCTTCGCCCATCTCACCGGCGATGGTGGCCGTCATCGTTCGAATCGATTGCGACACGTCCCACCAGGGATGCGGAATCTGGGTGGCGTTGCCCGAGGCCATCCAGACCACCATGGTCTCGCCGATCGCCCGCATCATGCCGAGGATGACCGCCGCGATGATCCCGCTATGGGCGGCGGGAATCACCACTTTGAAGATCGTCTCCATACGCGTTGCGCCGCAGCCGTAGGAGGCTTCGCGCAGCTCGCGTCCCAGTGCGGAGACCGAATCTTCCGCCACACTGATGATCGTGGGAAGGGCCATGATCGCTAAGATCAGCGCGGCATTCAAGGCATTCGTGCCCGTGCTGAAGCCGAACGTCTCCTGCATCCAGGGCGCCAGGACCAGGACGGCGAAAAACCCGTACGCGACGGATGGAATGGCGGCGAGGACCTCCACGACCGGTTTGACGATGTTCCGGATGCGCCACGAAACGATGTCGCTGAGGAAGACGGCGGCCATAATGCCCAGCGGGACTGCGAAGACGAGCGCGACAAAGGATACGTACAACGAGCCAACAATGATCGCCAGGGCCCCGAACACCGGAGTCTCCGCCGTCGGCCGCCAGTCCTGACTCGCCAGGAATTCCACGATGCTGTACTCAGACAGGAAGTCGACCGAACGCACAATCACGAACAGCAGAATCAGCAGCACGGCGAGCACGGATGTCGAGGTGACCAGAAAGAGAAATGCCCGGCCCAGATAGGAACCGATATATCCTCTCAGATCCTCTCCCGGCGTCAGCACCATCGGCCGACATTCGTCGGCCGTCGGCTCCAGTGTGAGATTCAAGCTGATATCACTCATTCGGGCTCAATCCTTGCGTGTCGCATCTGCGCAGCGCTGCTTTCGTCAATAATCCGTCAACGGCACGAAGCCCTTGGCTTCGACGAGTTCCTGGCCCCTCTCCGTCAGGTAGAAGGCGACGAACTTGTGAACCATGCCGCCCAGCTTGGGATAGCCGTTGGTGAACATGAACAGCGGACGGCTGACCGGATAGGCGCCGCTGGCCACGGTCTGCCGCGTGGGCAATACACCGTCAATCTGCACGGCTTTCACTGCGTTGTCCAGGAAGCCCAGCCCGACGTACCCGATCGCGCCCGCCGTCGTCTTGACCCTGGCGTGGGCCTGCGGGTTGGCGTTGACGTACTCGACGCCCGCGCCCATCGGTTGCTTGCTCATGACGAGGCTCTCGAACGTCTCATACGTTCCGGATGAGGTGTCCCGGCTGATCACGACGATGGGCGCGCTCGAACCGCCAACCTGGCTCCAGTTGGTGATCTTGCCCATGTAGATATCGCGAACCTGCTCGGTCGTGAGGGCTTTCACCGGGTTTGATGGGTGGACGATCACACAGACGCCGTCCATCGCGACGACGTGCGCCACCGGAAGCACGTTGTTGGAAACGGCTTTGGCAAACTCATCCGGCTTCATGAACCGGCTCATCGTGGCGATATCACACCGCCCGTCGACCAGGGCCGCGGCGCCGTCACCGCTGCCGGTCTTCTTGACCGTGATGTCCAGGTCGGAATAGACGCTCTTGAAGTACTCGGCGAAAGCGTCCGCAATCGGTCCCACGGTCGTGGAGCCGTCGATCTGGAGCGTCTCGGCGTTCGCCGCGCCCATCACCAGGGCGATCATCGCTATGCCAACCATACTCTTTTTCATGTTCGAATCTCCTTTTACTCGGGTCCTTCTCTTGATCTTACGTGAGCACCATTAGGATCGTGTTAGCACTTCATTACGATGCCGTTAGGCATGTAGATATATCCGGCTCATCAGAACTTGAGCACGATGTCGGCCATCAGCCTGTCGTAATCCACATCGCTGTTGCGTTCATCGAACTCGTTCATATAGTATGTGAGGTTGGCCGCGACATTCTTGGCGAGTGCATAGCCGAACGCAAAGCGGTAACCTTCGCCCCCAGTGCCGCCTCCAAGGAAGTCGGAACTCGTGAACTGCCCAACGACGGCGTCGCGCTCGAGGTTCCGGTAATCCACCTCGAACTGCCACGATCCGGGATTCTTGGCCTTGTTGATCTGAGCGCCGATGAGCCAGCCCGTATCCTCGTCCGCGACGGCCGTGTTCTGGACGTAGTCGCCGAAGAACAGAATCGGCATGCCGCCGATCTCCGTGCCGAACTCACCGAACACCTCGAACAGGTCGTAATCGCCGGCATAGACGCCGCCGACGCTTGTGTTGCCGAAGAAGCCGTCGAAATCGCTCTCGGTTTCGATGTTGCCGTAGTCGTACCAGCTCGCGCCGGCAAGAACATGGGTCGGCTCGGCCAGTTGATGCTTCACGTAGGCCTGGATGCCCCACAAGGACGTATCGGCATCGCTCGATCTCTCTTCCACCCAGAAGCCGCCCCCCACGACATTCACAGCGGTCTGGTCGCCCAGCGGCACGCCGTATAGAAACGCGGCGCCCTCAGGGGTGAGATCGCCGTCCCAGATCAGCTCGTTTTTCGCTGGCTTGTACCACGGATTGCCGATCTTGCCGGCCAGGACGTTGAGCCCTTCGATCCAGTTCGGGTGGTATCCCAAGAACGCCTTGTCAAGCCAGACATCCTTCTTGGAAGACCAGTCATCCAACGTCTGGTTTGTGGAGACCGGATCGCTGTCTCCCGTAGCCAGTCGAAAGCCCAGGTTCCATTCTTCATTCACCTCGGCGTCAAGGCCGAGACGCGCGCGGATGCGGTTGCGGTGACGGACATCTCTCTCGCGCTGGTCGATGTACTCGTAACGATACCGGAAGTCGCCGGACCAACGCAGCTTGCTGGCCCATTTCAGCACGTCGGGAATCTCCGCTGCCCTCTCCTCGGTCGCCCGGGCGCTCACTTCGTCGATCTTCTCGTTGAGGGCCTTCTCTTTGAGTCTCTGGCGCGCCTCCAACTGATTGATCCGGTCCTGCAACTCGGCCTGCTTTTGCTTCTGCGCCTCAAGCTCGGCCTGAAGCTGGGTCAGATCATCTTGCGCCCCCGCAGCCGCCGGCCACAGCAGGACCGTTGTCCAGAAGACCAACAAGCCCAGAATTCCGTTCCGCCATTGCCCATTCTTCATCGTCGCGTCTCCAAAACGATTTCGATACGTGGCGTCATCCCCAAGCCAATCTCGGGGAACGATCATCCAACGCCTACGCAGGTAAATACCGGCCGTGCGTTAGGGCCGAATCAGGCTTCTGTTAGAATCTCATTAAACTTGGCGAAATGCCGCTCTGTCCGGACTGAGAATCGAATTGTGTGGAGGGAGGAACACGACATCCGCTGCTCGGGAGGTAGACAGGGCAGGCGGGAACACGGGGTCTGCTATGGCTGGTGCGGGAGATGGATAACGAAGGTGCTGCCGGCGCCCGGCGTGGTCTCGACGGTAACATGCCCGCCGTGGACCTGGACAATATGCTTGACGATCGCCAGACCAAGACCGGTGCCGCCGAGCTTCCGGCTGCGGCTCTTATCGACGACATAGAAGCGCTCGAAGATCCTCGACACGTGCTGCGGCGGGATTCCGCAGCCGTTGTCCTTGATCCGGATCGTGGTTTCATCGGCCTGCTGCTCGGCCCGGACCTCCACCGTGCCGCCCCGGTCGCTGTACTTGATCGCGTTGTCGACGAGATTGAGCACGGCCTGCTCCAGCAGCGGACCGTTGACGCGGGCCTCCAGCCCCTCATCACAGATCAGGTCAAGCCGCATCTGCTTCTCTTCCGCTCTCACGCCGGCTGAATCGATCGCCGCTTCGAGAACATCCTTGAGCTTGCACGGTTCCAGGGAAATGGCCCGCCGTTCAACATCGTCCTCCAGATGGGACAGGCTGAGCAGATCGTTGATGATGGCATTGAGCCGCTGGGCGTGCTTGACGATGATGCCGAGATACCGTTGGACCTGCTCGACGTCCGATCCTCCCTCCTGCAGGGCCTCGGCGAAGCCCTGGATGGATGTCACGGGCGTTTTCAACTCGTGCGAGACGTTGGCGACGAAATCCCGGCGGAGATTCTCGAGCCGATGGATGCGCGTCATGTCACTGAGGACAATCACGGCACCGGCGCGCTGCCCCCGTGGATCGACGAGGCCGGCTCCATGGGTGTGAAAGAACCGCCCGTCCTCCGTCGGAAAGGAGACATCTCCTTCCGTAGGTTTGTCACTGGCGAGCGTGTCACGGACGAACTGCTGAAGGCCGACGTTGCGAACAACTTCCTCCACGCTGCGGCCCCGCGCCTGCGCCGCGTCAATGTTCAGCAATTGTGCCGCTGCTTTGTTGATGCTGACAATGCTCCCGATGGAATCCACCGCGAAGACCCCTTCCGTCATGCTGGAAAGCACCGTCTCCAGTTCGTTGCGTTGTTGCGTAATGGTGAAGATCCTGTCGTCAAGCTGGGTCGCCGTCTCATTGAGCGCCTTGGCCAGATCGTCCAGTTCGGCGACTCCGGCTGCGGGAACACGCAGGTTGAGCTGGCCTCGGGCGAAGAGCTGGGCAATCCTTCTCATGCTGACGATGGGCCGGCTGATGTTGCGCGAGATCACGAGGCTCAGCAGCGCCACGCAGAGCACAATGGCCGCACCGGCCCAGAGAATGCTGGCGCGCATCTCCCCGATGACCTGGTCGATGGCGGTGGCGGCGACGGCGACCCGGACCACGGCCCGAGGCTGCCCGTCCACCCGGATCGGAACGGCCACGTACATCATCTTCTTGCCAAGCGTCGAGCTGAAGCGGACCGACTGACCGGCCCCGGTTCTGCGCGCATCGAGAATCTCCGGACGATCCGAATGGTCCTCCATAGCGGCAGGGTCTTCGTGGGAATCACCCAGGACCCCGCCGGCCGGCGCAATGACGGTGAACCGCACGCGGCCTTCTACGGTCCCGCCAAGGCTCTTGCACAGCTCATCCACATTTCCCGGTTGGGCCGTCGTCAGCGTCTGGGCCACCTGCGGCACGACGATGTCGGCCAGGGTGCGCAGCTCATCGCGCATCTGCCCGTGGTAAAACTCGCGGAACGTGTGAGAGAAGTAAGCCGTCGCGGCGGCCAAGGCCAGCAGGGCGACGACCAGGAAGGACGGATAGAGTTGCCAAATCAGTCGCCTTCGGAACATAGCCAATCTCCGGCTGCGCCGGTCATCGCGCCTGTCAATGCAGGCAGCGCTCTACCGGCGCGTCACGTTTCCTCAGCGGCAAGTTGATCCGCATCGTGCCTGACGCCGGGCGCCGCTTTCGGCTCAACTCCCGCCCGCTGCAGCCCGCCGATGACGGCCTGAGCGATATTGGTCAGATGGTCGCGCACCGTATCCACATTGCCGACTTGCCTGTTTACGACCAGAATAACCACTTCCCGATCAGGTAGAAGAGCACGGTCAAGCCCGCTGCGATTGGAACGGTGGCGAGCCAGGAGGCAAAGATTGACTTAACGACTTTGCGGTCAATAGCAGTGATGCCGCGGGCCAATCCCACACCTAAGATCGCGCCAACCATGGTGTGCGTGGTGGATACAGGCAGGCCCATCTTCGAACAGGTCAATACCGTCATCATGCCGGCCAAGTTCGCGGCAACACCGCGTGAGGGCGTAATCTCGGTGACTTTTGTCCCAACCAAGCGCATCACGCGGTAACCGAACGTAGCCAGGCCGACGGCGATGCCAAAGCCGCCGAGAACCAAAAAACGTGTGTCCACCTGGACCGCGCCGGGGACCGCGTTGGTCTTGACGATTTCCGCTACCGCGGCCAGCGGCCCAATGGCATTCGCCACATCGTTGGCCCCCTGCGCAAAGGCTACCGTACACGAGCTAATGATGACCAGTACCACGAAGGTTCTCTCGACCTGTGCGAGCTGTTGCTCCACGGGGACTTCGCCACTGCAATTGCGATTCCTCCCGTCAAGGAATATGGAAATGCTTGCCGCGGTGAGCCCTCCGAGAATGCTGAAGGCAATCGCCTTGGGAGCACTGAGGTCAAGATGCAGGTTCTTCAAGCCTCTGTAGATGATGGCCAGAATGATTGTGGTAAAGACGACAAAAAAGCAGACTGGTACGCCTTTTCGCGCAGCCCTCACAGGTTCTTCGGCAGACAGAATGTAACGCAAGATCAACTTGAATATGACAAAGGCTATGATCCCCCCGGCCAGTGGCGAGATAAACCAACTGGCAACAATCTGCCCCAGCTTAGCCCAGTAGACATATCTGAGTCCGGCTTCCAGAATTCCAAACCCGACGACGGCTCCAACGATGGAATGTGTGGTGGAAACCGGCATGCCAAAGCACGAGGCAAGATTCAACCACACTGCCGCAGCCAAAAGCGCGCACAGCATGCCGTGTGCGAGCATACGGGGATCGTTGGTGAATGCCTGCGTGTCTATTATTCCCTTCCTGACGGTATCGGCGACGTGGCTGCCTACCAGCACGGCTCCGCAGAAATTGCAGGCCGCTGCCAGGACTACCGCCCAGAAGACCGTCATCGCCTTTGAACCGACCGCGCAAGCCATGGAGTTGGCCACATCATTGGCACCGATATTCCACGCCATGTAGAAGCCAACTACAATTGCTGCGATAACGATCATTTCCATAGGCACAATGTCTCTTCAGGGCAGGCTGGGCTACTTCTTGCGAATGATGAGACGCAGGTACTTGGCGGTTCCTTCGGCGTTGTTGGCGACACTCGCGAGCGTCTTACAGTACTTGTCGAGGAAGAAGATGGTAACGGGGTCGACTTTTTCTTCTATGCTGTATAAATGGCGAGCAAATTTCCTCTCAAGACGATCTGCTTTCCATTCTTCTTCGCCGATTCTTTCAATGCCTTTCAGCACTTTCTCGGCTTCTTCGCCGGTAAAAGCGGCCTCTGCGAGCGTCGAAAGTTCGCTCTCCAGACTCATTAACTGTTCGCTGACACTGATGACTTGCTCAACAAAGGCCAGAAAATCAGCTTTGAGTTCTTCCGGAATTCTGGTCTTGCGCAGCAGCAGCACAACAGCGAAATCCTCCGCGGCATCTGCGACGTCGTCCTGATACGCCAGAAACCGGCTTAGTTCATGTTGTCCGATCGAAAGGAAGTACGCTTTGGCGAGTTTATCGCGCAATTCCGTTTTGATTTGGTCTGCCTCATGCTCGGTTTTCGACATCACATTGTGTAATTCCTCGATCTTTTCATAGTCTTCCGCCAGCAGCGCGCTCGCCAAGGGCCGAATAAGCTCAACACACTCGTGCACTTTCTTGGCGTGCTCATGCAGTTGGGCGAAAGGCGACGGAGCAAAAAACCTCTCTAAGACTCTCATTGTTCACTCCTTAGGCCAAAACTTGCTGTTTAGCATCAGTTTGGGCGAGACTTCCCATTCGTACGTGCTCAGCTACGACGGTGAACCGCATCGTCAGTAGAATAACATCTCTGATCATGTTGAGCCCTTGTCAAACCCCGCGAATCGCTAAGAACCCACGGGAGCGCTCTTTCTGCTTGTTTTTGGAAACCGGGTCAAGCCGCTTTCGGTATATAACTGGTCTCCGGCCCGGCCGGGTATCGCATCTGTCAATACAGGCAGCGCTCTGCCGGCGTGTCACGTCTCTTCAGCGACAAGTTCATCCGCATCGTGTCTGTCGCCCGGCGCTGCTTTGGGCTCGATCCCCGCCCACTGCAACCCGCCGATGACGGCCTGCGCGATATTCGTCAGGTGATCGCCCACCTTCTCGACGTTATCGACTACGTCGATGAAGATCAGCCCGGCCTCGGGGGAACAGGCGCCTTCGCGCATTCGAGCCACATGGCTACGACGAAACTCAATCTGCATCCTGTTGAGATTCAGTTCGTTCGTGATCGCCGCCCTGGCCGCCTCTACGTTCTTGCTCTCGAGGGAGTCAATCACGCGATCGAACATCTGCTCGATCTCTCGACTCAACCGTGTGGCCTCCTCGAGGGCCGAACCACTAAACGGGAGCCTCTGCTCGATCTTGCGCTCCGCGATTTCCGCGATGTTGACCGCGTGGTCGCCAATTCGTTCCAGGTCATTGACGGTGTGCAGCAGCACGGGAAGCTCGACAGCGACCTCATCAGACAGGTGTCTCCTCGAAAGCTCGGAGAGATAGGTGGTGATCTCGAACTGGAAGACGTCGGTGTAATCTTCGAGCTCCCGAACCGATTTCAACGGGCGCGGGTTGCCATCCACGACCCCTTCAATTGCGGCACAGATGGCGCTCTTGGCCGTCTGGGCCATGCGAACGATCTCTTTCTGGGTCTGCTGCAGCGCAATCTCGGGCGTATCGAGGAGATGTTTCTCAAGGACAACCGGCCGCATCGCCGCATCGCTCGGTCTTTCACGCACGACCCGCACGACGAGTCGGGCGAGCATGTCCGCCGCCGGCAGAAAGATGGCCGAGTTTCCCACGTTGAACACCGTGTGCGCGATGGCGATGGACATCGCGATGGTGGTCGGACTCAGTTCCCAGGGCGAAACGAGTTCCACGAGGTTTCCGAACCAACCGACGTATATGAACGGATAGGCAATAGCGCAGCCGGCGATGTTGAAGATCGTATGGGCCCAGGCGGCGCGCCGGGCATTCAGATTGGCCTGCAAAGCGGCAAGCTGCGCCGTGATGGTCGTGCCGATGTTGCTGCCGAGCACGAAGGGGATCGCTACGTTCAAGGCCACATCCCACTGCTGCCCGAACGCCCCTCCGACGGCCAACAACTGCACCACGGCAATGGCGGCGGAACTGCTCTGCAAGAGCATGGTCACGACTGCGCCCGCCAGGATCGCCAGCATGGGGTACTTGGCGAGAGCGACAAAAAGTTCCTGGATCCTGGGGCTCTCCTCAAGCGGCGCAAACGCGTCCTTCATGAAGCCGATGCCCACGAAGAGGATGCCAAAGCCCAGAAGGATCTGGCCGACGTTCTTCATCCTGCGCGTGCGGCCGCCGATGTTCAGGAGAAAGCCCAGAGCCACAGCAGGAAGGGCATAGGCGGTGATCTTGAAGGCCCCAAGCCCGGAGATCGAGACCAGCCAGGCCGTGGCAGTCGTGCCCACGTTGGTTCCGATAATTACACAGATCGCCTGCCGGAGCGTGAGCAGACCCGCATTGATGAAGCCGATGACCATGACCGTCGTGGCCGAACTGGACTGGATCAAGGCCGTAACGGCAGCACCGACCAGAAAGGCCATCAGGGCCCTCTTCGTCATGGCCTCGAGGATTTTCTTGAGTTTGCGGCCCGCAACCGCCTTGAGACCGTCCGACATAAGTTTCATGCCGAACAGGAAGAGACCCAACCCGCCGATTGTGCAGAAGATACAGTCTTTGATCATATGGCTCGTTTGATAGATGGAAAAGCCTCAACGGCTCTTCAAACAACTCCTTCTACGCGTTTTGTCCGGTGCCGTCAAGGTGTTTTTCCGCCGTCGCTCGACGGGACCTCAATCGACGAATCGATAGCCGACGCCTCGCACCGTCTCAATGTACTTTGCGCACGGGCCCAGCTTCTTTCGCAGCGAGACGATCTGCACGTCGATCGCTCGGTCGGTCACCAGGTAGTCATCGCCGTGGACGGCATCGACAATCTGATAGCGGGTGAATACCCGTCCCGGCCTGCCGGCCAATGTATGAAGAATGTTGAACTCCGTCAGCGTCAGCTCAATGGGCCTGCCCGCGATCAGGATCTCGTGCCGGGCCGGATCGATCACCAGATCGTGAATTTCCACCACCCCTTCACGGTCGGTCTCCTCCCGTTTTCGGCGCAGAATCCTGCGAATCCGCGCGACCAGGACCTTGCCGCTGAAGGGCTTGGTCATATAGTCGTCGGCACCCAACTCCAGTCCGGTGATGATGTCGGCCTCCTCGCCTTTAGCCGTCAGCATGACGATGGGGACCTGCTGCGTCCTGGGGTCGGCTTTCATTCTCTTGCAGACTTCCAGACCGTCCACGTCGGGCAGCATGAGATCCAGTACGACCAAGCCGGGCGGCTGGGTCTGAACCAGCTTCAGGGCCTGCTCCCCCGTCTCGGCGAGAACCACTCTGAAGCCCTCTCGGCTCAGATGCAGCTCCACCAGCTCACGGATATCCTCTTCATCGTCCACGACAAGAATCGTTGCCTTCGCCATCGTCACTCCTTCCCACGTCCTCTAACACAGAATTAGCGGGATTCTAGCGCGGCCCTAATCGCCCCCTAACTTCCATTTCGTATCTCTCTTGAAAGAGAAGACAATCCGCCTTTTTGGGAATCGACAATGTCCAACCTGCTCGTTGAGGTGTTGTGTGGAATCGGAGCCATGTACCTGGCGATTCACGTCGGCTGTTTCGCGCACACGATCCTCCGACGCCGTCGCCCGTCGGGGACGGCCCCCGCGCCGCGTCCCGGCTTCGATCCGGAGAGCTACGAGACCGAGAGAACGATGCACGAAGTTCGTACGTCGTGAGGACCTCCGCTGTGATCGAGGGTGCATGGACAGGATCAACCTTTCCTGATGTTCTCGGATATGGCCGCTAACAAAACCTCAGGCTTGACGGGCTTTTCCAGCACTTTCTTGACCGGCAGCCAGGTCTCGTCCGGCTCGAACCCGAACGGCAAGCTCATGTCCTGACGGATTCCGGTCAAGATGATGATCGGAGTGGCCTGGAGCGCCTGATCCCCATGCAGCTCCCGGGCAATATCGAAACCCTCATGCTTCGTGGCCATCATCACATCGAGAAGAATGATATCCGGATCCTCGGCCTTCGCCTTTTCGACGCCCTCTCTGCCGTTCAAGGCGGTGTGGACCTCATAACCCTTGGCCTCGAGCAAATCCGACATCGCATCGACGAATTCCGGATCATCATCAATCATCAGCACCTTGTTTGCCATTACCTGCTCCTTTAATTCACGTACATGCCAATCCAATCGATATTCCGGACGGCTGCGCTGCCCGACGGAAAGCTTCGCGGTCACATCGAGCGACAGTGTAGTCTCTTCGATGGTCTGTCTCAACCGGTCAGGGTTGAGATTATCGCTCTTTATCGCCCAGCAAGGTAGCGGGCCGGGCTACGAGGATGCGTTACGCTTCTTCGGCTTGTGGAGGGGATGCGAACGGAGCATCCGCTGTTTCTCGCCCGTGCTGCGAGGTTTCTGGATTTCGGTGATGATCCGGCCTCGGCGGAAGATAGTGACGGAGCCGGTGGATTCGCTGACGGTAACGGCGATGGCATCGGTGATCGCGGTAATGGCCGCCGCCGCATGGTGCCGGGCGCCCAGGCCCCGCGGTAGTTCAAACTCCTCCTGGCTGGCCGTGCGGATGTACGTGCCGCAGGTCTCCATCGTTCCGTCCTCGCGGATGATGAACGCTCCATCCAGTGTCGCTAACTCCTTGACGGTCTCTTCGAGCGAGGAATCCAGGATATTCCGCTCGCTCGGCGGATAGCCCTTGAACGGATTGAGCACGAGCTGGCGGGTCAGGGGAAGCACGCGGTCGGTATCGCCGATGATGAACATGGCCCCAAGCGCCCTGCCCTCGCGACCCTCGCTGCCCAGCTCGGACGCGATATCCACGACCCGCTCGATGACTTCCGGGAGGATCGACGGCATTGTCGCCGTCAGCTCCGCTCCGGAGGCGAAGATCTCATACTCGCGCCCGACCTCTGTGACGATGATCGTATCGAGCGTTTTGGCGGCGGCCAGACCGGAGAGAAAGACCACTCGATCCCCGTGCTTGATCAAACCCCGCGAGAGGGCCAGAAAGACAGCGATTTTGACCTGTCCCATACGCGTCAGCGGCACATTTGGCACACGCAGGCATTGGATTGCCCCGGGATGGCACTCCCGATCCTTCGCCGGGCTCTTGGTGACGCAGAAAACTCTCGCGTTGACCGGGAGGTCAAGGTCCCGTTCCTCCTCGTCCATCGCATCGACATAGACGAACAGGGCCGTCGCACCGCAGGATTCCGCGATCCCGGCGGCGTGCTGCAGCAGGCTGCTCGTGATCGTGCGGGCCGCGGTTTTCTCCTGGTCCGACCGGCTCTGGTTCGCCTGGGCTTGTGAGTGGCTTGCGGGCTCTTCTGTCATGTCTTTCCCTTCCCAGCGGCTGACATCATCCCTGGATGATCCCCACCTACTCATATTATCGCATGGCGAGCGGAGCGTCTTCGCATTTTCTCCCGATTTGGGTTGTCGAGGGGCGGCGGTCCCATAAAAGGCAAAGCCCCTGCGGTGCGGAGGGAGAGGAAGCGAGACTACGCAGGGGCTTGTGGTGTACTCTTTCTTTCGGGCATCTTCGCGATGCCTTCCAAAATCCTTACGCCCGCCTCAGCTTTCGGTTTCCCCGAGGCACCGGAACGGGCTCAAATTACGGTACGATGGCCAACATAGCAGGTTCACGGAATGTCTCAAAAATATTTCGTGCGAGATCGGATCTATGGACGTGCCGTCGCCGCCCACACGAGGCCGGCAGGGCCCATGCCCGGTACAAAGGCCGGAGCCGGCGACCGGGACCGCCCCGTCCTTCAACGATTCAGCCACCAGATGGAAGCATTCAGAACGGTCGCGAAGGACACCCACGCCAGATAGGGGACCAGAAGAACGGCCGCCACGCGGGAAACCCGGCCAAAGTAGTACATGGTGACCGCAATGGCCGCCCACAGCAGCACGATCACAACAAGCGCGAGACCGATGCGGTGCAGGCCAAAGAAAACCGGGGTCCACAGGGCATTGATGACGAGTTGCACGAGGAACCACGACAGTGCGATCCGGACCGCTCGGACCCTGAGCCCCTTCCGCCAGACCAGGAAGGCCGCGACGCCCATCAGGATATACAGCGTCGTCCACGCCGGCCCGAAGACCCAGTTCGGGGGTGTGAAAGAGGGCTTTTGAATCATCGAATACCACGCGGCGAACCCGCCCCCGCCCACAGCAAGCGAGCCAATCAGCCCGGCGGATAGACTGACACCACACGCCACGATGACTCTGACGATGCTCTTGACTTCCATTTCCATACCCCCAAGGTGTCGTGGATTCCGGATCAGTTCCATCATAAGGCACTGTACGGCGAAGGAAACGCCCCGGTTTCACCGAACCAAGCCGCCGCCCGCCGGTAGAAACAAGGCAGCCCGTGCTGAACCGGGCGCGAGCCGCCCGACAGACTTGTCGATCGTATTGCACAGACCGCGTGGCGGCGATACAAGCCCTTTGAGGCCGGAGCAGGCCGGGCCCAACGGGATTCTGACAGAGTTCTTGTGATGGAAGGAAAGAGGCATGGATATTTTCAAGTTCGCGATGGAGAAGGAGAAGTTCAGTGAAGAGTACTACCGCGATCTGGCCCGGCGCACCCACCACGCGGGACTCCGCAACATCCTGACCATGCTGGCCGACGAGGAGGCCAAGCACTACCGGACGGTCAAAGAAATGAAGGCCGGCTCAACGGATACGCCCGCGGACACGCCTGTCCTTGCACATGCCCGGGAGGTGTTCGAGAAAATGAAACGCTCGGCCGAGACGTTCGACTTCCATATCAGCGAGGCGGACCTGTACCGAAAGGCGGTCGAGATCGAAAGAAAGAGCAAGGATTTCTACCTCGAGAAGGCTGAGGAGTCAAAAGACCCGGCCCAGGAGCAAATCTTCCGCCGGCTCGCCGACGAGGAGAACAAGCACCAGCTTCTGATGGAGAACTTCGTCAGTTTCGTATCCCGGCCGGAGACGTACCTCGAAGACGCCGAGTTCTATCACTTCGACGACTACGTCGGCGGCGAATTCTGAGCACGCCTCGGCCTGGTTCACCGACCCAGAAGACGCCCCACCCCCGAGCGGCTTGGCAATGCCCGAACCAGACCGGGAAATTGGCTTTGTTTTCACAGAGCCACAGTTCACCCATTCTCCCCATGACCTTTTCAAGAAACACTCAGCTCGACTTCTGCCATTTTTGGGTGTGGGGCAGAGTGAATTGGCGGTTCTGGCCGGCTGGGGGCATCGGCGGGGCGGTGGGGCGTGGGGATGGAGATTGCGGTTGACAGGATGAGGTTGGCTCCGTAGAAGATGTTCATACGTTCAAAGGTGAACATGTGTGCCGTTCCCTTTGGCGTCTTTGAAGGGGCTGCTATGAGTCATGTACGATGGACCTGTGCGGCGTTGGCGGTCGGTGCCCTCGTCCTGGCCTGTGCTTCATGCTCTCGGCGGGGCGAGGAGCGGGACCAGACCACGATTTGCTTTGGCTTTCAGGACCTGGAGACGGAGTTCTGGGTGGCCGCCCATAAGGCGATCACGGAAACGCTCAGGAGCAAGGGGATACGGGTCATCGAGCGCAATGCCAACCAGGATGCGAACAAGCAGCTCGAACAGATCCGGGCGGCGGTTGCCCGCGGTGTGGATGGGATCATCATCATTCCGCAGGATGGGGAAAGTGCGGTGACGATCGTGGCCGAGGCCAACAAGGCGGGGGTACCCATCGGCGTTTTCAACAGGCCCCCGGCCAACGACAGCAACCCGGCCATCGTCATCGTGGCCGACAACGAGAAGATCTCCGAGGACACCGTGGCTTACATGGCCGAGGCGGCGAAGAAACTCGCCCGGAAGGTCACGCCGCTCATCCTTGTGGGAGACTTGGGCGACAGCAACGCCGTCGCACGACGCAAGGGATTCATGAACGTCCTTGAGAGGAATCCGGATCTGTTCAACCCCTTGATCGAGGTGCCGACGAAGTGGGACGCGGCCACCGCCCAAGCGAACCTTGAGGCCGCCCTGCAGAGGAATCCCAACGTGGATTTTGTCTTCACCTCATCCGATTTCATGTACCCGCAGGTCCGGGCCGTGCTGGAGCCGCTCGGCAAATGGAAGAAGATCGGCGAGCCCGGGCACGTGATTCTCGGCGGCGTCGATGGCGACGTGCGGGCCGCCCAGTGGATGAAGGACGGCTACGTGGATGCAACGGGCGTGCAGGACCTGTTCTATGAGGCCGACGCGCTGCTGACGGCCTTGCTCAATGCGATTGAGGCGGGCGAGAAGACACCCAAGAAGTGGATGGACGATCCCGGCTTCGCGCTCACCCAGGCGAACATGGGCGAACGCGCGATGGATATGTGGGGCTTCAAGCTGTTGGCCGAGCAGGGGGCCGCCGAGTAGAACGCGACGATGCACGACCGGGCTCGCGTCCATGTTCAGGTGGACATGTGTGTTCCCGGGAGGCAAGCTCACGGAAGCGTGCGTCCGGCGCCCCGACGAGCGGGATCATTGAGTCTGACATTTTACGAGTATCGCTCTTGAAATCCTCAGGCGAATACGAAAACAGATTGGGCAAGTCAGCCGTGGCGGGCAGGTTCGCCGGGATTGTCCGTCGCGTGCTCTTGTCTGAAAACTTCGTCCTTTATCTGAGCGTTCTCTACTTTGTCGTTCTCTATCTCTTTATGCCCTATATCGCCAGTCCGGGGAATCTTACAAATATCTCCTCCGACATGTGGCCCTTGTTCGCCCTCGTGTTGGGCCAGATGTTTGTCTTGATCCTGGGCGGCATCGATCTGTCCCAGACCTCGATCATGGCCCTGACGAGCGTGATCGGCGCCATGCTCATGACCACGGAGCTGAATCCGGCGCTGTTTGAAAAGAGTCCGCTGTGGGGCATCCTGCTCTCGTCTGGGGGCAGTCCGATCAGCGGCACCGCGTTGGCCGTCCCGCTCGGCATCGCGGCCATGCTTGTCGTCGGCATGCTCGTCGGTCTCCTGAACGGATTGGCCGTGGCGAAGTTCCGCATGCCGGCCTTCATGGTGACACTCGTCTCGATGATGTTCTTCAGCGGATTGGCCATTTACCTGACCAAATCGGAGAACATCATGTACCTGCCGAAATCCTATACGATGATCGGCTCCGGTCAGATTGGACTGATTCCCTATTCCTTTTTCGTGGTGCTGGTCCTGGCGGTCGCTGCACATGTCGTGCTGCGGCACACGGTTCTCGGGCGATGGTTCTTCGCCATCGGCAAGAGCCTCCGGACGTCGATGGTCTCGGGGGTGCCGACCGACCGGGTGATAATCATCGGCTATATTCTGAGCGGTTTTTTCGCCGCCGTTGCCTCCGTGTTGTATTCGGCCCGGTTGGCCGGAGGCCGGCCCACCCTTGGGCGGAACCTTCTGCTCGACGTCATCGGGGCGGCCGTGATCGGCGGCATCAGCCTCTTTGGCGGCAAGGGCAAAGTCCTCTGGGCCCTTTTCGGCGTGTTGTTCTTCATTCTGCTGTCCAATTCCCTGAACATGCTCGACGTGCCTTTCTATGCCGAGCCCGTAATCAAGGGGGCGGTGATTCTGCTGGCGGCCCTGTTGGATGTCACTCGAACACGGTTTCTGGCGAGGGAGGCGCTCGCATGACAAGGTGGCCCGGTGCCTGAGAACATCGTTCAATTCGACGGCATATCAAAGAGCTTCTTCGGCGTCCACGCGCTGCGGGACGTGACGTTCGCGCTGCCCGGGGGCCATCTGCTGGGCCTGGTCGGCGAGAACGGCGCCGGCAAGACCACGCTTATGAATGTGTTGGGCGGTGTGCTCCGCCCGGACGGCGGGGCGATGAAGCTCAGGGACGCAGACTACGCTCCGCGAAATCCGTTCGAGGCGACCGAGGCCGGCGTGGCCTTTATTCATCAGGAACTGAACCTCTTCACGAATCTCAGCATCGTCGACAACCTTTTCATCGACCGCTTCCCCCGGCTCGGAAGATCCCCCTTCCTCAATAGACGAGCGGCCCGGAAACAAACAAGGCAGTTGCTGGAGAGGTTGAATCTGGGTCTTTTGCCGGAGACGTTGGTGGACCGGCTGACGCCCGGCGAGCGGCAGTTGGTCGAGATCGCCAGGGCCTTGCGCGCCGGGGCCGAGATCATCATCTTCGATGAGCCGACGACTTCGCTGACCGCAAGCGAGACCGAGCGGCTCTTTGGCATCATCCGGGACCTGAAAGCCCAGGGCAAGTCCACGATCTACATCTCCCACAATCTCGGCAACGTCCTGCAGCTTGCCGACGACATCGTCGTCCTGCGCGACGGGCGGGTCGTGGACATGGGGCCCAGGCGCGATTTCACGGTCGACAGAATGATCTCGCGCATGGTGGGGCGGGATATCCGCCAGGTCTTTCCCATCCGTGAATCCAAGCCGGCAGACGAGGTGACTCTTGAGGTCCAGGGTCTTTCGCAGTCGGGCATCGTCAAGGACATCGACCTGCTCGTCCACAAGGGCGAGGTGCTGGGGCTCTTCGGGCTCATGGGCTCGGGGCGAACCGAGCTGGCGCGCATCCTCTTCGGCTTGGAGCCGTTCGAGCGGGGGCGCATCCTGGTCGGCGGTGTCGCTCGCGATCACGTCTCGGCTGTCGACAGCATTCGTCGGCGCATGGCCTTCGTGACTGAGAACCGGCGGGAGGAAGGGCTCCTAATGGAGGCGACTGTTGTCGATAACATGGGCCTTGCGGCCCTGCCGGCGTTCGCATCGGCGCGGTTCCCACGCTTGCTGCGACACCGACGGCTCGCGGCCGCCGTTGGCGGGGTGGTGGAGACTTTGCGGATCAAGTGTGGGCCGGTGGGCCGCACGCTCGCGAAAAACCTGAGCGGCGGCAATCAGCAGAAGGTGGTCGTCGGCAAATGGCTCATGTCCGAGCCGGCGGTGTTCCTTATGGATGAGCCGACGCGGGGCATCGATGTCGGCGCGAAGTGTGAGGTGTACGGCCTCATCAACGACTTAGCCGCCCGCGGCGCCGGCATTCTGCTGATCTCTTCGGAACTGGAAGAGCTCATAGGGATGTGCGACCGAATCGTCGTCATGAGCAAAGGCGAGATCCGGGGGCGCTTCGAGCGCGACCAGTTCGATCAGGAGCGGATTCTGCGTGCGGCGTTCCAGGGACACCGGGCCCACGCGCGCAAATCGGGGTGACGACGGCAGCGACGCATATGCGAACGACACACGGCAGAGTATTGGTAATGATCCTGCGGCACGCACCGCTGATTCTCTTTGCCGTGATCTTCCTGCTCTTCGGTCTACTGTCGCCGCGATTCCTCAGCTACCAGAGTATCGAGAACATCGTCAAGCAGGCTTCCTACATCGGCATCATGGCCGTCGGCATGACGTTCGTTCTGTTGACCGCCGGCATCGATCTATCGGTCGGCTCGAATATGTATCTGTCGGCGGTGGTCGCCGGTTTGCTGATGAGGAACCATGATCTGCCGGTCGCATTGGCTCTGGTTGTCTGCCTGGGGGTGGGGCTGCTGTTTGGCCTCGTGAACGCCCTGGCAATCACGAAGTTGAGGATCATTCCTTTCGTGGCCACGCTCGGCACGCTCTGGGTGGGTCGCGGTCTCGGGTTGTGGATCACGAAATCGGTGCCGGTCGAGTTTCCCGAAAGCGTGACGCGGATCGGTTCGCAGCGGTTGTTCGGGCTCGTGCCGCTTCCCGTAGCGGTGTTCGCGGCGGTCGTGCTGTGCGCGTCGCTCGTGTTGCGATGGACGGCGCTCGGTCGGCAGATCTACGCCGTGGGCAACGACATCGCAGCGGCCCAGAAGGCCGGCATCAACACGTCGCGCGTGCGCGGTGCGGCGTTTGTCATCTGCGGCCTTCTGGCCGCGTTGGGCGGTTTCATTTCGGTCGCCCAGTTGGGCATCATCAACGCCGGGTTCGGCGAGTACAAGGAGTTCGATGCGATCGCGGCGGCCGTGTTGGGCGGCGCCAGCCTCTTTGGCGGCATCGGCAGCGTCTTCCCCGGCACCGTGCTGGGAGCCGTTCTGATCCAGATGGTGACGACCGGTCTCGTATCCGCCCAGGTCGATCTGTATCTTCAGCCGCTCGTGGCGGCGGGGATCATCTTCCTCGCGGTTCTTCTCGACAGCCTGCGAACGCAACAGCTTGCCAGGCTCGGCCGGCGCACCATTCGGATCGAGGAGATTTGAGTTGAAAAGAGGCACGAGGATTATTTACTCTGCTTGGGGCCGGGCGCGATGCGCGCCGCTCATCCCGGAAGGTCGCGTATGAGAAGAACGCTGTATGTGCTGCTCGTCATCCTGGTCGTCGGAGAGCCCTGCTTCGCCCAGGAGCAGGTCGGCGTGTGGATGAAGTACGAGCAACGATTCGAGAGCGACAAGTCTTATGAGAATCCCTTGTATGACGTGAAGGAATTCGCCGTCTCGTTCACCTCGCCAACAGGTCGCGTGATGAAGGTCAACGGTTTCTGGGACGGCGGGCGCGATTGGAGGGCGCGCTTCTGTCCGGATGAGAAGGGGACCTGGACGTTCCGAACGAGCTGCGCGGATGAGAAGAACAAGGGGCTGCACGGCGTCACGGGTTCTTTCGCGTGTGTCGCCAACGACAGCGAACTGGATATTTACAGCAAGGGCGGCATCGTCCGACCGAAAGGGAGCTACCATCTGGCCCACGCCGACGGCACGCCGTTCTTCTGGACGGCCTGCACCGCCTGGAATGGGGCGCTGAAATCCACCGAGGACGAGTGGCGGCAATACCTGAGCCATCGCGTCGAGCACGGCTACAACGTGATTCAGTTCGTCACAACGCAGTGGCGAGGGGGCGACAAGGACGCGGAGGGGCAGGTGGCGTTCGAGGGCAGTGGGCGGATCCGAATCAACGTGGACTTTTACAGGCGTCTGGACCACAAGGTGGACCGGATCAACGAGCATGGCCTGGTGGCGGCGCCGGTGCTGCTGTGGACGCTGCAGTGGGGGGAGGGTCGCGAACTGAGTCCCGGTTACTATCTGCCGGAGGATGCGGCCGTTCTGTTGGCTCGGTACATGGTCGCCCGCTATGGCGGGAACCATGTTGTCTGGATTCTCGGCGGAGACGGCCGCTACATCGATGAATACGAGCAGCGCTGGAAGAACATCGGCCGGGGCGTCTTCGGCGAGCAGCATCCGGGATTGGTCGCCCAGCATCCGCACGGCCGCTCGTGGATCGGCAATGCCTACGCCGGCGAGGACTGGCTCGACATCGTCGGCTATCAGTCCAGTCACAGCAACGCCCGGGGCACGGTGGAGTGGATCACGAAGGGCCCGCCTGCCGACAACTGGGACAAGATTCCCGCCCGGCCGATCATCAACCTGGAGCCGTGCTACGAGGAAATCGGCTTTCGGATCTCCGACCGGGACGTCCGCAACGCGAGCTATTGGAGCATCCTGGCCACTCCGACGGCGGGCATCACCTACGGCGCCAACGGCATCTGGCCGTGGATTCGGGAAGGCGAGACCATTCTCAACCACCGACACGAGCCGGGCGTGTCCACCTGGCACAAGAGTATGAATTTTCCGGGCAGTATCCAGGTGGGTTACCTGGCCCAGTTCATGCGAACGCTGCCGTGGTGGCGGCTGAGACCGGCCCAGCACCTGCTGGCCGAACAGCCGGGCGACAAGACCTACAGTCATTTCATCTCCGTCGCGCAAACGGACGAGGGCGATACGATCGTGGCGTACCTGCCGGTCAGAGGAACAATCAAGCTGCACAATCGCTTCGGTCATGACTACCGGGGTCAGTGGTTCAATCCGGTGACATACGATTTCTTCACGGCGGCTGTGAGTCAGCGCGACGGTCTGACTGAGGCCGCCTCGCCACAGGATAGTGACATGGTTCTCGTGCTGGACAGGAAGTAGCGCGATCGATCGGGAGGCGGATAGGATATCATGACAAGACAATCGCCAAGAGAACTGGTTGAGAAGGCCCGCGCGGTGATTGCCCGCGAGGCAGACGCCGTCGGAATGCTGACGGAGCAGGTGGATGAATCGGTGGCGGGGATCGCGCACATGATGCTGGACTGCCGAGGGCACATTCTGGTCACCGGCGCGGGAACCTCCCGTGCGATTGCGGGGCGGTTCGCGCATTTGCTTTCCTGTTGTGGCACGCCGGCTTTGTCGTTGAACGCGGCGGATTGCCTGCACGGCGGGGCGGGCGCCGTCACCGACAGAGACATCGTCTACGTGATCTCCAAGGGTGGTCGCAGCCGGGAGATCAATTCTCTCGTCGAAATCGCGAAACAGAAGGGCGCGAAGATCATCGCTCATACGGAAGACCCCGATTCGCCTTTGGCAAAGATGAGCGATGCGGTTTACAGGGTCAAGACACCCGAGGGTGTGGACCCTTACGGGATGATCGCCACGGGCAGCTCGCTGGTCAACGCCGCGGCGTGTGACGTTCTCTGTCTGTTGCTGCTCGAGATGCGAGGTTACACCAGGGAGCAGTTCGGCGCGACGCACCCGGAAGGGGCCGTCGGCAGGAAGATCGCCGAAGGAAAGTAGTACGGACTATTGAACAGTCAAGGACAGCGTGCCATGCTTACGCGGGCGTAGGCATGCCGTCCAATGTGACGCATAAGAGGTTGTGGATGAAGGCTGTTTATCTGATCGGACCGAAGACGGTTGAGTTGCGGGATGTTCCGGAGCCGGTTGCGCCGGACGGCGGACTGGTTCTCGACGTCAAGGCCTGCGGGATCTGCGGCTCGGACCTGCGTCGCTGGAGCGAGGGCCCGCCCCCGGAGAGCGATGACGTAATACCGGGGCACGAGGCCGCCGGCATCGTTGTGGAGGTGGGCGAGGGGCTGACGCAGTTTGCCGTCGGCGATCATTTGGCGATCGCGCCGGACGTGCATTGCGGCCGCTGCTACTATTGCTTGCGCGGGCTGTACAATCTGTGCGACGACCTTCGATTCGTCGGGGTCCATCCGGAGCTTTCGGGCGGGCTCGCCGAACGGCTTGTCCTGACGGAGGAGATCCTGACGAACGGGATCGTTC
>CBFDBY010000032.1:0-50520 GCA_965603165.1 uncultured Phycisphaerae bacterium
GAGCAGTTGCGCCGCGAGGACTCGCGATTCCACGTCGAGGGCGGCAGTTGGACGAACAATATCTCGTGGGTTCGTGGCTATCAGGATGTGCTCCAGCCGATGGAAGCCGCCAGCGCCCTGTTCAACGAGAAACTCCTGAGCCGCGGCGTGCCAACCTCCGATCCGCGCTATCGCAACGCGCTCTTCCACCTGCTGACGAGCCAGACGAGCTGCTATCGCTATTGGGGCGAAGGCGTCTGGGCCGATCGCGGCCGGGAACTGTGCCGGCGCACGATGGACATCCTGCAGAACGATTCCCATTGACAACTGAATAGCCATCTGAATCACGGAACTGACCATGTCATTCCCGCGCAGGCGGGAATCCAGTGCCTTCCGTGGGTTTCCTGGACCCCCGCCTGCGCGGGGGTGACATCCATCGTTGCATTTGACCATTCAATCATCAGTACAGCCCTTCCACGCGATATGGCAACGGCCGATGAGACAACCGCGCGTCCCCCGAAACTTCCCGAGCGGGCGAAGCAATACTCCCGGAGCAAGCTGGCCGTCGGTCTCTTGAGGCTGGCTCTGACGTTCGCCTTCCTCCTGGTCTTCTTGTTGTCGGGTGCCTCGGACCGACTACATGACCTTCTTGACCGGTTCGCCGGCACCTACTACCTGCAACTGACCTGCTACCTGCTGGTCTTCCTGGCGATCTATCACCTGCTGTTTCTCGGCCTCGATTACTACAGCGCCGTGATCCTCGAACGCCGGTATGATCTGTCGAATCAGACCCTCACGGGCTGGCTCGCCAGAAGTGCCAAGGAATGGCTGTTGTCCGCCGTCCTGACCGTGGTTGGCTTCAACCTGCTGTACGGCCTCATTCGTAACATGCCAAACCACTGGTGGCTGCTTGCTTCCCTCGGTTGGTTCCTGCTGCTCGTCTTCCTCAGCAAGATCACGCTGGCGGTCATCGTGCCGCTGTTCTATAAGCTGAATCCGCTCGAAGACCGTGAACTGGCGGAGAGGCTGCGTGCTTTAGCCGAGCGGTGCGGCGTGCGTGTCCGGCGGGTCCTGGAGATCAAGCTCAGCAAGGAGACGAAGAAGGCCAACGCCGCCGTGGTCGGACTGGGCCGCGAGCGAAGAATCCTGATCGGCGACACGTTGATGGACCTCTGCTCGCACGATGAGATCGAGGCCGTCTTCGCCCACGAACTCGCCCACATCGCCCTGCACCACGGCTGGAAGCTGCTCGGCGCGGCCGCCGCTTCTTCCATGATCGCTTTCTATCTCCTCTCCCTGTTCCTTGATCGCAGCGCCGTGACACTCGGCTTCGAAGGTGCCTATGACATCGCCGCCGTGCCGCTGCTGCTGCTATGGGTCATGGCCTTCGGCGTGATATCGCGGCCCTTCCAGGCAGCCCTGTCGAGGCATCTCGAGAGACAGGCGGACCTCTTCATCCTCGGCAGGGTGGAGAAGCCCGAGACCCTCGCCTCCGCCCTCACCAAACTCGCCGCCCACAACCTCGCCGACCCCACGCCCAGCCGCCTCGTCGAGCTGCTCTTCTACACCCATCCCCCCATCGCCAAACGCATCGCCTACCTCCGCCCAGCCGGGCACGAGAGAAGGTAGATCATTCTATTCAACGCCACAACCCGCCGTTAATCTCCCGGCCCATTCTCATCAACCGGCTCGGACAGGATCAGCGTCCCCGCGCTCACAACTAAATCGTCCAGCCAGGCATCCTCGCCGGTCAGGGCCATGCCCTCCGAGCCGCCGCCGAGGATGACGTAGACAGGCTCACCAGCCCAGCGGCCCTGCAAGAGACCCGTCACGGTTTGCCAGGCATGCGCCTCGCCGTAGCCCGTATCGCTGAAGTACAGTTCATCCGTATGGGGATCGTAGGACATATAGAGCGTCCCGCCGTCGGCGGATCGGTCGGCGACCCGCTCCTGCACCCAGGACCCGTCGGACACTTCGTAGAGATAGAACGGTCTGGTATCGAAGCAGCCGGCCTCCAACTCGGCCCACTGCATCGCCGAGGCCTCCAGGCTCGGCACCACGCCAAGGGTCACCCGCCCATCACCCCCGTTCTGCTTGCTAAAGTGGAAATCGACGCGGATGGCGAATTCCTTCGTGACGTCGAGCCGCCACCCATCGGATACGTAGAACGCGTCGACGTTCTGTGCCTGGGCCGAGGCGGCAATCTCCAGCCTGGCGTTCACCTCCCGAATCTGCACGAGCTCCGGCTCCGGCGCATACACGAACCACAGCGGCCCGGCCTCACCATCCTCGAAATCATCCGCCGGAAGCTCCCACCACAACCGCGGATAATCCCGCCCCTCCAGAATCCACCAGATATCCTCGGTGCCGTTGTCCGTCTCGCCCACGAAGTCCCAGCCGGCTTCCAGGAACGTCTGGGCCGTCTGCATCTCGGGGCTGATCTTGCCCGTGCCGCCGGCACCTGTGGCTTGCCCTGATGCCTGGATGTCCCAGAAACTGGCGATCACTGCACCAGCGCCGCCACCCACTAAGCCGCCGACATGCAAATTGCCGCTGACCCTGCCTGCCGAGTAGCATTGAGAGACCTCGCCCTCGTTTGTGCCTGCTAAGCCGCCGACGTACAAATCGCCGCTGACTCTTCCCACCGAGTAGCATCGAGAGACGTAGCCTCGCAGCCTCTCCAGACCGATCTGTCGATGGCTGTTCCCCCCCAAGAGGCCACCAACATAGCCACCACTGACCACGGCCACACTGTGACAATCAGTGACCGTACCAGCGTAGTTCCACCCTATCAGCCCACCAACTGTCGTCAATCCCTTGCCTGCAATCGTCCCCTGGCTTGAGCATTGGCTCACAGTGCCCCCGTTGTACCCCGCCAGGGCACCAATGATATTCTCTCCGCCGTCTACGTTGACATCCACCACAACCCTCAGGTTCTTGATCTCGGCCCCCCGTGCCACACCGCCAAAGAGTCCTACGAACGCTCGGCGGTCCCCATTAGCCTTCAGAGCCATCAGATGAGAGATTGTGTTTCCATTGCCGTCGAAGACACCTCTGAAGGGAGTCCCTACAATGAAATAGGTTAACCCATTCGTCTCCGGGTGGCAGTCACCGATAACGTTGAACGCCGGTCGGCCTTCCTTCCCATCGAAGCCCGACAGGTCGATATCCGTCATCAGCTTGAAGTGCTTGCTGTAGTCGTTGGCATCCGCGCTGAGGGCGACCAGGTCGGCGGTTGTGGCGATCTGGTATGGGTCGTTCGGCTCCCCGGTGCCGCCACTGTACTTGGCATACGCGGGCAGGACAAGCATACACGTGATCAGGGGCAGAAGCACAGTTCGCATAATCTCCAATCCTCCGTTGGCGGGTCAAACCACGATCATCTTTGAACCCGCCGATGGGCGCAAACAAACGCTGATGAGAATTTGTGGTGGGCAGCGCCCACCCCGCCGTACTCCTTCGCACTTGGCGATCTCGGCGTCTTCGCGAGAAACACAATTCTCCTCTTATCCGTGCTTATGCAGTATAGCAGATGGGAATCGTCGAGTCAAATCCTGGAGTGCCGAAAGGCGGCTGATGACCGGCCCGCATGCGTGTCAGAACTGGATGAGGTAGTAGGGCGTTTTTTCGCGGGCGGTGTCGAGGGTGAACTTGCCGTCCTCAATCGGGAGTGTTGTTGGCGTTCGCAGGCCGTCGTGGTTGAGGGGGTAGAGCTTGGGTGAGCCGGGTCTGCGGATTGTGATGGTGGTTCTGACGGGCTCCATCAGGATTGGGGGTTTGCCGCGGTTGGTCAGCTCGTCCTCGGCGTCGTTGAATCTCATGTTGGTGTTGCGGGCGCGGGCGATGGCGGTGATGAGCAGCTTCTTCGAAGCGCGGATGTCTTTATCCGGTTCCGCGGCCGTTACGTAGATGGCGGCGAAGGGGCATTGGAGCGCGATGGTGACTTCGCCGAGCCGGCATTCGCGGCCTTCGGCGAATCCGATCACGGCCTTTGTGCCGGGCGTGTCGATGGTGAAGTAGCCGCCTAATTTGCCGCCGGAGCCCTCACTCCAGTGAAGCTGATTCGTGGAGGATGCGAGAAAGCCGTCCTTCTCGTAGGGCGTGATGTCGAACGCCGGCGTGTCGCGGTATTGATCCGTGAACTCGACCGCGCAGCGGGCGACGGCCAGGGCGCGGGCGGGGACCTTGTCGGTGTCGAAACTCTTGACGTCGTACTGCTGCACGGTGCGGTCGGTGAAGCCGAGCTTCGTGGCGAGGGCATCTTGCCCTTGCTCAGGCGCCACGAGTGTTCTGTCGTCCGGGGGAACGAGGCCAGGGTGGCCTCGGGACGCAAGGGCGGGACGCCCTCGCCACGAAGGCAGGTGCACGTAGAGCGGGGCGAGCAGATCGGACTCTTTCACGTCGCCGCGCAAGACCTGGCGGGCGACGGCGGGGAAGATGCCGAGCACCTGCGGGGCGGTGGCGTCCCACTGGTCCCGGCCGATCCGGTCGCTGAAGCCGCCGCTGTCGCGGTTCTGGAACATGTAGGAGACATCCCATCCTTGCAGGCCATAGCCGTACGCGCCGAGGATCGCGGGGCCTTCCACGCCCCACTCGCTCGGGAAGACGTGGATCCACTCCGACAGCATGAACGGCCGGTCGCTTGCCTGTTGCAGGCCGACGCTGAGTGTGCCGGAGCCGGCGGTGCGCAGCATCGTGGCGTTGTTGAATTTCTCGCCGGGACGGGCCCTGCCGCCGCCGAAGTAGTTGTGCCGGTCGATGGTGCCGACGCGCCAGTCCGAGTGCAGGTTGTAGAAATGACTGAGCGCCCGGCCCGCCTGCCAATTCGAACCGAGAATCTCGCCTTCGTACCCCGCCTGGCGCATCGCCTGCACGTACCGGTCGTAGAACCCGCACTGCAATTCGTAGAGGAACTGCATGGTGTCGAGCAGCCGCTGCCTGCGGTACGCCTGCGAGCCGTTCAGTTGCTCGGGGTCCCAATACCACGGGTTGCCGATAGGCAGGATATTGCGCTTGTCCAAGTGCTCGCCGGCGGGGAAGCCGTCGCCCTCGAAGCCGTCGAAGCTATTCTCGCCCCAGGCCGACGCGAGTTTCTCGTGGCTTCCGTATTTCTCGCGGAGCCAGTCGGAGAAACGTTCCGCCACCTGCCGGCGCAGCGTCGGGCTGGCTTTGAGCGGATTCATCGAGGTGTAAAAGAGGATGCTCTGCTCGTTGATGATCTCGATGAACGCAACCGCCGGGTCCTGGGCGTAGGTCAGGCCGGTATAGGGGTTCTTGTGTTCGAGCAGGCGGACCATCTGGCGGATCTGCACGTCCTGCAGTTCCGGCGAGTACTGGACGGCGCTGTGAGGCGTGGTGACGCGGTTCTTGTTGCCCTCGAACGTGCCGAACTCCTCCAGGTACGGGACATACTGCTTGTCGGCGGGCCCAAGCTTCAACGCGCCGAAGTGGGCCGACAGCAGGACGTAGATGCCCGCGGTTTTGAACTTCGCGACCTGATAGTCCATCCGGCCGAGACCGTCGGGATCGAACTCGACGCAACTATCCGGCGACTGGATGCCCGCCCAGCCGGGACCATCGACGTACTTATGCAGACGCACGGAATTGATGCCGTACTTCGGATAGAACGCCGCGCGCTTGTCCGCGAGTTCCTTGTCCGGCGCACAGGCGGCGTAGCACAGGTTGATACCCCAGAGCTTGAGAGGCTCGCCGTTGCAGAGCAGCTTGTCACGCTCCCGCGTAATGCGGCCGTGCTTGCCCGCGGGCTTCTCGATCCAGTCCTGCATTCCGATCTCGCCGGGCTCACTCGTGCTGCTCGGCTCGAACACATACCAGGATGATGTCTCGGTCGCCGTCGTCAGACCGACAGAGACAAGAACGAGAATGCAGCAGCTTGCCAAGTGCGAACGGTGGATCATTTTCGACTCCTTGTTTTCAGCCTGTTGCCGGCGGTCGGTCACAGAGACAGGAGAAATTCCACGAGCGCCTCGATCTGCTCCTCGCTCAAATGCGAGGTCGCGCCGTGCTTGTCATCGGGATTCATCGTCGTCAGCAATTCCTTGAGCGTGACGGCGCTGCCGTCGTGCAGGTACGGACCCGTGCGCCACAGCTCGACACACGTCGGCGTGTCGAAATCGGCCGTGCGATCGAGTTCGTGTCTCGTGCCGACGTCGTGAGTCTGCAAGGACGTGTACAGCGGGGCCGGGTGGCAGCGGGCGCAGCCGGTCCCGGCGTCCTCGAAAAGCTGTTTGCCTACGAGGGCTTTTTCGGAGAGCCGGCCGTCGATCAGATAAGGGCTGGCTTCGGGTTCCATCGAGCGCAGGTACGCGCGGACGGCGTTGAGGTCGCCCGCTTCCACCTCGCGAAACTGGATGAATTGAAAGCCCTTCTCGGCGGCCTCGTCCATATTCTCGCGGATGCCCAGGGACATGGCCGGCGGCGTCTGGTGCGACCACAGCAGAGAGCGCGCGTTCTTCGGGTTGCCGATGCCGTCGTTGAGCAGGTCCCAGTTCATGCCGTCGGCTCGGCCGTCCGGGTGGCAGGTGGCGCAGCTCAGCCAGTGCTGGAAGCTGTGCCGGGCGTCGTGGAAGACGAATTCGCCGTGGCGCACCTCGTCCGGCTCCGGCTGCGACCCGAGGCTGATTGTCTTTCGCAGCCGACAGGTGTCCGGGTCCAACAAGAGGACCTCGCCGGAGTAGTAGCTCGTCACCGCCAATTGTTTTCCATCGGGCGATACCGCGATGCCTCGCGGGCACAGCGCCGGGACAGAGACGCGCGACATCAGATCGGCCGCATAGAGAGCGCTGAGATGGTAGGACAGCTCGCTGCGTTTGCCTGGATCGGCCTTGATCTGTTGCCAGATGGTAGCCGGGCCGGCGTAATCCTTCTCCAGCCCCAGGCCGCCGATGTCCCCCTGGCCCGCGAGAAGCGCGTGCAGTCCGGCCAAATCGATCCGCGCGACCTGCTGCGCGCCGGCGATACTGATCCAGGCCGTCTTGCCGTCCGGCGCGAGCGCGATGCCCCAGGGGTCGGCCGCGCCCTCGGTCACGGTGTCGAGCAGCGCCGTCGCGTACAGTTGCTTCTCCGCGAGGTCGATGATGGTCAGTGCGTTCGTGTTGACCCAGCCCCGGTCGAGCTGCGTCGTCGGCAATGTCGTCCGGCCGCGGGTGTGTACGACATAGGCCCATCGACTATCGGGCGAGACGGCGATCTCGCGCACGGTGGAGGAGCTGTCCGGCAGGACGATGTCCGTGATCTTGTTGTCTTGCTCCAGATCGACCAGTTTGATGAGGGCGGCCGATGCGGGATTTGTGGCCGGCCCGGCCGGTGTCAGATTGCCGACGACCGCTATACGCTCGTCCGGCGTGACCGCTACGAAGTAGGGATGATTGCCGCCGGACAGACGAGCGCGTTCGCTGCCGCTGTTCAAATCGACGATTGAAACAGTGTGAAGGCCGTAGTCGCAGGTGACGAGCAGATTCTTCTTTCCTGCCACCGCCACCCCGACGGGCTTGGGCCCCACGCTGAACCGACGCACGACTTCACCTGTCTCGGCGTTCACCACCGCTGCTGTGGCGGCATCGTATTCGGATACTACGACCTCGTCGTCGGAACGCCACGCCACCGTCATCGGTTTGCCCCGCAGTGCGGCGGTCTTGTTTATCTCACCCGTGTCTGGATCGATCAGGTACAGCACGCCGGCCGTGCGGTCGGAGACGGCCAGGGTCTTGCCGTCCGGCGAAAAGGCAGCGTCGAGCGGGGAACGATAATTTCTTCCCTCGTTGGCGGCTGCATACAGGGCGGAGTCTGTCCCGCCGTAGGGCGTCGTGAGGACAAGGGAAAGCGCAAGACTGATGGCGGACGTGGCGAGAACCAGGACACTCCAATTCCTCACGCGTGATACTCCTCACACTCAGCCGATGGATAGAGCGGCGCTGCGATGCGTGCTACGCAAACCAGGCTCGTTGCCGTTTCTGGGCTGCACCCACCGTGTTCTTCGCGATGATCGCGTCTTCGCGCACCTGGAAATCGAACATGCCGACGCAGATGAAGTCGGCCCCGCCTTCGAAGGCATATTTGAAGCCGCTGGAGGGATGGATGGCGCCGGCGGCCAGCGTCTTGAACGCGATCCATGGTTTCTTGACAGTCTTCATGAAGTCGACCGTCTTCTCCGGCGTCGGTTCCCAGAAGTTGTCCGCGCCATTGTCCACGACCTCCGCGCCCTGATCGGGGCGACGCGCCGACCAGTAGTTCGTATGGTGCAGCGTCTTGACGTAGAAGTCGGGATTGAATTCACGGGCTTCGGAGTTCACGATCACGTCGAGCATGTGAGCGCCGAGGCCACCGGGCACGCCCAGGGACTTGATGTACTCCACGCACTCGCCCAGCTTGTCCACGTGGCCTTCCTTGAGCCAGCGGTCGCCGATCACGCCCTGGAGGTACACCGCGGAGGCGCCCCAGTCGATGGAGGCTTTGATGTTGGTCTTCATATCGTCCGGCGTCGGATGACCCTCGGCGATCCACTGCATCTTGCCGCCCATGCTCCAGTACTTCTTGAAGATCTCCATCGGTTTCTTGCGGGGGTCGGCGATGATCGTGTTGACGCCGTTCTCTTCGAGCAGGGCCAGGGTCTCTATGACCTTCTCAGGTGTATTGTAGTTTCTCATGAGGTCATGGGCGTAAATCAGGTCTCGCGCGTGGGCCCAGCCGCTGATGAGGTTGCCGCCGGAGATCAGCCGGCTCACTTTGAGATTCTTGATCCGGCCCATCGGCATCCCGTTGGCGCCGAGCTCGGGCGCCGCGTTCGCGGGCTGCGCCAGTCCCATTCCCACTGCGGCGCCTGCGGTGGCGGCCATCGACGTCTTGATGAAACTGCGACGATCCACTTGCTTTGCCATGAGTTGCACCCCTGTATCATTTGTCGGTTGTCAATGGGACCAGTATACCGCGCCGGCTCCGCTTCATCAATGGGCGAAAGAGGATACTCCAGCCTGGGGTCTACAACCTTCGGCGTATCCATTCCCGGAGGGCCCGGGCGGAATCCGCGAGGCTCGAAATCCCCCCGGCCTTCAGGAATTCGGACGGGGGGACTTCCAGGATGATGCGGCCGTCATAGCCGTGATTCATCAGAAATCTGAGGAAATCCTCCCAGGGAACAGCGCCGTAAACGAGCGGCTGGTGATCCTCATTGTGCGCGTCATGGCAATGTACGTGACGGATGTGCGGGATCAGGGCGTCCGGGGGATACAGGGGCCAGCCATACTGGTATGTATTCCAGTAGGCGTGCCCGAAGTCCCAGCAGGCCCCGACCTGGCTGCGTGTGGCAACCTCCAATAGTTCCGGGTAGGTGTCGCCGATGCGCTGTTGCGGCACGCCGGCGCTCGGACTGATCTGCAGCTCCACCGTCACACAGACCTCCGGGGCGTTCCGGCGGCACCAGTCACCGGCCCACGTGAAGAAGGCGACGGACCGGTCGATGAGATCCTGGCGTGAGTCGGCGGAAGTCCCGGCCGCCGCGTGGAGGTTGACAACGCTCGAGTGTCGCTGCAGCCGCGCGGCCTCTGCGGCGAACGAAAAGAACCGCTCGTGTAGTTCGCGGCATGGATTGTCCGGCTCGCGTGAGAAGTGCGCGGGGTTGAAGATGCTGTCCTCCGAATATGGATGCAGCGACACCTTCATGCCTGCATCCACACAGCGCCGGATGTGCTCCTCCAGCACCTCAGGCTGCGTCTCCGGTCCGACCGGCGTCTCCACCGCCTCGATGCCCAGTTCGCGCAGGAAGGGAAGGATTTCGCGCTCGCCGTAGAGCCGGCAGCATGTCTCATCCCCCTCGAATCCCACATCCAGCTTCAGTCCGATCAGCATACTCGTAAACGCACGTCCTTTCTGCAGATTCTCGTCTGCCACAAAGACTCGGAGGCTACCGGGGTCGCGTGGGACAAGCAAGCAGAAAGCGCCGGACATCGTGCGTGCGAAACCGGGGTAAGTTTTGGATTGCCGCGGGCGGATTGGTGTAGTAAGAGTATACACCACGTAATGATGGCGATACATCCGTTCTACGGGTTGGAGCTCTGAACGATGCCGAACACACTGCGGACCACGTCGAAATACTCTGCCTGGCTCTCCCTCTTGCTCGCCGCGATCACGGTGGCAATGCTCCTGATGGGGTACCGTTCGCAGGTCGGGCCGTTCGCGGTGGGCGCGTTTGCCGCCTTCGCCCTGTTCTGCATGGGGCACTCGTTTTTGAAGAGCTTTGCGTTCACGGTGTGGGTCTTTGCGTTCGTCGCGGCTTCGATGTTCTATCCGAAGGCGTTCATGACGTGGGCCGGATTCGATCTGGGGATTCTGATTGTCCCGCTGATCCAGATCATCATGTTCGGCATGGGCACGACGCTGAGCGTGAGTGATTTCACGCGGGTGTTCAAGATGCCCTGGCCGGTGTTGGTAGGCTTGGTGTCGCAGTTTACCATTATGCCGCTTGCGGGCTATTTCATCGCGACGGGGTTTGGCTTTGGCCCCGAGGTGGCGGCGGGGGTCGTCCTGATTGGCTCCTGTCCCGGCGGTGTGGCGTCGAACCTGATGACGTTCCTGGCGAAGGGGGACGTGGCGTTGTCGGTGACGATGACATCGTCCTCGACGCTGGTCTCGCCTCTGATGACGCCTTTCCTGATGGAACTGCTGGCCGGACGGATGATTGAGATTCCGTTTGTGGGCATGATGCTGTCGATCTTGAACATGATCATCGTGCCGATTCTGGCGGGGCTGATCGCGAACCGGATCCTGTACAGCGAGCGTGACTGGGCCAAGTGCAAGGTGACATTGGCGGCCATTACGGTTGCGGGGCTCGCGACGGCTGTCCTGGTGATTGTGTACGGCGCTCATCTGCCCGGTTCCATTCTCGCGCTCAAACGAGGCATGATCATTGGTCCGGCTCTGATCGGTGTGGTGGCCGCGACAAAGCTGGTGGTGAGCGTGGTGCTCGGTCGCTCGGGCAACTGGATGGACCGCGTGCTGCCGATCGTTTCGATGGCTGGCATCTGCTTCATCATCGCCATCATCACGGCCCGATCGCGGGAGAAGCTGCTGTCGGTGGGGGCGCTGCTGATCGTGGTCGTCATCCTTCACAACTTCATCGGGTATACGCTCGGCTACTGGCTGTCCAGGTTGTTGCGGCTGAGCGAGCGAACGTGTCGGACGGTTGCGTTCGAGGTGGGCATGCAGAATGGGGGCATGGCGTCGGGATTGGCGATGGACGTTCTCAAGAGCAGCGGGGCGGCCCTGGCGCCGGCGATCTTCGGGCCTTGGATGAATATCTCGGGTTCGGTCCTGGCGACGTGGTGGCACCGAAAGCCGGTCAAGACCGCCGGAGAGAAGACACATGAAGTCAGTGAGGCGCGAGAACAAGGAGAACTCGATGGAACGACGTGACATGATGAAAGGCTTCGGGCTCGGCGCGGCGGCGGGAGTCCTGGGATTGTTGAGGCCGGCGGACGATGCTGTGGCGCAGACGTATTCGAAGGCGACGAAGGGCCTGCCGCCTCTGAAGATCGAGAAGGTCAAGGCGATTCTCACCGCGCCGGCGAGGATTCGACTGTGCGTGGTGAAGGTCGAGACGAGCGAGCCGGGACTCTACGGCCTGGGATGCGCCACGTACAACCAGCGGCCTTTGACCGTCGAGACAGCGGTCAACGAGTATCTGAATCCCTTCGCCAAAGGCCGGGACGTCGACAACATCGAGGACCTCTGGCAAAACGCATACACCAGTTCCTATTGGCGCAACGGACCCGTGTTGAACAACGCGCTCAGCGGACTCGATCAGGCGCTCTGGGACATCAAGGGCAAGCGCGCCGGCATGCCCGTCTACCAACTGCTCGGGGGCAAGTGCCGCTTCGCCGTGGATTGCTACACGCACTGCGGCGGCGGCGATCTCAAGCGAATCGAGGACAGCGTGCGCCGCGCTATGGAGCGGGGGTTCCGACACATCCGTATCCAGCGGGGCGGCTATGGCTCGCCGCATCTGTCGAAGAAGGCGGACTTCAAAGAGGCCGGCTTCGGGCTGCCCTCGGATTCCAACATGGCGATCAGGCCGTACGTGCATGGGACGCTGGAGATGTTCGAGCACATCCGCAGCGTCATCGGCGACGAGGTCGAGCTGCTTCACGACATTCACGAGCGCATCCCGCCCATCGAAGCGATCAACCTCTGCAAACAACTGGAGAAGTACCGGCCGTTCTTCATCGAGGACCCGTTCGCGCCCGAGGACAACGGCTACTTCAAGCTGCTTCGCCAGCAGACCTGCGTGCCCATTGCGATGGGCGAGCTGTTCAACAATCCGCACGAATGGGTGTGCCTGATGTCCGAGCGGCTCATCGACTTCATCCGCGTGCACATCTCGCAGATCGGGGGCCTGAGCGTCGCCCGCAAGATCGCGGCCCTGGGCGAGTGGTTCAACGTCCGCAGCGCCTGGCACGGCCCGGGTGATGTCTCGCCGGTCGGCCACGCCGCCAACGCCCATCTCGACCTGGCTATCTGGAACTTCGGGATCCAGGAAGCCGTCAACTTCAACGACCGAACGCGCGAGGTTTTCCCCGGCTGTCCCACCGTCGAGAACGGCTACATGCACATCAACGAGGCCCCCGGCTTCGGCGTCGATATCAACGAGGACTTGGCCGCCAAATTCCCGCTGCCCGACCACCCCGGCTACTGGAACCCCGTCCGCCGACCCGACGGCACCGCCGTCCGGCCGTAGCTGCTTACCACAGGTCTTTTCTGTCCGGGGGCTTTTGTAGGCCGGCGGCGAGGGCTTTCTGGCGGAGCTGCTCGCCCAGCGGGGTGGGCGAGTGGTGGAAGAGGGCCTGTACGACCTTGTCATGCTCGTTCAGCGCGGTCAGTGCGTCCGACCATTGCTGCGGATGCTGCTGCCGAATCGATTCGGCTAAGTCCAGGCAGATGGCGTAGTAAGCGGCGCGCGCCAGTTGCTGCTCTGAGGCGGGCTGCGCGATGTCGTTGCGGATTTGGCTTTGCAGCTTTTCTCTTAGAGCGGCCGTTTCCGCGGCGGGGCTCTCCATGGGTTGAAGACATGCGGGACGTTGCCCGTGGATTCGGTAGACGGGCCGGTCGTCTTGCATCGATCTGTCGCCGCCCTGTTCGAGGATGAGCTTCTCCGCCAAGTCGATGAGCCGGTCGGCGAAGCTCGTGATCGTTTCGTCTTCGGGCATGTTCTCGCGGGTCGTGTTCTTGTAGCGGTCCACGATGGTCCAGCCCTGGGCGAGCATCCATCGGTAGCCTTTCATCACACCGACAATGGTTCCCGCGGTGGCGGCGTTGTTGTCCGCGTCCCAGCCGAAATTGAATGCTGTGATTTGGGTTCGGACAAAGTCGCCCCTGCCGTAGAGCAGGGCCGCGATGGTCGAGCCCGTGTTCAGCTCGTAGCCGTTTCGGTCGCGCATGGCGCCGCTGTGCTTGCTGTATTTTTCCTTCAAAAGCCGGCGGGTCGTCCGCCAATCGTCGGGATGCTCCCTGTGCCAGCCCCGCACGTCCCGGACGATCTGACAGACTTCGCTGTTGGGGTCGATGGCCGCCACGCCGGCATCCAGAACGCGATCGGTATTGTTCTCAACGAACGCGGTGGCGATCATGCTTGTGAATAGCTGCGTGGTCTGGGCGGGCTCGCCGTCGATGGTGACGCGGGTGTAGTTCAGGGCGATGCGGGCGGCGGTCTGCGGCATGGCCGGGGCGATCAGGCCGAAGGTCTCGCAGATGAATTGTCCTGAGATGTTGAAATCCGCCCATGGATTGAATACGTGCATTCCCGTCCAGGGCGGCTCGATTCCCAGGTCCATCAACTGCCGGGCGTACTGGTTCGAGCACCAGATCCGCTGATTGATGCGCTCCCGCCACAATCGACTGATCCGCTCCGGCGGCAGGAGCAGGCAGTCCTCATCCTGCATCACCTTGATGTAGACCCACTCGAAGTCCGTGTCGTCGTCCGTCCAGGCCCCTTCGGGCAGCGCCGGCGTGTACTCTGTGACGCTTCCCGGCTCGGCGATATACTTCATCTCGTGGGGCAGGCCGTTGAGGTTGCCGAGGATCTGGCCGAGCAGCCCGCCGCGGATCTTGTCCCGCAGGGTTTCTGCGGTCAGGCTGGGGTCCTGCCGAAGGCGCTCGTTCGCTTCGGCAATCGCCTTCAGTTGGCCGCTGCGCCTTTCGTCCACGCGCACGTTCCAGCCGGTCTGTCCCTGGAAGTCGAACACCCACAGGGCGGCCAGCGGGACCTCCGTCGTCTCAATGGCGTGCAGAATCGCCTGAAACTGCCGAACCGGCTCGGCTCCGTCGCCCGGTACGCCGAACTCGCCGACGAACAAGGGTTTGCCTTGTGCTTGTGCCACCCGCAGAGCGCCGGCGAGGCGATCCGTCGCATCCTCATAGATGTGCACGCTGATCGTATCGGTCGGGTTCGGATTGTCACCCGCCAAGACTTCGGCAAACTGCGCGGGCGAGTCCTTGTCCCACGTGCCCTCGTGCATCTGGTGCCATGCTGAGATGCGGGGAATCGAGTTGCCCGTGGAGATTATTCGCGTCCGGTCGTGCCTGCGGACTTCGTTCGCGAATTCGCGGAAGGCTGCACGGACCATTTCATGCGTGAGGATGTCTCGTTCGCTGCGGGTCTCGGGCGTCCCGAGCGACGGCACGATCTTCGGCAGATGCTCCTTGGCGTTGGGCAGGTCGGCCCGCAGATTGTATTCGTTGCCGAACTCCCAGCCCCAGATGGCCGGCGAGTTCAGGTATCGTGTCACGACCTCGCGGGTGTAGGTGCGCATGAATTCGTGCGTCTTGCTCGCGGGGTTGCCCCACTGGTCGCAGGGCTCGTGCACGAGATCGGGGACGGTGGGCATATACCAGAACAAACTCGGGATCAGGCCGATGCCGTGCTCTTCCGCGGAGCGGACCACGCCGTCCAGCAGGGCGAAGTACTTTGCCTTGTCCCTCGCGTACAACTTCATATCCTTTGGCCAGAAGCCCATGGACATGAAGCGGGCGAACGGAATCCCATTCTCGGCCAGGACCCGAAATCCGGCGTCGTATGAGGTGTCGTTGGGGTCCCGGAGCGTTCGCGAGAAGGCGTCGAAGTAGTTGACCCCGATGCCGCGAAAGGGAAGTCCATCCTTGAGCAGAACCCCATCATCGCGGACGCTGAGACCCTGTGCGTGCGATAATCCCACCGATCCGCCGGCCACAACGGCAGTCGTCAGAATGCAAAGCCACCTTGAAATGGTCATGTGCGCGAGTCTCCTGTTGGTTCACTGGGTTTCTGCGAGAAAGATTAACCACCAGCCGGGCTGCTGACCAGTGGATTCCTGGACGGCAGAGACGCCCCAAGTGGGCCGTTGTTGTGAAAGTAGAGGTTGCCTGTTTCGCACCATTCGCTGGTGAGTGTCCGGGGCAGCCAGCACACCCTGCCTGGTGCGGGCGGCGGATGACGGGGGTTGACCATATAGACCGGCTTGACTACAATCGTCCTCGCTGAAACTCGCGCGTGGGGCGCGACGTTCGCTCCAAGACACTTGCATCGCTCATTCAAGGAAACGAGGTGGAGACGTATGGACGCACAATCGACCAACTCACATTTGTCCCGGCGGGGTTTTCTGGCGACATCGGCTTCTGTCGCGGCGGCGGGGATTATGGGGGCAGGCTGTATGGACGAGCTTATGGGCAAGACGGGTAAGGACAAGATTCCGGTAGGTTTGCAGCTCTATTCGGTCCGTGCGGACTGCGCCAAAGACCTGCCGGGGACGGTCGCGAAAGTGGCGAAGATGGGCTATCAGGGCGTCGAATTCGCGGGCTACTACGACTACAAGGCCAAGGATCTTCGCAAGCTTCTGGACGACAACGGCCTGGTCTGCTGCGGCACGCACACGGCCATGGACACGCTTTCCGATGCGAATCTGGCGGCGACCATCGAGTTCAACCAGACGATCGGCAACAAGTACCTGATCGTGCCCTGGCTGCAGCCGGACGAGTCCAACCCGAAACAGGGCTGGCTCAAGTACGCCGAGCGCTTCAACGTGCTGGCCGAGAAGGTCAAGCCGCACGGGATGCTCGTTGGCTATCACAACCACGCCCACGATTTCGCCGCCGTCGAGGGGACGACGGGCTGGGACCTCCTGGCCGGCAACACCAAGCCCGAAGTCATCATGCAGATCGACACGGGCAACGCCCTGAGCGGCGGGGCCGACCCGCTCGTCTATCTGAAGCGCTATCCCGGCCGGTCGGTCACCGTACACATCAAGGAATTTTCCAAGACCGACAAGAGCGCCCTGATCGGCGAAGGCGACATCGATTGGGACCAGGTCCTGATGCTCTGCCGCACCGTCGGCGGCACCCAATGGTACATCATCGAGGAAGAGAAGGACGCCTACCCGCCGATCGAAGGCGTCGAACTCTCGTTGAAGAAGTTCCAGGAAGTCCGAGCCGGAAAGGCATAGCACCATAAGGATGAGCCCCACGGCTCGGTCGTGCGGCTCCCAGCTTCGAGATCGAAGACCGCAACCCGGGCGAAGCGGGCGGGCCAATCCGCCGCTTCGCCCGGATTCATTCCCGGACCTGACCGCGCCGCGAACCCCAGTCTCGACGGGATGGCCGATGCCGCCCACCCATGGAAACTCCCGCCAGATTGGCCCGGATGAGTTTTTCAGGAGCCAGTCGCCAGTATGCCTTCTCTGCGACCGAACAGAGCCGCTGGTATTACATCCTGCTTCCTATGGCTTTTATCTTGACATGTCGCCGCCCAGTGTGTACAATTAGGAGATATAGGGGGAGTGGGTGGGGGTTTATCTCGGCAGTCGGCGTACGGCTGTGGTACAGCATCGTGCAGAATAACATCATTGTGTGGAGGAGCGGATATGAACAGAGCAGTACTACTGTCGGCGATTCTCTGCGTGGCTCTGGCAGGATCGCTGCAAGCGGCGGTGGTCGTCAATTTCGAGAGCGACCCAGTCGGGGCCGTCCCCAACGGGTGGGTGAGTGCGGATTCGGGGCTGGTCGCATTCTCCGATTCCAGTGGGGCGAACCTCCAGATCGGCAACTGGCCTGAGGGCAACAACACGAACGCCCTGGGAGTCTTTCCGGATGATCCGAGTTACCTGATCATGGACTTTTCCACGCCGGTGGACTCGCTTCAGTTGGATTTTGGCAACGACGATCCCCTCTTCGCCGTTGCGGGCGATCAGGCGGTCCTGACGGTCTTTCTTGGGGCCAGTCAGGTCGGACAAACGACCATGGCCATGAACCTCGACGATCTCATGAACCAGACCATCGCGATCTCAGGAGTCGTGTTCGATCGCGCGACGTTCTTCTATAACGTCACACAGGTTCCCGGCCTCATCGAGGTTGTAGACAACATCCAGTTCACTCCGTTCAACGTTGTGCCCGCGCCCGGCGCGATGCTGCTTGGAGGTATTGGTGCAGGTCTGGTTGGCTGGCTCAGGAGACGCCGCTCGCTGTAGTATTTGCACAAACCCAAACGACACAAGGGCTGCCGACGAAACCGGTGGCCCTTTCTTTTGTCTCCCCTGGTCCGGCATGCACCCTGCGCGATGAACGTGGTCTCCGACCCAGCCCTGCGGAGGCACGGCCGGGCGACTCCGATCAGTCGCCGTCCAGGTATGTGTGCCGGTCGTTCATGAAGCTCTTGTAGGTTTGGTAGTGGTCTGTCTGTTCGTAGCCGATGGGGGCGTGGTCGAAGCTGTAGATGGTCGCGCCGGGGCGAGCGAGCGACGAGATACGGTCCGTTTTCCCCGTCCTGTTGTCTTTTCCCTGAGGGTGTGCTATCATCTCTGCTGGTTATGAAGGAAATGCAGGCACATATGAGAGAGATCAGGGAATCCTATAGACGGATAGGTGATGATGAAGACCGATTTGATGTCGAGTTCTGGCAATCGCAGGGAGATCGGGCCATCTTCGACGCGGCCCTCGACATGATACTGGACTATTTGACCATCAGGTACGGACATGCTGACAAGCCCAGACTTCAGAGAGATGTTGAGTCTTTTGGAAAAGCATAAGGTCCGCTATCTTGTCGTCGGCGGCTATGCAGTCATGAAGTACACTGAGCCCCGCTTTACAGAGGGCTTGGATCTTTGGATTTCCACGGATGAGGAGAACGCGAAAGCGGTTTTTGCGGTGCTGAAGGAGTTCGGGGCCCCCCTGAGAGACTTGGCTCCAGCCGATTTTACGCGAGAGGGTTATTTCTACCAGATGGGGAATCCACCATTCCGACTGGATGTCATGATGTCCATCCCTGGGCTGGCTTTTGAAGCCGCATGGGCAAACCGGGAAGAGGTGCAAGTAGAGGGGTCGGTCATTCCATTCATCTCGAAAGCCGACCTGATCAAAGCAAAGGAGGCCGGTGGAAGGGATCAGGACCTAATAGACGCCAGAAAGCTTAGAAAGAGCGGCGACTGAATGCAACAGAGACAGATCTGCCGCTGCTGATTTGTGATGTTGGCACGTGTAACTGCGGAGATCCACGAGCACTCTTGTATCTGCTCCTCAAGGAGCGAGGGGCGGCCGGTATCTGTGCACGTCACTTATGAAGCGCTTGTAGGTCTGGTAGTGGTCGGTTTGCTCGTAGCCGATGGGGGCGATGGGGGTGTGGTCGAAGCTATAGATGGTCGCACCGGGACAGGCCAGGAGGATCGGGGAGTGAGTGGCGACGATGAACTGGGCGTGGCCGGCGGCGCCCATCTCGGCCAGCAGGTCGAGCAGGGCGATTTGCGTCTTGGGCGATAGGGCGGTCTCCGGCTCGTCGAGCAGGTACAGGCCCTTGATCGCATAGCGCGCGCGGAAGAAGGACATAATGGACTGGCCGTGGGACTGGGTCAGCAGCGACCTGCCGCCGAAGTATTGGAGTGTGCCGGGGTCCGCCGCGGCCCATTCGTCGAGGATGCGGGCGAAGTCCTGGAAGACGGCCGAGCCGAAGTACGAGCCCGGCACGAAACCATCCGCCCACTCCATCGAGATGCAGCGGTAAAGCTTGTCCTCGTGCGGGTTGACCTCAAATCGCGTCCGCTCGCGTTCCCGCCAGATATGGATGCCGGCCCGGCGCGCGATGGCTTCCAGCAGAGTCGATTTGCCCGTGCCGTTCTCGCCGACGAACATCGTCACCGGCGTCTCAAACGCCACCCCACTGGTCTGACGGAAGATATCGAGGCTGAACGGATAATGCTCCCGCGTCGGATAGCAATCCGGATGGAAGCGTACGTATTTCAGATGCATCATGATACCTCTTGGGTTCTCTGGACCTTCAGCACGAGCGTCCATCATACACCGAAAACCGCAGATTGGATAGCCCGCTGTCCCCGGCGGCTTGCGGGGGCGGCCGAAGAGACGGCGCGAGCCGATCATCAATAATCAATCATCCTTCCTCAATCCCTTTGGTCTGGGCGCGGGGGCTCGGGGATGGTAAAATCCGCCGACAGGTCAGTGCAATCATGGTGTTGCTGATTCACAATCAATATCGATGAGGAGTTTGCCATGTCACAGAAGAAATCCCATCTTTCGCGGCGAGCGTTCCTGGGCACGGCGGCGGCGGTCGCAGTTCCGTACATCGTGCCGGCCTCGGTGCTCGGCCGCAACGGCGCCGTCCCCCCGAGCGGGAAGATCATCCTGGGCGGCATCGGTGTCGGCAACCGCGGCTCGCACGTGCTGTTCAACTGGATGATCCACGAGCCCGACGTGCAGTTCGTCGCCATCTGCGACGCCCAGAAGAGCCGACGGGAGAACGTCAAGCAGAGGGTGGACACCCACTACGGCAACAAGGATTGCGTGATCTACACCGACATCCGTGAGTTCCTGGCTACTCGCACCGATATCGATGCGGTCCTGAGCACCACCGGCGACCGATGGCATGCCATGGCCGCGATCATGACGATGCGGTCGGGCAAGGATGTATACTCTGAGAAGCCGTCGGCCATGACGATTGCGGAGGGTCAGGCCGTCGTGGATACCGCTCATCGCTATCGGCGGGTCTACCAATCCGGCATCCAGCGGCTCAGCGAAGGCAACTTCACCTTCGCCAACGAGCTGCTCCGGCTCGGCTACCTCGGCGAGGTCCATACCGTTCGCGCGCACATCGCCCCGTGGGATGCGGCGGAGATGCGGCACGACTGGCTGCCGGAAGAGCCCCTGCCGCCGAAGAGCGAGGTGGATTGGGACGCCTGGCTGGGACCGTGTCCCTGGCGGCCGTACAACTCGACCTACACCCGCGGCGGCTGGCGCAACTTCTACGATTTCCACACGAGCTGCATCGGCGAGTGGGGCGCCCACACGTTCGCCCAGTGCCAGGTGGCCCTCGATCTGTGGAGAACGTCTCCCGTGGAGTACAAGTACGTGAAGAACGACAGCGGCGACGGCATGGTGACCACCTTCGCCAACGGCGTCAAGATGATCCTCGAACGGGATATGGACAGGAAGATCTGGCACGGCTCGTGCGGCGTCCGCTACGAGGGCACCAAGGGCTGGGTCGCGATCGCCGACGGCTACTCGAGATGCGACGTCTCCAATCCCGCCTGGCATCAGGATTTCAAGAAGCTCGTGGACGACTACACGGCCCGTACGCAGCGACCGATGAGTCACGTCCGCAACTTCTTCGATTGCATCAAGTCGCGCCGGCAGACGGTGGCCAATCCCGTGATGATGCATCGCTCGATGTCCACTGTCCATGCAGCCAATATCTGCATGTGGCTCAAGCGCGATTTGAAGTTCGATCCCGACAAGCAGGAATTCGTGAACGACGACGAAGCCAACCGCTTCCGTTCGCGTGCGATGCGCGAGCCGTGGATCATCTGAAGCGTATACTCCATTTGACGGGAAGGAAACAAACCATGTCGAAGTCAAGAATATGCGTCATCCTGGTTGTTATGTTGCTGTTGAGCGTCGCCGGGCAGACGCTCGCACAGACCGTCGCGGCCCAGCAGGACGAGGGCAAGCTGATTGCCACGCTCAAGAGCTCGGAAGCCTCGCGCCAGGACAAGATCGGCGCCTGTCGGCAATTGGCCATTATCGGCGGCAAAGACTCCATCGCTCCGCTGGCCGCACTGCTCGGTGATGAGGAACTCTCCCATATGGCCCGCTACGCGTTGGAGCCGAACCCGGACCCGGCCGTGGATCAGGCCCTGCGCGATGCGCTGGGCAAGGTCAGAGGCAAACCGCTCGTAGGTGTCATCGGCAGTATCGGGGTGCGACGGGATGCGAAAGCGGTTGGATTGCTGGCAGAGCGGCTCGACGATGCCGATGCGGTCGTCGCATGCGCCGCGGCAAGGGCGCTGGGCAGCATCGGCAATGCCGAGGCCGCGGACGCACTGCAGCAGGCGCTCGCGAACGTCGCCGCAGGGAACAAGGTTGATTTCTGTGAAGGGCTGTTGCGGTGCGCTGAATCCCTGGCGGTCGCCGGAGAGCGCCGGACGGCCATCGAGATCTACGATCAGCTCCGTGCAATGGAGGGCCCGCACCAGGTTCGCGCCGGAGCGCTGCGCGGCGCGATCCTGACCCGACGTAGAGGTCGTCTGAGACTGTTGCAGGAGCAGTTACGCAGCAGCGACTACATTCTCTTCTCCGCCGCCGTGCAAGCGACGCACGAGATGCCGAATACCCGGATCACGAAAGTGCTGGTCGACGAGATGAAAGGGCTTTCGGCGGATAATCAGATCGTGGTGATTCAGGCGCTCGGATTACGCGGCGACAAGGCATCCCTGCCGGCGCTGTTCGGCGCGGCCCAGGCCGGCCCCAAGCCCGTTCGCATTGCGGCCTTGCGAGCGATCACCGAGATCGGCGACGCCTCGAGCGTGCCTGTGCTCGTGCCACTGCTGGATGACAGTGATCGCGAGATCGCGCAGTCCGCACGGGAGAATCTCGCCGCCTTTCCCGGCGCTGAGGCGGATGCCGCCGTGATGACCATGTTCGAGAGCAGCGACGCCGACAGGCAGCTCATGGCCCTCGACCTGATGGGACGCCGGCGCATGACGGGCGGCGTTGCGGTCCTGCTGAAAGCGGCGCGCGACGGTGATGCGAAGGTTCGACCGGCTGCGACGAAGATGGTGGGCGAGCTGGGCGGGGCCGAGCACGTGCCGGCACTGCTGGACTTGCTCAAGAACGTGGATCGCTCGCAAGATCGGTCGGCCGCGGAGCAGGCCCTGGCGGCTGTATGCACGAAGGCGGACGACCCCGAATCGCAGGCGGACAGGCTCGTCCGCGAGCTCGATGGAGCCGGACCGGCGCAGAAGGCTGCGCTGATCCGCGTCCTCGCAGCCATTGGTGGTCCGAAAGCTCTGGAGGCGGTCCGGGCCGCTGCCGGCGGCAGCAATGCGGAGGTGCGTTCGGCGGCGGTCCGTGCCCTGAGCACGTGGAAGACCGCCGATGCGGCCGGCCCCTTGTTGACGCTTGCCAAAGAGACGAGCGATCCGGCTGAGAAGACGCTCTTCCTCCGCGGCTACCTCAACCTGGCGGTGCGCGGCGACCTGCCAATGAGACAGCGACTGGCCATGTGCCGGCAAGCCACCGACATGATCGCGCGCGACGATGAGAAGCGCTTGCTGCTCGGGACGCTGAGCAACATCGAATCGCCTGAGGCGCTGAGTCTGATTGTGCCGCACCTGGGCGACGCTGCCACCCGGCAGGAGGCGGCCCTGGCGGCCGTGACACTTTCCGAGAAGCTTCTGCAGGGACGAAACGCCGAACGGCGGGCGCCGGCTGTGATTGAGGCACTCGAAAAGGTGACGCAGGCTGAGATCAACGATGACCTGGCCAGGCGGGCCAAAGACCTCTTGCGCCAGGCCAGAAGCAAGGCCGGCAACAATTAGCACATGGCATGGCGATTCTCGTGGGTGGCATCCTTGAGACCATGAGCCTTGAGGATGTCACCCATTGAGTTCTTGGTTGCAGATCGCGTACCTCAAAGCGGCCCATCCGGAAGATTCCGCCAAACCCCACGTGCGGCGCGGCGTACAAGAAAAGGGACAACTGGTCCTGGCCGACCGGGTCGTTGTCCCGCGGACAAGACCGGCCTAAAGGGAAATGTGGATGAGCAAGCCACCGGTTGAAGCACAACTCACAGACGACATTCGCAAACACTACGACGTGCTGTCACGCTTCTATCATCTGCTCTGGGGCCCGCACATTCACCATGGCTATTGGGAGGGCAATGAGACACCTGGCGAGGCGCAGATCAAGCTGATCGAGCGCCTGGCGGCGCGTTTGCAGATTGCCCCGGAGCATCGCGTGCTGGATATCGGGTGCGGGCTGGGCGGCTCGGCCTGCTGGCTGGCGAAGACCTTCGGCTGCTCGGTCCTTGGACTGACCCTCAGCCCGGTGCAGGCAAGAGCAGCCGAGAAACGGGCGGTCGAGGAGGGTGTGGACAACCTCGTATCTTTCCAGGTGCACGATGCCAACAAGCTCGATCTGCCGTCGGAGACGTTCGATCGCATCTGCATCATCGAGTGCAGCGAGCACATCCATGACAAGCAAGCCTTCTTCAGCGATTGTGCCCGGCTGCTGCGCCCCGGCGGGCGACTCGGACTGTGCGCCTGGCTTCGGGGCAGCACGAGCCGGCCCGAACACGAGGAGCTTGTAGAGGAGATCTGCGGGGCCATGCTGTGTCCGTCGCTGCTGACCATGGAGGAGCAGGTCTCGATGCTCGATACGGCCGGATTTCGCGAGGTGGATGCGGAGAATATCGCCGCCAACGTCCTGCCGACGTGGCAGCACTGTCGTCGGCTGGTGCGCAATCCGGCGGTGCAGCTCATTCTGCATCTCAAGGCCGGCAAACTGCGCCGCTTCGTGGACTCCTTCGAATTGATGGAGAAAGGCTACCGCGAAGGGGCCATGGCCTACGGCATGCTTACCGCCGCGAAGGGCTGATCGCCCACGAGCCAACCGGAAAGTTGGATTGGACCATACACCCGCATCCGTACGACACCGTTCGCAGGGCTTGATGGTGCGATGGGCAAGTCTGTAATATAGACACGTCGTTTATCAGGACCGTTTCTGAGCATGAGCCTGCGGAAAAGGCCGACGTTGGACGAAAACAGAATGAATCCGGCAGATAGCAGATCCGCGCAGTTGCCCTGGGAACAGTTGTGGCGCGCGGACGAGAGGATTCCCTGGTCCGCTCTGAACCTGTTCGCCGATGCCATGGCGGGCGATCCACGTCTTACTGAAGAGCTCTGTGCGGCATTCGAAGAGGGGCGTCGGATTGCCGAGCGTGAAGCTTGTTACATGGACCTGTACGTGGCGGCGATCTTTGCCCTGGCTGCGCAGCGGCTCTCCGAAGAACAGCGACAACGGATTGCCGAGTTTCTAATCGGCAAACTGGTCGAGGCCGGTCGGCAGTGGGACGAACTCATGGAAGAAACGCTGGAGGCCGCCTGTGGTACTATTGGGCCTGCGATCCTGCCTGCTGTTCTCGATGCCATCGAGCGGGAATCTGATGCCAAAGGCGCCTGGTTCAGTTTGTGGAATCTGACACAACTGGCCGTCCACACCGATGATACGGGCGTGCGCGAGCGGGTAGTCCAGGCATGTGTTGAACTGCTGGAGAAGGCCGATCAAGGCAAAGTCGAGGGAGACCTGGGAATCAATGCAGCTTGGACCTTGGGTATGCTGGGGCGCGCCGAGCATCTCGACTTGCTGCGGCGATTGAGCGAGACATGCGGTCTATTGAGCGGTGGAGGCGACTACGAAGAGGCTGTGAGATTGTTGGAGGGATGCTCCGATCTTGCTGGGCAGGAGTTGTGGGAGCGCCCGGTCAGGGATTGGTTTGAGCCTCGATGGAAATGGGCGCGGGAGTGGTTCGCGGAACGATCCCGCCCCGTGGAAAATGGGGACACTGAGCGGAAGGATTTGGTCTTACCGCCGGAGAGTCCAGATGCAGGTGAGGAAGATTTGGCGGAAGCTTTCGCACCTCCGATCCCGCTCGTCAATCCGTCACCGAAGGTCGGACGCAATGATCCCTGCCCGTGTGGCAGCGGCAAGAAGTTCAAGAAGTGCTGCGGCCGTTCGGTCGACGATCACGCAGTCAGTTCGTGACCTTCGTTTGCGTTGTGCGCGAAGCCGTCAGTCCCGGCACGTCTCCCGAGCGGAATCACCCGCTGACACGAGGGCTTTCATGGGACCGTGACGCGCCGGGAAAATGAGCCATGAACCGGCAAACAATCGCCCTGCGGGCGCTGTATGGAGTACTATAGAGTGCTTGTGAAAGGTGCGATCATGGGTGCAAAGAGGCGTTTGGCTGCTGTAAAGGCAGGGATCCTCGCAGTCGCGATAGGCGCGGGACTGCTGGTGGTTTGGGGCGGGGCCGGTCTCGCCGAAGAGGAACCGGCACGGGTGGAGCGAGACAGGCTGGTGATCGATGATTTCTCGCCGAAGCGCGAGGGAGACTCGCCGACGTCGAAATCGTGGTTGGCAGGCGGTCCGGCGAAGGTGCAGATCGAGAAACACGAGGGGCGTGACTGCCTGCATCTGACCGGGCCTGCCTCGGCGAGTAGCGGCGGTAGCGCGATCCGGGCGGAGCGATCCGTGTTTGCGAGACGCCGCCCGCTGGATGTCCGGACGTACGATGGCATCCGCCTCACGGCGAAAGGAAACGGCCGGCCGTATGCGATCCACCTCCGAACGAGGGCGACGCGCTTTCCGGGGCAGTACTACCGGGCCGAGTTCCCCACGAACGGGCAATGGCAGGACATCAAGCTACCCTTCCGCAAGTTCATGGCGAACTCGGTCGTGCAGCCGCTGGACACAGGAGGGCTGATGAGCCTGGCCGTGGTCGCGGGCACGAACGAATCCGATGCGAATATCTATATCGACGAAATCGCCTTTTATCGGGAGCGCACCATGTACAGGGAGCTGACGCCGGAGGAGGAACGTATCATCATTCACAAGGGCACGGAGCGGCCGTTCACCGGCAAGTACAACGACCACTTCGCCAAGGGCGTCTACACGTGCCGGCGATGCGGGGCCGAGCTGTATGAATCCTCGTCCAAGTTCCGGTCGCACTGCGGCTGGCCCAGCTTCGATGATGAAATCCCCGGCGCCGTCAGGCGGCAGCGGGACGCCGACGGCGTGCGAACCGAGATCCTGTGCAACAACTGCGGCGGGCATCTGGGACACGTCTTCACCGGTGAAGGCCTGACCCCCAAGAACGTCCGCCACTGCGTGAACTCGATTTCGATGGACTTCCTCTCTGCGGAGCAGCGCGAGGCCCAGGCCCGAGCGAAGGCCGAACAGCCCGATCCGAATCAGCCCAGGACCGAGCGGGCGCTCTTCGCCTCCGGGTGTTTCTGGGGCACGGAGTACCACTTCCAGCGGGCCGACGGCGTGATCTCGACCACCGTCGGCTACACCGGCGGCCACGTGGAGAACCCGACCTACAAGCAGGTCTGCACCGGCCGGACCGGACACGCCGAGACGACCGAGGTCATTTACGACCCGACGAAGATCACCTACGAGCAGCTTGCGAAGCTCTTCTTCGAGACCCACGACTTCACGCAACTGAACCGCCAGGGCCCCGACATCGGCCCGCAGTACCGCTCCGCCATCTTCACCCTGAACGAAGACCAGAAGAAGACGGCAGAAGAATTGATCCAGATTCTTCGAAAGAAGGGTTTCGACGTGAAGACCGAAGTCACCCCGGCGAGCAAGTTCTGGCCCGCCGAAGACTACCACCAGGACTACTACAACAAAACCGGCAAGACCCCCTACTGCCACATCTACCGCAAAATCTTCTGACACCGAATATCACGTGCCCACGCTCTTAACTGTGGCGCGACGACCATGGCCTACTTCATGAAGGCCAGCGAATCACCAATTTCTCCTGGGCAACCTCAATCATGTCTTCTCGCGACTGACTGACAAAGACTGGGTGCCAGATGAATTACACAACCTCTTTCCCGTGGCGGCGATCACGGTTAGGGGAAGACGGGGGGACGAACGATGAGCATTTCTATTGCCGTTACGCTTACTCCTCACGATAGGGCTTCTTCTGGCGATACATCTCCAGCCGGGCGCGATACTCCTTTTCGGCGGCTTTGCCTGCATGTGCGACTATTTCTACGGCGCGCTTCTGGGTCTCAACCGCCATATCGAATTGACCATTCGCCGCATACGCTGCGGCCAGAGTGTCCAGGTAATTGTGATCATTGCCATCTACCTCGCACGCACTCAATGCGAGTTCGACAGCCAGCACTTCATTACGAAGACCATCGGCCTTTGACGTGGCGTAGATCCAAGCGAGTCGGTTACATAAACTCGCATTGTTGGGGTCAAGCTGTAATGCTCTTTGCAGGTCATTCTTGGCGAGACGGGCATTTCCCGTCTTGTAATAAGCATGGGCCCTCTTGATCAGGCTTTCGTGATAATCCGGCCGAAGCCGTATCGCTTCGGTGAAATCTGCAACAGCCAGATCGTATTGTGCTACCCCCATATAGGCGTCTCCTCTCCTGCTTCTGTACATGGGATTTCTGGGATAGGTGCCGATGATCGAACTGAATTCCTCGATGGCCCGATCGTATTGTTGTGCCTTAAGGTAAGCATCTGCTCTCGCGTATTGGTAGGCAAAATTGTCACCGTTCAGGGTGATTGCTCGGTCAAGATCTGAAATGGCTTTATCATACGCGCCGGTTTCGCACCGGCATTGGGCCCTCTGATACCAATACTGTGGCTCGTGAGGATCTACCTGGATGGCTCTGTCAAGTACGTCGATGGCTTTGTCAAATTGTCTGGCATGATAATGGCGTTGGCCAACTGTGCGTAACAGGCGTAGAGTGTCCTTGTCCCTGGCGGAATCCCACATTTCTATCGTCTTTTCGGATTCCGCAAGAAGCTGTTTCCCGTCTGCGCTCCAGCCTATTTCAAGCAGTCCCGGCTCGGATTCAAGAGACAATGACTCGAATTCCGCTTCGGTTGCACCATCCCATATCTTGATAGTCCCGTTGACCGCCGCAGTGACAATCCTTGCGCCGTCGTGACTGAAAGCGGCGGCCCTCACTGAAATGCCGTGGTCGTAAGCTCTAATTCGCTTGCCAGTCGTTATGTCCCAGAGCCCCTGCATCGAAGTATTGTTGTCCGCTGCCACAATATGCCTTCCGTCCGGGCCGAATGCCACTGCATCCAGGATTGGAATAACCGGGGTATACCCGACTATAGGGATTTCTCGTACTACATCCTTTTGTGCTACGCTCCACACCTTGATGGAACGGTCGCCACAAGGCGCGACCGCGATGTGAGTACCATCGGGGCTGAACGCCACTCCTCGTTTAGCGTTCATCGAGCCGTGTCTTGTTTTCACTTTGTTGGCAAACACCGTCGCCCCTCGGCAGGCATCCAGAACGATGAATTCCGCGACCGACTTCCCGAGACTGGTTGTCACACCAGCAGCAAGCAGGCGCGTCCCGTCTGCGCTGAATCCCAACACCGAGACTGATGGTACGCTGACAGGAAATGTCTTCACCTTCTCTTGCTGCTGCAAATCCCAGACATGAATCGTAGACTGTTCGTCATCGCGCGTGCTCACAGCAGCATATCGGCCGTCCCTACTGAATGCCAACCCTCCAGTCCAGGAACCATCCAATGGGCAAGTCCATCTTGCTGTGTCGGTAGCCACGTCCCACACGCTGAACATCCCGTCGGAATGACGACACAGTTCTGCACCCTGCGGCGTAATCGCCAAGTGCCAGCCATGCGATTTGTTGAGCGTACTCGCTCTGTCATCTGGTAGCACTTTCCAGACGCCTTTGGAGCCAAAATCGTGGATAAGGATGTATTGGCTGTCTGGGCTAAATTCCATACTCCTAATCAAGGTGCCTCGTCCGGGAATAGTGTTTATCTCATACCCCTTTGCAGCATCCCAGATAGTCACCTTACCCGTATTTAGACCGCCTGCCATGTATTTTCCGTCAGGACTGAATGTCAACGCACCTATACTGCCTCGCCCCGCAGTGAGTTCCATCACTCTATCGCCATCGGCCAAGTCCCAAACGGTGACCAGCCCTGAGTCATGCCCAACGGCTAGTCTCCGACAACTTGGGTCGATGGCTATAGACCGTATACCACCTGGGTTCACTGTCAATGTTTGTGTTTCTGAGTGTGTTTCAGTATCCCAGATCCTCACTCGTTTTGAGTCCTCGAACGCAAATGTCTTGCCATCTTCACCAAAAGCGCAGTAGAGGATGTAGTCATCATCGCTATCGACAATGGCAGAAGTACCTGTCTTGACATTCACGATTCTGGCAGGTTCATTTCCAGCGTATATCAGAACACTTTCTCCATGTGGGCTGAGTTCAACCCAGGGATACCCCTTGTCATTGCACTCAATCCTTCTGACTATTTGCTGTGTTTGGATATCCCATATTTCCACGTATTGAGGGTTCTCGTCGTGCCATGATGCAAGTGTTGTCCCGTCTTTGCTGATGACCATGGTATAGTCCCACCCGTCGCGCACAGGCAGAATACTCGTGACGCGGTGCGTTTCATAATCACGTGTCTCTACCCACTCTCCCGACCAAAGCAATATCTCGTTCTTATTGAAACCAAATCCAACCGGCCCTCCGAGGCCTTCGCCCCCATGACTTCCCTCGTCAATCAGCATGCCCGCAGAACTGAACACGCAAAGAAGATGCTGCCATTCCCAACCGCGGAGATCATCTGGGCAGGAAGCGAGCAACCGATAGGCATTGAAATAGTCTCCGTCCATCAGTTCTTTCTGCGATCGATACACTCTATCGCGATAGGATGCGATACGTGCTGAGGCAGAGGTCCTTTCAGCTTCCGTGCGTGCATCATTTGCCTCCTGGAAACTCTCTGTGGCCTTGTCCTCGGCTTTGTGGGCGCGGATGGCAAAGAACGTGGAAACGACGACACCCGCAATCAGTACGAGCACAACAGCAGCCGCTGCGCCCGCAAGAACGCGATAGCGTTTGACTGTCTTACCGAAACGATAGACGGCCGATTCGGGTCCGGCCATCAGAGGTTTGCCGTTCAGGTAGTTCTGAATATCTTCGCTTAGATCGGCGACGGTCTTGTAACGACGGTCCCGTTCCTTTCGCAGGGCCATCATGGGGATCCATTCCAGTTCCCGGTTCAGCCTTCTGGTCAGCGTCCGAACATCGGTTCGCTGGTTGGCCGCGATCTGACTGGCTTTGTCACCCAGACTGGACAGCCGCGTGCTTGGCCTCGGCGGGTCCTGGTCGCGCACAATGCGCAGAATTTCATCGAACGCCGCTGAACGCAGTGTCTCACTGTCGAAAGGCAATGCCCCAGCCAGGAGCTCATAGAGCACCACGCCCAGCGAATAGATGTCGCTGCGTGTATCGATATCCTGGTTGGTCAGTTCCGCCTGCTCGGGACTCATATATTCGGGTGTGCCGATGAGCTGACCCTGAGCGGTGAACAGGGTCAGTTCGGTCAAGGGTCGGTTGGCCGCCTTGGCCACACCGAAGTCAATGACCTTGGGCACCGCTTTGTTCCCTTGCGAGGAGACCAGAATATTCGAGGGTTTGATGTCACGATGAATGATCCCCTTTTGGTGAGCATATTGGATCCCTTCGCAGACCTGGAGGAAGAGGTGCAGCCGCTGCTCGATGGCGAGTCTGTTGTCATCGCAGTAGTGGGTTATGGACCGGCCCTTGACGTATTCCATCACGAAATACGGTCGGCCGGCTTCGGTCGTGCCGGCGTCGAAGACGTGGGCGACGTTCGGATGGTCCAGCAGCGCCAGGGCCTGGCGTTCGGCCTCGAAGCGGGCGATGACCTGCTTGGAGTCCATGCCGGGCTTGATGATCTTGAGGGCCACCTTCCGGCGGACCGGCTCCTTCTGCTCGGCTAAGTAGACCAGTCCCATGCCGCCTTCGCCGATCAGCTCCAGCAACTCGTACCGGCCGATGGCCGTGCCGGGGCCGTCGATCCGGGCGGGATTGTCCAGGGTCACGCGCGGGTCGGCTGGCGGCGGTTCGAGGAAGCTGTCGCTCCGGTCGTGGGCGTTGAGCAGGGCTTGTACGCGGCGCAGCAGGTGCAGGTCCCCGCCGCAAGCCTGCTCGAGGTAGGGCTGCCGCTGGGCCGGCGGCATCGTCAGGGCGTGATAGTAGATTTGCTCTTCGTCTTTGTCACGGTTGGCACACATACCTTACTCCTTTCACTTTCGCTCTACTATCTACGGCGTAAAGCAGGAGTAGCTCCCCTCACGAAAGTGGCGGATTCTTCGGAAATGTCAATCGGTCTCGGATGGGCCGTCACCCGTCGAGACCTCGACCCGCAGCCAGGAGCGCGCGTAGTCCCAGTATCTCTCGGCGGTGGCGCGCGAGATGCCCAGGACCTCGGCCGCCTGTTCGATGGTCAGTCCCGCGAAGAAGCGCAGCTTCACCAGCTCGGCCTTGACCGTGTCCTTCGCCTCCAGCTTCTGCATGGCCTCGTCCAGCGCGAGCAGCTCATCGACGGGGGACGTCTCGTCGTCGATCCGAGCGGCAAGGTCAAGGTCGATTCGGTGACGGCCGCCGCCGTGCTTGAGGCCCCTCTTCCGCCGGGCGTTCTCAATCAGAATCCGGCGCATGGCCTCTGCGGCCGCCGCGAAGAAATGGGTCCTGCCCCTCCATGCCCGGCCCTGCTCCCCCGCGAGGCGCAGGTAGGCTTCATGGACGAGGGCGGTCGCCTGGAGCGTCTGGCCCGGCTTCTCCCGCGCGAGTTTCTTGGCCGCTAATTGTCGCAGCTCCTGGTAGACAGCGGGCAGCAGTAGATCGACCGCTCGCGCGTCCCCCCGTTCAATCGCATTCAGGATACGCGTTACGTCGCTCACGTCATGCTCTCCATGGTGCGAGCCATGCTCGCTGCTGGGGACATGGTACGAGCGACGGCGGACGATTTCAAGGGCGTGCCTCGGTCGCGCTGGGGGTCAGTCGCCGGCATTCAGGCCGATCTGGACGTTGCCTTCGGACTCGTTGGCGGGGTGTATGAGCTCTGCGAATGGGTTCTCGAGGATAACAGGTTAGCGGATCAGCGAGGGGCGGGCCCGCGCCGGGATCGGTCGCACGTCTTCCCCCTCTTGCCTTCGAAGACGTCGTCGGACCGTAGGATTGGGGCTGATCGGGGTGGCGGAGCAGGGGGCCTGTCAGGGCTCTTCGTCTTTGCCCCCTGCTCATAATTGTGGCTGAGACAGCCGGTCTATGCGACGGCCTTCTTCCTATAGAACAGGAACAGGATGATCGCCAGGGCGACCAGACCCACCAGCCCGTTCTCACCCAGGGTGTTGAGCAACAGCGTCAGATTCCCCACGATCCCGCCGAAGAACGGCACGCTCTGGCCGAACAGGATCTCGATGACAACGCCCAGCGCCACGAGCAGCAGGGCAATCTCCGTGATCTCACCAAGCACTTTTTTTACTTCCTGGAGGTACTGCATGGTCGATTCTCCTAATCACTCATTTGCCGACAAACTCTGAAAATCTGCCTATCGCAGAGCATTTTTCTCGGCTTCCCCGTCGAGTTTTCTTTAGCCCGATCGCGGGATTATGACGGATATTCTCGGCTCACAATGGCCCGTTTTGACTCAGGCAGGCAGTCCTGCCGGGTCGGGATCCGGTCTATCAGTATCGCGACCGCCGCTTTGCGGTGAAAATCGCCGTTCACCCCGCGGGAGAAGGCAATCTGCAGAATTCCTCACCGCTTGGATCCACCGGCCCAAAACCTCGACAGAGCCCCTGTTTGACTGCCCGGGAAGCGAGCGCGACCCTGGCCTCTCGCATGGTGGCAGAAGCAGGCCGTTGTGACTTGTTGTGTGTTAATTTGGGGCATTTCTGCTTGGCGCAAGGCGTAAATTTAGGTAAAGTAATGGTATGTTGGTCGATCTTGCTCAGTTTGTTCTCCGTTTGCTGCTCACGGCAGCGATGTGCGGGTTTGTGTGGACTCTCGTAAGGCCGGCAACGCAGTCGATGCGAATCGTGCGAGCGGCCCTGTTGGTCGCGTCTCTGTTGGTCGTCCTGGTGGTGATGAGAGGCGCCGGCCTCTGAGATCGAAGGATCAGGAATCGGTCAATCCTCGCCATTGACGGCACACTTCGCGAGAAATACCATTTGGCCATCGGTATGGACGAATCGCACATGGGCGGCCGCATTCTCGCTGCGAAGACGGGCGGGCTCCAGGCAGGGGAAAGAACGGACAATGACAGCCAACTACCATGCACGAAAGACAGACCCAAGCCGCCGGGAGTTCCTTGGAAAAGCGTTCCGGGGGGCAGCGACCCTGACCTTCGTCACGGCCATGGAGCAACTCAGCCGGGCGGCAGGGGACAACACCGCCGCGAGGCGGAATATCGTCTTTGTGCTTAGCGACGATCACCGCTACGACTTCATGGGATTCATGCCGCAGGCGCCGGCGTTCCTCGAGACGCCGAACATGGACCGCATGGCCCGGCAGGGCGCGCACCTGGCGGATGCGTTCGTCAGCACGTCTCTGTGCTCTCCGAGCCGGGCCTCGATCCTCACGGGACAGTACATGCACCACCACGGCATCGTGGACAACCAGCGACCGGAGCCCGAGGGCACGGTGTTCTTCCCGCAATATCTGCAGCAAGCCGGCTATCAGACGGCCTTTGTCGGAAAATGGCACATGGGCCACGAGCATGACGACCCAAGGCCGGGCTTCGATCACTGGGCCGGCTTCAAAGGCCAGGGCACATACTTCGATCCGACGCTCAATGTCAACGGCGCACGGCGGAGGTTCGAGGGCTACACGGCCGACGTTCTGACCGACCACGCGCTGGGGTGGCTCGAGACAGGCCGCGACAGCCGCCGGCCTTTCTTTCTCTATCTTTCCCTCAAGGCCGTTCACTACCCATTCCAACCCGCTCCACGTCATCGGGGCCGCTACGCGGGCAAGGATATCGAGCGCCCTGAAACCATGGCCAACACGGAGCGGAACTACCAGACGCAGCCGCACTGGGTTCGCGAGCGGCGCTACAGCATCCACGGCGTGGACCACATGGAGACCGGGCCCTATGATAACGATCCCGTGCCGTCTTTCGATGACCTGTATCTGCGGTATTGCGAGACCGTGCACGGGCTGGATGAGAACCTCGGACGCCTGCTGGACTACCTGGACCGGTCGGGTCTGAGCGAGTCCACGCTCGTCGTCTACATGGGCGACAACGGCTTCACGCTCGGCGAGCACGGCTTCTACGACAAGCGAGATGCATTCGAGGAGTCGATCCGCGTGCCGATGCTCGCATACGCCCCCGGCATGATCGCACCCGGTGCGAAGGTGATGCAGATGGTCCAGAACATCGACATCGCACCGACGTTGCTGGCCGCGGCTGACGTATCTGTGCCGGATTCGGCGAAGATGGACGGACGGTCATTCCTGCCGTTGTTGCAGGGCCAATCGATTCCGTGGCGCGATCACGTCCTGTATGAGTACCACTGGGAATGGAACTTCCCCGCGACGCCGACCGTGTTTGCGATCCGCACCGAGCGATACAAATACGTCTTCTACCATGGCGTATGGGATCACGATGGGTTCTACGATCTTCAGACCGATCCGCACGAGCGGCACAATCTGATTGACGTTCCAGCCTACCGCGAGCAGATCGAGAGCATGAAGAAGCAGCTTTTCGACGAGCTCGAAGCCGGCGGCGGCCTCAACATCCCGGTCCGGCGTCCCGCCGGCGAGCGCCTGGACCAACGCAAGAACAAGCGATAATCCAGTTCAATGCATCGTTCGCGGCTCTGCGCATCACTCAAGCTCAACGCGAGCCCCGTTGATTTCGAACGCCCAGGCTGTACCCCACACTTGCATCGGGGTACGGATGAGACGTAGAATTGACGAGCGGTTTTATATACAAGGGCCTGGAACTCACTGTGATTGCAGACAGGTTGTTGCGGAGCGACCATGAAACGCCCTGAGACGAGGCAAACAGATGACAGGCTGCGGCGAAGCTACTTCTTCTTCGCGGGTCGCCGACGGCTCATCGCGATCTTAAGCATCGTGGTCGTGATTGCGCTGTGGCTTGTCCTGCGCCCGAGCACGAGCGTGGAGGACGAGCTTGCGGCAATCGATGCGGCCCACGCGATCCCGCCCGGCGAGAATGCGGCGGAGGACTATGCCGCACTCGTGCTCGACGCAACGACGCCACCCCCGGACCCGCTGCTGCTGTCCAAGGAGGTTCGGGCCTTGACCCTGACCAAGCCGTGGCGCAGTGCCGATCTGCCGGAGGCTGCCAGGTGGGTCGAAGATCATCGGGCGATTATAGAGAGTCTTCAGCAAGCCGCGCGCAAGCCGAAGTGCTGGTTCCCCGTCTCCGACACAGAGAGGCCCACGGCGAAGTACTTCACCATGGAGTACCAGGGGGCGATGCTGCTGTTGCGGGCGGCGAACAGCGACCTTGGCGAGGGCCGCATCGAGGCCGCGATGGAGAAGCTCGTCAGTGTTTGCCAAATGGCAAAACACCTTCACTCCCAAGCCCATCCATCGGAGCGCTCCACAGGGTGGGCCGTGGGCGAGGAAGCCATGAAGCGATTTGGCTGGGTCGTCGTCACTCAGGATATTCCTGACGACTGGCTGACGAAACTCGAAGCGACGTTGCCGTCGATCGAAGACACATGGGCTGAGGAATGCCGGCAGTGGGACAGGATCACGAGTCTGTACGTACGCAAGCGGAATAGAGCGAGGGGGCGGCTGCTGTACATACTCGGACGCACAATCGCCCCGGGAAGGGCGGCAACCAGGCACATGTACAACACATATCTTGCGGAATCCCGTGCCGGTCGCATCCTGCTGGCCTTGCGCCGTCACAAGGACACTGCCGGGACCTGGCCGGTGGCTCTCTCCGAGATCGAGCGCGATCTTCCACGCGACGCATTCATCGATCCGGTATCACGCAAGAGGTTCATCTACCGGCCAACCGGGGATACGTTCGTCCTGTACGCCGTGGGACCCAACGCCGCCGACGAAGGTGGAACGTCCGGGGACGACCAACTTTTCTGGCCGCGCTGAGCCTTGATCGACAGCCGGTGTCATGACCGCCGTCACTGCACGCGTGCGCCGCCAATCTCCAGAGACCAGGCGTGCTCGCACGGTGGGGACCGGCGGACACTCTGCGGAACGGATACCGACAGACCTTCCGGCGTAACCGTCCATTGAACCACCTCCGATGACCCCAGCAGCCGCACCGACTTGGCCGCTTTGACCGGGGCGATGTGAATCTGCTCCGGCGGCGATGTCTGTCCCTCTTCTGCAAGGCAGATTGCGAAGAGCGTTGTGCCTTTCTTCGTCAGGCACACCTGGCCAACCTTGTACGGCGGGACCGGGCGCGTGCCGTAGATGGCCTGGCCGTTGACCTGCATCCACCGACCGATCTGCTCCATGCGTTCCAGGGCCGGCGGGGGAAGCTCGCCATCGGCGTCGGGGCCGATGTTGAGCAGGAAGTTGCCGCCCTTGGCGACGACGTCGATCAGCAGATGCACGAGCTGCCTTGCCGATTTGTACTTGTCGCCGGGCTTGTAGGACCACTGATCGCCCATGGTCATGCAGGTTTCCCAGATGTAGGGCAGGGCCTTCTCGGGGACCTGCTGTTCCGGCGTGCGGTAGTTCTCGTACCGGCCGCCGACGGTGCGATCGACGACGATCAGGCCCGGCTGGTGACGCCGCGCCATCGCGGCCAGCCTCGGCATGTCGATATCCTGCTGAGGCGGGCGGCCCTGCCCGCCGTCGAGCCACAGGATATCCACGGGCCCGTAGCCGGTCATCAGCTCCTCAACAAGGCTGTGCGTGAATTCGACGAACGTGGCCCATTTTTCCGGATGTTGCTTCGTATCGTAATTGACGTTGCGGTCCCGGTGCGGCCACTCGGGGGCCCAATACCCCGGGTGATGCCAGTCGGACTTCGAGTAGTACGCCCCGATGCCGAAGCCTTCGTCGCGGAACGTATCGAAGACTTGCCCGACGACGTCCGCCTTGGGATTTGTGTGGAACGGGCAGGATGGATCGGTCGTGCGGTAGTCGGTCTGCTTCGTGTCGAACATGCAGAATCCGTCGTGATGCTTCGTGGTGAAGACGACGTACTTCATGCCGGCTTCCTTTGCGGCGGCGACCCACTTGGCCGGATCGAACTTCTGCGGATTGAACGTCTGGTTGAGCGCGACGTAATCCCGGAAGAATCGCTCGAAGTTCTTGCCGCGCTCGACCCAGGCGGGCAGATCGTCCGGCCGGGCCCAGGTGTCCACCTCGACCAGCGGCCACGACTCGATGCAGCCCCACTGGCTGTAAATACCCCAGTGCATCATGAACCCGAACTTCCAGTCCTGGAACCGGTCGAGCTTGTCCCATACGAGCGGATCGGTCTCGTTGTCTGCAGGCTCGCCCGTCGGCGGATAGGAGAGGTAGTTTGCCAGAATGTGGCCGAGGATCTGTTCGCCACGTTCGTTGGCGTGAATGGGATCGCGCTTGAACCAGTCCAGTTCCTTCCCCGAGTCCCGAACGTACTGTCCCCACGCCGCCTCCATGTCGAGGAAGGCCGCATGAACTTCGTTGGCGAGCGTCTCCAGACCCTTGCGGTAATCGCTGTAGCGGTCCGGATCATTGATCTTCCGCCACTGTGTCTCATCCCGGGGATCGACGGATCCGAACGCACCGGTCATCAGCAGCAGATCCGGGGACGCCGTCTCGCGAATCTGCCCAATGACGTCCCGGATGGAATCGAGGTCGTTGCGATGGCTGATGCCCCCAATGATGACGAGATCGGGCCCGTGGTCCAGAACGAACTTCTGCACTCGGTCCGGTTCCTTATACCACCAGCAGCCCGTCGAGCCGCGTACGGACGTGATCTTGTCGATCGAGCACGTCGGGTGACGTCGCTCGACAATGTACGTCCAGCCCGACCGGCTCGTATCGTTGACGATGCTGTCGCCGAGCATGACCACGCGCAGTGTCCCGCCTGTGTTCAACCGTTGTTTCGTTTGAGGCAGCCTGTCCCACCGACCGGAAGACGGACGGTACCGGACCGCCGGCATTTCCGCATACGCCTCCTGAATCTGCTCCAGCGTCCGTTCGTTGCCGCCAAAGATGTAGCCATCGTCGCCTCCACGGGATGTCCCTGCTGGAAGGGCCAGCATCAGCGTGCATGCTATGCGAATTGCCAGAGTCACTTGTCCTGCTCCTAATGACCTGTATGAACGAAAACCGGGGTGAGGTTCACGGTGGCTCCATGATATGCGCCGAGCGGAAACATGCAAGAACGGTGCGGATTCCCATTTCAACCCCGTCGTGGACAGAATCCCGGCCATCGGTCAAAAATGCTGTAATCGACGGAGGATATCAGTTAAAATATTCGTCTTTGATGTGCGACTACCGATTAGAGCTATGGATGTGGAAACACAATCATCACCGAGCGAGTTGAGAGTGCAGCGGAGACGTCACTTGAAGGCGACGCTTCTGACCAGTCCGGAAGGTCGCATTCTGTTGCTTGGGGTCACGATCGCGCTTGCGTTCAGTCTCTATCTGGGCATCGGCGTGCTGGTCTGGCCGGAGGAGACGCAACTGCTCATCGGCGTGACTGCGACGGCCGCGATGTTCGGCCGGGCCGCCGGCTTGGCCTTTGGTTACTCCCTCGGGCTCGGGCACGGCACGGTGATTCCCATCGCCATGATCGTGGAAACGGTCTTCGTCTTGACATTCTATCCGCTGTTTGTGCTCGGCTGGCGACATCTGCTGGTCGTCAAGCCGCTGAAGAACACCTTCGACCGGATCCACAAGGCCGCCGAAGCCCGCCGGGGCACGATCCAACGCTACGGTTTGGTCGGGCTGTTTGCCTTCGTCTGGTTTCCCTTCTGGATGACGGGTCCGGTGGTCGGTTCGGTGATCGGCTTTATGCTCGGGTTGCGCGCCTGGCTGAATATGACTGTCGTGCTAGGCGGGACGTACGTTGCGATCGTTACCTGGGCCTTCTTCCTGCGGCATGTCCACGAGCGCATCGCGTCGTACAGTTCTTATGCCCCCATCATCCTCGTGGTTGTTATTGTCATCATTGTTCTCGCCGGGCATCTCCTCCAGCGGACTCTTCACGAGAACAGAAACAAACAGTAGGAACTATGGTTGGGAGGCCGGTCCATGCGAACGGTTCGATTCGGGATCATCGGTTGCGGAATGATGGGGCGGGAGTTCGCCAGTGCCGCGGCGCGGTGGCTGCATCTGCCGGAGATGACGGTTCGCCCGGAGATCGTCGCGATCTGCAATCGCACGCTGGATGCGCCCAAGATCGACTGGTTCCGGCAGAACGTGCCGACCATCAAGCAGGTGACGAGCGACTATGAAGAGCTCCTGGGGAATCCCGAGGTGGAGGCGGTCTACATTGCTGTGCCGCACAATCTGCACGAGGAGTTCTACCTTGCGGCCCTTGAGGCCGGAAAGCATCTCATGGGCGAGAAGCCCTTCGGCATCGACCTCAAGGCCAACCGCGCCATCATGGCCGCCGTGAAGAAGCATCCGGAGACTTTCGTGCGGTGCGCGTCGCAGTTCATCTTCTTCCCCGCCGTGCAGCGGATCGGGCGGATGATCGAAGTCGGGGCCTTCGGGCAAATCATTGAGGTCAACGCCGGCTTTCTGCATTCGAGCGATCTGAACCCCGACAAGCCGATCAACTGGAAGCGGACGCTCAAGTACAACGGCGAGTACGGCTGCATGGGGGACCTCGGCCCACACGTTTGCACCGTGCCGTTCCGTGCGGGCTGGATTCCGCGCAACGTGCGGGCGGTCCTGTCCAATATCATCCACGAGCGTCCGGACGGCCGGGGCGGCACGGCGGCGTGCGAAACCTGGGACAACGCCACGTTGCTGAGTGAGGCCCACGACCCGGCCTCAGGCAGTGTCTTTCCCTTCAATCTGAAGATCGAGCGGGTCTCACCCGGCGAAAAGAACAACTGGTACATCGAAATCTACGGGACCCGCGCTTCCGTTCGGTACAGCCTCAAGGACGCCAACGCACTGGAATTGCTCGAATACGCCTCCGGCGGCAAAGGGAACCCGGAGCAAGCCTGGCGCAGGATCGATATGGGTCACGAAGTGACGTACGGTTCGATCACGTCGGAGATCTTCCAGTTCGGCGTTTCGGACGCGATCCTGCAGATGTGGGCGGCCTTCCTGTACGAGCTGGACACCAAGCGAACGCCGGCTAAGTTCGCCGGATGTGTCACGCCGGCCGAGAGCGTGCTCTGGCACAAGCTGTTCACCGCAGCTCTCGAATCGCAGGCAAGCGGCACCACCGCCGTGATCCGCTGACGAGCGTTTTCTTGAAGGTTTGCCTCTCACAGGAGTCTCATTGTATAGGTGCACGGAGTCGGTCCACCGGAAGACGGTGAATCCGCTCGGTCGCGAAGCGCCGTCGCCATACGGAAATGGGCCAATCGTGGTTGCGCCGTGCCGGGGTCAATCGTCTTAGAGATGAGGACTGTCAGCTTGTTCGCAGAACGTGGAACGCGGCAAAGGAGCTATCGCGATGAACGCAAGGGTCTTTTGGATCTTTGGGATTCTTCAGAGTGTGTCCCTGGGGATGATCGTATTCCTGTTGTTCCGATCGCTCAACGCGATTCAGGGAGAACCGCTTGTCGGCCTGGACACCACGATCGTATTGAGCACAGCCTTCCCGCTGTTTCTGCTGCTCGTCACCTACACCATCTACACGAAGAAGTGAGAAATCTCTTGGGAAAGGGCGGTTGGATGAGAGCTCAGTGCTCACTCGCGTTCCTCGTGATCGTTGTCTTTGCTGTTCTCGGATGCGACTCGGATGCTGAGGACGAATCCCTGCGGGGAATCTGGGAGGGCAGCCTGCAGTATCCGGGTTTCGAGTCGCGCATTGTATTCGTTATCAAGCCGATGTCGGATGGCACGTTTGACGCCACCATGTTGAGGCCCGACCAGAGCGATGACGAGACCTATGTAAGCGAGGTACTCTTCTCGAATTCGCGCGTGCGCCTGCGGGTGGATCGCGTCAACGGACATTTCGACGGCTTGCTGAAGGCGCAAGGCAAGACGATAGAAGGCCAGTGGAGCCAGGGGCGATGGTCGCAGCCGCTGATCCTTAAGAAAGTACCGGCGGTCGCGGCGCCGCGAAGACCGCAGACCCCTGTCCCGCCGTTTCCATACGACGAGCAGGAGGTGACCTTCGTCAACGACGAGGCGGGCGCCAGGTTTGCCGGCACGCTGACGCAGCCGCGAATGGGCGGTCCGCACCCGGCGGTCATCCTGATTCCGGGCGGGGGGGCTCACGATCGCGATTACATCATCCTGCAACATCGTCCCTTTCTCGTCCTCGCCGATCACCTCACCCGCCACGGGATCGCCGTCCTGCGGTTCGACGAGCGGGGCGTCGGCGAGTCGACAGGCGACCGTTCGCAGGCGACCAGTGAACACTTCGCCGGGGACGTGCTCGCGGGCTGGAGTTTCCTTCGAGCCCTCGAAAGCATCGATCCCAATCGAGTCGGGCTCATCGGGCACAGTGAAGGCGGGACGATTGCCGCCCTCGCGGCCGCGCAGCGTCCGGACGTGGCCTTCATCGTTATGATGGGGTCCCCGGGGTTGCCGGGAAAGCAATACAACCTTCAGTTCGAGCAATCGACGGCTCGTTCCCTGGGACAAAGCGACGAGGCGGTCGCCGCCAGGGTCCGGTTTCAGGAGCGAGTTCTTTCCGTCGTCATCGAGGAGCAGGACCCCGTCGTCGCGGAAGCCAGGCTTCGCCATCTCTACCGCGAGCTATCGCCGTCCATGCCGCCGGCGCAGATCGAAAGCGGCCTCCAGAGACTGCTCTCGCCCTGGTTCCGATTCAACGTGACTCACGATCCCGGGGCAACGCTGCGCGCCGTGCAATGCCCGGTCCTGGCCGTCATCGGCGAAAGAGACGTGCAGGTCCCTCCGGAGGGAAATTTGGAGGCGATCCGACAGGCCCTCCAGCCCGGCGAAAACGACCGTCATCGGGTCGAGACATTGCCGGGCCTGAACCATTTCTTTCAGACGTGTGTGACCGGCTCGCCCGTCGAATATGGAAAGATCGAAGAGACGATGTCACCCGCGGTCTTGTCCTTGCTGAGCGACTGGATCCTGGGTCTCAGCGAAGCCGACCCTTAGCAGCTCTCGTCTTCGCGTTCGCCTCAACACATCTGAGCTTGTCACGCTCTATCATACTGAGGGACTTTGAGCGACTCGCCGTCTTTGAGGGCGGACCGGTGGGCGATGATGCCGGGGACGGTCATCGCGAGGGCCTCATAAACGTTCACGAGCGGCTCGCGATCTTCGAGGATCGCGGTGATGAACTCGTTGGCGAGCGGACCGTGCGAGCCCCCGTGTCCGCCGGCGGGCATGCCGGGCGGCAGCGGGGGACGTCTGGGGTCCGGAAGCTCTTTCATCGCGCCCTGGTAGCTCATTTCGCTCATCCAGCCCTTCTCGCCGAAGACCCGACCGGTCTCGACAAGCGCCCCATGTACGCCCTTGCACATCAGCATGCGCGATGATCCACCTTCGCTCGTCCGAAACAGCGCGACTTCGTCGGTGAACCGGTTGTCGTAGCGGTTGGCACCGGGTTTGTAGGCGTCGAACCCGGCGTTGAAGCCGAGGCAGGAGACGGAGGTGAATCGCTTGCCGGTCACGCCGACGTAATAGGCCGTGGAGTGCGTCGGATACCATAGCGGCGGCATCCCCACGCGCCAGCCCTTGAACGAGGGAATCGGCGTCGAGCGGAAGTGGTAGTACTCGCCTTCGGAGTAGACGAGCCGGCCGAACCCGCCGGCGCGGTAGATCTGCCGCATAGCGCAGCAGTTCTCACGGTAGCAGCTCGTCTCGGCCATCATGTATTTGAGGCCGGTCTTCTGCACGGTCTCGACGAGCTGCTCGGCCTGTTCGAGCGAGCCGAACACGGCGGGAACCGCGGTCATCACGTGCTTGCCGTGGTTGAGGACCTCCATGCAGTGCCGCGCGTGGCTCGGCGCATCGGTCGCCACGAAGACCGCCTCGATTTTCGGGTCCTTCACGAGCACCTCCAGCGACTCGTAGGATTTGTCGCACCGGCAGGCCTCCATGAGCCCGGCGCGCCGGTCCGGGATCAGATCGCTGACGGCGACGATCTCGACGTTGGGATGGTCTTGGAAGCCGAAGGCCGCCCCGAACCGGCACACGCCGTAGCCGACGATCCCCACACGGACCTTCCGCTCGGAGACCGGCTCCCAGGTCTTGCCCGTCCCCTTCTCCGCAGCGCCGACGGCCCGCGCCGGCCAACCACCGCCCGCCAGCGCCCCCAGCGAAAGCACCCCCAGACTCTCCAGAAACTCCCGTCGAACCATCGAATGAGCAGTATCATCCGCCATAAGCCAGCCTCCTTCATCCCCCCGTACCAACATTCTCACAACAACCACAGTGCTCCGAACACCGCCGCTACTATAAGGGGCATTATAATGATCGCCTATCCCACCTGCCAGCTAACAACCGCAGTTGACCGGTATTGACACCATCGACAGGATGCAGCATCCGGGTCTCGTGAATGGGTTCGGTCCGGCGTTGGGTGGGAACAATAGCGTTTTGCGCCTTGCAGGATGCCGGCGGGGACATGGAGCATTCGCCCGGGCTCGCCTCCTCTCCGCTGGTATCCCAAATGCGATAAACGCCCCATTTTCACTGATGTGAATACGCGTGTCAGTCCGCTGTTCGTGTCGACAATGCCATCGCAGCCAGTTCCTTCCTGTAAAGCTTCCGACAGAGGCACAACAGGCATTGGCGATGGTTTGACTGCCCCTCCAAGCTGGTCAAGAATGTGGGCCATACACGGAGCAGAACGTCCTCTTTTCCGCACCCCAGGGCGCAGTTGCGATGCGCATTCCTGACTTGTGGTTCATGTGAGGCGGTTGTCCAAATGGCTGGGCAGCCATCCAACAACGACCTGCCTCGTTTCGTCGTCCCAGAAGAAGTAGATGGCCAGACAGTGATGATCGTTTTTGCCCTTGCCCTTTCGAATGTGCAGTTCAAGGAAACGACTGTTGGTGGAGTGGCTTGGATATTGAAGGAAATATGTATCGCCTTCCTCTCCCGCGCGCTCTCGCGAAATCGATGGTGAACACTGAACCTTCAGCGTATCCACCTGTTTGTCGAATGCCTCCTTTGCACCCTCGTAACTCAGTTTCATATTCCGGTATTCGTTCGCCAGTAGCAGGAGGCTTCGGTAGACGAGTTCGACATCTTCATAGCAGGCGTTTCGCACCGCGCGTATGGCACGCGGATGCAAGACCAGACGCGAGGCTAAGTTCTTGCTCACCCAGTCTGGCAGATCGTCATAACCTTGCGGAATCTCGATTGAGGTGTCCGGATCTTCCCCCGTTTTCTCGGCCAACCGTCCTCGCAGCAATTCAACCTGCCAGCGAAGGCTATTATTCTCGGCGATGTAGTGGTCGCGGTCCTTGTCTGCCTGATCAGCGAGATCCATCATTTCATCGCGTTCCTCTTCGGTCTCCTTGATCTTCTGTTCCAGAACGCCAATCTCACCTTGGTAAATCGCCTGCCAGTCCGCTTCCTCGTTTGCTTCACGACGTGTGGTTTCTGCTTGCAGTCGCTTAGCGTCAGTGAAGAATAGACAGCCACACCAGTCAACCTGTCTCGTAGCCGATTCCTGATGCGCGCGGTCAGCCAAGAAGGCGGCAAACGCTTCCTCGCCCTCAAGACCTTTGTAGCGCATGAAGATCATGTTCTCCGCCAGTGCCAGTGGATGCTCTGCAAAGGGGGAATCAGTCTCGAAGTCCAAGCCCGGCCTATAGGTCCGTGCAGCACCTTGGAAAGCTGACCAAACCTTGCCGACACGGTTGGTCCATCCGAAGCTTGCAACATGTGGAAGAACGGCAACGTGTGCAAGCCCCAAGGTGCGCTGGGCGAGTCTCCGCTCATCCAGGACATACTGCCGTACCCTACCGGGAAGTTTGTTGGCATCGGCTTCTGTAAGGAGATAGACGGGCAGGATGCGTTGGGGATCAGTGATGAATCGATAGAAGACATCGAGCTCATTCTCTGTATTCAAACACCACGCGTGGCTTTCCAGTTGTCGCCCAGTGGAAAGCGTGAAGCTGTCGGCTAAGTACCGCACTATCCTTGGACGCGTAAGCGTGATTTCAGTGTCGCAGTAGGGCTGTGAGGTGCAAAAGACGCGTACGGCGAACCGGTGAGTCCCTGATGTGTCCTGTCTGAGTGCCAAATCCGTGGTCCACATCCGACCAGCAACCGCCTGTTGCTCACCGTAAGGGGCATCTTGGTGCGTCAGGCGAAGGCTCCACAACCCTTCCGATGGCACAGTTGCACACTCAACATTATTCCCGGGTACTCCACACTCGAATTCTCTTCCCTCCCAAGCCTCTTGCGGCAGTTCGTTCGAGCAGAGCCCGCGTACCCAGCCGATGATGGATTTGATTGCCGCTGTCCAAGTTTCCTGGACAGTCTGGCTTTCCTTCGGACCTAATGCCGCAGCGAGTTGATAGGTAGTGCGCACGGTTGGCCCGTCTCGATGAGATCGAGTCTTGCGGATTCGCCTGTCCGCCTCGTGGGGTGTGCTGCTGACTGCCATTTCATGCTCCCTTCAGTCAAGTCATTGCACTTTCCGTCCCGGTCGATTATCGACAATCGATAATCAATGGCTTGTTAGTCTCATCAAGGATGCAAAAGCTTGCCGCTGCGCGTTCTATCGGCCGGAACGACAGGTGCGATAAGGGGAAAATGGGAAACGTAGCGAGAAAGGATCGGGCTTCAGGGATTGCCTCCCGATGGGATACCAGCTTCGGCCAATCCTTTCTCATGCTTCTGGCTCAAAGCGGAAAATGGCGCGGTGTGTGGGAATCAAGCTGGCGGGGGCGGAAAGGAGCGTGGGGGCTCGGAGAAGGGTGACAAGGGGCTATGCAAAGGGCGTGCATGGGTTTAGAATGGCCGGGCGATTGGAGTCGTTCGATTGTCGGAGTGTCATGGACGATACGGATCAGGCCACATTCGAGTTGCAGCGGGGCGGGGACGGCCGGGCTACCCTAATTCTCAAGGGCCGGCTGGACCGTGAGAGCGTCGCTTCGCTCTGGCGGCCGAGCACGCAGGTTGTCCGTCAGGCGGGGGCGGGACATCTGGTCGTGCAGGCCGGCGGGGTCGAGTATTGCGACGGGGCCGGGATCGCGCTGCTCTCGGAGTATCGGCGGATCCAGCAGGAGAATGGCGCCCAGATCGAGTTTCGCGACCTGCGGCCGGAAATCGTCAAGTTGGTCGCCCTGTTTGAGATCGACCGGCCGGCGCGTCCTCCGAAGTCGATGCACCCCGTGATCGACTGGATTCATCAGGTCGGCGGGGCGACGGCCGGGCTGTTCCATGATTTCATCGCCCAGGTGAGCTTCATCGGCGAGGTCTGCGTCAAGCTGCTGCGCGTCGTGCGGCACGCCGAGAAGCTGCGCTGGAGGGACACCCTGATCATCGCGGAGAAGGCCGGGGCCAACGCGGTCGGCATCACGGCCCTCATGGGCTTTCTGATCGGACTGATTCTGGCCTTTCAGTCGGCGGCGAGCCTGGAGAAGTTCAATGCAGAGATTTTCGTGGCCGATCTGGTGGTGATTGCGTTGTTCCGCGAGCTGGGGCCGCTGATGACGGCGTTCATCTTAGCCAGCCGCAGCGGCTCGGCCTTCGCCGCCGAGTTGGGCACGATGAAAGTGAACGAGGAGATCGACGCGCTCGTGACCATGGGCCTGGACCCCGTGCCGTTTCTGGTCCTGCCCCGGCTGGTCGCGGTCCTCTGCGTCATTCCGCTGCTGACGGTGTTCAATCATCTGTTCGGCCTGATCGGCTGCGGGCTGGTCATGGCTTCCTGGGACTTGCCGGTGACGACGTACCTCGAGCGAATCCGAGAGGCGGCGAGTCTGGCCGACTTCTTCGGGGGCCTCGTCAAGACGTTCGTGTTCGGGACGCTGATCGCCGGCATCGGCTGCCTGCGAGGCCTGCAGACCGGCCACAGTCCCAGCGCCGTCGGCGATGCGGCGACCCGCGCCGTCGTCAGCGGCATCATCGCCATCGTGGCCGCCGATGGTGTATTCGCCGTGATCTACTATTTCCTGGGCATCTAAGGAGAACTCCGAAATCCGAATGTCGAAATTCGAAACAAATTCAAAGCACGAAGCTCCAAGGACCGAAACGCTGTCGCGCACCGGCGGGAACCGTTTGGGATTTCGGGTTTTGGTCATTCCGATTTGTTTCGGATTTCGAGCTTCGAGCTTCGTGCTCCCAGCGTGCCCGGGACTGTCTTGTTCAGGAGTTGAATGGCAGATAGAACAATTATCCAAGTGAGGGACCTGACGGCCGGCTATGGCCGCACCGTGATCCTCAAGGATATCGGTTTCGAGGTCCGGGCCGGGGAGATCTTCGCCATCTTAGGCGGCTCCGGGTCCGGCAAGAGCACGCTGCTCAAGCACATGATCGGCCTGACCAAGCCATTAAGCGGGACCGTCGTCATCGACGGAACCGATGTCATCGCCGCCGAAGGCGCCGAACGGCTCAACGTGCTCAAGAAGATCGGCGTGGCCTATCAGAGCGGCGCGCTGTTCGGCTCGATGACCGTTCTGACGAACGTCTCGCTGGTCCTCCAGGAGTTCACCGACCTGCCCGATGAGACGATTGAGGCGATTGCCCAGATGAAGCTCAAGGCGGTGGGCCTGGAGGAAGCCGCGTACAAGATGCCGTCCGAGCTGAGCGGCGGGATGCGCAAACGCGCCGCCATCGCCCGGGCGCTGGCCATGGACCCGAAGATCTTGTTCCTCGACGAGCCTTCGGCCGGGCTCGATCCCGTTACCTCGGCGCAGATCGATGAGTTGATTCTTGAGCTGTCGCGCAGTCTGGGCATCACGTTCGTGCTCGTCACGCACGAGCTGCCGAGCATCTTCGCCGTGGCGGACCGGGTGATTATGGTGGACAAGGAGGCGCAGACGATCATTGCCCGGGGCAAGCCGCAGGAGCTTCGCGACCAGTGTGACAACCCGGTCGTGCGGCAGTTCTTCAGTCGCCAGGTGGACAAGGTTAGGTCGGCGTAGGTTGCAGGAGCCGTTTTGGTGGGCCTGAAACGAATCGATTGGGATGGATGTGTCGAATGGATGCAAAACCGCATTACTTCAAGATAGGGATCTTCGTCCTGATCGCGGTCGTCTTGATCGTGGTTGCCGTCGTGATCTTCGGCGCCGGCCTGCTGGCGCAGAACGAACTGCACTTCGAATCCTACTTCGCCGAGTCCATCACCGGCCTGAGCGTGGGTTCGCCTCTGGAGTTCCGAGGCGTCCGCGTCGGCCACGTCCGCGAGATCGGATTCGTCGGCAATGTGTATGACCTGGACGAGATCGATGGGGTTGTTTCTCGCTATGCCCCGTACGTCCGCGTGGTCACCGCCGTACCGCGTGCGAAGATCCCCGATTTCACGGCTGGGCAAGTGGAGGAGGTCTTGCAGCAGATGATCGAACGCGGGGCTCGCGTCCGCGTCACCTCGAACATTCTTACCGGACAGGCCTACCTCGAAATGAACTATCTCGATCCGAACCGCTTCCCCGTGGAGGAAGTCCCATGGACGCCGAGGTACGTCCGCATCCCTTCGGCTCCGGGCGAACTGACCACAATCAAGGATTCGATCGACAACATCCTCCACCAGATGCAGGAGATCGACGTCCAGGGCCTGACCCTGGCGTTCCAGAAAGTGCTTGCTTCATTGGACCGCGCCATCAACGACGCCGACCTGGGGGCGGTCAGTGAGGAAGCGCGTGCGTTGCTGAGAGAGGGCCGTGCGAAAGTTGCGGCACTTGAGATGGAGGAGATCAGCGCGGACGTCTTGGAATTGTTGGCGTCCCTGAATCAGGCGGTGACTGATGCGAACCTCCCGCAGGTGAGCCGGCAGATGCAGGACGTGCTGGCCCGAATCGATCAGAAGCTCGTGGCCCTGAACGTCAAGAAGATCAATGCGGACATCGACCGGTTGCTGGGCTCGCTGAATCAGGCGGTGGCCGACGCGAACGTGCCCGCCCTGAGTGAAGAGGCGCAGAGCCTGATGGCGGAGCTGCGAACCACGAACGAATATCTTCAGAGCCTGCTATTGCCCCCCGAGGGGTCTGGGCAGGCGAACCTGCCGGAAGTGGTGGCCCGGCTCGGGAAGACCGTATCCCAACTGAACAAAGTCCTCGCTGCTGAAAAGCCCGAGATTGAGACGATCCTGAACGACTTCCGGGAGATCACGGACAGTCTCAACGAGCTCGTCTCCACTTTGAAGGAACATCCGTCGGAGCTTCTGTTCAGCGATCCGCCGCGAAGATCGGAGGTATTGAAATGATCCGTTTTCACGTCAAGGCATTATCCTGCGTTGTCCTCGCTGCATTCGCCGTTACGCTGGCGGGCTGTGCTCGGGATTCGTATGACAGGCAGTGTTACGTTCTCGGGGCGGCACGGGAGCGGGGGCCGGTGGAGGCCCGGATCGACGGTGCGCTGGAGGTGCGCCGCTTGAGCGTGGATGCGGCGTTTGCCGGCAAGTGCTTCGTCTACCGCGTGGCCGAGCACGAGTATGAGCCTGACTACTACCACCAGTTTCTGGTCCCGCCCGGGATCATGCTCACGAACAAGACGCGCCAGTGGCTGGCGGATTGCGGCCTGTTCGAGCGTGTCCTGCCGGCGGACACCCGGCTCGAACCGACCTACACGCTGGAAGGCAGTGTCGCCGGCCTGTACGGCGACTTCACCGATGACTCCGCTCCGCAGGCCGTCCTGGAGATTCGCTACTTTCTCCTGAACAGCGACAGTGACGCCGAAGCCGTCGTCTTCGCGGAAACCTACCGGGTCCTTACGCCGATTCCCGAGAGGACCGCCGCGGCTTTCGTCGCCGCCCTCGACCGCAGTCTCACAGAGATCCTTACGCGCCTGGAAGCAGACCTCGAAAACCACCAGATCGCCAAGTAAGCGAAACGAAGCCCGCTTTTCCGGCGGGGGTTTACAAATCGAGCTTCGTCAAGACTATGCGCGAACGTATTCAGTCCGGTTGGGCTGCGCACAGAGGATCTTCAGGCGTAAGGTGACAGTCAATCAGCCAGTTTGACGCCATCGTGGCCAGATCGGAGAAATGGGAGTCGGTGCGCCAGTACGCTCCCATGAATGCCAGATCAGAGAAATTGACGCTGCAATCGTCGTTGCGGTCGCCGCCGAGGGCGCACGGGCACGCCCGTCTTATGGCCAGATTGTGGTCGAGCCCGGCGGCAATCGCGAAAAAGCCGCTGTTAGGCGACGGGACATGGTTGAGGTCTCCCCAGACGACGAGTGTCCCGTCTTTCTTGAGACCCAGACTGTACCATGCTCCTGCCGCCACGGCCACGAAGTCCTTGTTCGGCGACGGAACCTTGCACTGATCGAATCCATCATGTCCCCAGGCCACAATGGAGCCATTCTCCTTCAAGCCAAGGCCGTGCTCTGCTCCAGCGGCTATCGCCGTGAAGTCCCGGTTGGGCGAGGGGAC
>CBFDBY010000033.1:0-50476 GCA_965603165.1 uncultured Phycisphaerae bacterium
TGCGCGTCGCTGATGCGGGTTGCGCGGTTGAACCAGCGGTACATCGCCTCACGGCTTTCCTGCGAGTAGCCGTGATAGCCGGGGCCGATGAACAGGCCGACGTTGTCCTCCTCGCCGAGCAGGCCGTACAGCCGGCGCAGCCGCTCGTGCGCCGTGACGCTGCCGCGAACGTCGAAGAAGTCTCTTTCCTTGGCGAGAATGATGGCGGGCCTTGGGGCCATCGCGGCCAGGAAGTCGCAATGGTCCAGCCCGAGCGCGAGCGCCTGAGGCGGGCATTGCTCGGTGTCGGCAGGCAGCTCGTTTTCCATGTTGCGCAGGAAGGTGGTGACGAAGCAGCTCGGTGCGGCCATGGTCCATCGGCGCTCGACGCCGCAGAGCCACGTCGTCATGGTCCCGCCGCCGGAGTTGCCGGTGACGCCGACGTGTTTCGGATCGACCTCCTCGCGCGTGAGCAGGTAGTCGAGGGCGCGGATGCCGTCCCAGGCCCGCCAGGCGCCGAAGAACTCGCCGACGAGGAACTGCTGATTGCCGGCGTAGAGATGCTCGCGGACGCCGACGCCGATGCGCGACTTGAGCTTCTCGTCGGGATACTGGAGCCGCTCGCCCTGGCCGATCGGGTCGTAGATGAGCACGACGTAGCCGAGCCGGGCGAGGCCCTGGGCGAAGCTTTGGTAAGGCTCGACGGCCTTGCCGTTGCTGGAGTGTCCGCAGGTGCCGACGACGCCGGGCAGCGGGAACGGCCGGCCTTTCGGGATGTAAAGGTTCGCGGTGACGAGCAGGCCCGGGCGGCTCTCGAAGATGACGTTCTCGATCGTGTACTCATCCCGCTCGACGACGCTCGTGACGCGGGGATTCAGTGGTGTCTTCTCAGGCCAGGGGCCGAAGCACCGCTGGATCTTCTCTTGAACGTCGCGGACGTACGCCTGCGCCTCGGTCCGGCTGTCCAGCCCTGCGTAGCGGGCTTCGACCTGCCGATCCACCGTGCGAACCTGTTCGACGAAGTACTCCTGCACCATGCGCGGAAACCGGTTCAGCGGCGCGAGAGTCTCACGGCCCGACGATGCTGCGGCCGCACACGTCGACAGACACAACAAACAGAAAGCAACAAGACCGGCCGGACGGCGCAGTCCGGACCTCATCGAACGCGCTTGCGATTGGCTGACGTCGGACATCGGGCGATCCTCCACACGGATGTTGTGTTGGCGATACGACGCAGATCGACCGACGCATTATACCGGCGGACGCAACGAAACGAAAGCTGCTCAAAAGTGTCGGAGGATTTTGACGAGGAAGTCCACGAAGTGCGGGCCGAGGACGAGCAGACCGATAACGACCGACCCGATGGCCGAGATCAAGACGCCGCCGGCGGCGACGTCCTTGGCATTCTTGACGAGCGGATGGAATTCGGGGGACGCGGCGTCGGCGAGAAACTCGAGCGCCGTGTTCAGGGCCTCGGCCGTCCAAACGGCCATGATGGCCAGGATGATCCAGCACCATTCGGGGTCCGAGAGCCGGAACAGCCCGCCGACGACCAGGATACAAACGGACGCAAAGGCGTGCAGCCAGGCGTTGTGCTGCGATCTGAGCATCAGGGCCAGGCCGTAGGCGGCGTTGCGGAAGCTGTGCAATCGGCCCTTTACGGTGAACGGCCCGTTGTTCCCGTTCCCGTGCTGCTGCGCGCTTGTATCCTCTGAGTTGTGGGTCGATTCAGCCATACAAAGTGTCTGTCCGTCGACGGCCATCTTCACCCCGTCCGCATGCAGAAGGATCAACCTTCCGGGAAACACTGTCATCTCATTGTCACCAGAGCGGTTCGCTTCTGGCATTGTACCCTGCGAGGTCGTACAAGGCCTCCTCTATATCTATCGACAGACGGGCCGTCCGGCTTGACTTCTTGGGCTGGCCAACGCGGTGCTTCCTGCGTCTGGGGAATCCGTTGACGGTTCGGGGAGAAACTCATACCATCCGGGAAAGGCGGCAGACAGGGTATCAGAGAAAATGGGTGCGACGCACGATGGATTTTCAGCTCGGGACTACGGCAGCCCTGGTGCAGCCGGGGGCGCCCCGGGTACGGGCCGCACTTCGGCCGGACCGGTTCGGCGATCCTTCCGCGCACGTGCGGCTCGCTGGTTCGGCGGCTGTTTCTACGCCTGCGGCAACGAGCCGTTGCCCGGGCGGATCCGTTGCCTCGACGGCGAGTACACGCTCGATAGAATCCTCAAGCACGATTTCATGGCCGCGACCGCGGTATACAGGGCCGTCGATCCACAAGCCGGACGGCCTGGCAAACTCGTCTATAAGCTCAATCGCCGCATGCACTTCTGTCTGGTCCCGCTCGGCTGGCTGGGCCGGCTCGTGACCCACAACGAGATCCGCAACCTCCGCCGCTGTGAAGGGATTCGCGAAGTCCCCCAGGTCCTCGCCCGGCTGCACCCGAACGTCTACGTCTGCGAGTATATCGAAGGCAAGAACTTGGGCGAAAAGCCCGACCTGCCCGACGATTATTTCGAGAACGTGCTGGCCGCGGTCCGCCGGATCCACGCGCGCAACCTCATTCACTTCGATCTGCACAAGCCCGGCAATCTCCTCGTCGGCGACGACGGCCGGCCCCACATCATCGACTTTCAGATCTCCATGCACTTCGGCGACCGCCTGCTCCTGTCCCGGCGGCTCAGCAGCGCCGTCCGGCGGCGGCTCCAGGCCTACGACATCTACCACGTCTGCAAGCACAAGCGCCGGCTGCAGCCGCACCTGCTCACCGAGGACGAGACCCGGCTCTCGAGGAATCGCAGCCTGCCCTTGCGAATGCACCGCGCCCTCGCGAACCCCTTGCGACGAGTCCGCCGCGCCTGCCTGCGCTACCTCCACGCCAAGGGCATCCTCACCAACGACGAGACCTCCCGCGCCAGCGCCGAGACCGACCCCACCCGCTGGGCCCGGAAGTGACGCTGCCGACCCCTTGTGACAATCAACACTCGAGGATTCACATTGACCGAACGATCCGCATGGGTTACTCAGTATGCGGTGATAATTCGTGCACGGTCGTGTGCTGGACGGTGATATTATGATGCGACAGGTTCGTTCGATGAATTCGACAAGCTTGCGAAGATGGAAGAGACCACGCGTGATGTCTTGTGCGGCGGTGATCCTCGCGCTCGCAGCCGGACTCTCCTGCCGCAGCATAGCGGCTCGGCGGGACGCGGAGCCCCCGCGCGTGCTGGAGCTGGCCGGAGACCTGCGCGCGCATGACCCCGTCATCATCCGCCAGGACGATACGTTCTACGTCTTCTGCACCGGCGGCGGACGACGCTCCGGAATCATCCCCATTCGATGTTCCAAAGACCTCTACAACTGGACGCGGTGCGGGCAGGTATTCGAGACGCTCCCCGACTGGGCGACGAAGGAGATCGCCGGCGCGCGAGGTGCGTGGGCCCCCGACATTTCGTACTACAACGGCAAGTACCACCTCTACTACTCCGTTTCGAGGTTCGGCAGGAACGACTCGGCCATCGGCCTGGCGACAAATCGCACGCTCGACCCGAACAGCCCCGACTACGAGTGGGTCGACCAGGGACTCGTCGTCCGCTCGCGCGAAGGCCAGGACGACTGGAACGCCATCGACCCGCAATTAGTCATCGAGGACGAGCGCAACGTGTGGCTGTGCTGGGGAAGTTTCTGGGGCGGCATCATGATGCGCCGCATCGACCCGCAGACCGGCAAGCCGCACGCGACGGATACCACACTGCACAATCTCGCGCGACGCTCGCGCTCGGGCCCGGACGAGCACGGCGCGATCGAAGCCCCGTTCATCGTCCGCCACGACGGCTGGTGGTACCTGTTTGTATCGTTCGACATCTGCTGCCGGGGCGTCAACAGCACGTACAACATCCGCGTCGGTCGCTCGCGCGACGTCACCGGCCCTTACGTGGACCGCGCCGGCGTGCCGATGCTTGAAGGCGGCGGCACGGTCGTCGTCGAGGCCACGACGCCGCACTGGCGCGGCCCGGGCCATCAGGCCCTCCTGCAGGACCGCAGCGGCGACTACCTCGTCTTCCACGCCTACGACGGCCAGACCGGCCGGCCCGAGCTGAAAATCTCCACCCTGCAATGGCCCAACGGCTGGCCCCAGGCCGGCGCATTACCATAGCCTTCATTCCAGTACACGTCCGGGCGAGGGTAACATCGGCGTGGCCCCATGCTGCTCAGGAGCAGTTAGTTCCGTATTCGTTCGAACTCATTACCTTCGTACAGCCATAGACGACTGTCTACTTCGCCCATTTCACGCGATCGCCGGCAAGTTCGTTGAGATACATTTCCAGATTGGTATAGCCCTCCGGCGACCCATTCGTTTTGTTGCCGTCTTCCTTATTCGAGGGATCAAGGCCATGTGTCGTTTCCCACGCATCCGGCATGCCGTCATGGTCGGAGTCGACAGGAGCTGGTCCGCCTTGCAGATTCGGCCATCCACCAACATCGCTCGGCGTAGTAATAATACCGTTGTTTCCACAGGTTGCAGTACCGTTACGGCTTTCTTCGATGATACGTCTGTCAATAGTATCGCGATTGGGCTTTGAGCAGCCGGCACGTTCAAGAACAGCATGGTAGGCATCTTGCGGGGATTCCTGGTTTATCCGCATGGCGTCCCAAGGCGCGCTCATCTTCCTGTATGAGTCGCCGTCTAAACCCAGCCAGTTGTTTGCTGTAACATCGGGGAAACCATCCACATAATTATCAGCAACATACCAACTGCCCTTGTCGTCACTGCCGCGTGCGGAAGGTTCAGCAATTCGGTCCCTCACCCCACCGCCCGTTGCAGGCCCCGGTTTGTAGTAGTTGGCGACCATGTTGATGGTGGAGAATTCGATCGGCGGGCTGCGCCTGTCGTTCACCTGATGTGCTTCGGCGCCATAGCAACTTTGATATCCCCAGTTGTACAGCACATTGTTTCTGTAATCGTTGAATCCGCAACCGGAGGCCCACCGCGGATTGCGACTGTCGTTGTGTGCGATCAGGTTGTGATGGTAGGTTGCATATTGGTTTCCCCAGACCCCACCAAATCTATGCCCGCTACCGGCTTTGGCGCAGGCTTCGGTGATCATGCACCATTGAATGGTAATGTTTTCATTATGGTAAAGGGACAACACCTCATCGCTGCTCCAACTGGCCGACACGTGGTCCAGGATGATGTTCTTCTTATACCTGCCACCGATTGCATCCGTTTCAACCGTTGGGTTTGCCCTCACGCGGATATACCTAACGATCACGTCGTTGGCACTGACGCCAAGACTTCCTCTAATGCAAATGCCATCTCCCGGGGCGGTCTGGCCGGCGATAGTAATATTGTCATTTTTGATATTGAAATTACCCTCGATGGTGCCCGAAACACGGAACACTACAGTTCTTGGCCCCGATGCTGCAATGGCCTCACCCAGACCGCCTGGACCGGAGCTACTTAGGTTCGTGACTTCGTAAACATTGCCACCCCTTCCGCCCACGGTGTACTTGCCATATCCTTCGGCACCGGGGAATGCAAGCTGCTTCTGGGCGAAACTGATTGCAGGGTTGAATGATAATACAATGGCCAGGCAGCCTGCTTTGCATGAGTATTTACACATAAGATGACCTTCCAATAGAGTGCTTACATTTTCTTTAAATATGATTCAAAGCAATCACGTTATTTCGGACGCCCTGCTTCACTTAATTCGTTGGTTCAAACACTATTCTGCGGTAACTGCTAAGGTTATGCGTGCCATCGTCGGTCACCTCGCATATCACATGAAAGCTCTTTCCCGCTGAATCGGACGGTACATTGACCGTGGCGATACTGGAGCTGCTGCTGGAGATATTGACGTTCCCGGAATAGGTCCCCGCGTCGGATTGAATCCACCACTTGAACGTCAGATTGTCACCATCCGGGTCAGACGTCTGCGATGCGTCGAGGGTGACCGTTGTGCCTTGCTTGGGGGTTTTCGTCAGAACGCTAATACCGTCGTCACCATCAAGAATAATGACCGGATTTCGGTTTCCGGCGCCATCCTTTGCCCAGTCCATTCGAGCCGCAAAATTGTTGAAGGCGGCCGGATAGAAACGGTCAAAAAACGATCGGCAAGAACTGCTTGGTTGCCACAAATTGTTTGCGTTCCCTTTAAACGTTCCACCCCAGCTACATTGCGTTGGATCTTCCGGGTTATTGAGCCCGGTGGGCATCAGATAAAGGAAAGACGGAGTGTCACCTTCAACGCCATATTTGTATTTAGGATATTGGCTGCCCATGTGACCATGGCCCTGGATATGCGTTGCATACTGATTCCAGTTGCTTTTCCCGGTGCCATTATGAGCTTTCCAGGCACTTTCATCCCAAATGAACAGAAGATTGTCTCCAGTCTGTTCACGCATCCATCCATGAGCGCTGACGTCAAGCCCTTCTCCCCTATAGTGACGGTCCTGATCCGTTATGGCATATACGCGGATTTTACGCAGGAAGGCCTTGAACTGCTCTGCGGTTCGATCTTCCTTGACCCGGTAGATCGACTGGGCAACGGTGTTCCCGCCTCCCCACACGGTTACCCAAATGGGACGAGGGTCATCTTCATCGGCCTGCTTGATAATAAGGTCGCTTCCTGGGGAATCATTGTCATCGCCTATGAAGCGTTTCCCTCTATTCAGGCTGCCAAACATAGTACGGTCTCTCAAGTATTTCAGGCTCGGCCAGTATCCGATTTCCTGTCTGGCACCATCGAATTTATGTCCCACCTGTTTGGAACGCTTCATCACGTTGGGCAAATCCTTGGCGTAGGCATTAACCGCGCCATGAGCGATATTGATAAAATCCTTCTCAGGAGACTTGGTGAGGGTCTTAATACTGTAGCCGGTTGATACAACCAGACCCTCGATTTCGAACATGTCAGCATGAGCAAGGAGCCGGATCAACGACTCATGGTCATCGGTTTCCCAGGTGGAAATGTCTGTCAGTACTACCAGGCGCGGCTTGAGCGGTGCTGCAAGGGAGGAAGAAGATATCGCCAACGAAAGCATCAGAAGTATCGTTATTGAGTTTTTCTTAATCATAAATTCTCCGTTCAGTTTATTGTGGTTCAATATTTACTAGTACGCTTGTGTGTCTCGTCAACTGCGGTTCTCTCTCATCATTGACCTACACACCAGTCTGCGCGCTCTGCAAATTCCTTCTGGTAGTCCTTACGCCACTTGGAGATGCTCGGCCCGCCGGGCCCATCAACATAATGATTCTTATCGCCATCTTTCCTGAATTGCCCGCCCCAGCTTTCCTGGGTGGGATCGTCGGGATCGTTCAACCCGCGGTTCGCGCTCACCAGCCACAAGAACGAAGGCGAATCCCCTTCACACACCCCGGTGCATCCCATCCCTTCATGCGGATACACCGCACAGAGAGGTCCGTGGTTATTGCGAATGTTCTTGTTGACCCAGGCGAGGTTCGAAATCGGATCACGTCCGCCGAACATACCCTGGTAAGTCCTATGCGAGTGGATTATCAACAATTTCGGGAAATTATCGCGCAACCAGCCAATCGTACCATCCTGGGTCGCGATTTGATGGATACGCAACTTGCTAAGGAAGGTTTCCAGTTCGGCAGCGCTGCGCGTATTCTGTACCTTCCATACCGCTTGCGCTATGACGCTGCAATCGCCCCAGATGCCAATATATACCGGCCGGGGATCCGGCTTGTCCACGATGGCAATGAGGGCATCCGAAGCCTCGCTGTCTTTGCCCTCACCAATATTGACAGTGCCCTTTCTTCCCCAGGTGCCACTACGGCCCTGGAAGGTCACCGAACGCAGATAGTCAGCAGTGGGATACTGGGGATCATGCTTTTTCAGGTTATCATAGACCTTCTCGTAGCGGTCGAGCACATCCAGTATGTTTTGTTTCCTGGCTTTATTGGCAAAGGTGCCTGCTGAAGCTATCAGTCCTTCGATGTCAAACTCATTGGCATACAGCAGGAAACGGACCATCGACTGCATATCATCAGGGTCGCTTTTTCGATCGTTTGGTGCATTGCCACCCTTGACGACACCTATCGGTGGAAAATCCGACGACATGATTACACGCAGCCTGCCATCTGTGGGTTTGGGTTCGACTTTCGCTGACGCCGCATTGGAACCGGCGCTGAGAGCGACGGCAATCAGGAGAACACGTAACAAATTCATTTTCAACCCACACTTTCCAAATTGTCTTGGCCCGGCGACTGTGCGGGCCTCTTAACCCATCCGAAATCTCCCATATGACGTTCGCCCGGTGACGATGCCGGTCTCGTGAACCATGGATATACCGCCATCGCCTGGGGAATGCAAGTCCAAGACGCTTCCATGCACGATGATTGACGGGGAACAGAGGCAAGAACCGGCGTTCGGAGTGCCGCGACAGCCGATCTATCCCCGGATTGGCAATACCCATAGCGTTGCCCCCTCCGTCCTTGTCCAACAGGTTCTTCTTAGACCCGGTCCTATCGGCGCGGCCCGCGGCGGAGTGTTTGCGAATCGCCGTATCCTATCCACGGCACGTCCTCCGACGACATGACGCATGACCGGATCGACCCGCAGACCGGCTGGCCCGAGCTGAAGATCTCCACCCTGCAATGGCCCGACGCCTGGCCCCAGGCCGGCAAATTGCCATAGCCCTTATCCTGGACTCCTGCGGCTCTTGCGCCCTCTCGGGCACAACAGCACCGACGAACCGGGGACGCTGTCCCCGGACCCCTGGCATTTTTCGCTTTACGCCAGCAGCATGGTATCCGCGCAAGACGAAACCGTCAAAACGAAGACATCGCCCATGCCGCCGGACCGCTGTGCCGTCGCGTCGCCTGCCGCGCCGCGCCCCATTGTCCGCAGCACTACACTCGGCTCACCTGCAACGGCGATCGTCGGACGTACGGTGGGTTCTCAACCCACGAGTTAGACACGCTACGATCGGGCGAGCACACAGGTCAAGGACCCACCCCGCCACTCATGCTATTGGCCCAATGCGACAAATGCCGTTCTCATCCTGGCCAAGGCAACTCCACATTTCCGACCTTGACGGGACACCTGCCTATCTGGTATACTCGTTACGAGCGTCACGGAGGAAGGACCAATCCGGTTCGACCCCTCTGGAGCGCCCCAACGAGAAGAGCCACCCTTGCATGGCTCTAACGGAACCTGGGGGATTGGAGGACGATGGCATGAGACCGACCCGAACCGCTCGAATGATCCCTTTGCTGATGGTTGTCTGCCTTCTTACCCTTCGGGCTCCGGCCCAATACTCCGGAGGTACAGGCGAGCCCAACGATCCGTACCAGATCGCCACAGCCACCGATCTGATCGCCCTCGGTGAGGCGCGAGGAGCCGACTACGAAAAGCACTTCATCCTTACTGCCGACATCGATCTGGATCCGAATCTGCCGGGGCGAAGGGTCTTTGACAGGGCAGTGATTGCGCCGCACGGGTCGGCATGGTTTGCCGGTGTGTTTGACGGCAGGGGGCACATGGTCTCGAATTTGACGATCGAAGGTGGGAATCTCCTCGGTCTGTTCGGACAGTTGAGTCATCCTGCGACGATCTGCAATCTGGACATCAAAGCGGCAGAGGTCAAGGGAACCAACCAGATCGGCACCCTCGTGGGCTACAACTCGGGGTGGATCGTCGACTGCCACAGCACCGCTGCGGTAAACGGTATCTGGGCGGTTGGGGGCCTCGCAGGCTACAATGGTGGCCGAGTCATGACAAGTTCCAGTGCTGGAACAACAAATGGAGATGATGTTGTCGGCGGCTTGATTGGAAATAACGGTAGGCCAGGGGTCGTGACGCACTGCTACAATGCTGGGACGGTGAGTGGCACCGACACAGTTGGTGGCTTGATCGGAGAACATAGCGGTAGTCTGGCTCGGTGCTCCAACACCGGCGTAGTTGGTGGTACCCGTCACTGGGTCGGGGGAGTGGTCGGGTATAGCCTAGAGGGAGATATAGCCAGTTGCCACAATACCGGTGCAGTCAGCGGCGAGTGGGATGTTGGTGGGTTGGTGGGAAAGAATGGCAGCTGGGGAGGAGGGGAATCCTCGATCCTGGATTGCTATAATACCGGCGTGGTCAGCGGCGAAGGATGCATCGGCGGTCTTGTGGGTTACAACAACAGCGATGATGTCACACGCTGCTACAACGTCGGTGCCGTGATAGGTCGCGATCAAGTGGGCGGTTTGGTGGGGGGCATTGGAGACGGTGCGGTGCGACGCTGTCTCTCGGTCACGGATGTCCGGGGCGAGGCTGAAGTTGGCGGCCTGGTAGGCTTCAGCCTCGGACTGATCGACAATTGCTACGCCATCGCCGCAGTGACCGGCGAACGAGATGTCGGAGGTCTGCTTGGTCGTAACGGGAGGTCTGGGGGAAGCTCTGGAAACGTGTCCAAGTGCTTCTCAGCAAGCCGGGTCTCCGGCACTCAGAACATCGGCGGTCTGGTGGGATCCAATGAACTTGGCACGATCACCGCTTCCTTCTGGGATGTCGAAAGGAGTGGCCTGCCTGGAGAGCCTGCAGAAGGGGCGAAGACCACGGCGCAAATGCAACAGGCCAGCACATTCCTGGAAGTCGGGTGGGACTTCGTGGACGAAACGGAAAACGGTGCGCGCGATACTTGGGGGATTGACGAGGGGAGGGATTACCCACGGCTCCAGTGGTATTCGGGCCGAACACCATACAGTGGTGGCGGCACGGGCGCGCCAAACGACCCATACCGGATCGCCACGGGCGAGGATCTGATCCTGCTGGGCCAGACTCCCGGGGACTACCACAGGCATTTCATCCTGACCGCCGATATCGACTTGGATCCCAATCTTCCTGGTCGTCGCGTCTTCCACTCTGCCGTCATCGCGCCAGAGCCCGACCTTCCGTTTGCCATGAATATAGGTTTCCAAGGGTATCCCTTCACAGGCGTCTTTGATGGCAACGGTCACAAGATCTCACATATGACCATCGACGATGCGAGCTACCGGGGTTACTTGGGTCTGTTCGGGCAGTTAGGCTTGGGCGCAGAGGTTTCGGATCTGGGCCTGGAGGCGAGAGTCATCAACGCTGCTGGTGACTACGTCGGCGGCCTCGCGGGCGAAAACCACGGCTGCGTCGCCACAAGCTGCAGCACCGGCACCATCGGTGGTTCCGGCTGGCACTTCGGTGGGTACTTCGGCGGTCTCATAGGGTCGAACAGGGGTTATGTCACTGCAAGCTATAGCACCAGTGCGCTCAGTGAGGGGAGAGGTCGCGGCGGCGTGGCGGCCGAGAACTGGGGCCGCATCACCACGTGCTACAGTGCTGGTACGCTCGATGGCTGGGGCTGGCAGGACACTGGTGGCCTCGTGGGCTCCGGTTCGGCTGCCAGTATCATTTCGAGTCTCTGGGATGTCCAGACTTCGGGCGAGGCAACCAGCAAGGGTGGCACGGGCAAGACCACCGCCGAGATGCAAACCGCCAGCACCTTCCTTGGAGCCGGCTGGGACTTCGTCGGAGAAACGGACAACGGCACGGACGACATCTGGTGGATCGACGAAGGTCAGGACTACCCGAGGCTGTGGTGGGAAACCGCACCGAAATGAAGGGCAGTCGCAGATGAACGCCGGCAGGAACGGAGGGGCGCGATCAACGCGTGGCTTGCGTGAGAATTCGGCGGACGTGCTGCAGCAGACGACCGACCTTGTCGACGCTATCCCGCCTGTCAATATCGCCTTCCAGGTCTGGGAATGCCTCGTACCGAAAGGCTACGCCAAAATCGGTGAACTCCAGCAGTGCAGAAAGGAAATCGGGAATCGTTTGGCGCTTTTCCTCAAGCAGAGCACCCAGCTCATCCAGGTCATGGGTCCGCGGAAAAGGCGCTCCTAGACAACACAGCCAAGCCTTCAGGGCCTTTTCTACCGCCTGCTGGACGTGAAATCCAAAGACCTCGGTCGAAAAGACCTGCGCATCCCCCATGCCGCACAGGGCGCGATAGTCCCTATCGGCCATGGCAAGAAGGTTTCTGGCTTGTTCAAGGTCTTTCATAGAGGAGCTTTCCCGTCCTGACGGCATGGGCCACAACGTGATTGACCGAATCTTGCCATCTCTCGAACTCGTCTCGGCTGTAGACCAGTACATCCTTCGGAATGCGGAATCGCCTCAAGATCCGGCGTATGCGCTGCAATTCGGACCAGCGATTGCGGTCGGGACCGAACCCTTCGTCTTCCACAATGAGCAGATCGACGTCAGAGTCGGCTGTCTGGCTTCCTCGCGCACATGAACCGAAGAGATAGATGCGGCGCGGCTCGACCTCCTCTACAATGGCCTCAACCATTCCCTCAATCAACTGCTCGGACAGGCTAACCACATTCATCTCCTTTCGTCATCACCGGTACTCTAACGGATCGGATGCTTCGCGTCCATATCCATCTGTGGCGGGGGTACGAAGCTCGAATACCGAGATCCCGAGCAAGCACGAAGGCGTGAAATCCGAGTATCCACGACCACGGGGCCTTGGGCCCATCTTTGCGATCTCTATCAGCCCCGGTTCGAACCTCTTTCGGATTTCCACAAATGACGCGGGGAAACAGGCATCCGCGCGCCGGAGTGGTCGGGTCTCGTGCTTCGAGCCTGCCGGTCTGTCTCATGAGCTGTGGGGCTACCTGGCCGACCGGCCGACCATCTCATGGCAGCTCCGTCCGGGAATACCCTCGGCCCCGATGGCCTGTTGCCGAACAAATTCCAATTGGGGTCCGATAAGGAAGGTTCAATCAGTATGAGCGCACGCGGCGCGGGCGAGTGACACGGATTGCGCTTGACTCGCAGTTGCCCGTTTGGTACAATACGTCCATCAATCAAATTGGGGTGGATGGCCGCGGTGCTTTCGCGGCTAACATGATTTCTCACAAGGATGGTTTCGAGCTGTTGCGGTCTATTCGCACAGACTGATGGAACCGGGGGGTGGTGAAGATGAAGTGCACCTATCTGCACGGTGGATCGTGTTTTGACGAAGTCACGCCTGACGGCCGGACGGCGGCGCGCCGCATTGCCCGCCTCGTGAAGGCGCCGATGCAGACCCTGTGCGCCATTGCCATTATTGCTGCGCTCGCAGTCGGCTTCGCGGTGCTTCGACGCCCTACCGCTGCGTCCGGTAATACCATACCCGATGATTTCAGCATGAACGATAATCGCCCTTCCGACGGAGCGCCGCGTGAGATCCCCGCCGGGATACAGGATCCGATCGACCCAGAAGCGTATATCCAGCAACTCGCCGCACGCATGAGCCAAGATCGCAGGGAGCTGCTCCTCATGGGGACGACGCTGTTGAGTGCAACGCCCCGCCCGCAGGCGACCTCTGGACAGCCGGCCGGGCAGCGCGGGACCGCCCCGTCGTCTTCGGCCTGGCCCGCGCCTCCGATCCCTGCCGCCGCAGACATAGCGGACACGCCGGCAAGCCAGGCAAAGACTCTCCCCTCGACATTCGGCGGGCCGGCTCTCGGCGTCCAACCGCCCGAGCGTCGAACGCGACTCGGCGTCGTAGCCGACCACGATCCCCGGACGTCACAGCCGGCCTTCTCCAAAACGGTTCAGGTCGGCGGCATCAGTGCGTCTCTGGTGACACCGACCGTGACCGGCGGCGCGACTCCGGCCGATGCCGGTCTGCGGCGATCTGCGGCCGCCGGCGCCGAGCCGACACTGGGCGCGCACTGGGGCGATCCGTCTGCAGCCGGCCGTCCGAGCCACGAGAGGCCGTATGGATTGCAGGCGTCGGCCTTTCCGAACCAGCCCGCCCTGCCGCGGCCTACCGGCGTTTCCAGTGCTGGTACGCCTGTTTTCGACCGGACAGCCGGCGCGGTGAATTCGGCACAACGAGCCCAAGCATCCGCCAGGACCGGTCCGACAGTCTGGAGCGGCTTGACCTCGAGAAACGGCGCTGCGCAGAAGGCCCTTCAGCAGATCGAGGCGGAACGGGCCGGCCAGGCATCGGCGGCGGGAGCCGCAAGTCCTCCAGCGCAGGTGGCGCAGGCGGCGCCGACAGCGCCGAATATGCGGCCGCAGATGACGGTGGACGAGCAGATTCGCATGGCCAGGCCGGGGCTGACCCTGTGGGTCGCGCCGTCGCCGGCCAACCTGGCGGCAAAGATGCAGGTCTCGGATGGGCAGGTGCCTCCGCCTACGGACCCGGCGGATGTGCCCTGGTCGCTGGAGGCCGACCTGGATAAGTATCGCGCCCACGCGGTCAGGGAAGGTTCACGCGATTCCGGCGAGAGTCTGATGAAAGCGCTCGAGCGGGCGGGAATGGCCCTCGAGGACGGAGCGAACGTCTTCGTGCTTGGCTACGGATCCGAGCGAGCGGAACCGTTCCGCGCCAACGACGGCAAGGGCTGGCTCGAGGAGCCGCACAAGGTGCCGGAGCGGGCTGGGATCACCATCGGCGAGGTGGGCGACGGGCTCTATTCGCTCGCGGACCTGATCGCCCTCGACTCCCTGCCGAACCCCGAGAAGGGTGTCTACGAGGATAACAATCCGCTCGTCAGGCCCCTACTGTTTACGGGCCGGACGATCGGCGGGGCCTGGAAAACGACCGAAGAGGTCGGCAACGCCCTGAGCTGGGGCTATTTCGACAATGTCACGGGCTGCATCGGTCTGTGCATTGAGAGCATCCTTGAGCTGTTCAAGCATACCGGCCAGGCCGTCACGAATCTCGCCAGAGGGCCCGTCCAACTGATCGGCGGCAAGAACGAGGACACCGAACGGGCGATGGATTGGATCCTGCTGGTGCCGCTCGAATTCGCCAGTAATTCTGTCGAGATGAAGGGGATTGCGAACACCGTCGATTACGAGAACGCGTTTGCCGACAAGGGCGTGATCGGGTCGCTGCTGGAGTTCGGGGGTTCGACGTTTCTCGTGTACCGCACCGTCGACGAACTCATCGATGAGCTTGAAGACGACGGCCACCATACGCGGAGGAGCGAGGAAGCGTCGACACCAGACGAGCCGTCGGAACCCCCCTCTCCGCCGGCCGAGCCGCCGTCTACGCCGAGTGGGTGGGACTTGGTCTGGGTGTGGAATGATGGGGAAGCCATGTCCGACCTTGTCTTCCGACCGTGAGATTGCCTCAAGCCGTGTAACGCGGGAGACAATCAGACATCCTGCATGGCCGCGAGCCTCACAGCCTGGCGCGCCCGGCGCAGTGCTCCGACCTCACGCACAGCCCATCGCGGCCTAGCGGCGCCGTCTCGCCCCGCTCAAGCCCCCTGCTGGCCGAGCCACTGACAGTGCCCGATGCACTACAATCCCCTTACCGCGCGCGGCACCGGCTGGCACGTCCGTCCGATAAGGCGCGGCGTAACGATCACGATAGCTGTGTCCTGCGCTCTTCACGCCGCATCGGCATCAAGCGAGGCGGGACTCAGCGTCTGTGTCGAGAACGCGATTGCCTACTCTGCCCCCACGACCCTACCACCCCAACCCGCCCTGCTATGCGCGCGACAAGCCCCCCATGCCCCCAATCCTGCGGTGCATTACAGAAATGCTGGGCTCGACCTGCGCCCCTCTGAACCCGCGGGGCATCCGCCCTGCTGAATGCTGGTAGACGTAGACGACAACGAGTCGCGACCCTCGAAAGGGGGTATGAGAGAAGAAAGGGGGCCGGGAAGGGCCAGACGTTGGTGTGCAGTTGCACGGCATTTGCGGCCGGGTCGGGCCGTTTCAGGGCTTGCCTGTCGAGGGGACGCACGGTAGCGTGGCGATTCGGGCGCAGATCGATCGGGCCAGCGAGTGACCAGTGCTTGGCAACGAGGCCGAGCCAATAGGCGGGATGCGCGTTCCACGTGCAACAATTCGGCCGTGCTGGTCGATCCCTATGGTGCTCTCCTGCCTGTCGCCCAGAACGCGCCACCTGCACTCCAAATTCCGAAGCAGCCTGGCGGCACGCGCCTGCGCGTTTCAGCCTGCAATGCCGGCCTCAGCGGACCCACGCGGTGCAGCTAGAAGCTGCTCTTGCACGTATGCCGCATCCCGACCGCCCTCCGAAGCGACAATCTCTCTGTGTCATACCCCCCTTTGCTCTGGATCATGTCGCCCCATCTCGCGCCGCCGCAATCGCACCGCGCCGTCATCACAACAGTAGGTGACACCTCGCACGCAGACCCCTCAGCCCAAACAGATCGCGCAAACGCACTGGGCCACTTCGACCCTGGCGCCTTATCATCGAGCTGGGCGCACGGCCATCTCGACGCCAGTTCCACTGGATCCGAGGCGCCCCCCCCATCGGCGGCCTTCCCGTTCCACGTAGCACACCACTACACGGAACATGCGCGAATGCTGCAAGCGACAAACACTTGACGGCCAACATCACGCCAAATCCAGCCCATCCGAACGCCTTGCCGTTCCCCGCGGATTCGGACATAAGCAGCGATTCCACGCGCCCGCGGCACCTCATACGACAGGCCGGCTACCCGATCTAGATGTCGCCGCTCCAAGTCATGTGCGACTGGCGCCGCGCAACTGCCGCAAACCCATCCGCGGCCGGAACACACGCCTGCATCTGATGTGGAGCGTCGGCCCTCGCGTCCGCCCTGCCACCCTGTCATCGGGCCACCTCTCGCCGCGGGATAGGGCGCCGGTCGAGCCAATCGCCAGCAGGGCCCGCCGATCCTCGCGAGGTGAAGCCCCCAGCATTTGCGAAGCGCTGAAGGTCTGCCAACACTGCCCCCATTGACGCCCGCCACATGCAAACGACCAGCCCCGTGCAATTTCAGCTCAGGCCCCGGCGGAGGCAGCTGCCGGCCTTAGCCGGAACATCGCACGTACAGAGAACCCGGAAATGTGCAGAACTCACGCCGCCATTGCCGAAATATTTCTTGAGTGGTGTCACCGGTCTGCGATAGGATGGCCCGGCCAGCTTTCCAACTGATTCACAGGGTGAAGGAGCATAGATATGGGTACCGCCAAGGGCGAAAAGGCAAGACACTTGGGTAGGGGGCTTGAGGCGCTGATTGGTCCTATAATGAGTGGGCCCACGGTCACGAGAAGCGACCCCGCCATGGGTGAGCAGGTCGGTAAGTTGCCTCCAGATAAGGAGTTAGAGGGATCGCTGCGCGAATTGCCGCTGGCGAGCATCTCGGCCAACCCCTATCAAGCCAGGGCGGTCTGGAACGAGCAGGATTTGCTCGAATTGGCGGAATCGATCAAGGCCAACGGCGTCATTCAACCGGTGATCGTCAGGCCGTTCCAGGGCAAGTACCAACTCATTGCCGGCGAGCGCCGCTACCGCGCGGCCGAGATGGCAGCGATGGCGAGGATCCCGGCGATCGTCCGGGAAGTCAGCGAGGAGCAGCTCTTCGAGTGGTCGCTCATCGAGAACATTCACCGCCGCGACCTCAACGCCATTGAGCGAGCAAAGGCGTACCAACGCTATCTCAGCGCCTTCAACATCACGCAGACTGAGGCGGGAGAACGGCTCGGCGAGGACCGCTCCGTAATCGCTAACTACTTACGTCTACTGGACTTACCGGAGGAGATCAAGCAGATGCTCATCGACGGGCGGCTCAGCATGGGCCATGCCAGGGCGATCCTGTCGCTGCCTACGGACGAGCTTCGCCGCAAGCTCGCCAACCGTGCACTGGCAGGGCGGCTCAGCGTCCGCGAGGTCGAGCGGCTCGTCCGAAAGTGCCAGGAGCAGAACCAGGCAGCCAAGCCCAACGGCCGGAGCAAGGCCCCGCACATCGTCGATCTCGAGAACAAGTTGTGCCGCCATCTCGGAACGCGGGTCTGCATTGAAACGAAGCGGAACGGCCAGCGAGGTCGCATCCTGATCGACTTCGATTCGCTGGACGAATTCGATCGCATCACGGATGTGCTCGGCCTAGCGTGCGGCGAGCCGGCGTAGGGCCCCTCACGGCCGATAATCCCGGCGCTCCGCACTTTTCATCTGCGGCCTTTGCCGATTTCGGGTATAATAACCACGTGAGTTCTGCGGTCCGTGTGTCGCTGCAGAACGCTCAAATCATGTGTATCAGTACTGAAAAGGGGGCATTGTGAAACAGGCAATGATCGTTGTGACAGGCTTGCTGCTGTCTGTCGCAGGTGGGGCGGGCCGCGCCGTCGCACAGGATAGCGAACCGACCATGTCGCTCCACACTGCGGCGAGGACCGGCGACATCGAGCAGTTGAAGGCGCATATCGCGAAGTACGCGAATCTCGATCAGCAGGACCAATTGGGCTTCACGGCCATCTACTGTGCCGTCTCGGCCGCACGGCTGGAGGCCGCACAACTGCTGCTGGACTCCGGAGCGAATCCCAACGGCACCGGGCCGAACGGCCTGACACCCCTGATGCTGGCCGCCTTCATGGGGCGCAAGGACCTGGTCGACCTGCTCATCGCGAAAAGGGCGCTCATCGAGGTCCGCGACCGGCAACAGAGAACGCCGCTGCACTTAGCCGTGTATTCCGGACGGCGTGACGTGGTACAGGCGCTCGTCGACGGCGGCGCCGACGTCAACGGCGGCGGCCGGGGCCAGACGCCGTTGAGCCTTGCAATACAGACCCACCAGACCGGAATTGCCGACTATCTGCGCGGGAAGGGCGGCCAGGAGACGCAGTTGACGCCCTACGGCGGCGATGCCGCATACGAGCAGGCCGTGCCGACGCCGCAAGAGACGACAACGTACCGAGCCCCTGCAGCGCCGGGCGCTGTGCAGCTCGATCCCAACATCGTCGCCGAGCAGATGAAGCAGTACGAGGGACTCGCGCCGGCGCTGGCGGCGGTGGATGCGAACAGCTCGACGGAGCAGCGCGCGTGGACGATGCGCAGACTCGACAATCGCACGAGCATGCTCGGGGCCGTCGAGAAGCAGTTCGGCCAGGAGATGGCGTTCGTCAAGAAGATCGCGACGGAGGAGAAGGCCGAGCAGACGATCCAGGCGATCGACGATCTGTCCACGAGGCGCAAGGAGCGCTACGAGGCGATCGGCGATGCGCTGCGGCAGCAGCGACGGGAGGCCCTGCAGCAGAGCCGCAATTCCGCGGGCACGGCCTACGGCGGCCGGGGCCGAGCGTCGCGCACGGGGCGCGGCACGGGCACGCAGGGGGGCACGGGCGCCTACGGGCAAGTCCCAGGGGTCGTTCCGGGCCAAGCGGAGCCGAACGAGCCGCAGTTCGACCAGGAGACGCAGAACCAGATCCAGGCCTGGCTGAACACGAATGTGGGCGACAAGCAGAGTCTTCTGGACGCCACGCACAACCTGGACGTGGCCGAGTTCAGTGCGCTGCAGCAGGTGGCGGCCGAAGAGCAGGCCGCTAAGACCGCCGTGGCCATCGCGGGCCTGATGATGGTCCGCGAGCAGCGCATCACGAAGATCGTGGATAAGTGGATTGAAGACGACGAGCGGGCCGCGCGGATGCAGCAGCGCCTCGGCACGCAGGGCACGCAAGACCCGATGGGCGGCCGCCGACGAAGACGCTGAGGGCAAGCAGGGGGGCACAACGTCGAATTCGAAATCCGAAACAAGCGCAGCGCGGCCCGTTCGACTTCGCTCAGGGCAGGCTCTTCGGCCGCAGGGAGGAACCTATCCTCTCGCCAAGGCGCCAAGAACGCCAAGAAGACAGGATTGTGATGTACTCACACTTTGCGACCTTCGCGCCTTTGCGAGAGATGTAGTCCGTTGAGTCTCGCAGGCTTACGTTATCCCGACAAGGAGTGAACGATGAATGACGACGGAGCGGCACACGAGTTGACGCCGGAATACCTCAAGCGGGCTTTGAAGGCGTTCAAGAAGCGTTTGAAGCTGACGCGGCTGGACGCCGAATCCAGCCTTGGCGGCGGCCCGTTCAGCGGCGGCCGCGACTCCGGCATCGTCGCCATTCAGCCACCCAACCAATACCCACGCGAGGTCTGGAACAAGCTCGTCGAGATGGGCAAACTCCGCCGAGTAGAAGGCGGACTCTACGAAATCGTCCAACAGCAGAACCCTCACTAAGAAGACTGCGGCCGTGACGCGTGCTGGTATCAACGTGCAGCACGGCCCGGTCAAGCAAGTGACACCAAGGAACGCCCTGGGCACGCACCACGAAATCGCCAATCAGAATCGAGCAATAGCGATTGGGGAAGGCTGCCTACTCTCCTGGGGCGAATGATCCAGATATGGCTGCTATCCCCTTGCCCCAAACGTGTGCGTCAATGGAGATCACTTCGCTGGCCGAGCCTGCTCATAAGGCAAAGGACTCAGCCTCTAACCCCTTCTGGACAAGGCAATCCATTCGCGGACTAGGCCCGGCAAGCGTGTCACGACTTCGCGGCCAAATAATACCTCGTCTACATACCCCATGTGCAGCATATCGAGAATCCGGCAAAGATAGGACCGGCCACATACCCACCATGTATAGTGTGCATCAATCATAAGGTAGTGCTTTACATCCATGGCCTCGTTTTCACGCAACTCCTCGAGCTCCATGCCATCAAGTAGACTCTCATATACACCGTCCGCCACGCGGCTGCCGAACGTGGTCGTATAGTAGTACTCCTTGATTTCCCAGACAGCGACAGGGTTTATCGCCGAGGGAAAGGCGCCGTCGATACGTCGTGCAAGCGTTCTAAGCGGTCTTCCATCTCGTGTGACCGTTGTCAGCACACGCGGATCATAGTCGCACTTGTTTCTCCCTGCGTTTGCTTCAATGAGCATATTGATGATCCCGGTAAAGAATGCAGGGCCTTTCTTTTCTTTAGTCTGCTTGTTTTGTGGGATGGGGCATGCGTATTTGCGCTTTGCGCGCAAAGCTTCAAACAGATCTCTCGCTTGCTCGGCTGCCATCAGGAGCGGTTCCACACGCTCACATAAGGCCCTGGCCCTATAGGTAAAGTACTCGCAGAGGAGGCTACCGTACTCTGTCAGGTTCCCGGTTCTGTCCACGATGTGCCGCGGGTCGAGTGCAAGCCTCGCAAAAGCGTTTCTTATCTCCTCAACGGATGGAATCTTGATCGTTCCCTCGCCTCTATCTGTATAGCCAACCTCTTGGCCGATAAGCCGTACATTGGCCCAGAAGTCTCTGGGCAGATCTAAGAATCTCGGGTCCGCTTTCACGTGGCTCGCTTCTCAAATTGTCGTACAAAGCTCACTAATGATGTCTTGAGTGCTCGGCAGATGACGCGCAACTCAACTAGGTCTAGTCGCAGCTCTCCCGCCTCATATTTGCTGACAAAGGATTGACTTCTCGCCAGGCGCCGGGCGAGTTCTGATTGGCTGAGACCAGCCCTTTCTCTCACCTCTCGCAATAATCTGCAGAGTTCAGCATGGTCAGGGCTATAGATGCTCTTCTTCATGGATCCGACTTTAATCTCGTTTCACGAGTATTCCAAAATGGAATATGTGAGGGGGGATCATCCTGGATAATGCTTGACTATCGGGATACAAGGAGGATAATGCGCGCACATCGGATGGGGCAGTGAGCCCTGTCTAACAGACTCGTGATCCATAAATGTAGAAGGGAATAGGCTTCTGATGCAGAGGCTCCTTTTTGACGACCCTGGCTTCGTGAAGGAGGCGGCCAAGCCGCCCAGGACGCAGCTCTTAAAATGGATCGGAAACAAGCAACGTTTCGCGCGCAAGATTGTTTCGTTTTTCCCAGACGAATTCAATATGTACTATGAACCGTTCTTGGGGAGCGGGGCTGTCTTGGCGACGTTGGCGAAAGATGGTTCCGTTGGTGGCGATAGTTTCCTGCCTCTAATAGAGATTTGGCAGACACTTCGCCGGTCCCCGGGTGTCCTGAAGCGTTGGTATGAGGAACGCTGGCATCTCGTGATGAAGAGGGACAAGAGGGATGGTTACGAGACAATTAAGGCCTCATACAATTCGAAACCGAATGCGCCGGACCTTCTGTTCCTCTGCCGGTCCTGCTACGGTGGAGTCGTACGGTTCCGTCAGAGCGATGGCCATATGTCGACACCATGCGGGATTCACTCGCCGATCTCGCCCGAGGCATTTTCAAGGAGAGTCGATGAATGGTATTCGAGGGTAAGATTCGCCCACTTTCTCCACGCTGAGTACGAAGAGACGATGGGTGAAGCCAAGAAGGGAGACCTGGTGTATTGCGACCCCCCATATAGTCACACGCAGTCAATACTATATGGCGCCCAATCATTCAGCCTTGAACATCTACTCGCGGTGATCGAACGCTGCAAGTCGCGCGGAGTATTTGTAGCTTTGAGTATTGACGGTTCAAAGCGTTCGGGCAAGCTGCAATGCCACTTGCCGATTGTAAGGGGATTATTCCTGAGGGAAGTGCTCTTGGACTGCGGTCGGTCGATGCTTAGAAGATTTCAGATGAACGGGCATTCACTAGAGAATGAGGTTGTTCATGATCGTCTGCTTCTCACCTATTGAGAAGCCCACGCAGGGCCAATACGATACACTGGGGCAAAAGCGGCAACTGTAACCGCGTAGTCTCAGGGCCCGGTCTTTCATTTCCTCACGAGATGCGCGTATTTGATGACAATGTCGCTCATGTCGCGTACTCCATTTTCAGGATCATAGGCTGTGCAACCGATAGATCGACTACTTATAGGTAGCAATCTGCTTTGGATTTGCGACTTCCGATTTGCGATTGAGGGGGCGGGGGTTTGGGAAGAGGTTCTCACACAGAGCCACGAAGGTCGTGAGCAGGCATTTCCACCTATGGGGCCGACCGGAAGAAAATGGAGTTGCGCGCAGAGGCGCAGGGGCGCAGAGTTTAGAATCTGTCTTGATCGCGATCTTCTCTGCGGCTTAGCGTCTCTGCGCGAGTAGATCTCCGTTGCGGCCGGCGGCCGTGCTGTCGCCTTTGTGGTTTCAGGAGCTCTCTGGTTTGTCCGCGTCTGGCGGAGGGGGCTTGTCGTTGGGTGGGTGGTTGTAGATTTCTTCGGGGAGGTTGAGCCAGGCGAATTTGCCTTGGAGCTCGAGGGCCATGCGGTCGCGGGCAAAGGCGTCTCCAGACGGGTCCTCTCTGGCGCAGACTCAGCCAGCCTGAGCCCTTGTCTGCGCCCATCAGTCAAAAAGGCCGCAGGAAGACATAACCGGTTGACCAGCGGTCGCCGATCGGATAGCATCAAGTAGCTTGGATGTGGACTTCAGACGACGAATCGCCGTTGGATTCCTGCGGCGTTGGCGGTTCAGATGGGCCGCCCAAATACCTGCCGAGCTACCTTGTGTATGCCGAGCATGAAGGCGAGGTCTTTCACATTCAGATAGCGACCGATGTAGCCGGCGACCGCGTAATCATCGTTACGGCGTACCGGCCGACTCCCGAGAAGTGGGAGGCGGATCTCAAGACCAGGAGACGATCATGATTTGTCATAATTGCGGTGGGCAATTGGAGAGCCTGATCACAAACCTGCCCTTCAAAATCGGCCCCGACTCGATTGTCATCATCAAGGGCCTGCCTGTCCTGCAGTGCGCCAATTGCGGCGAATACCTCATCGACGATCCAGTGATGGAGAAGATCGATCGTATTCTCAAGAGAATCGACAAGACGACAGAACTCGAAGTGCTCAGCTACGCCGCAACGGGATAGTGCCTGCAATGCTCAGGCTGTGATTCATGACATTTGCACAGCGCGACCGCAAGGACGCCAAGTGGAAAGTCATTCTGGCGTGTTCGGCGAGAAATCGTCTTGGCTGCGGCCGGAGGCCGTGGTGTCTCCTCTGTGGTTTCAGGGGCGGTTCGGTTGGTCTGCGTTCGCCGGCGGGGGGTTATCGTTGGGTGGGTGGTTGTAGATTTCTTCGGGGAGGTTCAGCCAGGCGAATTTTCCGTGGAGCTCGAGGGCCATGCGGTCGCGGGCGAGGGCGGCTTGGCGCTCGTCGTCGAAGAGGCCGAGCGGGTACTCCTTGCCCTTGTGGGAGATCCTGGCGGCCCATTTCTGGCCGGCGGGGTAGACGCCGGCGAAGCGCGAGCCCGCGCCGGCGGGGGCGCGGTTGCAGGCGTTCTGGCGGGGCGTGCAGGTGCGGAGGTTGCGCCGGCGATTGTTCAGGCCGTTGCCGTCGAGGTGGTCGACGACCAGGCCGGGGCCGGGCTGCATGATGAGGCGGTGCATGAAGATGGTGCGTCGGCCGCGACGCCAGCAGGCATACCACTTGCGGCCGAGCCGCTTGGCCGTCCACGGGTAGCGGCTCAGCCACGGGTAGTCGGCGGCGTCGACGATCGCGACCTTGCCGTGGGTCAGGCCGATGTAGCGGATCGAAGGGTCCGCCGGCTGGAACGGCCTGTGTCGGGTAGGGCGGGTGCGTTTCGGGCGGAAGTTGCGGCAGACGTGCTCGGCGTTCACCTCCGTCAGTTGGCCCTGGGCGGTGGGGCTGCTGGCGCAGAGCAGCAGGCCCGGCCAACGCTCCAGGAGAATGCGGAGCCAATGGCCCTTGGGCCGCACCGCGTACACACAGTTGCGACAACATCGCTTCGCCATGCTCACCTCCATTGTCTCACGGCCGGGACCCACGCCCCGGCAACGGATATGGCGTTTCTCGCGTTGTTCTGCCTCATATAAATATACGTTGTGTGTTTGTCAATAACTCAATTATTTTTTTGTGGGATTACAACCCCTCTGGCGGGCTATTTCCGCCGGCCGGGGACCGGAGGGTGCTTGCGTGGACATGCTCCTTGCGCCGGCTACCCCATTACCACGGGGCGGTGCGGCGGTGAGGAGTGGGGGGCTGGAATTTATTTGCGGGAAGTGACATGGCGGATTTTGCGGGCGGCGAAATGTAGCGTATACTATGGATGAAAGGGGTAAAAAAGGACAACAGCACTGACAAGTGACTCATAATACTCCTTCCTTCTTTCCAGGGGGGGCGGCAGGCCAAACAAAATTTTTGGGGGGTCGCTGTCTCCCTCTTTTTTTGCGCGCGTTTCGAGCCGGAGCCGGCACAATCGGCCCAGCCGGTATGGTGGGCTTAGACGGTGCCGCCTTCTTCGCGGGTGATCTGCGCGCCGAGCGGGTTGAGGCGTTCTTCGATGCGTTCGTAGCCGCGGTCGATGTGGTAGACGCGGTTGATGGTGGTGGTGCCCTCGGCGGCCATGCCGGCGATGACCAGGGCGGCGGAGGCCCGCAGGTCGGAGGCCATGACCGGTGCGGCGATGAGCTTCTCGACCCCGGCGACGACCACGACCGATCCTTCCTTGCGCAGGCTGGCCGCCATGCGGTTGAGCTCGGCGACGTGCATGAAGCGGTCCGGGAAAATCTTCTCGATCACGATGCTGTTGCCGTGGGCGAGGGCGAGGGCGACCATGAACTGGGCCTGGAGGTCGGTGGGGAAGCCGGGGTAGGGCTGGGTCGTGATGTCGGCGGGCTCGATGCGCTCGGGGCCGACGACGGTGCAGCCGTCGCCGTTGGGTTCGACGGTGACGCCCATGCCGCGCAGGCGGTCGACGACGGCCATGAGGTCGTCGGTGCGGCAGTGGCTGATCTGGACGTTGCCGGCGGTGGCGGCCGCGGCGGCCATGAAGGTGCCGGCCTCGATGCGGTCGGGGATCACGCGATACTGGACGGGGTGCAGGTGGGCGACGCCCTCAATCGTGAGGCGGGGCGATCCGATCCCGGTGATTCGCGCGCCCATGGCGTTGAGGCAGTTGGCTAAATCGGTGATCTCCGGCTCGCAGGCGGCGGATTCGATGATGGTGCGGCCTTTGGCCAGAACGGCGGCCATCATCACGTTGGCCGTGCCCAGGACCGTCGAGCCGAACGGGCCTCCGAGGAAGATGCTCGCCCCTTTCAGGCCGCCGGGCGCCTCGGCGATGACGTAGCCGCTTTTCAGGTGGATCCTCGCCCCGAGCTGGCGCAGGCCGGTCAGGTGCAGGTTGATGGGCCGGTCGCCGATGGCACAGCCGCCGGGCATGGAGACCTCGACCCGGCCGCACCGCGCCAGCAGCGGGCCCAGGATGCAGATGCTCGCACGCATCTTGCGGACGATTTCGTAGGGCCCAACGGGATTGTCGATCGTGGTGGCGTCGATGGCGAGCAGGCCGTCGTCCTGCCTTTCGACCTTACAGCCCAACTGGCCGATCAACTCGCGGCAGACGTTGATATCGGCGAGGTTCGGCACCCCGATGAGCGTGGAGCGGCCCGGGGCCAGCAGCGTGGCGGCCATGATCGGCAGCGAGGCGTTTTTCGAGCCGTTGACTTCGACGCGGCCGGAAAGTCGGACCGGTCCTTCGATCTGAAATACATCCATGTCGGGATTTGCTGTTTACTAACGACGATTTACGGATTACAAGGGGCTGGCAACGAGGCAGCAGCCTCCAATATTCAATCGGCAATAGTACCGTGGAATCATAAATTGTAAATGCCCAAACCCGTGTCGAGTGGAGCCGAACAATCCGTCTGGTCCATCACAACGACCGATGCCGTGATCGTCCTCGTTGGCGTGGCCCTGTTCGGCTCGTGGCTGCTGGGCACGTCGCTGGGTCGCAAGGCCCTTTTCGACTCGCGGCCGCGGCGCAACCGCATGGCCCCGTACACGCCGATTGCGCTGTTCTTCGTATGGCTCCTGGGGACCGCGCTGCTCCAGTCGCTCGTCGGGCAAATCCTCGGCGACATCGAAGGCTGGCGCGGCCTGTTCGTAGTCAATGTCGTCTCCTCCGTGGCCTCAGCGGCGACGGTCGCCATCATCCTGATCGTCGCAGCGTACCAGTTCGCCCGGGGGCTCAAGGGCTTCGGACTGCGATTCAAGACCATCCCGCGAGACGTGCTCTGTGCTTTCGGCACGCTGCTGGCGGTCTGGCCGCTCGTGGGCGCGATCATGCGGGTGACGGAGGCCGCCACGAAGGCCCTGTTCGGACGAGACTTCCAGGTCCCCCAGCACGAGGCGCTGGAGCTGATCAGCCAATCACCCGCCCCGGCCCTGGAGATCGTCCTGATCGTCTTGGCCGTGGTGCTCGCCCCGCTGGTTGAAGAGATGCTCTTCCGGGGCCTGTTTCAGTCGATGATCCGGTCCCATCTCGGCCGCCCCTGGATCTCGATCGTGCTGACGTCCATCCTCTTCGCGGGCATCCACGCGAACCCGACGCACTGGCCGGCCCTGTTCGCGCTGGCCATGGGCCTGGGCTATGCCTACGAAAAGAGCGGCTCGCTGGTCCGCCCGATCCTCATGCACGCCATGTTCAACGCCGTCATCATCGGCACCGTCCTCCTGCAGCAGCCCATCCCGGCCTGAGCGTCACCCCGGCGACGAAGCCCCCAATCACTACGGCGCCGTTGTTGGATGCGCTCGGTGGTTTTACGTCGAATTTACAGGGCTTTGCCTTGACTTCGCGCGCCGGCGTGAGAGAATGAAAGTGGATGGCGTGCGGTGCCATCTTTCACCACAATCGAAGGGAGATTGCTATGAGACGGAAACAGTTCTCGATCGTTCTTATCGTCCTGATGGCCGGCGGTGCCGCAAGGGCGGAATCATCCCTGACCATCTACAATCAGAATTTCGCCGTGGTGCGGAATCCACTGGCCCTCGATCTGCAGCGGGGCGCCAACGAGGTGCGTGTGACGGATATCACCGCCCATTTGGAGCCGGACTCCGTGATCCTGCGCGACCGCGCCGGCAAGCGCGCCCTGCAAATCCTCGAACAGAACTACCGGGCCGATCCGGTCTCGCAGGGCCTGCTGTTGTCGATGTACGAAGGCAAGGAGATCGATTTCCTCGTCAGGAAGCAGGAAGAGGATGAGATCGTCCGCGGGCGGATCATCCGCAGCGGCTATGTGCCGCACCAGTCCGGCATGGAGCGGTACGGCAGACAGTACCGCGCGAGTCAGATGGCGTACGCGTCCGGGCCAAGCGGGCAGCCTATCGTCGAAGTGGAGGGCGTGCTGCGTTTCCGTCTGCCGGGCGAGCCGCTGTTCCCGTCCCTGGCCGATGACACGATCCTCAAGCCAACGCTCCACTGGGTGCTCGAAACGGATAGGGCCGGCAAGCTGGATGCGGAGCTCAGCTACGTCACCGGCGGCATGAGCTGGGAGGCCAACTACAGCATGCTCGCCAAGGAGCAGGGAGACGCCGTCGATGTGATCGGCTGGGTGACCATGGACAACCAGAGCGGCCGCACGTTCGAGAACGCCCGCATCAAGCTCATGGCCGGCGACGTGAGCAAGATCCAGCCACAAGAAGCCGAACTGTACGCCTACGCCATGAACGCGCGTAGCGGCATGGGCGGCGCTATGGCGCCGCCGGTATCGGAGAAGGCCTTCGAAGAGTACCATCTCTACACGCTGGCTCGTCCGACGACGCTGCACGACCGCGAGACCAAGCAGGTTGAGTTCCTGCGCGCCGAGGGCGTCCAAGCCGAGCGGCTGTACGTCTACGACGGTGCGAAGATAGACTGGAACCGCTATCGAGGCCATTCGCCGGAGAGCCGTCGCAGCAATCGCGACTACGGCACGCAATCGAATCCCAAGGTCTGGGTCATGAAGGAATTCAAGAACTCGAAAGAGAACCATCTGGGGATTCCGCTGCCGCGCGGGCGCGTGCGCTTCTACCGGCGCGACGACGACGGCCAGTTGGAATTCACCGGCGAGAACCTCATCGATCACACGCCGCGGGATGAAACCGTCCGCATCTATACCGGCGACGCCTTCGACCTCGTCGGAGAGCGGCGCAGAACGGACTACCAGATCGACACCGCCCGCAACTGGCTCGACGAGGCCTTCGAGATCAAGCTGCGCAATCGCAAGGAGCAGGGCTCGGTGGAGATCCGCGTGGTGGAGCATCTGTACCGCTGGATCAACTGGGAAATCGTCGAGAAATCAAACCTATTCCTCAAGACCGACAGCCAGACGATCGAATTCCGTGTCCAGGTGCCCGCCGGAGAAGAGAAGATCGTCACGTATAAGGTCCATTATACGTGGTGATCGACGAGCGCCGGCTGAGACGGAAGACGCATCCTGCCGGCATGTCATAAAATTCGTCGCAGGAGGTGAGAGCGGCATGAATAGCGAGCGAACAAGTCGAATGCGGATCGCCCGTTCGTGTGTCATGGCACTGATCGGGGCGATGGTCGTTCCCTGCGTGCATGTGAGGGCGGCCGAACAGTGGCGGCTGATCCCTGTCGAGGTGGACGGCATCACGAATGCAGCAGTCACCGACTTTGTCATTGGGGCCGACGGCACGCCGTGGGTGACAGTGCCGGGGCGACAGCCGGCCGTTTGCTTCTGGCGTGAGGGCAAGTGGCGCCGAATCGACGGCGAGTACTCGATCGATCCCCATACCAGCCAGCTCCACCTGTCGCCGACGGGGCGGGTCTACCTCAGTCAAACCACGCCGCACCGCTACCGCCGGGGAGGGACGCCCCCGAAACCACACTTCGGCGCCTTGTATCTGCTCGAAAACACCGAGGCAAAATACATCACAGAGTTCTACTATGAAAGGTCGCACTTCCAGCGACCGCTGTTCTTTGACAGCAAGGGCCGGATCTGGAACTGGGGAACTATGTTCCTCGCGAAGTACGAGGACGAGCAATGGGAGAGGGTGGAGGCCAACATTGGATGGCGGGCATCAATCATCGAGGATGCCGATGGAAACGTCTACTGCTTCGGAACCACGGTATCGTACTGGCGCGACGGGAGGTTCACGGTCAATGTTAAGGCTCCTTCCTTTCCTCGGGAGCAACCAGCGCTGAAAGGGTACCTGTGGGGGACAGACAAGGCGCTCCTCATCGCGAGCGGCGACCGGGGCGCGGTGGTCCTTGACCTCGGTACGATGACGGCTTCCGATGTCCTGGACAGCCGACCGCTGCCGGACAGCGTCATGCGCGAGCTGTACGCAGGCCGGGCAAGGGGAGAGACTCGGCAGACGGCCTGGCAGAACCTGCCGCTCATGGCACGCTCCACGTTTTGGGATGGATTCCGCGACACAGAGGGCAACGTCTGGCTGCTGACTCACAACCAGAGCAGTCCAAACTACTTCTATATCAAAGTCTGTGCGGCGGACAATAGCGTGGAGGAACGTCTGGAGACGGCGGCCATCGACTGGGGCAACGGCATGGGCAACGCGCGCAAGCCGGTCCTGTGTGCAAGAGACGGCGCGATTTACTTCGGAGCAAGCCGAGATGGGGTGTACCTGTATCGCAACGGCGAGCTCACCCACGTCAGTTGGCAGCAGGGTCTGGCGATCAACCACACGCGGTGGGTCTGTGAGCACCCTGATGGGACCATCTGGTTTGCCTCGCGCCGCATGGGTATCGCTGTCTATGACCCCTGCGGCGTGCCGGGCACGGGGCCCACGTCACCTTTTCAGACTTCCTGGGAGGAATACCCGCTCGCCGCCAGGCCGATGCTTCGGGATTTCGAGGGCCATCTCTGGTGCTTCCTCAAGGACCACAGCGGGAAGATATCGCGCTGGGATGGCCGAGCGTGGGAACACTTCGACCTGGGCGTCGAGGCGTTCTACCTGTCGTGTCTCTGGGCCGACAATCTGCGGCGCATTCACGTGGTTGCCACGGTGGACCGCGACCGATTTGTCTGCCGGCTCGAAAGGGGCCGCGTCGAGCACTTCGCAGATGTCAAAGAGATGCTCTTGGACTCCGTCCGGACGGGAGCGCGTGAATTCAAGAGCGGTCCTGGCTATTTCTCGGCTCCCCTTGTGACGAGCGATCAAGAGATCTGGTGCAGACATACATCGATGGCACGCCTGATGCGATACAGTTCGGGCGTGTGGAATAACATCGAAATCGATCCATTCAGTACGAGTCTGTTCACGCACAAGGCCGATCAGGTGCTCATCCGCTCGAGAGCCGGATTCACGACGTTGGACCGGGGGCAACTGGTGGAATTCACGGATGAGCACACACGCAACCAGGAGTATCTCCTGAGCGAATCGGGCCTCCAGCCGTTCGACAAGGATCTGTACGAGGCGCATCCGAGAGAGTTCTTTCCCGCACGCCGGACCGAGGATGCTGTGTATGTCTTCGACAGCCTGACGGATTTCCACGACTTCCAGGAGGACGATGTTCCTGCCGGCACCGCCAAGTTCTCGCAATACTTTGATCGCATCTGGTTGGCTGAAGGAGGATTCTGGGCCCATTCGGACAACCTGTGTGAACTGCAGCGATGCTACGAGGGACTTCTCCTGAGGGTCGATCTCGCCGTCACCCCGGTAGCGGCGGACCTCGGGGCCAACAACTGCGATGCTTACGAGGACGCCAACGCAGATCTGTGGATTCGTCGCCATGAAACGCTGTTCCATGTCAAGCGACCGAAGCTTGATACACGCATCGTTGCCCCGCAGGTGACGGAATACACGTCGCCGTCGTTGCGCATCAAGTTCGGCGGGGTATCGGATGGTCCGGTTGTGGAACCACTGCGGTATGCCTGGCGATTGGACGGCGGGCCGTGGTCCACGCCGACGGTGGAGGAACATGCAGATCTGGAGTTCACGCGCCCCGGGCCGCACGAATTCCAGGTCCTTTGCGTCGGCCGGATAGGCAATATCGACACGACGCCCGCCACGATGACGTTCGATGTAGAGCTTCCCGTGCCGGAGGTACGCATCGTCTCAGCCCCGCAGGATTTGGTGACGGATTTGAATGTCGCCATCGGCTGTGAAATCGTCAAGCAGTCCGAAGGCTCCGCGGTGACCTGCCAGTGGCGATTGGACGGCGGGCCCTGGTGCGATACTCAAGAGACTACCATCCGGCCCTCACCTCTCGAAGACGGCGAGCATCTCTTCGAGGTCAGAGCCGTCGCAGATCACAAATACATCCAGGCGGAGCCCGCATCGGTCAAGTTCACAGTGAGGGTGGATTACGAGACGGCTGTCGCCCTTGCGGTAAAGGATCTCGGTTCGGCCGACTACGCCGAGCGCGAGGCGGCGGCCAAACGGCTCGTCTCCCTGGGAGACAAATGCCTGCCCCATTTGAAGAGGGAACTCAAGAACGCCAACGAAGATGTACGCTGGTGGATTCAAGCCGTCATCTCCGAGATGGAGGAGCGATAGAGTCATCCTCCAGGCCGGAAACGGCCTTCTTGACGTTTCCAGCCGCCTTTCTGCGGCGTCCAGGTGATCGGTGTAGGTCTTGTCCCCATCTTCCGATCAGCGCTCGGACTGCGCCGGGGGAATTTCTGGATTTTTCCCTTGACTTTTAATTACGAGTGTAATAGTTTGATTTGTAATTGCGCACGTAATTGCAGGAGAGTCGCCATGAAGGGACTGCCCAGGATCTCCGATGCGGAGTGGCTGGTGATGCAGGCGTTCTGGTCGGAAGGGCGCTTGACCGCCGATGAGGTGGTCGAGAAGCTCGCCGGCAAGGTCCGGTGGAATGCCCGGACGATCAGAACGCTCATCAACCGGCTGCTCACGAAGAAAGCCCTGAAGTTCGAGAAGGAAGGACGCAAGTACCGGTACTTCCCCGCGGTCGGCGAGGAGCAGTGCGTCCGGCAGGAAAGACGCTCGTTCGTCCAGCGCGTCTATGGAGGCACGGTCACCCCGATGCTGGCCGCCTTCATCGAGGAGGCCAAGCTCTCCCACGAGGACATCGAGGAGCTCAAGCGGATGTTGGATGAAAAGCAGGGGAGGAAATAGGCTTGGGTCATCTCGGCGTGCACATCGAGCCATTCTTCAACTGGCTGCTGCAAACGACGCTGCAAGCGAGCCTGCTGATCTGCCTGATCCTGCTGGTTCAGAGGATGCTGGCCCGCCGCCTCGGCGTGCGCGGGCGCTACTTCTTGTGGCTGGTTCTGCTGGCTCGCATGGCCCTGCCCTGGGCGCCGCAGAGCCGCCTGAGTGTGTACAACCTTCTGCCCTTCTCGCCGCCGGAAGGACACCGGCTATCCGCCGCCGGCGAGGCCGGCCGTCCCGGCTCGACGCCTGTCGTGCCGGATGGAACCGCCGCTACGACCGCGTTGGCGAGCGCGCGCCCGGCGCGCGACAGCATAGGAGGGACAGAGTCTGAATCGCACAAGGGGCACTGGCCCGGGTCACGAACCGTGGTGTTCCTATCGCCGTTGTGGCTCATCGGCACCGGTGCTCTGGCGGGCCATATCCTCGCTGGCAGCATTCGCCTGTGGCGCATCGTTCGACGCGCGCGGCCTGTAAGCGACCCGCGGATTCTCGATCTGCTGGATGAGTGCCAGCGCCGGATCGGCACGAAGACGACGGTCGCAGTACTGGCGACCGATGAACTCGGTTGCCCCGCGCTGTTCGGATTTCTGCGGCCGCGCCTGTTGCTGTCCGGAAGCGCCGTGGCCGAGCTGAGCCTCGACGAGCTCCGCCACGTGTTCCTGCACGAGCTCGCTCATCTCAAGCGGCACGACATCCTTGTCGGCGCCGTCGCCAGTGCGCTGCACGTCTTGCACTGGTTCAACCCGCTGATCGCGTTCGGCCTCCAACGAATGCGGGCCGACCGCGAATTGGCCTGCGACGGCCTGGCGCTGTCCGTGCTGGCCCCCGACGAAGCCTGTGCCTACGGGCGGACCATCGTTCGTCAGATCGAGCGGTTGCTTGCCGTACGGCCGCGCCCCCTGCTGGCGGCGCTTTCCGGAGACCGAGCCCGGATCAGACGAAGAATCGCAATGATCTCCCGGTTCCCCAGAGGGGCGTATCGATGGTCGCCTTTGGCGATCGTGCTTATCGGATGTCTGGCTTGCGTGGCGTTGACCAACGGCCGCGCCGTCGGCCCGCCGCTACGCGAGGCCGTCGAACCGGTCGTCGTGGACTGGGACGAGTACGCGCGAGAGGACTTCCCCACGACCCACCAGGACAGGCACGCGAACATCCAAAGGGCCTGCATCCGCAATCTGCACACGGGCAAGTACCTGGTGGTGACCGGTGACACCGTGACCTGCGACGCCAATGAACCGGGCGAAGCGGGCTTGTGGGAATACCGCTTTGATGAGATCGCGAACCGCCCGGACAGCACGGTATACTTCTACTCGGTCCCAGCGCAGAAGTACTTGACCTCGGACGAGCACGGGAACCTCGCGCTCGACGCGACTGGGCCCGTGAAGGCGGCAAGCTGGGCAGCGTACCCGTGGCCCGCGGGCGTTCGCATAATATCCCATGGATTCAAGAACGGGCACCTCCGTGTCGACGAAAGAGGCCACGTAAAAGCGGCCTATTTCCACCGCGACTCGCGAGCCCACTGGGACATCCACACCGTCTGGCGGGTCAAGACCGGTGATGACCGAGGATCGAATCCCCAATGGCAGAGAGAGAAGATACCAGGACCTGATTGATATCGAACGAACTCAAGTGGCGATATGTCCGCCTGGAGGAGGATGGCCAGGTCAGAGCCCAGTGGTGGGGTCGTGACCTTCGCTCCCAATGGGACGTTATCCAACTGGACAAGATCCGGTGACGACCGGTCCTGACCAGAACTGATATTGGCTTGGTGGCTGGCAACAGGTCGCCTACATTCTTAGAGGTGTGACACCTGGATAAGTGAGTGTATGCGCAGACAGTGCGCGCCCGCTCGTGAACCTTGACGTCTTGTGAGCGAAGTGAATTGTCCATTTCGGAGAACTCTTGCAGAGGGCGCGCAGGATGGGGCGTTGGATTGCGTATATATATGGGGCACGGGCGAAGAGGTGGTGCGGCGCGCCGGCCCCGTGGTGAGAAGAGGGCCTGAAACGCAAGTGCCATGGACGACGAGAGCAAGACATATCGCATCGCGGTTTTCGAGAGCGGCAGGCGACTCGCGACAAAGCTGCGGGCCGCCGTGCGGCAACAAGACGACCCGCCGCGATTCGTCGTCGCGTCGCGCTCGCAGCCGCGGGTGCTTTCGCCGCATCCGCGAAAGCTGCTGATCATCGACATCGATGGGCAGGCAAATCGGAAACTGGAGCTGCTGGCCGAGTGCCGGCAGCTCTATCCCTACTTGCCGGCGGTCGCCCTGGTCGAGCGCGGGCAAACGGCCACGGCGGTCGCGGCGATGAAGGCCGGAGCGGCGGACTGCCTGGAAAGACCTGTAGAACCGGGGCGCCTGCTGTCATTGGCCGAAACGATCCTCCAGCGGCGGCAATCGGCCTATCAGAACATCAGTGAGGCTCTTACGAAGACGGAAGCCAGGGTGCTGGATCTGATCCTGGCCGGCAATACGAACGTCCAAATCGCCCGCCAACTGCATCGCTCCAAGCGAACCGTCGAGGTCCACCGCAGCCACATCATGCAGAAACTCGGGGTCTCCAGCGTGTCGGAGCTGGTGTGCAAAGCGTTCGGCGCAGGTCTGATTGGTAGGCAACCACGCGACCGTTTGCCGGCAAGTGGTGAGTAACGTCGCAAGAGTCTGTCCCCAGAGACTTCACGTGCCGAACGGATCTACGTCGCCAGTGGTACGGGGCCGACAGCAGCGGGGGATTTGTGCTTTTTTTCTACCCATGGCCGCTCGGGCGCATAGAATAGGGGCCGAACGCCCGCGTGGAGGGCCGACTGACACCGGGGCCTGCTCCGGGAGAACGAGCGACAGGTTGGTTTTTGGGGCACTGAGCGATTCATGGAACCGAACGAGCCACAGCTTATCGTCGAACACGGGACCGATGTGACGATCGTAACGATCGAGGAGGAGAATATCCTCGAGGAGCCGCAGATTCGCCGGCTCGACCGGGCCCTGATGCCGGTGATCCAGCGGAATCTGGACAAGCGACTGATCCTGAACTTTGAGAGCGTCAAGTTTATGTCGTCGTCCTTTCTCGGCCTGCTCGTGAAGGTCCACAAACGAGTCCTCGAACTGAACGGCCACCTGCAACTGTGCAACCTCGACCCGAAGATCTACAAAGTCTTTGAAATCACGCAGTTAACGAAAGTCTTCGACATCGCGCCCATCCGCCGGCAATAGTCGCCGCGCCATAATGCCCGGCCCCTCGCCCCCGGCCCGGGATGACAGTGCCCTGCTGCCGGGGAATTTCCCCTGATCCGCATCAACCGTCCTGATTGGCCTATCCTTAGTTTTTCGCTGGGATTTCAGGGGAATCATCCGGGCCGTTGGAGCGCGATTCGGTGGAGCCCGGCGGTCGGGAGGCAAATGTCCACTCAGGAAATTATTGAAAGATATATAGCCAATTGCCTATCGTTGTGTTACCATATCTATCCGCTTGGCTTTGATGATCCTGCGAGAAAGGTCTATCGTAATTCAACGGGGGCAGGATTGCGCGATGGCGAAGGACGCCGGATACGAGAGGACAGGTGAGAGACGCCGGCCACGCGGGACCAGCGAACCTCTGCATCCGAAGATCAGGCAGAGGCCGCTCGGCCGCATGGCCGAGGCGCATTTGGCCGAGCTTGAGGCCATGGTCGAAGGCATCACGGAGGGATTGCTGGTTTGTGATGTCACCGGGAACGTTCTGCGCATGAACCGGCGCGCTCGGGAGATTCACGGTGATCGATCCGCTGAAAAAACGCGGCGGACCTACGCAGACTATACGAACACGTTTGACCTGTGCGACCCCGAAGGCCACCCGATCCCTATGGAGCAGTGTCCCCTGGCACGCGCGGCGCGCGGTGAGACGTTTCGCAAGATGGAAGTTCGCATTCGCGAGAAGCACAGCGGCAGAGAGTGGACCGGCTATTGCGCCGGCGTCCCCATTCGGGATGAGCGGGGGAATGTGACTTTCGGCGTGCTGACGTTCCGCGACGTGAGCCGGCCGGGACTGGCACAGCAGACGGAGTTCGTCGAACGCAGGCATGTCGAAGAGGCGCTGCGCGAGAGCGAACAGAGGTATCGTTCCATTGTCGAGACGGCCAACGAGGGCATCTGGGTCGCCACGCTCGAAGGCAAGACCACCTATGTAAATCCGCGCATGGCCGAGATGTTGGGCTGCTCTTGCGAGGAGATGCTGGGCCGCGGCACCCTGGAGTTCGTCTTTCCTGAGGACCAGTCGGTCGGACGCAGAGAGTTCGAGCATTGCTGGTCGGAGGCTGCCGGCCGACGGGTTTGCCTGCGCTACCGCCGCCGGGGCGGGTCCGAGCTATGGGCCGAGGTCAGCACGAGCACCCTTCGCGGTCCGGACGGCAAACCCCGCGTCGTCCTCCGGATGCTCACCGATATCACCGAACACAAGCGGGCCGAGGAGATCCTGCGTCAGTTGAACGACCGATTGGAGGAACAGGTTGTCCAGCGGACGGAGGAACTGACCGCTACCATCGACCGACTGCAGGACCAGGTGGGCCGACGGATTCTGGCGGAAGGAAAGCTGCGAAAGCACTCGCAGATGTTCGAGGGGTTCTTCCAGCACACGATCGCGCCGCTGGCGTTCATGGACCGCGACTTCAATTTCATTCGTGTCAACGACGCCTACGCGCAGGCAGACGGCCGGCCCCCGGAATTCTTCGTCGGCAAGAACCATTTTGCGCTCTATCCGAACGAGGAAAATCAAGCGATCTTCGAACAGGTTGTGCGCACCGGGCAGCCTTATTCCGCCCGTGCCAAGCCCTTCGTCTATCCCGATCATCCGGAGCGCGGCATTACCTATTGGGACTGGCGGCTCACTCCGTTGCTGGACGAGTCCGGGGACGTGCAATCGCTCGTCCTGAACCTCGAGAACGTTACGCAGCAGCAGGTGGCACTGCGCGAGCTGGAGCGGCGTGCCCGGCAGCTCCAGAAGCTCACGCTCGAACTGTCCGAGGCGGAGGATCGTGAGCGCAAGCGCATGGCCGACGTGTTGCACGACGATCTGCAGCAGGTGCTGGCGGCGGCCAGGTTCCAGTTGGGCCTGTTGAAAGATGGGCCCCGAAGCGATGGCCAGCATCGTCAGATCACCGAAGAGGTCAGAGGGATGCTGGAGGATGCGATTGAGAAGTCGCGCAGTCTGTCGCATGAGCTCAGTCCGGCTGTGTTATCCCAGAGCGATCTGGATGAGACGTTCGAGTGGCTGGCTCGCCAGATGGAAAGCAAACACGGCCTGACCGTTCATGTGGAGATTCGCGGCCAGGTCGAATCGCACTCGGAGCCCCTGCGGGCCTTGCTGTACAAGGCGGCCCGGGAGATGCTGTTCAACGCGGTCAAGCACGCCGATGTCACGGAAGCCAGACTGCGATTGCAGCAGGTGCGCGGGCAGTTCTGGTTGACCATCTCGGACAACGGCAAAGGCTTTGACCCCACCTCACTGGCGGAAGCGGCCGGGCTCGGGCTGCTGAGCATTCGCGAACGCGTGGAGCTGCTCGGCGGTCGCATGAAAATCCGCAGTATCGAGGGCAGGGGCAGCACGTTTCTCATCGCGGTCCCCGGCGAGAGTGTACCTCCCTCCGACGAACACAGCGAAGCATAGAGATCGAACGACACGCCCGTGCAAGCGCCGACGGCCCATACTGCCCTGGACGACCGTCGACCCTCGCCACAATCCTTAAAGGCCTTGAAATCCCACGATAGTTTTCGCAGAATATCTGCGGTGGAAGAAGCGACCCAACGTTGGGGAGTCGGCATGAGTGACGTCACTCGCATCTTGAACGCGATCGAGAGGGGCGACGCCCAAGCCACGGACGAGCTCTTGCCCCTGGTCTACGAAGAATTGCGCCTCCTGGCTGCCCAGAAGCTGTCGCATGAACCGCCGGGGCAGACCCTTCAGGCGACTGCACTGGTGCACGAGGCGTATATCCGCCTGGTGGGAGATGAATCGCAAGGCTGGGAGAATCGCGGGCACTTTTTCGCCGCGGCCGCTGAGGCCATGCGAAGAATTCTCGTCGAGAACGCGCGGAGCAAGCAATCGCTCAAGCGTGGGGGCCGGCTCCAACGCGTCGATCTGGATGGGACCGCATTGGCCGATGGAAGCGAATCGGCGGCCAACCATCTGATCGCGGTGGACGACGCGCTGGAGAAACTGGCCCGGCAGGATCCTCTGAAGGCGGAACTGGTGAAGCTTCGCTACTTCGCCGGCCTGACGGGCAAACAGGCGGCTCAGGCTTTGGGTATTTCCCCCGCCACGGCGGACCGATACTGGAAATACGCCCGGTCCTGGCTGCGCCTCGAGATCCTCCGCAGTTCCAGGTCCGACTGACCTCGCCCCAGGCTTTCTCGCTAATTGTTCATTTTGGTGACGCAAAACGGCACGCGTTTTTCGCATTGTACGGTGAAGGGGACCCCAGACGCGGCTCATCGCGTTTGAGGACCCGGGCAGCCGTCGGGAGTCCAACGATGACCGGTGACCACAAGAAGACAGAAGAGGCCATATTCTACGCCGCCCTGGAGCGGCCCTCGCAAGCGGCCAGAGCCGCCTACGTGAACGAGGCCTGCGGCGGCGACAGAGACCTTCTCGAACGGGTGAAGGCGCTGCTCGCGGTCAGCGAGATCGAGGACGCCTTCCTGGAGAATCCGCCCACCATCCTGGACGCCCCGACGCTGGATGAAGCTCCGCCGGAGACGCCGGGAACGGTGGTCGGCCGATACAAGCTGCTGGAGCGAATCGGCGAAGGTGGCATGGCGGTCGTGTACATGGCCGAGCAGACCGAGCCTATCCGCCGCAAGGTGGCCCTCAAGATCATCAAGTTGGGCATGGATACAAGGCAGGTGATCGCCCGCTTCGAAGCCGAGCGCCAGGCCCTGGCCATGATGGACCATCCCAATATCGCCAGAGTCCTCGACGCCGGCGCCACGGAGACCGGCCGGCCCTACTTCGTCATGGAGCTCGTCCAGGGTGTCTCCATCACCGAGTACTGTGACAAGAACAACCTGAGCACCAAGGACCGATTGGCTTTGTTTGTTCAGGTCTGCCACGCCGTGCAGCACGCCCACCAGAAGGGGATTATCCACCGAGATATCAAGCCCTCGAACGTCATGGTCACGCAGCGCGACGGCAGACCTGTTCCCAAGGTCATTGACTTCGGCATCGCCAAGGCGACCAATCAGCGGTTGACGGAAAAGACCCTCTTCACCCGCTACGCCCACATCATCGGTACGCCGGCCTACATGAGTCCCGAACAGGCGGAACTGAGCGATCTGGACATCGACACCCGCACCGACATCTATTCGCTGGGCGTGCTGCTTTATGAATTGCTCACCGGGACCACTCCGTTCAGCGAGGAGGAACTTCGCAAGGCCGGCTATATCGAAATGCAGCGGGTCATCCGGGAACAGGAGCCCGCCAAGCCCTCCACAAAGCTCAGCACCCTCGGCGAGACGTTGACCGACACAGCAAAGCATCGTGGCTGCACTCCTGACCTGCTTCGGAAAGCCGTCCGGGGTGACCTGGACTGGATCGTCATGAAGGCCTTAGAGAAAGCGAGGGAGGGACGCTATGACAATGCTTCGGCTTTGGCGATGGATGTCGAACGACACCTCAAGAACGAACCGATCCTCGCGCGGGCCCCCAGCACCACATACCGTCTGCGAAAGTTTCTGCGTCGACACCGAACCCAGACAGTTGCGGCGGTGGCAGTGCTGCTCCTCGCCGGCATCCTGATCGTTCTTGTATCACTCTGGAGTCGCAGCCGACACCAATTCGAAGAGGCCGAATCTTCCAGGCATAGAAGCATCCTCGACGAAGCTCGCAGATCATACGCGAGGCAGGACCTCGTTGTAGCTCTCGGTGCTCTCAACTCGATCGTCACAAGCAAGCACATAGGTCCCGAGGCACGCGTTCTTCACGATCGCATCGTAAGCGATGCTCGGGAACAACTGCGGCACTACACCCGAAAAATCGAAGCTGACCCCGAGGATGCCGAGAGTTATCTCCATCGCGCGCGACACTATCATTACTTGCAGGATCAAGGATCATTTCTTGCAGATATGAATCAGTACGTCGCAATCCTAAGTCCGTCGGGAGAAACGACCTCAGACGATGAGCGGTTCCACGATTTCCTCACCGGTCTCTGGCGAAATACTCCCGCAAATCTTGGGCCAGCTATCAACAGCCCCTACGATGAGAGTGTGCCGAGCATCTCGCCTGACGGACTATCGCTCTTATTTGTCTCTGACCGACCCGGTGGGTGCGGCGCTCTTGACCTATGGGTCACGAAACGAGTGACAACTAACGATCCCTGGAGCACGCCCGTGAATCTTGGTCCGCCTGTCAACGGTCCTTACAACGATGGTGTTGCGAGCCTGACGGGCGACGGTCTGTCGCTCCTATTCGTCTCCGAGCGACCGGGTGGATCAGGCGGCGCGGATATATGGGCGTCGACACGAAGAACAGCGGACGACCCTTGGGGGACACCTCAGGAGCTTGGACCGCCCGTCAACGGTCCGATTCACGATTGGGGACCAAGCATCTCAGCCGACGGCTTGTCGCTCTTCTTCGACTCTTCCCGTCCTGGCGGCTTGGGGGGTTCCGACATATGGGTGACGAAGCGGGCAACCGCATCCCACCCATGGGACGAGCCGACAAATCTCGGGGCACCGGTCAACAGTCCCGCGACGGACGGTGCCGCAAGCATTTCGGCTGACGGCCTGACACTCTTCTTCATTTCCGGTCGGCCTGGCGGTTTCGGCCAGGAAGATATATGGATCACGAGGAGAGCGACAATCAGCGCCCCCTGGCGCCCGCCCATAAATCTGGGGCCAAACATCAATACGCCCTACCGGGAGGGCGATCCGAGGATCTCAGCCGATGGACTGGAGCTCTACTTCGACGACGTTCAAACGCCCCGGCCCGGCGGCATCGGCGGGTCCGACCTGTGGCGAGTGAAGATTACCCCTCAGGCGGAGCCCTCTCAGAACGGTGGGCATGCTTCTACTACTCGCAGATGAAATGACGAATGAGTGAGAGCGCAAGAAGAACCGGTCGGTGAGTGTCATACGGCTAAGCAGATAACTCACCGGCCGGACCCGACTCGGGCGGATGGTCTGCACGCCCGAGCCCAGGGTCTAATCATAATACCGCAGACCCAGGATAGGACAAGAATGGAGGTATGGATTATGTTCTGGATGCAGCAGGTAATGCGGTGTCGTGGCACGGTGTTGGTGGCGGCGAACAGGGCCATTATTGCAGGGAAAGGCATTTGCCTGCTGGCATTCCTCAGTTCCATGATGGTTGCTGGCAGAAGCGTGCAGGCAGACTTCACCTTTGGAGCCCCTGTGAACTTGGGGCCGGCCGTTAACAGTTCCGCTGGTGAAGGCGCACCGAGCATCTCGGCTGACGGCCTTTCCCTCTACTTCGCCTCCCTGCGGCCGGGCGGGTACGGCTCGTCCGACATCTGGGCGACGACGCGGACAACCGTCTCCGATCCATGGCGTGAGCCGGTGAATCTCGGACCGGCGGTGAACAGTTCCGCTTGGGATGGGGAACTGAGCATCTCAAGTGATGGCCTGTCGCTGTATTTCGGCTCTCAGCGTTCCGGCGGGCAGGGTATGACTGACATATGGGCCGCGACGCGGGCGAGCGCCTCCGATCCGTGGGAAGAGGCGGTGAATCTTGGGCCAATGGTCAACAGCACACGTGACGACGTTGATACCACTATTTCGGCCGATGGCCTGTCCCTTTACATTGAGTCTAATCGGGCAGGGGCCCATGGCGGCACCGACCTGTGGGTGGCAAGGCGAACAACAGATTCAGACGCATGGGGAACACCAATGAACCTCGGGCCAACGGTTAACACTGGGGCAAGTGACGGGGCGCCGAGCCTATCCGCCGATGGTCGGATGCTCTTCTTCAGCGATCACCCGAGCCCTCGCTCTGGCGGGTACGGCGGGACGGACTTATGGCTTGCCATGCGGGTGACTGTTTCCGACCCGTGGGGTGAGCCGATGAATCTTGGGTCAGTGGTCAACAGTTCAGCTAAGGACCAGGGACCGAGCATCTCGGCCGACGGTTCGACGCTCTATTTCTTCTCCACCCGCCCCGGTGGGTTGGGGGATTTTGATCTGTGGCAGACGTCAATTATCCCAATTGTTGACTTCAACGGGGACGGCAAAGCGGACGGCAAGGATGTGGTGATTCTCACGGAGCATTGGGGGCAAAGCGATTCAGTGTGCGACATTGGTCCGTATGCCTGGGGCGACGGGATTGTAAACGAGGAGGACCTTTTCGTCTTGGCCGAGTACCTCGACGCGGAGGAACCGTTTGTCGATCCGACCCTGATTGCTCACTGGGCCCTGGACGAGACGGAAGGCATGGCGGCTGCGGACGATGTCGGCGGAAGTGACGCGATGGTGATGGGCAATGCGGCCTGGCAGCCGGAGGGCGGTAAGATCGGCGGCGCACTCGCCTTCGACGGCGTCGATGATTTCGTGCTGGCGGATTTCCCTGTGGGATTAGGAGATGAGCCGTTCAGCGTTTGTGCCTGGATCATGGACGGCGCGCCCGGACGAGACATTGTGTCTGCGCAGGGAGACGCGAGATGGCTGTACACAAACGCCATCGACGGCAGCCTTATGACCGACCTGGGCACGTCGGCCTGGGCGGGAACGCCTCTATTCTCCGATGCGGTCGTCACGGACGGGCAGTGGCATCGCGTTATGCTCGTGTGGGATGGCACAAGCCGCATCCTGTGCGTGGATGAGCAACAGGCGGCCACAGAGCCGTTGAGCGAAGTGAGTGCGCCGGCGGGCAAACTGATCATCGGCGGCAGCGGTAGCCTGGAGCCGGAGAGCCTTTGGTCCGGCCTGATCGACGACGTGCGAATCTACAACCGCGCCGTCAGGCCGTAGGGCGCTGTGCTCAGAGGAGAGATCGCTGGGATATCAAAAGGCCCCGCTTGAGGGGCGGGGCCTTGAGGGAGATTGCTGTGGGGATGCTCAGCTGGGGGAGACCCGGGTGGCCTCCATGCCTTTTCGGCCCTCGGCCGGGGTGTACTCCACTGCCTGACCTTCCTGAAGCGACTTGAATCCGCCGCCGTCGATGTTCGAATGATGCACGAACAAGTCCTCGCCGCCGTCATCGGGAACGATGAATCCAAAACCCTTCTGATCGTTGAACCACTTCACTTTACCTGTTGCCACGTGTTCTTCTCCTCAGGCCCATCGGGCCTGTAACGCTATATCCCTCTGTTTCGAACGCAAGGGGGAGACTTCGAGGGAGGAAAGCAACCACCTTTACTAACCCTGTAGTCTATCGGTTGGGCGACACGAAGTCCACAAGATAAGTCGGAAAAAATGGAAAAAGTGCCGGAATCGAGCGATGGCGCCGGCGCGTCCAATGGCGCAGCGCCGGCGCGAGCACAACCGTCAGGATTCTCCCGGGTTTACGTCGAGGCGAACCGCGAGTGTACGCTCGCCAGACCGGTCCGCGGCGGGCGACCTTACGGCCCCGTTACGGTGCATAGGCATACCAGGCGATGCCCTCATAGCCCCAGACGTCTGAGAAGTTGTCCATGATCTTCTGCTTCTCACTCTCACTGATCGTGTAGAAGTGCCGCATCAGAGAGTCGGACCAGAAGCGGTGTACCGGCAGGGCCTCCGCCGGCTCCAGTCCCACCGGGTGGGCGTAGAACACCGGACCCTCGAACGCCCAGACGTCGGCGAACTCGTTGACCAGCTTGTCCTTCTCCGACTCGCTGATCGTGTAGAAGTGCGCGTCATTCAGGTCGGACCAGAAGCGGTAGACGGGCAGCGTATCCGGCTGGGTGTCGTCCAGGAACACCTGGTACACGGGGCCCTCATACGTCCAGACGTAGTCGTAATTGTCGACCAGCTTCTGTTTTTCCGTTTCCTTGGCCGTGTAGAAATGGCTCATCAAAGAGCCCGACCAGAAGCGATGCACCGGGGCCAGCTCCCCCGGCACGGGCGGCTCCTCGGGGACCTCGCCCGAGGTAATGTACCGAATCGTCAGGGTCGAGCTGTGCAGAGTGACCCGATGGCCGCCGCTGCGCAGCTTGTCGATATCGATCCACATGTACAGCTCGTCCGCCGTCCAGAGTGTCTCGAGGACCTCCGCCGGCAGGTCAAACACGGTCGTCGACCAGTAATTCGCGGCGAATACCCCCCCCGGCTGCCCAGCGTAATTCCATGGAATGTCGGGCGTCGGCGAGACCAGGTAGCTGTCCAGCAGGCCAAGGTTGACCCCGTCGGCGTAGATCACATCCTGCTCCCCCGGCTTGTCGAATTCCTCGCTCCAGTCCGGACTGTCCACACCCCATGCGACGATCGTGAGCGTGGCGGAGGCGATCCCATTTGCGTCGGCCGGCACCAATCCGGTGGGGCTGTGGGTCCAACCCCAGTCCTCGTCGGAGATTCGGTGGTACGGCCAGTGGTCGAGGACCTCATCGGCTGGGATGAACCATATCCCGTCCTCGATGTTCCAAATGTTGTAGGTATAGTCCACGATCTGTTGGACCGTGGTCGTCGCGGCGCCCGCGGTGCCGCCCAACAGCAGGACACCAACGATCAACCCAAGACCTGCACGAAGCATCTTCATCACTGTTCCTCCAGCGCCCAGGCTCTCCCACGCCACCGCTCCCGGAGCACGAATGGTCCCAAAGTCGCCCTGTTCCCCCAGATACCCGTCATGCAAAAACAAAAAGCCACGGTCGAAATATCGGTTCCGTCCGCGGCTGCAAAACTCTAAATACACTTCATCTGCCGGGAGGCAATCCTCCTCTACAGATGCTCCAAAACGTTGCGCAAACCCACATGCAGGCTTTGCATGTTTCCTATATTGCCCATATTGTAGCCGTTTACCTATGTCGAGTCAAGCATTTCCTGCTGCAAGTCAAGAAAAAAGACGTATCTCAAGCTCTCAGAAGGGTTTATAGGCCACTTGGGCTACTACTTATGGCGTACTTTCACGCTCCTGGCATGTGCGTCGAGGCCCTCGACTGCGGCCAATCGGACGATGTGGTCGGCGTCGGCCGCAAGCTGCTCGGCGCTGTATTCGATAAGGCTGATGGATTTGACAAAATCGTTACTGGTCAGCGCGCTGGAGAACCTGGCCCGTGTCCCGGTCGGCAGGGTATGGCTGGGTCCGGCCCAATAGTCACCGACCGCAACCGGAGTGTACGGCCCGATAAAAATAGCCCCGGCATTGTTGATTCTCTCCGCAATGTCGCGGCTCCGCTTGCCACACTGGACTTCGAGATGCTCGGACGCGAACTCATCGGCAAGCCGGACGGCCTCGTCCATGGTCCCGACCACGATGACGCGACTGTAGCGCTTCAAGGATTCTGCCGCCTCGGCCGCACGCGGCAGTGCATCGAGCTGCCGGCGCAACTTCTCGAGGACGGCCTGCGCCAGCGGCTGCGAATCGGTCAGAACGATGGCGCTGCTGTCGGCCGCGTGTTCGGCCTGGCTCAGCATGTCCGCCGCCACCCAGGCGGGGTTCGCCTCCTCGCCGGCGATGATGAGCACTTCGCTGGGGCCGGCGATCGAGTCGATACCGATGGAATCCCCCGCCAAATTCTTCTTCGCCGACTGCACCCATTTGTTGCCGGGTCCGACGATCTTGTCGACGCGGCCGATCGTCTGCGTCCCGCAGCCCAACGCGGCTACCGCCTGCACTCCGCCGATGCGGTAGACCTCGTCGACCCCTAACTCGCGGCAGACCGCCAGAATCACCGGGTGGATACTGCCCTGATGCCGCGGCGGTGAGACCACCGCGATTTGGCGCACGCCCGCCACCTGCGCCGGGACGACCGTCATGATCACGGTGGACGGCAGCGGGGCCGCCGCCCCGGGGACGCAGACGCCAACCCGTCTTATCGGCGTGTACTTTATGCCCGTACCGTGCGAGAATTCGGACCGCTTGCCGATGAAGATCCTCTCCTGGTAGGTCCTGACGTTGCGGATGGCCTGGCGAAGCGAAGCCAAAAGCTGTGGATCGGCGGCTTCGTGTGCGCGGGCAAGCTCCTCGGCGCCGATACGAAATTCGCCGGGCGTCAGCTCGACGCCGTCGAACTTCTTCGTGTAATCCGCCACCGCCCGGTCGCCCCGCGCCGCCACGTCACGTATGATTTCGACGACGGTCCGGTTCTCGTCGCTGTCGGCGCCGGCGAATTGGGCAGGCCCCAGCATCTGCGACCGCAATGTCTCGAGCTCCGTCTGAAAATCAGGCTCGGAAGATACGAGAAGAAGATCCTGCAGCGATTGTCTCATGATCGTCTATCTGCCGAAATTGTCATAATTGTATACGGGGATGGCCCTTTGCAGCAGGAGAAACGTGCCGCCCTTGAACTCGGCCACAAGGCCGACCACATTGAAGCGGATGGGCTCCACCGTTTGCTCTTGCATGCGGATCGCTTGCTCCAGGGCATGGCAAGGCAACAGTTCATATCGGATGTCGCCAATATTCCATCCGAGGGCGTAGGGGATGAATGTGAGCCGTTCGCGTTCCGCTTCGATCATGCCGACACGGTTCACCAACATGCGGCCGAGCACCGGTGAGGCCGGCTCGCTGTCCGTGGGTTCACGCCGGGGCCCGCGGATGGGACGGTGACTCGCGAATTTCTCCAGCACTGCCTCCGGGACCGGCAGGTCGGGGTCCACCTGTCCGACGTCTGCCTCAGCCGGCTCAGCCGTATCCGGCGGCGCCGACGCATCCTTCAGCTTGCTCAGCGGCAGGAAGTACGTGGGAAACAAAAAGTTCTTCCCCTCGTATTGCGTGACCCGAACGGACAGCCTGTATGTTGGCACAGAACGTTCGTTCACATCGGCAATCAACCGCTCGAGAACGGCCGAAGGCAGAAGCGGGAATCGCGTCCCGGCCGGCACATTCACATCGACGCGATTGACGTCCGCAGCCAACTCAAACAGCCAGGTATCGTTGGCGTCCACGTGAACGACCCTGCCGTCAACGGCGCTCAGAACGGTCGCCTCGGGCAGCAGCGTCCGTGCACTCCGCTCGGCGCCAATGGCTCCGCGCGCCCACGGCAGGGCCGTCGCAAGGTTCAACATCAGGATGACCAGGACCATGCTTCTCACGCCGACAACCTCGACTCACGTATCCAAAGATTCCTTGATCAGATCGACGGCTCGACCCGGCTCTGCGGCAAACGCCACGGATCTCGCACAGCGCGGATCGTCCGTAGCGACGAGATCGACGAGCGGTCTCCAAAACTCGCCTACGAGGATAATCGGTTTGGCGCCGTCGAGAAAGCCCTTGTTCTTCAGCTCCCAAACAGAGGCCAGTTCCAGGAGCGTGCCGGTTCCGCCCGGCAGCACGACGTACGCCCGGCCGGCCTTGACGAGATTATGCAGCCGCTCCTGGAGTGAATCGGTCACGACCTCTCGCGTGACAAACTCATTAGCGACGCTTCTTTTGAACGCCCGGCACGTGACGCCGATGACTTTGCCGCCCGCTTCCGCTGCGCCCTTGGCCGCCGCGAGCATCGTGCCGCCGTAGCCGCCATTGGCGATGGTGAAGCCCGCCTGCGCCAGCGCCCGGCCCACCTGCTCGGCGAGCACGAACGCCGGCTCGCCCGGCCGGACCCTGCCTGTCCCGAAGATGCTGACTATGATCTCATCCATGTGATTTCTGCCGCGTATAATTCAGCAGGCCCGCCGACAGCAGGATTTCGCGGTCCCGGCCGGAAAGCTCCAGCACGCCCGTGAAGGAGAACGAGCCGTCTTGCTTGCGGATTGTGATCTGCTCGCTGTCCTTGATCGCCGCGAGAAGCTCTTCGATCACCAGCTCATCGCCGGCGTCGAGCCGGTCGTAGTCGGATGGGTCCGCGAAGCGAATCGGCACGATGCAGAAGTTGATCAGGTTCGCACGGTGAATCCGCTCGATGCTCTTGGCAATGACCGCGCGAACGCCTAAGTACATCGGGCACAGGGCCGCGTGCTCGCGCGAGGAGCCTTGCCCGTAGCTTTCGCCGGCCACGACGATGCCGGCCTTGCCATCGTTCTTCAATCGCAGCGCCCGCTCGGCGAACGTCGGCTTGCCCGGCTCGTTGAAGCAGTTGAACACGACCTTCGCATATTCCGGGACGTTCGAGCGCAGCTTCAGGAACGTGCCGGCGGGCATGATATGATCCGTGGTGATCTTGTCGCCGCACTTGAGCAGGACCTGGCCGGCGAGTTTCTCCGGCAGCGCCGGCGGCGCCTCCGGCACGACAATGGTGCGGCCCCGCAGGACCTCGACCGCCCCGGCCTCCGATGGGCTCGGCGGCGCCTCGATCATACTGTCGTCGATATGGAACTCGCGCGGCATCCGGATCCGAGGATACTTCAGGTCGAGCGTTTGCGACAGATCGCGCGGGTCGGTGATCTTGCCTGTGAGTGCCGCCGCGACGGCCGTTTCCGGGCTGACGAGGTACACCTCGTCGCCCTTCGTTCCGCTGCGACCGGCGAAATTCCTGTTGAACGTCCGCAAGCTCACCGTCCCGTCGGCAGGGGAGAAGCCCTGGCCGATGCACGGCCCGCACGCCGATTCGAGGACCCTCGCCCCGGCCTCGATCAGGTCCGACAGGGCCCCGTTCTCGGCTAACATGTTCAGCACTTCCCGGCTGCCCGGCGCGACGGCGAACTCCACCATGCGGTCGATTCGCCGGCCCTTGAGCACGCGGGCCATCATCATCAGGTCGGTGAAGCTCGAATTCGTGCAACTGCCGGCGACGACCTGCCCGATCTTGCGGCCGGCGATCTCGCGGACCGCCTTGATATTGTCCGGCGACGACGGGCACGCCGCCATCGGCTCCAGCTTCGACAGATCGATCTTGATGACCCGGTCGTATGCGGCATCCGCATCCGCCTCCAGCGGCCGATAGTCCTGCTCCCTCTTCTGGGCCGCGAGGAACTTTCGCGTCTGCTCGTCGCTCGGGAAAACGCTCGTGGTCACGCCCAGCTCGGCGCCCATGTTCGTGATCGTCGCTCGCTGCGGGACCGTCAGGGCCTTGACCCCTCGGCCGGAGTACTCGACCGCCCAGCCGACGTTGCCTTTCGTCGTCAACTCGCTCAGCAGTTTCAGAATGACGTCCTTGGCGGCCACCCAGTCGCCGAGCCTTCCGGTCAGCTTGACGCCGAGCACCCTGGGGCATTGCAGATAGAATGGTCCGCCGCCCATCGCGACGGCGACGTCGAGCCCGCCGGCCCCGATGGCCACCATGCCGATTCCGCCGCCGGTGGGGGTGTGCGAGTCGCTGCCGAGCAGCGTCGCTCCCGGCTTGCCGAATCGTTCGAGGTGAACCTGGTGGCAGATCCCGTTACCGGCGCGGGAGTGGTACACCCCGCTCTTCGCGGCAACGGTCTGCAGGTACAGATGATCGTTGTGGTTCTCCGGCCCGAAGCCGGCCATGTTGTGATCGACGTAGCTGACGGACAGGTCGGTCTTCACGCGACCGACGCCCATCGATTCGAACAGCAGGAACGCCGTCGTTCCCGTCGCGTCCTGCGTCAGCGTCTGATCGATCCGTATCCCGATCGGCGCGCCGGGCGCGAGGGCGCCCTCAACCACGTGCGATTCCAGGATCTTATAGATTAGCGTCTTTCCCAATGTCGTCACTCCTGAGAGATCCAAAGACGCTAATCTACCAGAAATCGCTGCGGCTTACAAAGGCAAAGCGGCCCCACGCCCCCGCGCGCGGGGCCGTTTACGACTCCCTTCGAAGCCAGGTGGGAACGACTATGTCCCCGGTCGTCTTGGTGGGCGCACAGGCGGGCCGCCCGTGAACACATCTGGGTCATGCACGAGGATGGAATCCTTCCGGTTCGTCGGCTGGCAGCCGGGGATCACAGGCA
>CBFDBY010000034.1:0-49095 GCA_965603165.1 uncultured Phycisphaerae bacterium
CGGAAGGACCGGACGACGTGGAGATGCAGCTCGTCCGACAGGAGGACGGAACAACAGAACCGCTCACAACATTTCACACCGCGTATCAGCCCGATGTCTGGCACCAGGTGGAGGTGACGCTCCATGCGAGAGTCATCACGGTGCGTCTGGACAATGCGGAGCTGGTTCAATGGAATGTGGACCGTGATATCACAGGGGGCGTTGGCCTTCTCCTGGAGGGTGAGACTACAGCATACTTTGATGATGCTCACGTCAGGACCGTGACGAATGGGACCGATCGACGTCTCAGCAGTCGATAGAGGGAGCATGATGGCCCCGACAGGACGAGAAACGACAATCGCCATTGCGGCCACATTCACGGCCGAGCCGCTCGAGCCTGCCCTTGCCTATTGGATCCGCGAACTCGGACTTGAGGCTCGCATACGGTTCGCCCCTTATAACCAGGTATTCCAACAGCTACTCGAACCCGCGAGTCTTCTCCTGACCAATGAAGACGGCCTGAATGTCGTACTTCTGAAACCGGATGATTGGATCAGGTCCCGGGACGACGGCGACATCAGCATCAATCTGCAACGGGGCGAGTTGGAGCGCAAGGCCCGGGACTTTCTGGCCGCCATGCGGTCCGCGGCGAGCCGATCGACGGTGCCGCTCCTGGCCGTGATGTGTCCTGTGTCTCCGGCTGTGGTCGAGAACAGCGAGTTTGCCCCGATCTTTCGCAATCTGGAAGAGATCCTCCTGTCCGATCTACACCAGACGCCGGGCATTTGTTGCGTGAGCAGTTCCGAGCTTCAGACGACCTATCCTGTCGCGCGATGGTTCGATGCTGTGCTGGACAGGGAGGCACACATCCCTTATACACCCGCGTTCCATGCCGCTCTGGCGACCATGATCGCGCGCAGGCTCTACGCCCTGACAAGCCGCCCGTACAAGGCGATCGTTCTGGACTGCGACCACACCTTGTGGGATGGAATCTGTGGTGAGGATCGCCTCGAGGACGTGAACATCGACGGCCCGTACCGCGCCCTGCAGCAATTTATGGTGGCACAGCATGACGCCGGGATGCTCCTGTGCCTCTGCAGCAGGAACAATGAGCTGGACGTGTGGCGGGTTTTCGATCAGCATCCGAACATGGTGTTGAGACGCGAGCATATCCTATCCTGGCGTCTCAACTGGACGCACAAGCCCCACAATCTCAGGTCGCTCGCCAACGAATTGAACCTTGGCTTGGACAGCTTCATTTTTGTGGACGACAATCCGATCGAGTGTGCGGAGGTTCGTGCCGAACTGCCCGAGGTCCTGGCCGTTCAACTTCCTGACGAGGTGCGCGCCGTTCCCACGTTTCTCGGTCACTTCTGGCCTTTCGATCATCTGACAATCACCGGAGAGGACCGGACGCGGGCCACATTCTACGGGCAGAACGCCGCCAGGCTGCGATTCGAGAGAGAATCCCTGACGTTTCGCGAGTTCCTGGCCGGGCTCGATTTGGACGTTCGAATCCAGCCGATGTCGCCGGATGAGATCCCGAGAGCGGTACAACTGATGAATCGCACAAACCAGTTCAACTGCACGGCGGTTCGCTGTTGTGAGTCGGAAATGCAAAGGATCCACTCCTCAGGCGAGCGTGAATATCTGGTTGTCAAAGTGAAGGATCGCTTCGGCGATTACGGCCTCGTAGGGATCATGATCTTGGGCACGACCCCCGACGCCATTGAGTTGGATGCCTTCCTGTTAAGCTGCCGTGTGCTGGGCCGAGGGGTGGAGCATCGCATGCTCCGGGAGCTTGGCCGAATCGCAAAGCAGCGAAATATCCCACGGGTGAACGTAAGATACCACTCGACGGAACGGAATCAGCCCGCCTTGGAGTTCCTGAACAGTCTGCAAATCGGTTCCGGACAACCCGACGGCGACGACCTTGTCTTTGGATTCCCGACCGAATCCGCGATGGGCGTAACGCTCGACCCTGACGCGGCATCCGAAGAACGACCGATATCGACTGCTCCTCGCCTGATCGAGGCGGCGGATATTCCTCAGAACCGGGCACAGTCTCACCTTCTTCACAGGATCGCGGCAGAGCTGCACAGCATCGAGCTGGTTCTCAAGGATATGGAAGCAAAGAAACCATACGTCGCGGGTGCCGACGCCATGCACGATCACATCCCCCCACGCACCCCCATCGAGAAGACCTTATGTAATATCTGGAAAGACCTCCTGGCGATGCCCTCTGTAGGTGTACGGCATAACTTCTTTGACATGGGCGGGCATTCCCTGCTCGCTACACAGGTCTTGTCGCGAATCCACAGTATTCTCGGTCTCGAGTTATCCATCCAGGATGTCTTTGAGGCGCCTACCATCGAGGAATTGGCGTCGGTGGTCGAGATGCGCCGGATTGAACGGGCCGAGCCGGAACAAGTCCTTCAGGTCTTGGAGAAGCTTGACGGCCTGACGGACGAGCAAATCGAAGCGTTCCTCTTGCACGAAGGACAGAGCCAATGAGAATCCTCCTGTCGCAGAGCATCTTCTACGTTCCTACCCTCGGCGGCGAGAACAGAGCGAACAGAGTCTGGATGGAGCAGTTGGCCCGTCAGGGACACGAGTGTCGTATCGTGACCCCGGCGTTCGGCCCGCAGGGCCCCGCGACCTACGATGCATACCTCCGCACGCTTGGCGCTCTCGGCATCAGGCCGGTCTCTTCGTCGGCGTTTGTCGAGGCGTACCATCTCGATGGCGTAGAGATACACGCGGTCACAAAACGCACGTTCTTGCACAGGTACGTTGCTCAGCAGATACGCGAGTTCGATCCGACATGGGTCCTCGTGTCCTCCCTCGATCCCGGGCAGTTGCTGCTCGACACATGCATGAGAATCTCCCCATCCCGGGTCATCTACATGGCCCACACGCCGCAGCACTTCCCCTTCGGTCCGGACAGCATCTCATCGAATCCTCTGGCAACCGGCCTACTGCAGCAGGTCCCTTCCATCATTACCATAGGGCGGCAGACGGCGCTCTACATCCGGCATCACACGGGACGCCAGCCCCTGATCGTCCACCCCCCTGTTTACGGACAAGGCCCTTTCCCACGATATGGCAATTTCGACGGCGGTTGCATTACTATGATCAACCCATCCGCCGTGAAAGGCATTTCGATCTTCGCGAGCCTGGCACGAGAGTTCACCAACCTGAGATTCGGCGCATTGGCCGGTTGGGCGACAACGGCTGCGGACCGGCAACGGCTCGCGGCGATATCGAACGTGGAGGTCTGGGAACCGGCTGAAGACATCGATGAAATCCTTGCCCGAACCCGCATCCTGGTTGTTCCGTCCCTGTACCGCGAGGGTTTCGGCCTGATCGTCGTGGAGGCCATGCTTCGCGGCATTCCCGTCCTGGCCGGCCGCTATGGCGGTCTGATCGACGCGAAACTCGGGGTGCCCGATCTCCTGCCGATCCGTCCGATCGAAGCATACACGCCGCGCTTCGACGATCGGGGATTTCCGGTGCCCGTGGTTCCGAATCAGGACCTGCGTCCATGGATAGACGCCGTCCGGACCCTGTCCATCGATCGCGAAGCGTATCGGGAGCTTTCTGAAGCATCCCGCAATGCCGCCGTGCGATTCCTCGCAGGCGTCAGCGACAGTTCCCTGGGAGACGTCCTGAGCCATCTCGCATCGACCCGTCGCGAATACACTCACCCGTACCGCGAGCAGACCTACTCTCGCGACACGGACAGCGAGCATCTCGACGCGTACGCCCAGGGCATGCCGGCCGGAAGACGTACGCTTCTTGCACGACAACTGAGAGACGCCGCCGTTGAGAGAGGAGATCAGCCATAAGGATTCTGCTGGTCCAAAACATGTTGTACGTCCCCGCACGGGGCGGCGCGAACAAAGCCAATCGGATCCTCATGGAGGGATTGGCTGCGAGGGGCCATCGCTGTCACGTTGTCGCCCCGGCAACCGGCAAACAGGGTCTGCACACATTGGCCGGATTTCTCCACGAGTTGTCGAACAAACGAGTGGCTTTCGAAGATTCTCCTGCCGCCGCCATCTTCAGATACAACGGGGTCACCGTCCATGCAGTCAAAGACCCATCTCTGCTGCACCGTAGCGTCATTCGCGAGCTTCGCAGCTTCGAGCCAACGGTGACGCTGGTTTCCTCCTGTATACAGTTGGAGCCGGTCCTTCGGCATCGCAGCACGCGAACTGTTTACATCGCCCATTCGCCCTGGGAGTTGCCCTTCGGTCCCGGTCACGCCCTTGAGAACCCCTCCGGTGCAGCGTGGATCGGAGACACCGATGGGATCATCGCCGTCAGCAACGACCTGCAGCGGCGCATCCGAGAGGGATGTGGGCGTGATGCGGTCGTACTGGCCTTCCCGGTGTATGGAACGGGTCCCTTTCGACGCATGGGCGGCTTTGGCAATGGCTTCGTGACCACCATCAATCCATGTGCGTACAAAGGTATCTCCATTGTCAAAGAGGTTGTAGCTCGGATGCCGCACATAAAGTTCGCGGCGGTGCCGAACTGGGGTACGACAGCGGCTGATCTGCGTCTATTGCGGCAGTTTCCGAACGTCACAGTCATCCCGCCGTGCGACGATATTGCTCCGATCCTGAAACGGACCGGGATCCTCCTTGTGCCATCGCTTTGGCCGGAAGGATTCCCACTCATCACCCTGGAAACCATGGTCCATGGAATTCCGGTGATCGCCAGCGATTCGGGCGGTCTGCCCGAGGCCAAGCTCGGAATCGACTACGTTCTGCCCGTGAGACCCTTCGAGCATTACAGACCGCTCCATGATGAAAAAGGATTGCCGATCCCGATTGTCCCGGAGCAGGACGTGGACCCATGGGTCAAGACGCTCGAGAGACTGACATCCGATAAGGACCACTACGAGAAGCTGGCCGATGCGTCACGGGAAGCCGCGCTGCGTTTCGTCTCCAGTCTGACACTGGATCCATTCGAGGAGTATCTGGAGACGATCGCACGCACACCGCGAGTCTCCGCGATGCCGAACGACGATGGAGGTCCCCCCGATTCCGCGAGGGATGGTCTTCGAGCTCGTATCAACCGGCTCTCTTCGGATCGACGCGCCCTGCTGGCGGCGAGACTGTCGAAGAGGCGTACAACTACATGCGAGAGGCCGCCCATTCCACGGCTGCCTCGAAACCCGGGCTTCAATTCCTTTCCCCTGTCGTTGGCGCAGCAGCGACTTTGGTTCGTTGAACAGCTCGAGCCGACACGCGTACGGTATAGCCCGCCCCAGGCCATCCGTATGCAGGGCAGGCTCGTAGTAGGAGCCCTTGAGGAGAGTATCAGGGAGGTTATACGTCGCCACGAGATACTGAGGACGAGTTTTCCCCTCGCCGGCGAGGGGCCGGTACAACGAATCGCTCCAACCCCAATATTCAGTCTCACCGTTGTCGATTTGCGGCGCCATCCTGCCTCGCAGAGAGACGTTGAGCTGATGCGCACGGTCGATGAAGAGGCGCGAGAGCCGTTCGACCTTGCTTGTGGCCCGCTGATCCGATCGAGGCTTCTCCGGTTGGCGGACGAGGAGTACGTGCTTCTGCTCTCCATTCACCACCTTGTATCCGATGGCTGGTCTCTGGGCATCTTCTTTCGCGAAGTCCAGGACCTTTATAACGCGGCGGTGAGCGGTGGATCCATCCGGCTTCCCGACCTTCCGGTCCAGTACGGCGATTTCGCGGTCTGGCAAAGGCAATACCTGACGGGAGATACGTTAGACAAAGCACTTGCTTACTGGAAAGAGCAACTGGGGCCGGAAGTGCCGGTGTTGGAGCTTCCCACGGATCGGCCCCGTCCGCCCGTGCAGACTTTCCGAGCGGCGAGCTGCCGGACCGAGCTTTCGCCGGCCCTGACGCAGAGCCTGCATACCTTGAGTGAACGAGAGGGCGCCACCCTCTTCATGACATTGCTCGCGGCGTTCAACGTACTCCTGCACCGGCACAGTGGGCAGGATCACGTCACCGTCGGCTCGCCCATTGCCGGTCGGAACGATAAAGAGATCGAAAGGCTCATCGGACTGTTCCTCAACGCCCTGGCGCTGCGTACTGAGCTATCGGGCAATCCTACCTTCCGAGAGCTCTTGCGGCGGGTCCGCGCCACCGCCCTGGGAGCCTATGCCCACCAGGATCTCCCATTTGAAAAGCTGGTCGAGGAGCTTCGTCCCGAACGGGATTTGAGCCGCCCCCCATTGTTCCAGGTCTTCTTCAACATGCTCAGTTACGACAACGAGCGGCTTGAGCTGGATGGGCTGACGACGGAGATCGTGGAGTTTCCGAAACGCGAAAGCCGGTTCGATCTGACGCTCTATGCCAGAGAGCACACAGATTCCATCCGACTCACCCTCGTTTTCAATACGGACCTGTTCGATAAAGAACGTGCGGCGGACACGCTCGCACAACTGGAGTCCCTCCTCGATCAGATCGCTCGTAATCCAGATGAGAGAATCCTGAATTTCTCACTCGTGACGGATCGAGCCCGACCGGTTGTGCCGGATCCAACCTGCGTGCTTCACGCGGAGACAGGTGGAACCCTCCTCCATGAACTCGACAAGAACGCCCGACGGCTTTCCAACGACGTGGCCATTATCGACCCTTATCAGACGGTCAGCTATGGAGCGCTCTACGCGTGCGCCAACCAGATCGCCGATTATCTGTGTGCGCACGGCATCCGGCCCCGTGACGTCGTGGCCGTTTGCGCTCATCGCAGCGCGGCGTTGGTCGCCGCCGTCCTCGGCATCCTGAGGAGCGGCGCGACCTTTACCATTCTGGATCCGGCCTACCCCGCCCCGTGGCTCGCGGCCCAGCTCCGTTCCACAAAAGCTCGAGGTTTGATTGCAGGAACGGAAGTGAGGCGGTCGGCCGACAGCCTGAGTGAGATCGCTGCAATCATCCCCTGCCGGCTGGAGATCCCTCCTCGCCTCTGTGAACTGGCTGAGATTCTCCGGCACTGCTCCGCCGAGGATCGCGAGATCTCCGTCGATCCGAACGACCCGGCCTACATCATGTTTACATCAGGCTCGACCGGAGCCGAGCCCAAAGGCATCCTGGGAACGCACATGCCTCTCGTCCACTTCCTCAACTGGCACTGTCGCACGTTCGGCTTGAATGCATACGACCGGTTCAGCATGCTCTCCGGCCTCTCGCACGATCCCGTGTTGCGAGACATCTTCACACCCCTGTGGCTCGGAGCCACGCTCTGCATCCCGGAACACGAGCACATGACCGATCCCGGCCATCTCGCGGCCTGGATGAACGAGAGCCGGATTACTGTCGCGCACATCACGCCGGCGATGGCGGAAGTGCTCATGTCACGAGCCGGCGACAGTCGAACGCCTTGTATCCCATCTCTCCGCTACATCTTCTTTGCCGGCGACGCACTCACCCGCCGTACGATAGGAAAGGTGAAAGATGTCGCCCCCGCCGCAGTCTGCGTCAACTTCTATGGAACGACGGAGACACCGCAGGCCATGGGCTATGCCATCGTTTCCGACGACGACATGAGGCACGCCCATAGCTGTGGATCGACAAGGGTACTGCCCATCGGGAAGGGGATTGACGGCGCGCAGTTGCTCGTTCTGAATCAGATGGGCCGACTGGCGGGAATCGGGGAACTGGGCGAAATCTGTATCCGCACGCCGTATCTGTCGAAAGGATACATCGACGACCTCGAATTGACCGTCCGCAAGTTCGTCCCGAATCCTGTCACGGCCGATCCGGAAGACCGCGTATACAGAACGGGCGACCTGGGACGCTATGACCCGGCCGGCGATGTGGACTACTGCGGCAGGATCGATCGCCAAGCCAAGATTCGCGGCTGTCGCATCGAGCCGGCCCAGGTCGAGGCGGCTCTCACCACTCACAAGGCCGTAACCGATGCTGTGGTGACCGTTGCCACGGATGACCGCATCGGAGAGAAACTGGTTGCGTATGTCGTGTGTACGGACAATACCACAACCCTGTCCCTGCGGGGCCATCTGCGTAGGTTGCTTCCGGATCACATGGTCCCCACCCAATTTGTTCTGCTGGATACGATCCCGCTTACCCCCAACGGCAAGACTGACCACAGGCGGCTGGCGTCTGCATCCAGCCATGTGGGCAATGGGCCGGACTTCGTACCGCCAGCCACAGCGACAGAATGCGAGATCGCAGAGATCTGGAAACACGTTCTCGGCACGGACACGGTGGGACTTCGCGACAACTTCTTTGACTTAGGCGGACATTCGCTCGTGCTGATAAAGGCAGTGTCCCAGATCGAGATGAGAATGGGGATTCGCGTACCGCTGCGAGAGTTCTTCGGCCAGACGCTCGGTCAGTTCGCCGCCAGTTGCGAACAGGCCGTGCAGGCGAAGGCAGGTGTGTATGTCGCTGGATGAGCCGGAAAAAACCATTCAGTTGCTTTTTCCGCCTGAGGTCGTTACGGAGGAGATGACGTCGCCCCCTTCCCTGGCGGATCTTCACCCTGCCGAGCAGGCGTGTATCGCTAAAGCGGGTTTGAAAAGACGCCTCGACTTCGCGGCGGGACGGGCCTGCGCGCGCCGAGCCATGATACAACTCGGGGTCGACGGCTTTCCATTGCTGGTCGGTGAGAAAGGACAGCCCGTGTGGCCGCCGGGGATCGTCGGCAGCATTTCGCACTGTGAGGGGCACTACGGAGCGGCCGTGGCACGGGAGCGGAAGATCCGAAGCGTAGGACTGGATATAGAACGCCTTCAGGAACTGGATGACGAGTTCGCGAGGTTGGTGTGCACGCGGCAGGAGCTGGATTGGATAAAGACCCTGCCATCGGATCAGCGGCACGTGGCGGCCGTCCTGCTCTTCAGCGCCAAGGAGTGTCTCTACAAATGCCGGTTCCCCCTGACCGGGCAGTGGCTGGACTTTCAGGACGTGCGAGTCAGTGTACGGATGGATGACGACCGGTTCGAAGTTGCGTCCGTGCCGACAAGGCAATCAGACGATATGGTCCGGCTCACAGGCAAGTATCTGGTTCGCAGCGGCTGCGTCTTCACCGGCATGATCGCGTAATCGCTTGGGATATCGAGTTGTGTATGATGGAGCCTTTCTACTTCGGGACGGAATCCAGGCGGCTCTTCGGTGTCTATCACTCGCCGGATGCCAGCGCCGTGCGCGATGCCGGTGTCGTGCTCTGTTGTCCGATGGGCCAGGAGTACATTCGTTCGCACCGGGCCTTCCTGCAGTTCGCGAAGTTGCTCTCATCACGTGGACTGCATGTGCTGCGGTTCGACTTTTCATGCTGCGGGGATTCGGCCGGAGATTGCGATGGGGCTGCTCTCGAACCATGGGTGGACGATATCTCCGCCGCCGTGGCGGAGCTCAAGAACGGCGGTGTGACGCGAATGTGCCTGATCGGCCTTCGATTGGGCGCCGCTCTGGCCACGATGTTCGGAGCAAGACAGCATGATGTCGAGGCGATGGTCCTCTGGCAGCCGGTCATACGTGGCGCCACGTATCTTGCCGAGTTGAAGAGGCTCCACAGAAACTGGCTGTACGGCTCATTCGCACGACTTCGGCGTCATCCCGGGCGCGGACGGACGGATGAAGTACTGGGCTTCCTCCTGCCCACCCCGTTCGCGCGTGAGCTCAAGAGCCTGGATCTGCTCGCACTCGCCGACCGGCCGGCCAACAGGATGCTGATCATTGAGACCCGCAACGGATGCGAAGGCCGGCGCCTATGGGAGCATCTCACTCACCTCGGTGCGCGGGTGGGCTACGAGCACATTCCCTGGCCTGATATCTGGATCAAGGCCGAAAACGAGGACAGCAAAGGACCGATCCCGCTTCCTGTCCTGCACTGCATCGCAGATTGGACTTCCGAGGTGCTGCCATGATCGAGAAGGTCGCCCGCTTCGGCGATACGAAGTCCATTGTCGGCATACTCACCGAGCCGCAAGAGCACCGACGGCCGAGTCGCCTGCCTGCCGTCATCCTCCTCAATGCAGGTTTCATTCACAGAGTCGGCCCCAACCGCATTCATGTCAAACTGGCAAGGAAGCTCGCCGTGCCGGGTTTCTGCACGTTGCGGTTCGATCTGTCGGGACTTGGGGACAGCGATCGTCGCAACGACAACAGGCCGTGTGAGATAAGCTCCGTCCACGAGACGCAACAGGCCATGGACTACCTCGAATCAACACAAGGAATCCGCCGGTTTCTCCTCGCGGGCATCTGCTCGGGCGCCAACACGGCGGTAACGACGGCCTGCCATGACAACCGCGTGGTTGGGGTCGCCGCCGTCAACGGCACGTTCATGGATAAGACTCAACCACATCACGTGAATCGCCTCCTGGAGAACAGCATTCGACGGCGCTACTACCGAAAACACCTCCTGGACCGCCGCAGGTGGTGGAGGCTCTTGGCCGGCAAGACCCATCGTCGCAGTCTCATCAAATCCTTCATCGGCAGAATGCAGGACCTTCACGCCGCTCATCCTCCATGCGCTCCACGGCAAATCGATGCTTCCGCCGAATGCCGGCTGATTCTCGACCGCGCTGTCAATCTGTTCCTGATCTACTCCGAAGGAAGCTCCGCACTGGATGCGTTCCATCTCACCCTTGAGCCGGGCCTCGCGCCCTGGAAGTCCTCAGGGAAACTGACAATCGAAATGGTAAAGGATGCGGATCACGTGTTCACACTCCTCTGGAGCCAGGAGCTCTTGATTGATCTCATCCAGCAGTGGGCGTGCCGTATGTGGACAGAGCCTGTCCCACCAGACCTTCATGAGCGGGTCTGCAAATGACCGGCACGTGGGCGAAGATCAAGTGGACGGTCGGTGCGTATGTCGAAGCAAGCCGCGCCATCAGAAGACAATTCGATCCGGGGAGAATCCACAGACTTCAGAACAAGCGACTGGAGCGCCTCGTGCGCTATTGTGCCGGAAGCATCAAGTATTACCAGGAGCTATTCAGACAGGCCGGTATAGATCCGGAGCAGATCCGGACGGCGGAAGACCTGCGGCGTGTGCCGTTTCTGACGAAGGATGCCCTGCGCAGCCGATTCTGGGATTTCCTACCCCGGAGTCTGCCGGCCTGTCGCGTCAGCCGGACCTCCGGCAGCACGGGAGTCCCCGTGTGCATCCTCGCCGATTGGAACTCACGAATGCACAACTCGGCGGCGGTAATCAGGTTTCGCCATGCGGTGGGAGTGCCCCTTGTCGGGCGATCGTTTATCACGCTTCTGAACACAGGCCAGGACCCGGCCCGGCCGGCACAATGGACATTCCTCCAGGGCATCCACAGGCAACACTTTCTGAACCCATATCTCCACTCCCCGGAGAACGCGGCCTATGTGGAGCGGCTCACCGCCAGAGTCAAAAGGCCCATCCTGACCGGCATCACATCCTCCGTCAGGACTTTGGCCCAGGGCATACGAGACGGCGTCTTCGCTCCCTTGAGACCGGCGATCGTGATGACCGGGGGCGAGATGCTGTTGCCCCAGGTCAGGGAACTGATCGAAGCCACGTTTGGCGTCCGGGTCATCGACGTATACGCCTGCAACGAAGCACGCGATATTGCGTGGCAATGCCCGGAGGCGGCGGGGTATCATATCAATGCCGACAACCTGATTGTCGAGATTGTCAAGGACGGCAAGCCCGCCGCCCCCGGGGAAATCGGCGAGGTCACCCTGACGGATTTGAACCGTTACGTCATGCCCATCATCCGCTACAAGAATGGTGACTTGGCCCGAATGTCCGGCGAGTCGTGTCCCTGCGGGTGCAAACTCCCGATGCTTGCGGAGATCATCGGCAGGACCGGCGAGAACATCATTCTGCCCGACGGCAGGCGCGTGCTGTGGAATCAGTTGAAGGGACTGATGAACCATCCGGATATCCGTCAGTTCAGACTGGTGCAGGAGCGGGACGGGAAGCTCACCGTCAACTATGTCTGTGAACAAGGCGCCGACGTCGAGCGACTTGATGACCTGCTGCTGGGCCGCTTCAGAAGCCTCGTGGGCAGTTCGATAGAGGTCGGGCTGGAGAAGGTCTCGTTCCTGGCGCCGGCCCCGAGCGGCAAGAGCAAGCTCGTCGTGTCGCACTACGATCCGGCCGGCCCCTCCTCCGCCCTATCTGAGAACTCCTCCCATTCGTAGATCAATACATCCTCGAACGTACCCCCGATGCAGGCAGAGGCGGCGAGCGAAGCGATGCACGCGCCGCCAAGATCCTCGACAGTCCGACGCTTCAGACTGTCGCCGCTGAGAAGGGCGCAGCGGAGTCTTCCGACATGCAAACTGCGAGCTTGCAGAATCATCGCATGCACGAGGCGCCGGCCTTGATCCATAAAGCTGTCGTGTACGTAGAACTCAAGCTGTGCAATGTGTCGTTGGACCTCGCCGCGCAAGCGGCACACGTGGGCGAATCCGACCACGCTTTGGGCCGCCTGTGTCACGAGGACATCGGCAAAGCCGCCACGCTGTTGACAGGTCTTCACGATCTCGGGAAACAGTCCGAGAAAGCGAGCCGGCTTGACATATCTGCTGGAAAAGATCCCTCGGGACAGGTCAACCGTCCGCATGGAGCCCGGATAACACAGCAGCGCCTGCATGCCGGGAAAGTCCCCCCAGTCGGCTCGCCGAACGCCCACCCGGGCGCAGGGAGAGAAGTACTTTTGCTCCCAGGCCGCAGACGGGCAAAGGGATAAGCGGCGAACGATTCCGCTGTACGTGACAAAACCAAGGCGTTCGTAGAGCTTCAAGGCCGGGTGGCCTGATGAGACGCCTAAGTACACGGTTTCGCAACCGCGGCCGCGCAGATCGTCGATGAGCGATTTCACAATAGCGGTGCCGATGCCGCGTCGGCGATGGGAATCAAGGACTCCAACGGGCCCCAAGAGAGCGACGGTCGGATTCCGCCTGCCGCATAAGGCCGCGCCTGCGCCGATAAGAACGCCATCGGCTCTGGCCAAACAGAGAATGTAGTCCAGATGCTCTGAATATGCGCCGGACAGTGCGGAACGAAGACTGTAATCGCCATACTCGAAGACGTTCAGGAGAAGCGCCTCCACCTCCCATGCAGCCTCCGACATCAAAGGAGCGGTCACACACGATAGATCGATACATGCGCTACTCATCCGGGCTGGTTTCCCATCTTCACCAGGGAATTGGCCATCAGACGACAAGCACATCATTCGGCTCGATTCTCCTGCAGGCCCGTCGCCGTCTCAATGTCGAATCCGGCGAGAACTTGTGAGAGACTCTTGTGCAACTGTCGCATCCGATCAGTGAAATCTCGCACAACGATGGGCGCACTCTCCCGGGGATCCGCCACGAGATCATAGGCGAAAACATCATCGCGAGCCGTCATACAGCACTTATGACTGAGAGAGCGTACGGCGAAGATATCGGGCACGGCCCCGCCCGTGTACTCGACGAATACGAACTCGTTGATGCTGTCGGTGCGTCCCTCCATGACCGGCCTCAGACTTCTGCCTCGACAGGCATCCGGCGCGGGAATGCCCAGGTAATCGAGAATGGTGGGGAGGATGTCCACTTGGCTGACCAGCGCCTCTGTGCTCCTGTGGACCCCGCGCGGGACCGAAATCGCCAGAGGAATGTGTATCAGCTCGTCGTAGATGCCATGGTGGCTGGTATGGCCGTGCTCATAAAACTCCTCGCCGTGATCGGCCAACACGATGATAAGAGAGTTTCGGAACAGCCCCTTGTCTTCGAGCGCAGCCAGCAGTTCCCCGAGATCCTCATCGGTCTGCCGAACCTCACCGTCATACAACGCGACCATGTGCCGGATGTCCCTCTCATCGGGAGCATTGCTGTATAACGGCTCGCGCGCAATCTGCGTCCCATCGAGAGGACCCGTGTAATCGGGGTCGTATAGACTGCGGTAGGGCTCGGGAGGCCTGTAATCCCAGTGATTGTCGTAATAGTGCACGAACAGAAAGAAGGGCGAGTGACGGTTGTTCTGGAGCCAGGCAATCGCCGCATCAGTGATCAGGTCGTTCGTCCTGCGTCTGTTGATGTCGAAGGCTTCCGCCCTCTCGTACTCCATCACCTCGAGCAGGGCCGTCACACTCCGGTCGGCAAAGACGTGGAATCCCTGTGCAAAGCCGTGTTCCGTGTCCAGGCGAGGGCCGCAACAGAAACCGACACAATAGTAACCGCTATCCGCCAGGATCTCCGCGAGCGTCTGATGCTCCTCACCAAGCGTTCTATCGATATGGGTGGCCCCATGGGCGCTCGGGTACAGTGAAGTGAAGAGGGCCCCATGGGCCGGCATCGTCCACCCCGATGCGGCAAAGGCGTTGCGGAAGAAAATATGCTCCCGGGCAAGCTTATCGAGATGAGGCGTGGTCCGGCGCTCGTAACCGAAGCAACTCACGTGATCCGCCCTGAGACTGCTGACTGTGATCACGATCACGTTCAACGGGGCTTCACCCGCATCAATGGCTGCCCATGCACTCGGATCAACGTGTATGATTGCACAGAAGACAAGACAGGGGATCGCTCGCACTGAGAGCCGGCGGAATGTGGGGCTCGCGTCGTCGTTCACGGGAAATCCTCACTCGCTTTCTCCGGTCGCTTTCAGCCTTTCGAGCATGCGCTGCGCCTGAACCGCGACCTGTGTCGAAGGAAACTTGTGTGTAAGCTGCTGTAGAATCTCATACGCACCATCGTAATCCTGAGAGGCCAACAGATCGATGGCACGCGACAGCAGGATGGGCGCAACCACAGGGTCATCACCATATCGTTTCAAGAGTTCATACTCCAGAGCCGCGACGCGCGCGCTCTGGCCGCGCTGAGATCGAAGGGCCCACCATTTGATGTACATCAGTCTCAATTCATACGGTTTGCATTGATCGTTGGCCAGTGCGTCATCAATGCCGGCTAATATTTCGTCCGTGTTGTTGCTGCGTGAAAGCGCATAGTAGTACAGCCAGATCGCCCTGCCCGTGCCTGCGTGGTTCGGATATGTCTCAAAGAGGCTTCGTGCTTCCCCTGCGGCAAGAGGATAGTTCTCCGCCTCCAGCCAGACCTGGACAACGTCGAATCGAAGCGCGACGATCGTATCCGTTTGGTCGGCGGGAACGTACTCCATGGCCTTCCGCAGGCACTCCACCGCCACACGGGCCCGTCCGCCGCCACAACGCTTTGCGGCGGAACGGTAGAAGTCGGGCTCCGACCACTCCACTTTTCGCATCTCCGCGGATGAGCTGGCGGCGGCCATCGCCTGGAAGGGAAGCTCGAAGTGCAACAGACAGGAATCCGAGAGCACATCCAGTTGCTCGGGCCGCTGCATCCACGACGGCAACACATGGATATTGAACGGCCGGGTGCTCGATGCGTGAAGCAACGGTATGACGAGTGCATAGTCGTGGGCGCCCTTGAAGTCGGGGTCGGTGATCGCCAACCCCTGGCCCGCCTTTGCCACGGCGGCGGTGAGCAACCTAAGCCTCAGGTCATAGTACTTGGCGAGAAAGGCCCTTTCTTCGTCACTCAAGCCGACGATATGAACGGGCTTGGAGAAGACCGTCAGAGAAGTCTCATAGAAGCGTTTCGCCGGGGCCACCGGCATGGCGCCGGAGATCGGGGAACCATTCCGTGCCTCCGCAACCTCGCCAGCCATGGCGGACACGCGCGCATCCGTCGCTCTTCTGAGCTGCTGCTGCATCTTTTGGGCGAGAAACTCGGCCGCATTCAGGCGTGATTCAAGAGCCGTGAAGCCCGCATCGCGCGCGTACTTCCGCTTCAGCGCGGGAAACAGGACTCTGCCGATGGACAGGGCTCTGGCATCGTCGGACATCGAAACAGCCTCCATGAAATCGGTCCATTCAATGGAGTTCGCACTCGTGCCACCAGCGCCCCCCGCAATGAGGAACAGCACGAAAGCGACGACGAGCAGAGCCAGCCCCCGCGCGTACACCCACAGCCATTCTCGCGAGACGTTCGCTCTATCGGGCTTCATTCCTTGAGACCTCCCTCTTAAGAGTCTGTATGCACTTCTTCATGGACTCGGCCAACTGCGCAGGATGCGATTCCGGGTCAGCATCCGGCGGCGCGTCCGCCAGCAGTTGCAGGGCCTCATCGTAGTCAGCCCTCTCCACCAGCATGACCGCACGCTGAATAACGGCGTATCCGCGAAGGATTTTGGTATGGCCGGGATTGACATCTGATCCCGTCGGTCCAGCCGCCTCATTCTCCGAGCAGGCCTGTGCGATGACCTCAATGGCCCGATCCCGCCTACCTGCGGCGTCAAGCATCCAAGCGTAACAGTATGCAACTGTGCTGCCCCCCGGTGCATCCTTGTACTTCTGGTAGAGGTGATCGACCCCGTCGAGGACCTCCGATGTAAATCGCTCCGCCTCGGAGTGTTTCAGGTGGGCGATGAGGCGCTCTACCGCGTGCAGGGTGCCTTGTGGACGTTCAACATCGCCGTCCACGTCGTGGAGTATGCGCACACACATGCGCTCGAGCTCGATCCGTGGCGTGCGACGGTAAGCTGGGTATCGCGCGGCGAGAGTTTCCGCGATGTTCAGATACTCGTCCGAATCCTGCCTCTGCAAATACAGTTGGGACAATCTGTCCATCGCGAGCGGCACCACATCCGGCAGAATCCCGCCACTCGTCAGGGTCGTCTTTGCCTGGAGCAGGCGTTCATACTCTGTCGCTGCGGCTGCATGATCCATTCCAAGTTCATAGATCTCGGCCCGGCCGATCAGGGCCGCACACCAAAGCCTGCGAAGGAACCGCTGCGAGGCATCGGCTCGGGTTCCTTCTTGCGACCGATCGCAAGTGGGGTCGCCTTCTGCGCCGGCGAGCAGCTTCTCTGTGAGGCCGGCAAGAGATCCGAACGCCCGGAGCGCCTTGCCGTCCTCATGCAGCAGCCGCGCGCTCTGCCCCAGCATGTTCAGGCTGCACGCCTGAATGAGATCAGGAGTTCCCGGCGCACCAGCGATCCGTTCAAAAAGGGATAAGGCTTCAGTCATCCTGCCGGCCCTGAAGTAGATCACTCCGATGCGGTATCTGATCCGCCAGGCAAGATCGTCGTCGTGACATGCAGATAGCGCCGTTCCGAGGCGATCCAGCAATGTTTCCGCCTCCTCAGCCGAGATGGCATAACCCGATTTATAGGTGGATGTCAGTAAGCCGAGAGACGTTCGGTCATCGGCGTCAGCTCCGACGGAAATCGTCGCCATCAAGAGGATAAGAATGACAGAGATCCCGATGACGGAGACGTTAGAGTTTTCGTTTCTTGGGGTAGCCATCTCTCGTCCTCATGGAGCTGAATGCATGGATCTCAATCCGGCTTTCAAGCGCCTCGCGACCAATGTCGGCGGCAGGGCCCCCTGCCAAAACAAGTTGGACCCACTCTCCGACAATGGAGCCCACAGTGCGCATCAGGACCGCCTCCGACGAGTTCTCCCACGATCCGCCGCGAGCGTCCAGGTCGTAGGAAACAGACTCAAACTGTCCGAGGCTGTCCGAATACTCCCACTGCCACCCGTTGAAGATCGTCAGCGGCAGGGTCTGCTCGTAATGGCAAGCGGCATGTTCCGCCAATAATCGTGCCACCGCGTCCGGGCAGCTCTCGGTCTTCGTGTGCCGTACGCCCGCCGGAAGAAGACAGGAATACACGTTGTTTCTTCGGGGTTGGCAGCTTCGGTTGATGATGGGGCCGCGCTTGTCGGCCGGCACCCAGGCGCTGATGCTGTCGAGGGAGATCGGCTGCATGACGAACGTCTCAACGGGGGGCAGACCCGGCGGCTCGCATGAACCTTCGCTGTTTGCTGCGGCGGTGGACAGGCATAGACCCGCTATGGTCACGCCGTACAGGACAATTGCATCATTGCGATTCATATTGACGTTCCTCGTGTTTTAATGGGTCGCAAAGGCCCCGCTCCGCCTGGCATGGGCGATACACAGGTTGCTGATCGCGATGGTCGCCGGCAACAGAACGGCCATGAACAGCGTCAGAGCCAGAAGATGGTGCCGGATGTCCCATAGAGACGACCCAGTCAGCAGACATCGCCTGAGCGCCTCAAGTGCATGCGTCAGCGGCAGGCAGAAGGCGGCGATCTGAAGCCATTTCGGAAGAACCGCTATGGGAAACATGGTGCCGGCCAGCAGACCCGAGATACTCGTGAACATCCAATTGATCGGATCGCCTTTCTTGACGACAATCAGGATGCTGCTCGACAGGATGCCCAGCATCAGGAATATGGGAATGGTCGCCAACAGCGTGAGACCGGCCCCCAGCCAGTTAGCGTCGTGGAGTCGCAAGCCGAAGACGGCGATGCCAAGCAAGAAATAGAATGAGACACGGACCGTCTCGAAGAGAAACGGCCACAGGGCCGTGCACAGCAGCAGCCGCTTGTGCTCGATGGGGCCCGCGCACAGCGCTTCGAGCACGCCCTGATTCATCATCTGCCGAAGGTCGTTGGTCACCGTAATCAGTCCCGTCTTCAGATAGCTGTTGACCGCCAATCCCACGAGGGCAAACGAGAAGTAGTCCGCGCCATAGGCCGCCAATACCGGCGATGCCCCGGAAGCGGCGACCATCTTTCCGATGAAGTAGATCAGCACGATGCTGAAAAACACGTGCGAGAACTGGAAGATGAACTGCAACCTGTAGCTCACGGCGATCGTCATATCCTTCCGGATGAACGCCATGGCCTTGGTCGGACCACGGAACAACTGCCGTGGAACCCGGCTGGAAACCTCCGAAGATGTCCCGGTCATTTGCATATCGCCCTCGCGACACTCCAATGGAAGTCACTCCGCCAGGGAGTGCAGTCTCGTTGCTCTTTGTCCGAGCTTTTCATACACACCGCCTTCAGAACGTCGATCAAAGCTATACCGATCCTGGTTCTTCGAAGGCATCCTTCGACGATCCAGCATCCGCCCCACGGATCCTTGTTCCTTGGCAGGTCCGAAGAAATCCACCCGGCCTTCGTGGATGACCAGGGCGTTATGGCAGATCTCGCCGATTTCCTCAAGGCGGTGCGTGCTCCAGATTCCGGCACGGCCCTTGCACGAGGAGACATAGGTCCTGACCAGCGACTTCACATCGTGGGCCGAGGCTGGATCGAGGCTGTTTGTTGCCTCGTCGAGCAGCAGCAATCTCGGCTGATGAACGAGAGCGCGAACGATCGCGAGTTTCTTGCGCGTCCCGCTGGAGTAGTCCCGGAAGAAGCGTCCGGCCTGCCTCCGGAGCGCAAAGCAATCGAGCAGCTCGTCGATTCTGCGACGCGCCTCCATGCGGGAAAGGCCGTAAAGGCACCCGAAGAATTCCAAGTTCTGCGCCCCCGTTAAACGCCAGAAGAAGCTGCGCTCGTCATTGGAAACGTAGCCGATGTCTCCACGCACAGGATGGCCCAGCGAACTCAGCTCACGCCCGCAGAAGCGCACGGAACCTCTGTCGGCCTCCAACAGATGGGCCAAGACGCGCAAGAGCGTCGTCTTGCCCGCACCATTCGGTCCTGCGACGCCGAGGATCTCGCCGCCGGCAACGGTGAAGCTCACGTCATGAAGGGCGCGGATCTCTCGTCCGCGCCCGAAGGGAGCCAGAAGAATCCGGTGCAGCGGTCGGTCGGAGATGAAGTGTTTGCCCAGGTTTCGGACCTCAACAACAGGAGCTTCCATCATTTGCCTCTTCACTTGGCCATCGCTTCGATTCGGTTCAGATACAGGCGCGCCTTCCCGGCGTACTCACTCTGCGGATAATCACGAACCACCAGTTGGAGCCCCTCGGTCGCTTCTTCGAATCTGCCCTGTATGATCAGGCAGTACCCCATGAGGAAGTTTGCCTCGGCGGCACACGCGCTCTGCGGATACAGGACCGCGACATCGAGGAACGTATCGATTGCCTCGTCGATCTGCCCCACATTAACCTGGCAGCGGCCTTGGAGCATCATCGCCCCGGCGATGGGAGCCTGGTCGTGCTTGCCATACTGCTCGATGAACGCATTTAGTGCCTGCAGGGCATCCTCGTACTGGTTTGCATTGAACACACACTCACAACGCCTGTACTCGTAAATCGCCCTAGTCTCATGGGGACCGCACTGCCCGGCAATCGTTCGATACACTTGGGCCGCCTTCTGGAAATCTCCCTCCTCGATATACTTCACGGCCAGCTTCTCCTGCCGGCGAAAGAGATGGCCCGCGAGTTCCCGTCTGCTCCGGCAATACTCGAGAAACCGGTGAGCCCAGGACTCATTTTCGCGCAGAGCGGTCCACGCCGCCGACATGCAGGCGTGGGTGGATTCTCCCTTGAGGTCCATTTCAGAGAGCAGCGCGTCCCAAAAACGCTCGAACCCGGCCCAATCGTCGCGCCGTTCAAAACGTCCTGCCACCTGGTGGACGTCATAGGAAAGCACGCGGCTGCAACAAGCGAATTCCCGGACCGCCGTTGCGTACTCATCCGCCGGCAAATGGTCGGAAAGCCATAGCAGTGCGTCGACGACGTGATGCGTTCGGTAAGGCACTCGCTTAATGACCCGCAAGTAGGCCCCTGTTACCTCCGAACCGAACACAGAGGCGGCTTCCTTGGCCTGTGCCAGAAGAAAGTAGATGTCGGGAGATACATATCTGTCCCGATAGACGCTCTCCTCATTGGCGCTTCCCTGCGACCGTGTGTATTCTGAGATCTTCCCGCTCAGAGTTGCCACAGCCTCCTTTGCGGCCAAGGTGGCAACCACTTGCCCGGCCTCCTGCACGAATGCGTCCGCCATCGTCTCAGGCATGAGCCAGGCAGGTCCTTCACGATAAAGCTTCTCGACTCCCTCGGCATCCAACGCATGGTTGAGGATGACCACATCGTCGACCAGCCCATTGAAACATCTTCTCCCCTCTTCGCTGTTCTCACCTATGCAAACGGGCTCATCGTTGATGGCGATCTCGCCCGAGGCCTTCTGGGATGCATCAAGTGCCCCATCGACGTACAAGGACATCTTGTTCCCGTCGTAAACACCCACAACGTGATGCCACTTTCCATCGTCCACACTGCCCTTGCCGAGCAGACTGCCCCATTCGGAGCCTCCCGGAATGCTCAGTCCGGAACAGGCAAATTCGAGTGTCTTGCCGGACGCATTTCGCTGCAGCCGCCAAGCGGTGTTTCCCTTGGTGACAATCGCCTGCCATGGTCTGTCGAATGCGTGCACCTTGATCCAGGCGGCGACAGTCATTGCATCTGTCACATCAAAGCGGGATTCATTGCCGATCCGGGCGTATTCTTTTCCCGTCAGTTCCAGGGCCTTCCCCGCACCCGGGCGCCCGGCCGCAAAGCAGGCCGCACCATGAATCGCCCCGTCGCTGTCGGCCCATACGTCCGTAACACTGTCGTAATCGAAATCCCAGGTGGCAATGATCTCGCCCCGTACGGGACTGCAAAGGACACTCGCCAACACCAACGCAACGACCGGTATGAATTTCCCAACAACCTTGTCCATGGCAAATCGTTCTTCCTCTGGTTAAGTCCGACTCTGTAGGGTGGTCCGGCGACGCCAGGCTATTGCCTCATCCTCTCGATCCGTGCGAGGCACAGACGCGCCTTGCCGGCGAAGGAACTCTCGGGGAACGTCTCTGCTATCGTGGCGAAGGTCTGCCGGGCCGTATCCAAATCTTCCACCAACATGCTGCAATAGCCGACGAGGAAACGCGGCTCCGCCGCAAGATCGCCGGCAGCATCGGCTGCTCCCAAGCGAGAGAATATCCCGATGGCCTGGTCAATCTCTCCAAGGTGCATGTGCGCCCGCCCCTTCAGCAGCATCGCATGACGCCGGCCGGGACCGCCGCCGCTTCCATGCGCCTCGAGGAATCGTTCGATGTGCATGATGGCCTGCCGATATTGTTCGTTGTTGAGCAGACACTCACAGATCTTCAACTCATAGGCCGTCGTGTCCGCCTCCGCACCACATTCGGCCACAATCGTACGGTAGATCTCGACGGCGCCCGTGAAGTCATGACGTGCCATACACTGTTCAGCAAACCTCGCTTGCGCCGAGATATAGTACGGTTTCAGCGGTGGCCGAATCCGACAATATTGCGAGAAAGGCTCGCCCCATTCTGACCCATCCGCCAAGCTCCGCCCGATCCCGGCCGCCAGAGCGAGCGGATCCGAAACCTCGGAAAAGGCCGCATCGAGGAAACTCTCGAAAGCAGGCCAGTTCCCACTCTCCTCGAGCTGCGCGACGATATCCGGGATGCCGGCGTACCGGTTCGTGTCGGCCCTCACGGATTCACGGACGGCATTGGCATACTCTTTCTTGCTCACGTGCTCGAACAGCCACAACACCGCCGGCACATACTGGCGGGATCCCAGCGAGGCCGTGACGGCGCTCTTGTAGGACTGGACGACATTCGCCGGATGAACGCCGGCGGCACGCTGCGCCTCCGCCAACAGGAAATACAGTTCGGACATCACCATCCCGCGCCACGATCCGATGTCGGACGGTGTTTCCTTCAGCTCTTGCTTGGACTCGGCCAGCTTCTTCTCGATGAGGGACACCGCGCGACCCGCGCCCCGCTCCGTCAACACCCTCCGGGCATCGCTGAGTGTGCCGCGGAGCCCTCCCAGACTTGCTGAGACCAGCGCTCGCGCGCCCCTCGCGTAAAGGGTCTGGACCTCCGAGGGATCCAGCGCGTGATCGAGGATAAGAACATCATCGATGAGACCCCTCCAGCACCGACCGGTCCGCTCCGCGTTCTCGCCGATGCAAACATCGAACGGATCGGTGTTGAACGGGGTGGTCGCCCGCAACTGGTTGTCCAGCTCTCCGTCCACGTACAGCGATGCCTGCGTGCCATCGAACACGCCGACGATGTGATGCCACTTGCCATCCGTTACCCTCGTGTTGCCGCAGACCACCCACAGACCGCCATCCTTGTTCGCCGCGAATTGCAGTGTCTCGCGGTCGCCGTCCCGGGCGATCCTCCAGGTGCCGTCTCCTTTGGCGATGACGGTCGCGAACGTCTTGTTGAGCCTGCTCGACTGCACCCAGGCGGCTATCGTAATGGCGTTGCGGATGTCGAACACAGGATCGTGCCTGATGCGTACGTAGTCGCCACGGCCGTCGAACTTCAGCGCTCTTCCGATGCGACCCTTGACCGATCGCGGCTTTCCGACGATCTCGCCATCCATACCGCCGCGCTCTTCGCGGGCGACGTGCAGATCGCGATCATCGAACCCCCAGTACGCAATCAGTTCAGCCTTTCCATTCCTGCCCGTGACAACGACGGCCAGCAATATGACGATGATTCTCAGTTCCCTGCACATGATGTTCATATCGGTATCGTTTCCTCCATGGTAACCTCTTCGATTCTCACGAGAGCGTCTGTCAGAACATTCTGAATGTGAACTGATCCAGTTCGGCATCGATGTCACGTTCGGCATCGGCCTCCAAAAGCGCCGTCAGCATTGGAATGACGTACATCTGGTCCAGGATTCTGTATTCCTCCGGGATGAACCCGAGTTCGCCCTTCAGGCACTTTTCCGACATCGCCACCGTGTACGTCCGGTCGTCCCGCAAGTCGGAAATGGCAAGGCTGGTGTCGCCATGCCGATCCGTCATTCGAATCAAGGACACACCGTCGATCAGTTGCACGCTCCCCTGCGTGCCCGGGCCATTGCCAAGCGGGGCCTCCGCGATCCTTCTCAAGTCGGCGCCATCTATTTCCACTTCGCTAATCCAGTAATTCTTGAACGCATTGAATACATCACGGTAGGTCCATTCGCCGACCGGGGGGGAGCTTGCGAACAGAAAGGGCTCTTCGTAGACCACTACATCGGCCTGGAGGCGCCTCCGGAGCGTGCGTGCCAGCCACTGTTGCCATTGCCAAACCGGATGTTCTCGCCTGACCGTCATGATGGGACGGTCGTACTTCTCATGCCAGGTCCATGTGGTGTTGAACCTCTCGAGGACATGCCATCGGATCCCGCCGTCACCGGCCACCTCGAAGATGCCGACATCAGCAGGTCGTATCGACTTCATCCGGGAATACGCATCCGGCAGACAGGCCATGGCTCTTGCTGATGTGGCGGACAACACAGCGACGTACCGTTCCACGTTGAGAGGATTTGGATGGATCAACATATAGCCAAGGTCGGATCCCTCATACTCCCTGCTGCCGGCAACGATTCGGTCCCCCACGATTCTCGCGGGCATGCATGGATCGATCCTGGCCAGCCAGCGATTCGACTCGGGTGTCCCCACGAGGACGAGGTTGTGGGTGCCCAGAAGGTGCTCCGGAAGATTGATATCCGAAAAGCATGGACCTTGCCCCGACAGGGACCACGCGGCCTCCTCGGCGGCGGCCACGAGGCGACGGTCGTCACCGCCGCTGCCCCAAGCCACCACGTACGCATCGGTAAAGACATCCGAGAGCGGACCACACAGTTGACTTGCTTTCACGTACGCGGCGCCGCAGTATTTCTCGGACCGTCGCGTGAACGCAGGGCCCGTCACAGGATCCAGCAGTCGCCCATCTTCCACAATCCTGACCGGTTCGTTCGCATCCACGGGCGCCAGCGCGAGATTCAGCGTATACGCATCGACGTTGTCCGTCGCAACGCCGACGGTCTGCCCATCAATACACGCATCCACCGTCCCGAGGAAGTTCTCATCCTCTCGGCCTCCGATTGTCACCCAGTATGCCGTCGGATTACGCAGTGACTCGACGGTGTATAACACTCGGCGCGGGCTTCGCTCCCGGACAGCCTGCGGCAGAGGCGTGCCGCACACCTGCGCGGGCGTGCGATCGCGAGAGGATTGGAAGTGTCGGCAGCCGCGGTATTGAAAACACTTGGCCGCAAAGTCAAAGTAGCCAACGTACTCGGCTTCCTCATGCGCGCCCTTGACCAGAACAAACGGCAGATTCAGGGCGTTGCCCGCCAAATATCGATATGTATTGCCCAACTCGATCCAACACTCGGCCCAATGGTCCGGATAGTTCAGAGCCAGTGAAACGGCCGCAAGTGAATTCAAACATTCGCCTGCCAGGTAGATTCTGTCGGAATCAACGTTCACACATCGACGCAGCATCTGCAGCAACGTCTGATAGCTCTTCCAATCCACCTCTTTGTCGGTCACCGTATGCCACCAGAGATCAATGTAGCCCGTGCGCCCGCGATACCTGCTCATGGCAGCAAACCGAGCGCGGTCACAGTGCACGAACAGCGGCCAGGCCTTCGATCCGCGACACGGATCGGGGATGAAGACGACGAACTCCTCAACCGAAGCTCCCGGAAAGCGTCTCAGCCGGAGCTTGTTGAGTCCAATGACAAAATCCGGCGGTCTTCCCGCCTCAAATGCCCGCGTCCCTTCCACGGCTCGGCGGAGGGCCTCCAGAATCCCGCCAGTCAGCGCACGACTTTCACTTGCGAGCCCCATGACATGATCCCAGTGGGAGACGGCCAGTGAAGAGCGGATCAATTCAGCATCGAGATTCAACTCGATCCGCTGCTTGCTGTGCCGGCAGAAGGCAAGGAGATCCTTCTTCCAGTTGTCGCATACAATCGCATGACACACCGGCGGGGTCACGGCAGGCAGGCATACCCTGTAAAACCCCGTGTCACCAATGCCATCCAGGACCGGAGGTTGGCGGTCGCGCGTTCTCAGCGTTACGCGTGAGCCCGGTCTCCATACCCCATCCTGCCATTGGAGAAGTTCCGCTCTTTTCTTTCGCCCACGATCAACGACGCGAGTCCCTTCAAACGGTTTGACGGTCATCCCTTGTCGCGGCTTGACGGCGTAGTCAGAGGCCCGTCCTTCGGACTCGACAGCATGCGCGAAGCCCCATTGCGGTTCCGTCTCTGCTGCCTTTCGGTCCTCATCGCAAGCTCTTTGCGACTGGAGTACCTCGGCCACGACGGCCCAGGAAATCTGAGTGTCTCGCGCCTGAATGGCCCCTGCGAACATTCCAAGGGCGAAGAGGACCCAGCGGATCTGAGCGGGGAAGATTCCGAGCGTCCGGATGATCTGCGCCGATTCGAGCCCCCTTTGAAGGCCGGCCAAGTCGGGAGTTCGCCGGGCCTTCGATCGAAAGATCTCTGCCGGACCTCGCGGTGGAAAAACGCAAGACTCGGCCCGCCAGAAACTTGGGGCCGGCACATCTCGTGCAGCGCCAAATTTTACCCTTCTTTTACTTTCTTTTCTTGTGTGCGTGCTCATAATCGTGCTATCGTAAGTGGTTGGCGGGAGTGGCAGGCCGCGTGTTGAACAGGATTTCAGACGGCTGGGCACATTCTGGATGGTTCACGGATCGTGCCGACAGGAGAAGTGCAATGGAGAACCAGGAGAAGCTGGATCTGGCTGCCCAACTCTTTACCGAGCACGGGCCTGCCATACGAGCCATGATCCGCCGGCACGCGGGGAACAAAGAGGAGGAAGAGGACATTTACCAGAACCTGTACCTGTCCCTGGTGTGTAACCCGGTCCCCAGTCCGCTGACCAACACTCTGGCATACCTCAATACAGTAATCAGGAACGACGTCATTGATGCAGCCCGGCGACGGAGGAGCTATCAGGAAATGATCTCCAGATACGCGGCCGGCCACACGTGTGAAGAGCCGGACAACAACCCGGAGGATGAGGTCATCCGAGACGAACAAATGCAGCGAATCAGTGAGCTCATCCAGTCCTCGCTGCCACCTCATGAGGCGAAGGCTGTGGCTCAACGCTACGGATACGGCCGCAATACTGCCGACACGGCAAAACACATGCAGGTGAAGGAACGAACGGTTTCGCGGTATCTCTGCATTGGATTGAAACGGATCCGTCGGGCTATGGCAGGGCTTGAGGTCGAGGAGAGTGTCTGTCCCTGAGGTCCCGCCGAGGCGAGCGAAGAGTCACGCGCTCAAGTCACTCACCGTTCTATTGGTCCGGCCGGCCGGCGAACCGACGAGAAGTACGATTGAATCCTCTGCATCACATCGCATCCACAACGCGGCAGCGCCAGAGCCGAAACGCTCGCCGATGCCACCCCCATGGTTCACGCGGCCTTCAGGCGTAATGCGTACTACCGGGGGCTCTGGAGCGCGTAGAGCTTCTTCATGGTCGTCACATAAAGCACGCCGTTGGCGGCCACGGGCGTGCCGGCCGTGGCGCTGTCTAACTGGACCGTGCTGATGATCCTCTTCTCCCGGCTCGCGGCGAGCACCCAGAACTTCCGACGGCGCGTGCCTACATAAACCTTTCCATCCGCGACCAGCGTGGATGCCCATATGTCGCCTTTGGCCTCGTGCATCCAGTGGACTTCACCCGTGGCGGCATCCACGCAATGGATCTGCCGACCGCAATCGGCAACAAATACAAGCCCATCCTGAACGGCCGGCGTCGAACAGCAGTGCTCCTTCAAGGCGCAGGACCAGAGCAGCGCCGAGGAGGTGACATCGCCCGTCTTCGTGGCGTCGATGCACTGGAGCCACGCCTGCGTCTTGCCCCACCAGATGTCGCCGCCCACCGTCACGTACAGGCGGTTGTTGTGGAACACCGGCATGCTCTTGATGTTGCTCGGACTTCGGTCGCGGTTGCGGAGGTACTCGCTGACGTTCTCCTTCGGCGCGGACGGATCGCAATCGAAACGCCATACTCGCTTGAGCGTTTCGACCTTGCCCTCGCGCGGGGCCGTCTGCAGCGCATCGAAGGCGTAGACGACACCGTCGCCGCCACAGAAGAAAACCAGCCTGCGTCCGTTCACGACGCCCAACGCAGGCGACGACCAGGTCGAATGAAAAATGCGCGGCCCGATACCCTCGTTGTCGCGGGCCAGCAGGCGACCCGTCTTCTTGTCCAGGACGATGAGGCTGGGCCCATCGGGGCAGCGAATCTTCCGGTGCGTGTTGTCGACGCCGTTGCTCGTGTTGATATACAGGAAATCGCCATCGATCAGGATGGAGGCGTGGGCGGCGTCGTGCGGATACGTGCCCGCCTGGTTCGGGATGTCGAACAACCAGATGATATCGGCATCGATGGACGTAACTTCGAGCGGCTCTTCATCGGCGGGGACCATGTGTCGGCCTTCGTCCACGTACGGGCCATCATTGCCGTTCCGCTGGCCCTCGATATCAAGACACATCGCCTCGCCACGGTTGCTCACAATGTACACCCGGTTGCCCTCGACCGTGGCCGGCGAACTGATGCCCGCCCGCGGCCAGTCCAGATACGGATCGGGCCCGAGCTTCGGGACGACGAGCTGCCAGAGAAAGCTGCCGTCCTTTTCATCGAGACAGAGCAGCAGCGCCCGGTCGCCTTTCTGACGCGGGTCACGAGGGGGATTGTTGTTCGTCCCGATGAATACCCGGCCCTGCGCAATGACAGGCGTCGCCCAGGTCTCACTGCCAAGCGACGCCACCCACTTGACGTTCTTGCCGGTGGCGGGGTCGAAGTCATCCGGGAGTCCTGTCTCGGCGGAGACCATATTCCGCGTGAACCTCTGTCCCCACTGCGGCTGGTCCGCCGCCCAAGCCTCGGACAGGAGCACGAGAACGCACACAATCGCTGCCCAGCGGTGTTTGGTTGCCTCTCGAATCATGACTATCCTTTCCTGTGCCCTTTCTTTGGGATTGTCCCACCTCCGGGACAGCCGCGGATGCAACTCCAGGCGCCGACATTCTACCGCATCGCCGCGGAATGAGCGACCTCGATTCTCAATCCTCCGACGGGATCGGGCCGGCCAAGGACGCAGACTGCGGCTGGCTGAGGAGCTGCTTCGCCAGAAGCGCATATCCTTCGCCGACGGGGTGGCTGGCGTCGACGTAGTACGAAGCCGGCAGCGGCGACGGGATGAAACAGGCAACCTCGTTCTTGTGAAGCCAGGTTTCGACTCCGCTCTTGATTGCGTTATAGGAGGCCACGTCGGCTTCATTGAGCATGTGCTCATTGAAGGGCCCGACGAGGACGAACACCTTGTTGCCGCGGCTCTGCAACAGCTCGATGGCCCGGCGGAAAAACCGCCATTGCAGCGAGCTTTCCAGCTCGACCCACGCCAGGTCCTGCTTCTTTGCGCCTCTATCGACCCACGACCCCCCCGACGGCTCCGGAACCCCGGCGGACGGCGGAAGACCGCCCGGCAACGGCATTACGGGATTCCGGTAAGGATGTTCGAGTGTCCACGTCTGGAAGTCCATGCTCCCATAGTATGCCGAGCGTATGTGACTCACCCAGTTGGCGAACGGGACCTGGCGCCGTACGGCAATCCGCAACCGCTTTGCACGGGACGCCTTGTAGCACGGAATCTTCGGCGCAAACTGCGGGACCAGTTCTGCGTGGTTAAAGTGAAACTCTTTCGAGGTTTGCAGATCGTGCCGGGCGGAGCTCATCCACAACGGGTTGAGATGCAGCAGAACGGTCCTGCCGGACAGGCCGGCGTAGTGCCGGAGCAGTCCCTCCAGCGCCGCCGGATGGGTCCCGTCCAGTCCGAGATTGGCGAACCGGTCGGCGCCAGAGAATTCGTTGAGATAGTGCGTGAGGCTCTGCTCGGGCGGGACGTAGTGGCCCCAGACCACCGAGTCGCCCACGACCAGGACCTTGCCGCGATCGCACGCCTGGCGGCAATGACGACCGTACAGCCAGTAATCGCTGCTCAGCTCGTACGGGATGCGGTAGTCGCTGCCGGGATCAAATACTTCGATGCGATCCCAGAGCGCCGGAGCGAGCGCGAGGAATCCCAGCAGCACGACGGCGACGATGAGCCAATCCCTTCCTGACAGGCGCAGGGCGTGCGAGCAGTCAAATGTCACGGCCTCTTCGACGCCGACTGAGTCTCTGCGGGCTGCCGGATTTTCCAGTTGCCTGTCTTCCATTTCGTACGGCTAAAACTGCATATAGATAAACGGACTGCCTTCGGCTCGCACGGTGCAAGCGAGATACACGAGCAGCGCGATCATCAGGATTACGCGCACGGCCCGCAGCTCAAGGACCGATCGAAGCCGGGATTCAAATATATACTGGTAGCCCCATACCGCGCCAATAAGACCGAGCGCCGCCAGCGGGCAGTGAGGATTTGCCAGGCTGGAGGTGAAGATCCGCGTGACAATCATCCATGCGTCGCCGATGCTCCCGGCCCGAAAGAAGATCCAGGCGAACGTGACAAGCACAAAGACGAATGCTTGCCGGACCACTTTCGGCACCCGGCGTGCATAGAACGGAGCTCTCTCCAACTCTCGCGTGGCGCAGTTTCCCAGGGCGTGAACGGCGCCCCAGAGCACGAAGGTCCAGGCGGCGCCGTGCCACAGGCCGGACAGCACCATCGTCACCCACAGGTTCCGGTAGGTGGCTGCCTTGCCCTTACGATTCCCGCCGAGAGGAATGTAGATGTAATCGCGGAACCACGATGAGAGGCTGATGTGCCACCGGCGCCAGAAATCGCCCATGCTCAGCGCCAGATAGGGATTGTTGAAGTTCAGCATCAGCCGGACGCCCATCATCCGCGCGACGCCGCGGGCCATGTCCGTGTACCCGCTGAAATCAAAGTAGATCTGCCAGGCAAATAGAAACGTCGCGAGCAACAGAGCAGGTGAGTGGAATTGCTCAGGCGCGCCGTACACTTTGGCAACGTACAGCGCCAGGTAATCGGCCAAGGCGACCTTCTTGAAATAGCCCACGACAAACATGGACAGGCCGTCGGTGAAGTCCTGCAGGCGGATACGACGGCTGGCTCGCAGCTCGGGCAGCAAGTGGTTGGCTCTCTCAATCGGCCCGGCCAACAACCGCGGGAAGAACGACACGAACACCGCATACGCCAGCAGACTCGTCTCCCGTTTCGTCGTGCCGCGATAGACGTCGATGGTGTAGCCGACCGATTGCAGCAGGTAGAAGGATAGCCCGGCCGGCAGGAGAAAGCCCGGGGCCGGGATGCCGTACGGGATCTTGAGCGAGGCAAACAGAAGGTTGATGTTCTCGGCAATGAAGCCGGCGTATTTGAAGAAAGCGAGCAAGCTCAGATCGTTGGCGATGCTCACGAAGAGCCACGCCTTGCGGCCCCGCCCCTTCTCGATGCGGGCGGCCACGAAGTAATCGACAACCGTAGCGTAGGCTAAAGGAATGAGGTAGAGCGGACTGAGCCACGCGTAGAAGACATATGAAGTCACCAGGAGCCAGGGAAGCCTCAGTCGCGTCCCTTTGACGAGTAGATAAATGGGATAGACGACAGCAAAGAAAACGAGGAATGGCCACGCGTGAAAAAGCATCTGGTCTTCTTAACTCATCAGAATGCGGATGTGTGCTTCCACGGAAGCGGCCTGGCCGGCCAGTCCGTATCCTCCCTCTAACACGGAGACAATCCGACCACCGCAGCACTGGTCGGCGATCTCTTTGACGATGCGTGTGAGTTTGCTGAACGCCTCGGTGGTGACTCTCATGCCGCCGAGCGTGTCGGTCTCGTGCGCATCGAAACCCGCGGAGATGAAGATGAAATCGGGCGAGAACGCCAAGGCCGCCGGACGCAACTGCTGCTCGAACGCCTTCAGGTAGTCCTCGTCGTTCGAGCCGCGGGGCAGCGGGACATTGATCGTAAAGCCCAGACCCTTGCCGTGCCCGCGCTCGGACTCGGCGCCCGTGCCGGGATAGAAAGGATACTGGTGCGTGCTGAAATAGAGCACGGTGGGGTCGTCATAGAAGGCCGCCTGCGTCCCGTTGCCGTGGTGCACGTCCCAGTCCACGATCAGGACCTTCGACATACCGTGCTTCTGCTGGACGTACTTGGCGCCGACGGCGACGTTGTTGAAAAGACAGAAACCCATCGCCCGGTCGGGCATCGAATGGTGGCCGGGCGGACGGACGGCGCAGAAGGCATTGCTGATGTCTCCGCGCACGACGGCGTCGACGGCCTCGAGCACGCCGCCGGCCGCGACGAGGGCTGCCTCGTAGGACCTCGTAGAAATCGGAACGTCCAGTGAGTCCAGGTAAGCCTCGCCCGCCTCGCAACTGGTCCTGACTCGCTTGACATACGCGGGCGTGTGAATCGTGTGGAGCCACTCCAGAGGCGCGCTCTTTGGCGTCAGGAGGATCAGCGCCGGGTAGAGTCCGCTGCTCTTGAGCCTCTCGACTATCGTGACGAGCCGCTGCGGCGACTCCGGATGGCCCGGCGTCGTCTCGTGCTCCAGGTAGATGGGATCATACACAAATCCTGTCTTCGATTTGGACTGGGACGGCATGACTCCACCTCCATCTGCCTGCAATCCCCCAGTCGGCGCGTTTCTCACGCACCGAAAACCGATGGCGTCGCTCGCCAGACAGGTATCGTCAATGGAAGGATCGCTGCTTCGATACGCCGACCGGCAGCTTCCCGCGCTCGAATTCCACGCGCCGCCGCGTAAGACCCGCTCCTGTCCCTCGCGAGGTCCCCTTGGATTCTCAGCGGGGCTCTGCCCGTAGTAGCTCTCCAAATAGCGATCGTTGCACCACTCGGCCACGTTTCCGTGCATGTCATACAGACCCCAGGCGTTGGGCTTCTTCTGCCCGACCGGGTGCGTGGTCCCGGAGGCGTTCTCGGCGTACCACGCGTGTGCCTTCAATTGGCCCGGACTGTTGCCGAAGCTGTACTCGGTGCTCGTGCCGGCCCGGCAGGCGTACTCCCATTCGGCCTCGGTGGGCAATCGATACCCGTTGGCGTCGAAGTTACACTCCCATGTCTCTTCGTCGTAGCACGGCTCAAGAGCCTCGCCGAGAGAGCGGTCGTTGCAGTAAAGCGCGGCGTCCGTCCAGTTGATTTGCTCCAGCGGCTGCCGCGGCCCCTTGAAATGCGACGGATCGGAAAGCTCATATTTGTGAAACTCCTCCTGGACGACTTCATACCGATCCATCCAGAAGCTGCTGATGCGCACCTTGTGCGCCGGCGCCTCATCGGGCCCTCCCCCGCCGCTACCCATCTCGAACCCCCCGCTCGGAATCACGACCATCTCTATGCCGCTCTTCGTGGTCACGACCTCAGCCGACGGAGCCGTCTCCTCGACACGCCGACATCCCGGGGCAATCGCGAACGACACGAGCAGGCAGATGCTCACTGCATTTCGCTGTGAAGATTTGATATCCATCGTTCCTTCTCTCGGGCAGGGCAATCCCGACGACCTTTCGTCTTGAGCTTGCCACGCTCCAATCATCAATCGCCAATAATCACTAATCAATTCTTTGGGTTCGGCACCCAGTCGGGCTCCTTGTTGTGATGGCCGTCGGTGGTGATCTGCACCCAGTGGCCCGCCAGGTCGGTCACACAGATGTTCCAGCCCGGCGCTTTTTCGCCGACCTGTTCATTGGCCTTGGGCCCGTAGCTGAACGCAATGTAGCGGCCGTCCGGCGAGAAGTCCGTATGGTAGACCTCGTGCTCCTTGTCACACGTTACAATGCGTCGCACATCGGTCACTTGCGGCTTGGCCGCCGTCAGGTCAATCGTGCCGACGCACAGGTCCCAGTCTGTTTTGCCCCAGGTGACCCTCTGGCCGTCGGGGCTCAGGTCCGGGCGGCAGCCGGTGACGGCGCAGGGCGTCAAATCGATGATGTTCGGGCCGTTTGCCTCAAATGCGAGGACCGCATGATCGTAACCCATACCGCCGTGAACGGTCGCCAGAAACCACCGGGCGTCGGGCGACCAGCAGATATTGTACAGATGATACAGATTCTTCTGGTTCGGGTGCACCGTGTGGCTGCCTGTACTCAAGTCGTAGAGAACCACTCCTTTGGTCCCGTAGTCGCGCGTCGTGTAGCGCTCGTACTCACCTTTCAGGTAGGCGATCTTGCGGCCGTCCGGACCCCAGCAGGGCTGCCGGGCGTTGTGGGCCACCTTGACGCGGTCACTGCCGTCGATGTTCATGTAATAGACGCTGCGGACCTTGTCCCGGCCGGTCCCTTCGTCCGCCACGAAGCAGACCTTCGTCCCGCCGGGTGAAACATGCGGGTACATCTCACCGATCGCGCCGGTTCGCGTCAGATTCACACGGCCGGAGCCATCGGCGTTAATCAGGACGAGCTCCCAATTCTCCCGGCCGTCCGTCTCGATGAGCGTCTCGTAGACGAGCTTGAACGGAATGCTCTTCAGGTCGAGTCGCGAGCCGGGACGGAGGGACTCCTGTCCCATCGCGGCTTGATGCGCTATGCCCAGGACAAGCAACAGACAAAAAGCAATACGCCCGCACTGCAAGCACTCTCTATCGCCCGGCCACTTCGCCATCGTTGTCCTCCTTCTATTTGACCTGTACGCTCCGCTCCGGAACATTCACGGGCACCCAGTCCGGCTCCTTGTTGTGCAGACCGTCGGTGGTGATCTGCACCCAATTGCCGTCCAGATCGCCAACGCAGATGTTCCAGCCTTCGGCCATTCCGCCCACCTGCTGGCCCCCCTGGACCGGTCCGTAACTGAAGGTAATATACCGGCCGTCCGGCGAGATATCCACGTGGTAGACCTTGAACTGCTTGGCGCACCGAAGGATGTCGCGAACGTTCGTAACCTGCGGCTCGGCAGACGTCAGGTCGATCTCGCCCGTGCGAAGGTTCCAGTCGGTCTCGCCCCAGACCATCCTGGTACCGTCCGTACTGAGATCGGGCCGGCATCCTCTCACCCCCCAGCGCTCGAGGTCGAACACGCGCTTTCCGAACGCCTCGAAGGCCAGGATCGTGTCACTGTAACCCATCCCACCGTGGATCGCGGCCACGAACCATTTCCCATCCAGGGACCAGCAGATCGCATAGAGATGCTGCAACTCGTCATTCGGATGCGCCTGGTGCCAGTCGTTCTCCAGATGATAGAAGGCCAGTCCTGCCGTGGCATACTCTCGGGTCGTATATCGCGTGTACTCCCCTTTCAAATAGGCGATGCTCTTGCTGTCGAAACACCAGCACGGCTCGCGGGCGTGGGCCGCGACATGGACGCGGTTGCTGCCGTCGATGTCCATATAGTAAACGTGGCGGACCTTGTCCCTTCTCCTGCCCTCGTCGGCCACGAAACAGATCTTCGTGCCGTCCGGCGACACATGGGGGTACATCTCATCGATGTCCGGCGTGTTCGTGAGGTTGACGGCACCGGAGCCGTCCGCATTCATGATGACCAACTCCCAGTTCCTTCTCCGCTCCGTCCGCCGATACGTTTCATGCACGATCCTGAACGGAATCGCCTTGAGGTCCATTGACTCGCGCGGCAAGGGGGCTGAGACCGGCGTGGTGGGAGGGGCCTTCGATTCGAACTGGGCGAATCCCTGGGCGCCGGCGGAGGCCGCCATCACAGCCAGCAGGATCAAGGTCCGTCTCATGCGTCACACCCTCTCAAGGAAGTTCTGCTGCTCACGTTTTGACCGGTCTTCTCGCGTCAGAATACCCGACACGCCCCGCGCGTGCAAGAGGCCACGACGCGCGGCCGGCATCGCCTCCAAGATCGACTCGTGCTCCGTGGCGGGTTCCTTCGCACACCGGCAAGGCCCTCATCATTCGGGCTGATATTTGCCAAAAACAATGCCGGCCAGAGCCCGCCAGCCTCCAGAAGATGCTATACTTTGATTGGAGCACCTGATTTCGGGCGTGTCCGCAGCAACCAGGCTCGCTACGGACCGAACGCGAATCCAGGTGGAGCGTGGCCCTGTCCGGTGGGGCAGGAACGGTACGGAGACGCGGCCATCCATTCCGTACACGACGGCCAATTCCGACAGCCGGCTCGTAAGCCGACGCAGGCGATGGCCCGAGAATCGCAGACATGCTGCCGTGATTTTGCGGATGAGGCGTGTTACTCCGCACTGGTGGCGTGCCTTATTATACGTACAGGAAGGTACTCCAATGCGATACATCGCATTTGTAGGGCCCGGGTCCCGATTAGGATATCAAGGGCAGTAGGATGAACCTGGTACTTGTCATTTTGCAGATTGCTGTGCTCGTGACGCTGATGCTGGCCTACGGCCGGAGATGATCGCGGCCACAAGCCCTGCGGTCAAGCCGAGGCCATGCCATCCCCCGAGCCGAACCGCTGGGCTAACGCCTCCACCCCGGACCTCCTCATATCATCATACGACCGATATCTCCGTCCTCATTCCCGCGTATCTCCCGTGCGCGTCCACGTTGCGCGCCATTTCGCAGTGTCGCCGGTCCAGCACCACAATTCGTAGAAGCTCGCCGGCTCACCCAGCGAACAGATAGCGTGGAGGGGCAAGACCGAACCTGGTTTCGCGACCGGGGAAGGCACTGACCCGTCCCTGGGGCCGGTTGCGGATCTGGTTCCGATTTGCGATAATGCTCTTGTCAGAGACCTGAAACGGCCGGGAGCCAGTATGACGGATGTCACACGAATTCTGAACGCCATTGAACGGGGGGACGCGAAGGCTACGGACGAGTTGTTGCCACTCGTTTACGAGGAGCTGCGGCTCCTCGCGGCACAGAAGCTCTCGCAGGAAAAACCGGGCCAGACGCTCCAGGCGACCGCGCTCGTGCACGAGGCGTATCTCCGGCTGGTGGAGGCGGAATGCCGGAACTGGAACAGTCGCAATCACTTCTTCATGGCGGCTGCCGAAGCCATGCGGCGGATCTTGATCGAACGTGCCCGTCAGAAGAAGGGGCTCAAATATGGAGGGGATCGGGACAGAGTTGACTTCCCCGACGTAGTTCTGACCTCTGATGACCAGCAGTCTCCCGACAACCTGCTGGCATTGGACGAGGCTCTTGAGAGACTGTCGCAGAGAGACAAGTTGAAGACCGACGTCGTCAAGCTGCGATTCTTCACAGGTCTGACTATTGAGCAAACAGCCGAGGTGTTGGGCATCTCTCCCAATACCGTCAAGCGTCATTGGGCGTATGCTCGCGCTTGGCTCCTCGAGGAAATCGGCTGACCCCACGGTCCGCGCCGGTCTTCATGCCAGTTTTTTTCGATCTCCGTGGGCCACTGTGCCTCCGGATCTCGCACTAAAGGATAGAGAGCACATTGTTCTGGGAGCCAAGTTGTGGATCTCGAAGAGAAGAAGGAAGAGGTATTCGCCGCCGCCATCGAGTTTGAGGACCGTGCCGAACGGACTGCCTATCTGGCCCGAGTCTGCGGCGAGGATCAAGACCTGTTTGAGAAAGTCCAGGGATTGCTCCGTCGTCACGATGCAAACAGCTTTCTGGACGTGCCGCCCCTTGCGATGGCGACCGATATCGAGATTGCCACTGTGACCGAGACTCCCGGCACGGTCATCGGGCGGTACAAGCTCCTGGAGCGGATCGGCGAAGGGGGTATGGCCGTGGTGTATATGGCGGAACAAACCGAGCCCATCCGCCGCAAGGTCGCTCTAAAAATCATCAAGTTAGGCATGGACACCCACCAGGTGATCGCTCGCTTCGAGGCCGAACGCCAGGCCCTGGCCATGATGGACCATCCGAATATCGCGAAGGTCCTCGACGCCGGCGCCACCGAAACCGGCCGGCCCTACTTCGTCATGGAGCTGGTCACCGGAGTCTCCATCACCGAATACTGCGACGCGAACAACCTCAGTGCCAAGGACCGATTGGCTTTGTTTGTTCAGGTCTGTAACGCCGTCCAGCATGCCCATCAGAAGGGCATTATCCACCGGGACCTGAAACCGTCCAACGTCATGGTGACGCAGCAAGACGGTGTGCCGGCCCCCAAGGTGATCGACTTCGGCATTGCCAAGGCCACCAACCAGCGGTTGACGGAAAAGACCCTCTTCACCCGCTACGCTCACATCATCGGCACCCCTGCCTATATGAGTCCCGAGCAGGCGGAACTGAACGACCTGGATATCGACACCCGCACCGACATCTACTCACTCGGCGTCCTGCTCTACGAGCTGCTGACTGGTACCACGCCGTTCAGCGAAGAGGAACTCCGTAAGGCGGGCTACCTGGAAATGCAGCGGATCATCCGCGAAGATGAGCCCGCCAAGCCCTCCACCAAGCTGACGACTTTCCGGGAGACCCTGGCCGACATAGCAAGGCGTCGCGGCTGTACACCAGACCTCCTGCGAAAGGCCGTTCGCGGCGATCTCGACTGGATCGTTATGAAATCGCTGGAAAAGGACCGCACGCATCGCTATGACACGGTCTCGGCCTTGGCACTGGACGTCCGGCGCCACCTGGACTTCGAGCCGGTTCTCGCGAGAGCCCCAAGCAAGGTCTATCGTCTCCGTAAGTTCCTGCGCAGACACCGATCCCGTGCTGTAGCTGCGCTGGTAGTATCAGCTTTCGCTGTGGCCTTAGTCGTTGTGCTCCTGACATGGAGCCACAGTCAACGACGACTCGATGCGGAAGTGTCTCTACAACACAGGGAGGCCCTGTACCGAGCTACCTACTCGTTCGACACAGGCGATCTTGAGAGAGCGTTAGTGGACGTCAGTTCAATTCTCGACAGCAAAGATGTAGGACCCAGGGCACGTCTCCTACACGACCGGATCGTGGCCATGGCACGGGCTCGAGTGGACCATTACACCGCTGCGATAGAAGCCGACCCTGAGGATGCTGAGAGTTATTTCCGGCGCGCTGAGGGCTTCCATTGCCTGGGCCAACGAGAGAGGGCCAACAGCGATGTGCGCGGGTATTCAGCCATCCTGAGCAAAAAATGGTCATCCGATTTTGTCGTGGGTACCGTGACGAATCTGGGGCCGGGCATCAACACGCCGGGCTTTGAGTCAGCGGTGGGAATTTCGGCTGATGGTCTGAGCTTCTACTTCCTGCGAATCCTCGGAGACCGTAGCAGAGACTTGTGGGTGAGTACGCGGTTAACGAAGCGCGATTCCTGGAACGCTGCCCTCCGATTGGGTTCGTTGGCCGATGTCTCCACAATTGCCGTTTCTGTCAGTTTCCTCGCGACCGTCTCGACCGCGGACGGTCTGGAATGCTATTTTGCGGAGGAACTACCGGACGGGTATGGGTGGAGGGACCTATACGTCATGAAACGCGAAGGGACGGACGATCCCTGGGGCCCACCGACAAATCTCGGACCAGTGGTCAACAGTGCCTACCAGGAATACTCCGCATGCATTTCGCCAGACGGGCTGGAGCTGTACTTCGCTGGAATCCAGCATGCGCTCGCGCGGCCTGGCGGTTGCGGCGGAGCAGATCTCTGGGTTACAAAGCGGACAACAAGAAGTGATCCGTGGCAAGAACCCGAGAACCTGGGGCCTGCGATCAACAGCGCCTATACGGACACGCTGCCCAGTATTTCTCCTGATGGCCTGTTGCTCTTCTTTGACTCCAAGCGACCTGGGGGCTATGGCGATTATGACCTCTGGGTGACCAGACGTTCCGCATTAGACACACCGTGGACAGAGCCGGTGAATCTTGGACCTGTCGTCAATACACCGGCCGTTGATGAATATGCGCGCATCTCAGCGGACGGTTCCACCCTCTACTGGGACTCCGAACGCCCGGGCGGCTACGGGGTCAATGATATATGGCAAGCTACCGTCATTGGCCTCGGCAGCGCATTTGATCCCAATGAAGGAATGCACGCAACCAAGCAACTACATCATGGAAAGGAGGTGAGACCTTAAGATGAGCACCATGTCCGCTGTGCGAGTCGGCAAGACCGAAAAAGGCAGCCGGTGAGTCCTTCGCTGCCAAGCAGAACACTCACCGGCTCAGCCCAACCCGGGCGGATGGTTTGCACGCCCGAGACAAGGGTCTCCCGATGATACTGCAAACCGGGAAACAAGACAAGTTTGGAGACGCAAATCATGAATGGGAACAGAAGAACAAGAGAGATTCTAATCTGTGTTTTGGCAGCAGCCAATGTCCTTCTGGTTGCTGGCGGCAATGCGAAAGCGGATTTCGTCTTTGGCACACCAGAGAATCTCGGGCCAGGCATCAACGGATCGGGTTATGAGTCGGCGGTGGGACTTTCGACGGATGGGCTCTCCTTCTACTTCCTCGATTTCCTCGCTTTTCCTCCCGAGCTATGGGTGACCACGCGCGCAACGAACGACGACCCTTGGGGGGTAGCCACATACCTCGGTCTGCTTACGCCGAACGATATCTCCACCACGACTTCATCAATCGGTTTTCTGGCAACCGTTACCACTGCCGATGGTCTGGAATGCTATTGGGGGACGCAGCTGCCCGGCGGATATGGCAGGAGAGATATCTGGTGTATGACGCGCGAGAGCATCAACGATGCTTGGGGGCCGCTCGAGAATCTTGGGGCGCCAGTCAACACTACGTACGATGAGCATTTGGCATGTGTCTCGCCGGACGGATTAGAGCTGTACTTCTCCGGATACGATGGAGCCGGTGCACGTCCTGGTGGATATGGTCATTCTGATCTATGGGTCACGCGGCGGGCGACGAGAGATGCGCCTTGGACAGAGCCGGTCAATCTGGGAGCTGCCATCAACAGTGAATACGCCGATGCGCGCCCGAGCATTTCGCCGGATGGTCTCCTGCTATTCTTCGACTCCACCCGGCCCGATGGTTTTGGGAGACCGGATCTGTACGTAATACGTCGAGCCACACTTTCGGATCCGTGGGGGGAACCGATGAATCTCGGCCCCGTGGTCAATACTGCGTGGCTTGAAGAATGTGCCCGCATTTCGGCCGACGGTTCCACCCTCTACTGGGACTCGGGCCGCCCTGATGGTGGAGACAATGATCTCTGGCAAGCGTCTATCGAACCTGTCGTCGATCTTGACGGTGACGGAATCGTGACCTGCAGTGACGTGTGCATCATGGTTCACTGCTGGGGTACGGATGAGCCGCTCTGTGACATCGGCCCGACGCCGTTCGGCGACGGCATCGTCGATGTCCAGGACCTGATCGTGTTAACCGAACACCTGACGACAGACGTGAATGACACCAGTATTACCGAGTAGTCAACGACATCCGCGTCCAGAGGAGGCGGTGAAGCCGTAGCGAACATTGGCCACACACGCCAAGCCCACAAGGGTCGGCGGCGAACGGACCGCCGGCCCTTTCTATCGGTGCGGGGGCCTCGGCGGCCGGCGGTCTACTCGATGACGACTTCCTGGACGCCGGCGGACCAGCCTTCCTGCAAAGTGATCTCGATCTTCAGAGCGTCGGTGCGGACCGGCTCGAAACCGGCCTTGTTGAAGGTGTCCTTTTCAGTCCCGTACGGCGTGCTATTCTTCACCGGCTGGAAATCGCCCTGGGAGGTTCGGTAGAGCACGCGCCAGGCTTTGGGCAGGTGGCACTCGCCCCGACCGGTGTCGTCGAACCAGTAGATCTGCACGCTCGAAAGCTCGTGCTTCTCGGGCCACTCGAACTGGAGCCACTCGGTCGTGCCCTTGTGCGGCCAGAAGTCCAGTTGCAGGTTCGAGGAGTCGCCCGAATTGGCCGGGACGATCTGGTCCTTGATCGCATCGAGCGAGGCGTGGACGAAGGAGGCTGTGGTCTTGCTCGTGTACATCAGCGTGTCCGCCGGCTCGGGCCGGGCCGCTTCCAGCTCCCGCGCCGGCCAGACCGTCATCTGCGCCCGCCCGCGATGAGCCCAGGCGTAGTAGGGAATCGCCGTGAAGGTCCTCTTGCCCGTTGCGATGATGTCGCCGGCGAGCGTGCGTTTGGCCATCTGGGCCGTGCCCGTGAGCACCATGACGCCGTTCAGCAGCTCCGGCTGGTACTGGGCCTTGAGCTTCGCATCGTCCGGGATGACCATGTTCGTCACCTTGCCGTCGTTGTCGTGCCCCTCCAGGCAGAAGACGATGGGCCCTCGCTGCAGGGCCACCTTGCCGCGGTCGGCCTCGACCTCGGCGTGCGCCAGCACCCGCCGAATCGGCATCGGCAGGCTCAGTTCGATGTTATCGCCCCGCGCCCACTGCCGCTCGATCCGTGCAAAGCCCCTCTCGACGCTCGGCGAAATGCTCTTGCCGTTGACCTTAATGGAGGCCTTGTCGCGCACGGCGTCGGCGAAGTGGTACAAATCGCTCGGGACGGGCTCATTCCGCGCCCAGCCGGGAATGCGAACGTAAATGGCGAACGTCTCGCTCTTTTCCGGCTCGACGGTAATCCGCACTGCGCCCTTCCACGGGTATTCCGCCTCCTGGCTCAGCTTGACCTTGTTGCCCGCCGTGTCAATGGCGGTATCGCCGCCGATGAAGAGGTTCACATACACGTCGTTGCCTTTGTGAGCGTACGTGTAGCCGGGGACGGAGGGGATGAACCGCGCGACATTGGACGGGCAGCACGCGCATCCAAACCACGGGCTTCGCTCGTGTCCGCTGGCGGATTCGAGGGGGTTGGGATAGAAGAAACGGTCGCCGTTCATGGAGACGCCGGACAACGCGGCGTTGTAGAGCGTCCTCTCCAGGACATCGATGTACTTGGCATCGTTGTGCATCAGGAACATGCGATGGTTCCAGTAGATGTTGGCGATGGAGGCGCAGGTCTCGCAGTAGGCCGTCAGGTTGGGCAGCTCGTAGGGCCCTCCGAAGCCTTCGTGCCCGCCGGCGGCGCCGATGCCGCCGGTGACATAGAGCTTGCGGCCGATGACGTCCGTCCAGATCGCGTCGATGGCTTTGATGTATTCCATGCTGCCGGTCAGAGCGGCGACGTCGGCCATGCCCGTGTACAGGTAGGCGGCCCGCACGGAATGTCCGAGCGCCTCGGTCTGCTCGACCACCGGCTTATGGTCTTGCGAGTACCAGCCATAGAGGCCGCCCTTGCCGTCGGAGCCGCGATTGCCCAGGCGGCCCCGCTGGTCCAGGAAGAACTTCGCCTGGTCCAGGTACTTACCGTCGCCGGTCGCGCGATAGAGCTTGCACAGACCGATCTCAATCTCCTGATGGCCGGGCGGGTCGGTCCGTCTGCCCGGACCGAAGGTGCTGCAGATCAGGTCGGCATTTCGCGTGGCGACATCGAGAAAGGCCTTCTCGCCCGTGACCTGGTAATGGGCGACGGCCGCCTCGTACATGTGTCCGACGCAGTATTGCTCGTGCTTGCCGGCGATGTCCGTCCAGCGCATCTGCGGCTGCCTCTCGGGAATGGAGTAGAACGTGTACAGATATCCATCCTCCCACTGCGCGCCGGCCATGACGGCGATGAGCTTTTCGAGGTACAGCCGCATCATGGTTTCCGGATGGACCTGGAGGGAATACGCCGCCCCTTCCATGACCTTGTAAACGTCGGAGTCGTTGAAGTAGATCCCCTCGTGCTTGCCTTGCTTCAGACCGGCGGCCTTCTCGTAATTCCTGATTCGGTTCGTCTCCTCGCACTTCTCGAAGCAGTAGGGAATCGTCACCTTTCGGCTGGTCTCCAGCCGCGGCGTCCAGAACCCATCCCGAACGTGCACCTGGTTGAAAGGAACCGGCTTGACGTTATAATCTCGCTCCAGCGATTGCTGACCGACCCCCACTGTCCCCCAAACCAAGCCGATCACGAACGCCCCAACAAGCACCTGCTTCACATGTCCCATGAAATACCTCACTCACTAAATCTATTGCCTATCCAAGAGCCGCCCCCCATGATACCGTCCGTCTTTATTTCCGCAACCGTGCCTCCTCATCACGGAGCGCCAGGGGCGCAAAGAGAAGGCTCTAGGACACGGACCTCGCGGATTCGCACGGATGCGGCGACAGCCGGTAGGGTGTGCCGTGCACACCATCCTGCTTGATCATGGCTGGGTCTCAGTAGGAACGCTGCCCCAACTCCCCCCATGTGTCATGTCACGAATAAGAATCATATCGTTCTGCATCTGCTGGGGCGGTATTTCAAACTCGAATCGAGTATCGCCATTTATGACAACGGATGCTTTACCCCGTAAGACCTGGCTATTCGCTGGGATCTTGCGAAATGCGATTTGGATCAAGTCGGATGTTTGGAGTGCTTCGACCGGCGCACCCACAATCGATGGACTGGGTGCGATGGAAAAATCCCCTGAATAGACGACCTCTCCTCTGCCCGTTTGGCGAGCCTTTGACTGCGTGTCGGCGGTTACGAGCAAAGTCTGGCGATCTTTCACAAAGGCAAGGTAACCACCTGCGGCTACATAGACCGTCGAGACCTGCTCATCCGACCTTATCGTGACTTCGACGTGGGAGGTGGCGGACGCTATCAGTCTCTTAAGAGGATTCTCCAGTTCCTGAATTCGGTCGGCGAGCTTCTTCAATGCCTCTTGTTCCGAACCCGTGTATTCTTCCAGTGCGATTGTTCTGAATGGTGTCAACTGGGTCTCGAGTCGCTGAAGCTCGGAGGCCTTCCGCGACAGTTGTTGATTCAGATCAGCAATGAGGCTGTCCTTGGCTGCTATGTCTGTAATATGCCTCCTGTTTTCTCGCTTGAGTTTCGAGCGGTCATGCACTATGTTCATGCCTGCGACAATTATTACACCGACAGTAACGATAAGTGCAGATCTGATTCCCACATATTGGTGCCATTTCCTTTTCATGTCCTGGATCTCGAATCATAGACTACCGAGTGTATAGGTGACGGGTACCGTTCTCCCAGATACTCGCGAAGCCGCTGGGTGGCCCAAATGCGGAACTGCGTGCCCCGATGGCTCTTGACGCGGTAGCCGACCGAGATAATGACGTCGAGGTTATAGTGCTCAATCCGTCGCTCGACTTGGCGAGGCCCCTCGGTTTGAACCACTGCAAATTCTGCAACGGTTGCCGCACGGTCAAGTTCGCCCTCCTCGAACACGTTCGCTATGTGGCGCGAAATGACGGACTTGTCGCGTTGGAACAGGTCGGCCATCTGGTTTAGCGACAGCCAAACGGTCTCGCGGAAGATGCGGACCTCTACTCGAGTCCGGCCATCCTCAGTCTGGTATAGGATGAACTGGCCGGGCTCATCGGGCGGGGCTGGAAGGTTCGGCGTCCGCCTCAATGAATCATCGACCATGACTTCTTCTCCATCACACAGGGCACTGTAGCCTCAGGAATCCATAGTTCCATTGTAGGGGTGAGCCATCGAGAAGGCAAACGGGAATCGACCGATGATTACGCGCCGATTCTCAATCTGCGATCCACCTGCGCACTTCTCCGGCTGGATGGCTCACAGTGCGGGTCAAACGTCTCGAATGGGGAGCTTTCCCACCACTCACAGGAATGGCAGAAGCGAATCCGCCTCAATCTCGTTTGATGACCCCTCACGCCAGCGGCTTTCCGCCGTTGAGCTGCTCGTAGGCAATGATGTACTTGGCGACCATGTTGTCGAGGCTCCAGGTGCTGCGCGCCTGTTTCATGATCCTGCACATCTGTTTTTCCCACTCCCTCGGGTGCTCGCGGAAGTACCTGTGATTCTGGACGGCGGTGCTCAGTCCCCACCAGAGCCCCGCCGCATCGTAATCGCGGAAGAGCACGCCGTTGCCGCTGTTGATCGGCGCTCCCCAGGCCCGGAGGCTGAGTGGGACGATCTTATCGCTGTAGCCGCCGGTGTCGCGGTTCGTGGCCGTCGCTCCGTAGATGTTGCCGACGACATCGATCTGCCCGAAGGGTTCGTAGAGAGACGCGCCGAAGACGTCGCTGGCGGCGGCGTAGCCGAGCGTGCTCACATCCTGGTTGAACCGATGGTAGCAGATTCTCCCCCGAGAGGCACAAGCGATGCGGCCCATGATCTCGGCGTGGGTGTATTCTCCACCGACCGGGTCGCCGACCACGGCGATCTGCACGCCGGGGTGGGCGTCCACGAACTTCTGGGCGATGTCCTCGAGAAGCTCGATGCCCTTCTGAACCGTATCGAGCCGCGAGGGCCAGTACAGCAGGATCGCGTCGGGATTAACCTGGAGGCCCACCTTCTTCTGAAATTTGACCAAGTTGGCTCGCTTGGCCATGATGAGGCTGTCGTAGGGGCCGTAGCGTTTGGCCAGGCCCGGCTTATCGACCTGCGGGTCCTCCTGTTGGTTCTCCGGGTACACGTCGGGAGAGATGCCGTTGGGGATCACGAGCGTATCATGGCTGGAGTACTTGACTTTCGTTTCCGCCCGAACGCTCCACGGGATGACCGGCTTTTCGAGGAAGTAGTCGCCCACGATCTCTTTGAGGAACTTCTCTCCGACGTAGCTGATCTTCGTGGCATTCTTGATCGCCGTCGCCTGACAATCCAGGGATTTCTCCAGGCGATCGGGAGAGATGTACAGCTTGTCCCAGAGCGCCTGAAGGTTGACGCCGTAGAACATACTCAAGGGGACATGCCCCGTGTGTGTGTTATGCACGGTGTGCAGAACCGGTACGTCCCTGAGCTTTGCATAGGCCACGATGATACCGCCGGCCATCCAGTCGTTGGTGTGCAGGATAGCCTGTCCTTCGTATTTACTGCGGATCTCCTTGATATACGTATTGACGATCTGCCTTTGGAACTCGGCGGCATTGGCGGGCGGCGAACCATCGTACGCGCTGCGGTAGCCCTCGAAGATCGACGAAGAAACGAGGTGGACATTCTCCGGATTCAGGTGGTGCCGCTTCTGGGTCCATTCCGCCTCGCTGAGCCCCGCCTCCTCACGAAACCTCCTGCTCAGGTTCAGGGTAATCAGATGAACCGGGATGCTCCTCAGCGCGAGGCCCTTGCACAGTGCGGAGATGACCTCGCCCAGGCCGCCGCTCTTGCCGGAGACATAACGGGCGAACTGCCCCATTCCCTCCGATGGCAGCCGGCCGGTCTCCGGCGTCACGATGATCACGGGCGTTCGGACGCTCTTCTTGAGGATGTTAAAGCTCTTGACCGCGTGGAACAACTCGTCGGCGGCGTATGTCAGGGCGTACGTGGCCGTGGCCGCCGAGTCGTACGGGCAGGTCGGATCGCCAGCCAAGTCCGAGCCGTCGCATTGTTCCCGGAGATATTGCAGATGATCGCAGGCGGTCAGGTGCCTGAACCTGCGCAGCAAGTCGCCGCCGGCGTTCTTCGCCTCGTTCTCCAGTTCTTCAATCCGTCTGAACAGAAGCCGCTGCGCACAGGAAGGCGGATTGTCGAGCCCTTCCGACAGCCCCGTTGGGAATGAATCCGCAGGGCGGGGGCAATCCACCATCGGGCATTCGGTGATCTGAAACCATTCGGCGACTTCGGTTGGATTCGCCGGCACGATATCGTCGTCCTTCTTGATCTCGTCGGGCAGCGCCCTCCAGAACTCCACCATTTCGTCATAGGCCGGCGTCCCCGTTTCGACGAGCGGGAAATCACCGACGAGCACGACGACCTCCCCACCGGCCCCGTGGATCGACTCCGCACACTGCCTGGACGGTCGGCCCCCACCGGCCACTCGGTGACTGAGATCGACGTTGCGAGGCAGAACGGCGAGCTTCCGCGGCCGACGCCTTCTTCCCATGGCCCGGTGTACCTGATTCACGGAGATCGGGGCTTGACTCCTGACGTTGATCGTTCTTTCGCCCGGCTCGCAAACGATGGCCTTGAATCCCATATCCGCCACGATGTTCGCGATCTCGTTGTCATAGGCCAGGCCGGTGTTCGCGAAGGCGGTCGGCTTGACTCCAAAGATCTCGCTCATCTTCTGCCGATGGAGGGCGACCTGTTCCTTGAACTCGGTCTTGCGCGGATCGGCGAAGAAAGAGGCGTATGAGTGATAGTACGGCTGCTCGACGAATTCGACTTGCCGTGTACTGCCGCCGACGTCAAGCAGTCCGCGCAGCGCCGCGATCACTTCGGGCTGATACAACTCGGCCTGTTCCAGAAACGTTCCCGATATGGCGAGACTAAGCTTGAAATCATAGCTGGCGCGCACCAGGTCCGAGAACATCTGGGTCGTGGGGAGGTAGCACCGCTCGGCGCGCCGAGTGAAGATCTCCCGGTTCTTCTCCTCCCAGAAGAACGGCGTCCCCTCGGGGTGGAGCCGAAACGGCTGATGGAGTTGAAAACATAGCGTCAGCAGAGGCATTACGGCAACTCAAAAACGAACGATGGAATCATCGGTCCGTGAAACGACACACGCCATGCGCCGAGCTTAGCCGATTCTACAGAAAATGAGAAGCCCCTTCTTACCCCCATGCGTCAAAAAGTATCAGTATCCTGTCGGCTTTCCTTATCGGACGGTACGATCGCGCATCAATAGGCGTCGGTCATGCACGCGTCAAGAACCCACTCGACTCGAATCGAGAGATCCAGAGCGTTCAGACGCTCTTCGGGTCGGGATGGACCCACGGAGTTCGATACGGCCGGGCGAGAAGCCGGTTCGCCTCGTCGTCGCCGACGACTTGGCCCTTATCAGGGTCCCAGGTGAGGGTCCGCCCGAGTTTGCAGGCCATGTTGGCCAGGATACACGACGAGGCCGTGATGTAGCCTTCCTCGATGTCGGAGACGGGACGGCCACGCGCATCCACCATATCAAGAAAATTGCGCCAGTGCCGACGCATCGGGGCCGCCACGTGGCGCTCCAGGTCTTTCTCCGTCTCATCTTCCGGGTACTTGTCGTACTCGTAGAGTGCCTTGCCTTCGAGGGTCTCGCCCCTGCCCTGCGGGATGAACTTGTACTTGTGGACGTCCGCCTTGAGCGTTCCTTTGTCGCCGTAGATGAACGCGGCCCAGGGAAACTCCGGATCCGGAGCGCTGCCCCACGTGCGATGGTTCCATACGACGGACAGGTCCCCGAAGTCGAACGCGGCGGTCTGGGTGTCGGTGATGTTGGCCTTGCTGTCTTTCTGTACGTAGACGCCGCCGGTGGAGCTGACTCGCTGCGGCCAGCCCAGGTCGAGCATCCAGCGGACCATGTCAAGCATGTGCACGCACATATCGCCGATGATCCCGTTGCCATACTCCATGAAAGCGCGCCAGCCGCGCGGGTGGTTGATGGAGCAGTACGGCCGCATCGGGGCTGGCCCCGTCCACATCTCATAGTCAAGGTGCTCCGGCGGAGCGATATCCGGCGGATTACCCCGGGCCCGCATATGATAATAACAGCAGATCTCAACATGGCCGATCTTGCCGAGCTTGCCCTCCTTAATGATCCTGTCGCGAGCTTCAATCAGGTGGGGCGTGCTGCGACGCTGCATGTTCACCTGGACGACGCGTTTGTATTTGCGGGCCGCTGCGAGCATGGCCTGCCCTTCGACCACATCCACGCTGACGGGCTTCTCGACATACACATCCGCCCCGGCCTTGCAGGCCGCGATCATCGGCAGCGCGTGCCAGTGGTCCGGCGCCGCAATGTGCACGATATCGAGATGCTCCTGCTTGAGCATCTGGCGGTAATCGCCGTACGTCCGGGGCGTCTTCTTCGATACTTGCCGGGCGGCAATCATCTCGGCGGCCCCCGCTAG